>JBMZAB010000005.1:0-91681 GCA_049610985.1 Flavobacteriales bacterium | reverse complement strand
GTTTGGGTGAACAGGTCCTCCATGAAGGCCTTGTCGTCGTCGTCGTCCCGCCACAGAGGCAACAACTCCAATTCCTCGTCGCCTTCCTTGATGGTCTTGATGGTCTTGATGGCCATGCTTGCCGCGAGGTCCAAATCGTCCACCCAGAAAATGCTCTCTTCCTCCAGCATGTCCTGGAACAGGTCGAAGTTGACCATGTGCTTGCGGAACATCCTCACCAAGCTTTCGCGGTCCACTTGGAATCCCCGCTCCTCAGAAGCCATGTACTCGATGTATTCCTCGTGGTCCAACAACGCCCTGAAGATGGCTTTGAGCAATTCTTGGCGATTGGCCCATCCCACGCTGTGGACGTCGCAGGCTTTGCGCAAGTTTTCGCTGTTGGCCAACACACGCAAAGGTTTGTTGGTCACAAACTTGGTGTTGGGATTCAGGTCCTCTGGAGAGGGAAGTTGCTTCTTGTAGCCCGACTCGATGCGTTCGATGGCAAGGGCTTGCATGGACCCCACCATGTCGAGCAACATGAGGTACAGCTCCTGCATCTTCTGCGTGCTGTGGTCCAGGGCTTGACGGGAGCGCTTGGGGTCGCGGTCTTCGTCTTGATAGTAGCCAAAAAGAACGTGCAGGATCTTGATCCTGAGGTGGCGGCGATTCAACATGGTGGTGAATTGCCAGCAAAAGTAGGGCGGTGCTTTCGAGAACATTGACGAGGCCTTCGGGTTTTTTCACCAACGTGCCGGGGATGACCCCTTGGCGTGGACCTAATTTTGCACCATGATTCAACGCCTCCTTGAACGTCCCACCATTTGGACCTTCGGATTTGCTGTGGCTCTGGCCAGTTGCACGACGCTGGTGGAGGTGGATTTGCCCGACGCGACGCCACAGGGTGTGATGGAGGCTTCCGTCCGTTTGGGTGAGCCGCCGGTGGTGATCTTGACCACAACCCAAGGCTACTTTGACCCGGTGGATTTGTCGACGTTGAACGACTTGTTTGTGGGGGACGCCGAAGTGACCTGCACGGTGGACGGGGTGACCGTTCCGCTTCCGGCGCTGTGCACGGGAGAGCTCCCCCCTGAGGCCTTGGACGCCGTGGCGGATTTTTTGGGCTTCGACGCCGAGGTTCTTGTCAACGCAGAGTTTTGTGTTTACACCGGATTCGCTTCACCGGAGACGTACGGCGAGGTGGGCAAGCAATACGAGATCCAAGCTTTGTGGTCAGACAGTGCCCAGTCCTACGACTTGTCAGCTTCGGCCAGCCTCCGGCCTCTGCCTGCGCTGGACAGCGTGTGGTTTGACATTCCGGAGTCGTCCACCAACGATTCGCTGGGCCTGATTTGGACGCAGTTCACGGACCCGGTCGGGTTTGGAAATGCCTACCGTTGGTCGTCGAAGCGTGAAAACTTGGGAGAGGATTTCTTCTATCAGCTCGGCAGCGTGTTCGAAGACGTGTTCGTCGACGGCCTCACGTTTTCATTTTCCAATTTCCGGTCGCCTCAACCTGGGGTGGACGAAACGCCGGGAGAAGAGGGTTTTTGGAAAGTGGGCGACACCGTGGTCGTGCGCATGGAGGCCATCGATCACGAAGTCTTTGAAGTCCTTCGTGATTTTGAAAACAGCGTGGCCAACCAGGGCAATCCATTTGCGTTGCCCACGTCTGCTTCGACGACGGTGGACGGCGGTTTGGGATGGTTTGCGGCGTACTCGGGGGTCACCGACACCGTGGTGTGCGCGCCCTGAACGGCACCTATCCCGCGAACAACGCGTTGTATTTTCAGCCCAAATTGAACGACATGGTTTCTAACGTGACGCGCTTTTGCATATGGGGTTTGGGGTTGGCTTGGGTGTGGATGTGTCCTGACACGTCTTGGGCCCAGGGCAAAAAGCCCTGGCTGCTCGATGCAGTGACATGCCATGAAGTTGGTGCAGTGATGTCGTTTGAAACTTCGGTGCAAGGGCAAGGCGAAGAACTGCGGGTGACGCTGCCCAACCTGCCTGACGACATCGACGTGGCCAATGCACAAATTGAACTTCCCAGGGGGCTCGAGCTGATCTCTGTGTCCAAGCTTGAGGTGTTGCCTGACCTGGAGAGCGTCCTGGGTGTGGCGCGCAAGGATGTGGAGGGGCGGATGTTGGCCTTGGAGTTGGAAGAGGCGTTGCTGCAGGCGCTGGACCAAGAACGTGTGTTCTTGGAATACAACCGCAGCATTGGCGGCGCCGGAGAAGTTTTGCTGGTGGATGACGTGGAGGAAATGCGCCACTACTTGGCCCAAAAGCACCGAGAATTGTCCCTGGAACGGGTGGATTTGGTCAGCAACATTCGGGCGCTTCAGCTGGAACTGGATAAGGCCCGTCGCGACTTGTCAGAGTTGGAATTGCGCGCCGCCTCCCCATCCCAAGCCTTGCAGTTGGTTCTGTCTGGCACGGGTCGAGGAGACTTGCGGGTGCACGTGGCCACGCGCCGCGCCGGATGGGTGTCGAGTTACGACGTGTCCTGGGACGAGGGCAAGGACGCCCTGAGCGTGGAGCGCTTTGCCCGCGTGGTCCAAACCACAGGTCTCGACTGGGAAGACGTGTCGCTCGTCCTTCGAACGGGCGAGCCCTTGGGCGCGGCCATGCCTCAGGCGCGACGCCCCCAGCTCAAGCGACAGTCGGCCATGTCCTACGACGGATACTCAGCCAATGTGGCGTGGGTGAACAGCGGTCTATCCGACGACCGCGCTCGGGAAGATGTGTTGAACATGCAGGCGCCCCAGTCCAGCAATTGGCAGCACGATGTGAAAGGCAGGGTGGGGGTGTCAGGTTTGGGGGATCCCGCCCGGGTTTTGCTCGACAGCCACGTGTTGCCCGCCACCCCGTCCTGGTTGGCCAACGCTTCGTTGGGCGAAGAAGCTCTTCGGTCCTGCCACACCAAGTCCTGGATGGATGAGGGATTCTTGTCAGGCGAGGGGCGGGTGTTCCAAGACGGCGCCATGCTTGGCGTCATGCCGCTGAACATGCCTTCGTGGGGCGATTCGTTGAACGTGATGCTCGGCGCAGACGAAACCGTCCGCATCGCCCGTGCCTTGTTGCGCGACGAGAGCGGCACCAAAAGGCTGAGTGGGAAGACCGTCGTGAACCAAGTCAGGCAGCTTCAGGTCTTCAACCTGGAACCTGGCGTGGCCAGCGTGAGCGTGGTGGAGGCCCTCCCGTGGTCCTCGGGTTGGGACGTGAGCGTCGAGCCGTCGGCTGGTGGGGTCTACGACGCAGACACCGGAGAAGTGCGTTGGGACGGGGTGCAGGTGGAGAAAGACGTCCCGTGGACGGCCAAAGTGGTGCTGAAGGTGGTGCTGCCCAAAGGACAAACCTTGGTCGGTTTTTGACCGTCTGGCTTCAGGTGGTCTCGAATTGGGCCAACAGGCGCTTGGCCAACCTCCGGGTGGCGCCAGGACCGCCGAGGCCATCTCTCAGCGCCTGGAATGCATGCTTTTGAGGCAACAGTTCATCTTGGGAAGCCTCCAGCAATTGGGTGGCTGTGAACCGGTCCTGGATGAGTTCCGGCACAATCTCTTTGCCTGCGAGCAGGTTGGGGAGTCCGATGTGGGTCACCTGGGCCAAGCGTTTGGCCAGCGCGTACGTGAACCGGCTCGTTTTGTACACCACGACGTGAGGTGTGTCGAGCAGCGCCGCTTCGAGCGTGGCGGTCCCGCTGGCCACCCATGCAAGTTGGGCGTCTTGGAGCAGGGTTTGGGTCTGTCCAAAACGCACCTGAATGCCTGCCACGGCGGCAAGTTTGTAATTGGACATGGATTGGCCGGGGGCGCCAGCCACCACCACGTTCTGCAGCGACCAAAGCCCTTGTGCGGCGCCTTGTTGGGCGGCATCCACCATGACTTTCAAGTGGTGATCGAGTTCCTGCGCCCTTGAGCCTGGCAACAAGACCAAGTCGTAGGCTGATGCCTGCTCAGACGAAGTCGGCTGGACAACGTCGAGCAAAGGATGCCCTTCGTTCCACACCTCGACCTTCGCCGATTCAAGGGCCTCGCGCTCGAACGGCAGGATGGGTGCCACGGCATCGAAGTCCTGCGCCAGGGCGTGCACACGTCCCGCTTTCCAAGCCCAAACCTGGGGCGCCACCCATTGCAACCGAAAGGCCGGGTGCTTGGCTTTTCTCAGCCGTTTGGCCAGGCGCATGTTGAAGCCTGGGAAGTCGATGGTGACGACCACATCTGGCTTGGCGGTCTGGATGTCACGCTGGGCGCGCTTGAAGTTGCCCAAAATGGAGGGCAGGTGCTTGAACACTTCCCAAAAGCCCATGTGGTTGATGTTGTTGCAATGGGTCAAGACGTCCATGCCCGCCTCGGCCATGGCATCGCCGCCCCAGCCGGTGCAGCTGAAAGACAGCCCGAGGGCCTCTGATTCTGTTCCAAGGGCGCGAATCAGCCCAGCACCATAGACGTCCCCAGAAGCTTCCCCCACCACGAAAAACGCGTGGAGGTGACCAGGACGGTTCAAGCGACGAGGCGAGCCCATGGGTCAAAGGGTGCCTGCGGTGGATTGGAAATAGACAATGAAGGGCACGGTGATCAGAATCACGCCGAGCAAGCCTTGGGCGATGCGCTCCCAACCCATGCGGTTGGCCGCCCAAAACAAGACCACGTTCAACAACGTGCTCGCCGTTAAAATGCTGTCTCGGTAGATCTGGCTGCCCAGGACCACGGTTTTGTAAAAGTCATGGAACGTGGTGCCGTTCGCCCACGCCCACCATTGTCCCAACAGCAATCCTCCGAGGGCGGTGCCCACCACTCCGGCGGCAAGTCCCACGGGCAGCGTGTCGAATTTGGCCCGGTCAGCTGTCAAAACCGAGGTGCCATTGGTTCAACTCGGCCATCGCGTGGTGGGCTGTGAGGTCATACTGCACAGGGACCACGCTGACGTAACCGTGGCGCAAGGCCCACTCGTCGGTGTCCTCGCCGGAGTCCACGTCGGTGAAATTGCCCGTCATCCAATAGTACGGACGGCCACCCGGCGCGGCGCGTTCTTCGAACGAATCTGCCCAGTGCCCTGCGGCCTGGCGGCAAATGCGCAGCCCATTCAACGCCTCTGGGGCCACCTTGGGGATGTTCACGTTCAGGCAAGTGCCTTTGGGCGTGCCTTCTTTCAGCACCTTCTCCGTGACGGTGCGGACCGCCCGACGGGCGCCTCTGAAGTCGGCGTCTTCGGCGAAGTCACACAGCGAAAATCCCACGGAAGGGATGCCTTCAAGCGCCCCTTCCACTGCGGCGCTCATCGTGCCAGAGTAGATGACGTTGATGGAGCTGTTGCTCCCGTGGTTGATGCCGCTGAGCAAGATGTCGGGCTTGCGGTCCAAAATCTTGTAGATGGCGAGCTTCACGCAGTCCACCGGCGTGCCCGACGTTTTGTACGCTTGGACACCCTCCATGCCAAAGTTGTGCGGCCACATCTTCAAAATGTTGCTGATGGTGATCGCGTGGCCCATGCCAGATTGGTGGCTGTTGGGCGCGACGACCACCACGTCACCGAGGTCGGCAATGGACTCCACCAGGTTGCGGATGCCAGGTGCGGTGATGCCGTCGTCGTTGGTGACAAGGATGAGGGGGCGGGAAGCGTGTTGATTCATGTCGTCAAGCTTCTGGGGTGCGGTTCAAGACCTCGAGGAAATAGCCCCAGAACTTTTGGACAGAACTGATTTGGACGCATTCGTCCGGACTGTGTGCACCGCGAATGTTGGGCCCGAAGGACACCATGTCCATTTCCGGGTAATTGGTCCCCAAAATCCCACATTCCAACCCAGCGTGGCAGGCCAAAACACGGGGCACCTCGTTGTAGCGCTCCTCGTACAATTCGCGGCACATGGCCACCGCTTCGCTGCTTGGGTTGGGAGTCCAACCTGGGTAAGCTCCGCTGCGCTCGGTCTGCAATCCCGCCAGCGCAAATGCAGCTTCGATGCTGCGCGCGTGGTCGTCCTTTTCAGAATCGACGCTGCTGCGGTTGAGGCATTGGATTTCCACCTGTCCGTCTTGAACGTCCACGCGTGCGAGGTTGTTGGAGGTTTGGACCAACCCAGGAATGTCAGGGCTCATCCGGTGGATGCCCACGGGGCATGTCTGGATGGCGAGCAACAGCGCGTATTGATCTTCTTCGCCCATCACGCGGCTTGGCAACGCCACGGAATTCCACTCGACGGTGAGGTCTGGGTCGGTGGTGGCGTACTCGGCTTTCAGCGTGTCGCGGCTTTCCGTCAGGGCCGCTTCCAAGGCCGCGAGGTCCTCTTGGGCGCACACCAAGGTGGTCTTGGACTCACGCGGGATGGCGTTGCGAAGGCCGCCTCCTTGGATGGAGGCGACACGCAGGTCCACGTGGTCGAGGGCTTCAAGCACCACGCGGTTGCCCAATTTGTTGGCGTTGGCCAAGCCTTTGTGGATGTCCATGCCGCTGTGACCTCCTGAGGCCCCTCGAACCACGAGTTCGAGTGCGACGTTGCCCTCGGCCACGGTGGTTTCTTGGGTGTAGGTGCCTCGTGAAGTGAGGTCCACCCCGCCCGCACAGCCGATGCTGATTTCGTCGTCGTCCTCGGTGTCGAGGTTGAGCAAAATGTCGCCAGAGAGGAACCCGCCTTGGAGTCCGAGGGCGCCGGTCATGCCGGTTTCTTCATCGATGGTGAAGAGGGCTTCCAAGGCAGGGTGTGCAATGTCGCTGCTTTCCAACACCGCCAAAATGCTCGCCACACCGACGCCGTTGTCGGCCCCCAACGTGGTGCCCTCCGCGCGCACCCAATCGCCGTCGACAAGCATCCGAATGCCCTGTGTCATGAAGTCGAATTCTGTGGCTTCGTTCTTCTGACAAACCATGTCCACGTGGCTTTGGAGCACCACGGTTTTCCGCGACTCAAATCCAGGGGTTGAAGGCTTCTTGATCAGCACGTTGCCTACCTCGTCTTGAAGCGATTTAAGACCCTTCGAGGCGGCCCATTCGTGAAGCCATTCGACCACCTTGCCCTCGTGCTTGGATGGGCGTGGGATGGCGTTCAAATCGGCGAAGCGATTCCACAAGTCCGCAGGCTCGAGTTGGCGCACGGGATGGTTGGGGTGGTCGGCGTGGTCTGTCATGCCCCGAAAGGTAGGGTTCGAATGGTGAGCGAAAGGCGCGTGGGGTGTGGAAAAGTTGGGGTTTGACCTGGGGCGGAAGCCTGCGGCACATCGGTACTTTAGAGGCAGATATGGCAGAGCAAGTCCAGTACACGGAAGACAACATTCGGAGCCTCGATTGGAAGGAGCACATCCGAATGCGACCCGGCATGTACATCGGGAAATTGGGAGACGGCAAGGACGCTGACGACGGCATCTACGTGCTCCTGAAGGAGGTGGTCGACAACAGCATCGACGAGTACACCATGGGGCACGGACGCACCATCGAAGTGGCGATCAAGGACGACGAAGTGCGCGTGCGCGACTACGGCCGTGGCATTCCCTTGGGGAAGGTGGTTGATTGCGTATCCAAGATCAACACCGGCGGCAAATACGACAGCCGGGCGTTCAAGAAGTCGGTCGGTTTGAATGGCGTGGGCACCAAGGCAGTGAATGCATTGAGCACGGAATTCGTGGTCGAGAGTGTTCGGGAAGGCCAAATCAAGCGTGCAGGTTTCGTCCTCGGCGAGCTCACGGACGACGCCAAGGTGGAGTCCACCACCAAGCGCAACGGCACACGCATTCGCTTCAAGCCAGACCCCGACATTTTCAAAGCCTACCGTTTCCGGACAGAGCACGTGGAAAAGTTGCTTTGGAACTACGCCTACCTGAACACAGGCCTTACACTGTACCTGAACGGCGAGAAGTTCCGGAGCGAGCACGGGTTGAAGGACCTCTTGGAGGACCGGCTTGACAGCAAGCTGAGGTACCCCATCGTGCACCTCTCGGGAGAAGACATCGAAGTGGCCATCACGCACACCGACGCTTACGGCGAGGACTACCAAAGCTTTGTCAACGGCCAATACACCCCGCAAGGCGGGACGCACCAGGCGGCCTTCCGTGAAGCGTACATCCGGGTGGTCCGGGACTTCTTTGGCAAGGATTACGACGCCCAGGACATCCGCGGCGGCATCTCTGCGGCCGTGGCCGTGAAGGTGGAGGAGCCGGTGTTTGAATCGCAGACCAAAACCAAGCTCGGCTCGCTGGAAGTGGGGCCGGACCGTCCGACGTTGAAGAGCTTCGTGTTTGAGTTTTTGAAGCGGGAATTGGACAACTTCCTGCACCGCAACCCCGAAGTCGCCCAGGCCCTTCAAGCCAGGATCATCCAAAGCGAGAAAGAGCGGAAAGACCTCGCGGGCATCAAGAAGCTTGCCCGTGAACGAGCCAAGAAGGCCTCCCTGCACAACCGCAAGCTGCGGGACTGCCGCCTTCATCTGACCGACACCAAAAAGGACCGCAACGAGGAAACGACCCTGTTCATCACGGAGGGCGATTCGGCGTCGGGCTCCATCACCAAAGCCCGCGATGTGGCCACCCAGGCGGTGTTCAGCCTGAAGGGCAAGCCGCTCAACAGCTTTGGCCTGACCAAGAAGGTCGTGTACGAGAACGAGGAGTTCAACCTCTTGCAGGCCGCACTCAACATCGAGGACGGGTTGGATACGTTGCGTTACAACAAGGTGGTCATCGCCACAGATGCGGACGTCGACGGCATGCACATTCGGTTGCTCCTGATCACCTTTTTCCTGCAGTTCTTCCCGGATTTGGTGAAACGGGGCCACCTGTATGTGTTGCAAACGCCGCTGTTCCGCGTGCGCAACAAAAAGGAGACCCGCTACTGTTACGACGAAGGGGAGAAGCAAGCTGCCCTCGGAGACTTGGGCGCCCGGGCGGAAATCACCCGATTCAAGGGATTGGGGGAAATCAGCCCGGACGAATTCAGCCACTTCATCGGCGAGGACATCCGGCTGGACCCTGTGGTCATCGGCAAGGAGCAGAGCCTCCAAGAGATGTTGGGCTTCTTCATGGGCAAGAACACGCCCAACCGCCAAAAATTCATCATTGAGAACCTCCGTGTGGAGAAGGACGAATTGACGGAAGCATGAGTGAGCAAGAGCACCACGACGACGAGCGCGACGAGCGCGACGACGAGTTTGCCGGGGAAGAAGGGGCAGGCGATGCCGGGGAGATGGAGCGGGTGATCCCAGTCCGCGGCATGTACAACGATTACTTCCTCGACTACGCCAGCTACGTCATCCTCGAACGTGCGGTGCCGCACCAGCACGACGGCCTGAAGCCCGTGCAGCGGCGCATCTTACACAGCTTGCGTGAAATGGACGACGGCCGTTTCCACAAGGTGGCCAACGTGATCGGCAACACGATGAAGTACCACCCCCACGGGGACGCCAGCATCGGGGACGCCATGGTCCAAATCGGACAGCGTGAGCTGCTGTTGGACTGCCAAGGAAACTGGGGCAACATCCTGACAGGAGACCGCGCCGCGGCCCCGCGTTACATCGAGGTCAAGCTGAGCAAGTTCGCCTTGGAGGTGCTCTTCAACGCCAAGACCACCACGTGGCTCTCGAGCTACGACGGCAGGAACAAGGAACCCGAGACGTTGCCCGTCAAATTCCCCTTGCTGTTGTCCAGCGGGGTGGACGGCATCGCCGTGGGGTTGGCCTGCAAAATCTTGCCGTACAACTTCATCGAGTTGATCGACGCGTGCATCGCGCACTACCAAAACAAGCGCTTCAAACTCTACCCCGACTTCCCGACTGGTGGGATGGCGGACATGGAGAATTACAACGACGGGCTGCGCGGGGACCGAGTGCGAGTTCGGGCCCGCATCGACAAGGTCGACAACAAGACCTTGGTGGTCCGGGAGGTGCCCTACGGCGTCACCACGGGGTCGCTTATCGACAGCATCTTGAAAGCCAACGACAAGGGAAAGATCAAGATCAAGAAGGTCGAGGACAACACCGCCGACAAAGTCGAGGTGGTCGTCCACCTGGCCAACAACGTGTCGCCGGACAAGATGTTGGATGCCCTGTACGCCTTCACAGACTGCGAAGTCAGCTTGGCGCCCAACAGCTGCGTCGTGTTCGACGACAAGCCCGTCTTCATGGGGGCTACCGAGATCCTGAAAATCAGCGCCGACCGCACGCGGCATTTGCTCAAGCGGGAACTTGAAATTGAGCTGGGCGAACTCCAGGAAACCTGGCATTTCGCGTCGTTGGAGAAGATCTTCATCGAAAACCGCATTTACCGCGACATCGAGGAATGCGAAACGTGGGAAGAGATACTCACCGCCATCCACGAAGGCCTCAAGCCGCACATCAAGCACCTCCTGCGTGAGGTGACGGACGAGGACGTCACCCGACTCACCGAAATTCGGATTAAGCGCATTTCCAAGTTCGACAGCTTCAAGGCCGACGAACGCATCGCGTCGTTGGAAGGGGAAATCGAGCGCGTGAAGGACCATTTGGCCCACCTCACGGAGTATGCCATCGCCTGGTTCAAGCGTCTCAAAGAGAAGTACGGCGCCGGCCGCGAGCGCAAGACGGAACTGCGCACCTTCGAGTCCATCGACCGCAGCAAGGTGGCCGTGGCGAACGCCAAGCTTTACTGGAATCCTGAAGAGGGTTTCGTGGGCACCGGGTTGAAGCGCACGGAAGGGGAACTCCTCGGCGACTGTTCCGACATCGACGACATCATCGTGTTCCGGAAAGACGGGGTCATGCAAGTGAGCAAGGTGTCGTCCAAGGCGTTCTTTGGGAAAAACCTGCTTTATGCCGCTGTCTGGAAGCGTGGAGACAAGCGCACGACCTACAACGTCATCTACCTCGACGGCGCCACGGGCAGAAGCATGGTGAAACGTTTCAACGTCACATCCATCACCCGCGATCGAGAATACCCCATCACAAAAGGTACCCCCAAGTCGAGGCTCTTGTACTTCACCGCCAATCCCAATGGAGAGGCGGAGGTGGTGTCCATCTTCTTGCGTGCTCAAGCCCGCTTGAAGAAGGTCAAGTTCGACGTCAACTTCAGTGACATCGCCATCAAGGGCCGTGCAGCAGGGGGAAACTTGGTTTCCAAGTTTCCGGTTCGGAAGGTGGAATTGAAAGAGGCCGGCGTGAGCACCTTGGGGGCACGCAAGGTGTGGTACGACGACACCGTGCGTCGTTTGAATGCGGATGGACGGGGCCGGTTCTTGGGCGAATTCAAGGCGGAGGACAAGATTTTGATGCTCTTGGAAGACGGGTCGTACGCGTTCTCGAGCTTCGACCTGAGCACCCACTTCGACGACAAGATGATGCACCTCGAGAAGTTTGACGAGGACCGTCCTGTGTCGGTGGTGTATTACGAAGGGGAGAAGGACGAGTGGTACGTCAAGCGGTTCTTGCCCGAATTCAGCAAGAACCCCACCGGATTCATCGGGGAACACGAGCAGTCCAAATTGTGGGTGGCCTCGACCCTGCACCATCCGCATGTGCGCATCCGTTACAACCGTCGTTTCAAGCACACCCGTGACAGGGAAGACGACGTGCTGGACTTGCGGGGCTTCATTTCGTTGAAAGGGGTGAAGGCCTTGGGCAACAAGCTCAGCGCATTGCCTTTGACGGAAGTGAGCCTCGAGCCTCCTGTCGAAGAGCTGGAGCAAGCGTTGGAGCAAGAGCTGGACACCGCCCGCGCGGCCGATGCGGCACGTGAAGCCACCACCGCAGCTCCGCCAGAAGCTGCCCCAGCACCGCCTGAGGTCGAGCCCGAGACCCAGCCGGCGCCTGAATCCAAAGTCCCTTCTCCAGCGCCTGAGGTGGACGAAGGCGGGCAGGCATCGTTGTTCTGATCGTCCTGCCTTGAACCTAGAGAAAAGGGCTTGGTGTTCATTGTACACCAAGTCCCAAATGCGCTACCTTTCGACCCCAAATCAAACCCGATGAACCGATTGACTTTCCACACTTGCGCCTTGGCCATCTTGGCTTCTTTCGCCGCTGTTTTGACTTCCTGCGGGGGTCCCAATCCCACCGGCGACGCGGAGTTGTTGGGCTCAGGGGAGCAAGCCGACGTGTTGGTGCACGCGGAGTGGACCAAGAACGCGACCATTTACGAGGTGAACGTGCGTCAGCACACCCCAGAGGGCACCTTCAATGCGTTGATCCCAGACCTTCCCCGGTTGAAAGAA
This sequence comes from Flavobacteriales bacterium, assembly GCA_049610985.1. Taxonomy (GTDB): domain Bacteria; phylum Bacteroidota; class Bacteroidia; order Flavobacteriales_D; family Sanyastnellaceae; genus UBA11663. Next base: position 79,540 of record JBMZAB010000005.1, on the reverse strand, counting down.
CTCGGTGCAGACATTTTGTGGCTGATGCCCGTGCACCCCATTGGTGAGGTCAACCGCAAAGGCGGCGAAAACGCCAACAATTACATCGTGGAGCCCGGCAGTTCTTCGTTGGGAAGTCCGTACAGCGTGAAGGACTACTACGCCATCAATCCGGACTACGGAACCCTCGAGGACTTTCAGCGTTTCGTGGACGAGGCCCACGCGTTGGGCTTGCGGGTGATTTTGGATTGGGTGGCCAACCACAGCGCGTTTGACTGCGTGTGGACCGAGTCGCACAAGGAATACTACTTGCTGGACAGCCTCGGCAATTTGCAGCCCCCCTTGGGTACCGACTGGTGGGACGTGGCCCAACTCGATTGGGAGAATGGCGTGGACAACGGGCTGTACGCGGGCATGGCCGACGCCCTGGTGCACTGGGTGGAGAACTACGGGGTGGATGGGTACCGTTGCGACGTGGCGATGAAGGTGCCGACCCCGTTTTGGGAGATGGCCCGCCGCCAACTGGAGGCGGTCAAGCCCGACGTGTTCATGCTCGCAGAGGCCGAAGAGCCTGAGCACCACAACCGCGCCTTCGACATGAGCTACGGATGGCACTTCCACCATTTGACCAACCAGGTGGCCCAAGGCAAAGAGCCTGTCCAGGTGTTGCGCGATTACGTGCATGAAGAGGCCGAACGTTTTGCGACCGACGCCTACCGCATGGGGTTCATCACCAACCACGACGAGAACAGCTGGAATGGCACTGTGGAGGAGCGATACCGCGACGCCGGCGACGCCATGGCAGTGCTGGCTGGAACGCTGTTGGACATGCCGTTGGTGTATTCAGGCCAAGAGTCCTTCAATCGAGACCGCCTGCGGTTCTTTGAAAAGGACACCGTGAAGTGGGGTGGCTACGACAAGGCGGAATTCTACCGCACCTTGAACGAACTCAACCACACCCGCGAGGCCCTCTGGAATGGAGACTTCGGTGGCGCGCCTCAGTTGTTGACCACGTCCGCCGACGAGTCGGTCTTCGCGTTTTACAAGCAGAAAGGCGAGAGCACCGTGGTGGTGGTGTTGAACTTCTCCGCCGATGCCCAAACCGTGAAGCTTGCCCTTCCTGAGGCTGAGTTGGCCCCGGTGATGGGAAGCTTTGGCGTCACGGGATGGGAGGAAGGCCACGAGATGGCCCCTTACAGCTACGCGGTCCTTGCCACGGCCTCTTAAGCTGCGCCCCCGCAATAGCTTGAGGATGCGGTGTATGTTTGGGTATGGATTTGAAGCGCGTCGCGTTGATTGCCCACGACGGCAAAAAGGACGACTTGGTGGACTTTGTGAAGGCCCATCAAGCTTGGTTCAAGACCCTCGAGTTGGTGGGCACAGGAACCACAGGCGGTCGGGTGGCTGAACTGGGGTTGTCTGTGCGGCGTTTGGCTTCGGGTCCCCTTGGGGGGGACGCTCAGATCGCAGCCCTCATCACCGAAGGCCTTCTCGATGCGGTGGTCTTCTTCCGCGACCCGATGGGCAAACATCCCCACGAACCGGACGTGAACATGCTGTTGCGCCAGTGCGACGTGCACAACGTGGCGTTGGCCACGAACCGAGCCACGGCAGAGTTGCTGGTGCAAGCGGCCAACCCTGCGCAAGGGTGAGCGGCGAGGTTCGCCGAGGCTCAGGCCCATGGCCGTCTGCCAACGTTGAGCCGGAAGTACGACGATGGCTCCTTTCTCGGATGGGTTCCGTGGAGGTCGAGGAACGCGAGGGCATGGCTTTGCGCTTGATGGAGCATGAGTCAGGTCAGTCCCGAGGTGCTCGGTTGGCCGAAAGGAGGCGTTGGTCAGAATCGGAGTTGGACCGTTTGGCTGTGCAGGCCGCGAGGTTGGCAGAAGGCGAGCCCTTGCAACATGTCTTGGGCCAAGCCTGGTTCGACGGCATGGCGTTGCGCGTTACCCCAGACGTCCTCATTCCACGTCCTGAGACGGAAGAGCTCGCTGCTTGGATGGCTGGAAAGCTTGCGGAGGTTTCCCATTCTGCCCCGCGTGCGTTGGATTGGTGCACAGGTTCTGGGTGCATTGCGCTGTCCTTGAAAAAGCGGGTGCCACGCGCGGAAGTGCACGCATGGGACGTCAGCGAGCAGGCCTTGAACGTGGCCCAAGCCAACGCTGAGGCCCTCGGTTTGAATGTGACCGCAGCGGAGTCCGACTTGCTTTCCGCGTCGCCTCCAAGTTGGCCATTTCACCTTGTGGTCTCCAATCCGCCCTACATCCCTGCAGGGGAACGCACGGATATGCACGCCAGGGTGGTGGACCACGAGCCGGCGTTGGCGCTGTTCGTGCCCGACGCGGATCCGCTCTTGTTTTACTGCGCCCTCGTGAGGTGGTGCGAAGACGGAGGGCTTTCGGAGGCGGGCTGGCTTGGCATGGAATGCCACCACGTGTATGCGGGCGACGTGGCTGCGCTGCTGACGGGTTCAGGCCGTTGGAAACACGTGGAAATCCTGGAAGACTTGCAGGGCAAGCCAAGGCATGTTGTGGCCCGACTTGAGGTACCTTCATTGCATGGACGCCCTCCAAAGGATTGACGCACTTCGGGCTGAACTGCACGCCCACAACCACAAGTATTACGTGCTGGCCGAGCCGTCGATTTCCGATCGGGAGTTTGACGCGTTGTTGGAAGAGTTGACCCAATTGGAGGCGGCGCACCCCGAAGCCTACGACGCGAATTCGCCGACGCAACGCGTCGGTGGCGACCTCACCGAAAAGTTTGAAAAGGTGCAACACAGGCACGCCATGTTGTCGTTGAGCAACAGCTACAACGCCGAGGAGGTGGTCCAATGGGCAGAGCGTGTGCAAGCAACATTGCCGGGAGAGGACGTGGAATTCGCCATGGAACTCAAGTACGATGGGGTTGCCATCAGCCTTTGGTACGAGGAGGGTGCCCTGGTGCGTGCCCTCACCCGAGGCGACGGCGCTGTGGGCGAAGACGTTCGCACCAACGTGGCCACCATTCGGACGGTTCCGTTGAAGCTCCTTCCTGGCGCCCCTGCCCAACTCGAAATCCGGGGAGAGGTCTTTTTCCCTTGGGATGGGTTCAACGCGCTCAACGCGTTGCGCAGGGAGTCCGGCGAGCAAGAGTTTGCCAACCCTCGCAACACCGCGGCCGGCACCCTCAAGCTGCAAGACAGCCGCCTGGTGGCGGACCGTCCTCTGGACTGCATGCTTTACAACGTCGACGGCGGTGCCATGCAGGCGCTTGGGGTGACCCGTCACAGCGAAGCTGTTGGGCGCACCGCGACCTGGGGGTTCAAGCCGCCCCAGGGAAGGAGTTTGGAAGTCACGACGTCGGTGGACGGCATCATGGCCTTTGTGGCGCATTGGGACAAGGCCCGCCACGACCTCAACTTCGCCATCGACGGCATCGTCATCAAGGTCAACCGTTACGACCACCAGAAGCGACTTGGGAACACGGCCAAGAGCCCGCGGTGGGCGTTGGCGTACAAGTTTGAAACCGAGCGGGCCCGCACCAAATTGGTGGACGTGAAATACCAAGTCGGAAGGACCGGGGCGGTGACGCCTGTGGCCGACCTCGACCCGGTGCAACTCGGTGGGACGACGGTGCAACACGCCAGCTTGCACAACGCCGACCAAATCGCCAAGTTGGACTTGCGCATTGGCGACATGGTCTTCGTGGAGAAGGGGGGGGAGATCATCCCCAAGATTGTGGGGGTGGACCGGGAGACTGCCCATGCAGAAGGGTTGTTTGCGCCGCCGTCGTTGGTGTTTCCGTCAGCCTGTCCAGAGTGCGGCTCCACCTTGGAACGCGTGGAGGGTGAGGCCCAACATTACTGCGTGAATTCAGCGGATTGTCCAGCCCAGGTGCGCGGCCGCATCGAACACTTCATTTCGAGGAAGGCCATGAATGTGGATGGGCTCGGGAAAGAGACCGTGGCGCAGTTGGTGGACGCCGGCCTCCTTCGGGATGTGGCAGACTTGTATGCCTTGAGTGCGGATCAATTGTTGCCTCTGGAGCGCATGGCCCAAAAATCGGTGGACAACCTGCTGAACAGCTTGGCAAAGAGCAAGAAGATTCCTTTTGAGCGCGTCTTGTTTGCGCTGGGCATTCGTCATGTAGGAGAGACGGTGGCCAAGCTGTTGGCCCGCAGTCTGGGCACCCTCGAGAAGGTGGCCCAAGCAAGCGTAGAAGAGGTGGTGGCGCTGGAGGGCATCGGCCCCGTCATCGCGGAGAGCGTGGTGTCTCAGTTTGCAGACCCGAAGTTCCAAGAGGTGGTGGCTCGGCTTGTGGCCGCAGGCATCCAAACCGAAGTCGAGGTGGAAGCGCCCTTGGGGGACGCCCTCGAAGGTGAAGTCGTTGTGGTCAGCGGCGTGTTCACCACCATGTCGCGCGACGAGGCCAAATCTGCGGTGACCGCCCACGGCGGACGGTTGGTGGGCAGCATCAGTTCCAAAACGACCATGGTCCTGGCCGGGGACAACATGGGGCCCAGCAAGCTGGCGAAGGCAGAAAAGCTCGGGGTCCCGATCGTGGACGAAGACGCGTTTTTGGCCAGGATTCAGCCCTGACTGCGGGCGTGGCTCCCGTCAGAAAGAGACGGTGAATTTCAAGTTCAGCCTGCGGCCGGTCAGGAAGTTGGGCACGGCGTAATAACGGCCATTGACGTCCTGGATCCAGTTGTGGTTGATGGTGTTGTTGATGCCCAGCAAGTTGAAGACTTCGATGGACACAAGCCCGTCGCGCTCATCTTCGTCGCCGAACAAGGCCCGGGAGAAGCCCACGTCGACGCGGCGGTAGGCGGGGGTGCGGAGCACATCCTGGTACCTGTTGAAGGACGGCGGTCCGTAGGGCAACCCGCTTCCGTAGAAGAGGCTGAGCAACACCTTGTAGTCAGGGTTGCGCGGCATCTCGTCTTGAAACAGCAGGCTGAAGCTGAAGCGTTGGTCTGCAGGACGGGGAATCATGCCCGGGAGCACCACCACGGTGTCGGTGATGTTGGCATAGGGGCCGCTGTGGTAGCCAGGCACGACTTGAAGTCCGTCGGCATTGAAGTACTCCTCGTAACTGTCGTCGACGAGGTCTTCCTCCGTTTTGAGCGCGGACATGCGCAACCAACTTTGGACGCCAGGGATGAATTCCCCGTTGAGCATCATGTCCACGCCGGTGGCGTAGCCCGAGGCGTTGTTGGTGGCGTAATATCGTTGTCGGACGTTTTCAATCTCGTAGGGGATGAGGTTGTCGAGGTCTTTCCAAAAGAGTTCCCCCACAAACTTGAAGGGGCGTCCCTTGGAGGAGAATTCGTGGTCGACTCCGGCCACCGCGTGGATCGCGCGTTGGGGCGCCACGTCATTCCGGACGAGCCCGTCCAGTCCTCGCATCTCACGGTAAAAGGGCGGCTGGTAATAGTAGCCACCCGACACGCGAAGCACGGTCAGGGCCATGCTTGCGGGAACGAAAGACACGTTGGCCCGAGGGCCGCCCACCACGTGCGTGTTGCGTGTGCTGGCTTCGGGGTGCGTCAACACCGACCACCGATGGATCCGGGCCCCGACATGAACGCGGAGGTCGCCACGTGAAGTCTCTTGCGCCCACGTGTCTTGGACGAAGGCTGTGCTGCGGTGGGCCGACACCAGGTTATGTTCGGACACGTAATAGGGCAGGGCGATGACCTGATTGGGACGGTCTTCGGGGTCGAGGTAGCCCAAGTTGTCCGCGGGATGCGGCGCGAAGAACCCTGCCGAATCCACCACGTTCCATTCGGAAACGATGTCGTCGAACGTTTCGATCCGGTGCTTGACGCCCCACTCCAGGTGATGCTGGTCCAGGATGTGACTCCCCTTGAGCGCAGAGCTGACCACACGGGCCCACAATTGGTTGCGTCCGTGCTGCAGGAAGCCGCCGACGCCGAATGTTTGGCCTTCGTCGAAGGTGTCGCCGCCTGGGTCGCGCTCCAATTCGCTGAGGAAGTATTGGCCAAGGATGTCGAAGGACTCGCGTTCGGCCGTTTGGAAAATCGACTGGATGAATCGGATGCGCGATTGTTCGGTGCGCCGTTCTGCAGCCAGGGCACCAAACCCCGTCTCGTAGCCCGACTCTTCACGCCCGTCGTAGTACACCGTCAATCGGGCCGCCTGGTTCACTGTGCCTATGTTGGTTTCGCGGGTGGCCGGCAAGAAGCTGTAGTCGTTTCTGCCGTACACGCCGAGGGCTTGCAATTCCCAGGGCCCGTACCCGTCGGGATCCCACGTCAGGTAGCACTGGCCGTCAAGGTAGGTGGGCGCGTATTCCCCGCGCTCATCCAACGTGGACAGGATGTAACTGTTGTTGCGGTAGCGAAGCCCCACGTTCATGCGCACAGGCCCCAGCACATTGTCGTGTTGAAGTTGGGCGCCAAGCGCGCTGGCGGTCGCCCGGGTCTTCGCTTCGATGGGCTTGCGGTAATGGATGTCCAGCACCGAGCTCAGTTTGTCCCCATACTTGGCCTCAAACCCGCCCGCGCTGAATTCAATGCGGTCCACCATGTCGGGGTTGGCGAACGACAGCCCTTCTTGTTGACCGCTCCTCACCAAGAAGGGGCGGTACACCTCGATGTCGTTGACGTAAACCAAATTCTCGTCGAACGAGCCGCCCCGCACGTTGTAGGCGCTGCTCAATTCGGATGTGAAGTTCACCGGCGCTTGCAGCAAGGCGTCCTCGATCGTGCCCCTAGGGGTGGGGACCTTGCCTGCGAGCTTGGGGTCGATGCGTTGCACAGTCATGTCTTGGCGGCCGTCTCCGACCACTTCCGCTTCTTGAAGGTTGGTTCCTGGCATGAGCCTGAATGGGTGCTGAACGCGTTCACGCTCGAAGGTCCAAGACCACGATTCTGACCCGTGTCCAACAAACGAAGCCTGCACGGTCCAGGGGCCGGCGTGGGGAAACTCGATGCTGTATTGGCCCTCTGCGTCGGTGGTCACGCCGAGTCGAAGGTGGTCTTTTACCAAGACGGCTGCGCCTGGGAGGGGCGTTCCTCGGGTGTCCTGCACATCGCCGGTGAGGAAGAAGCCCTGGGCCCATGCGCCGGTTGTGGACATCATGCCCAGCCAACATGCAAGGAGAATTCGATGGCTTCGAGATTTCATTGCCTTCGCAAATCGCCGGATTTCAAGGCTTGAAGGAATTGTGCCCACGCCACTGGATTCAGCAAATTCACAGGTGGAGCCTGACCTGCATAGCCAGCTTGTTGGGCTTGGGCGGCCAGCACCTCCGACGACGTTGATTGCCCGTCGCGGCCCACCTCACTCAGGCGGTCGTACACGTCCATGGGGTCTATGGGGGAGTCCCAAGCCGGGTCGAGCCCTTGGTTGGGCAGGCCAAGGGCCAAGAAGTCTTGACGAAAGCGCTCGCGGCTTGGCCAAGGATAGACGAACGCATCTTTCATGGCCACGGTATCGCGGCCCATCGGTTGGACCAGATTTACCCGGGCCAACGCACCCCCTTCAGGAATGACGGCCTGTTGGCTCACGTACCCCACGCTTGAGAATTCCAAGGTGTCTCCCGTCAGCGCTGGCAAACTGAAAAACCCGCGGGCGTCGGTCATGGTTCCGCGACGGTCCCGCGACCTGAACACCGTACAATAGGGAAGCGGAGACAGTGAATCGCCCGTGACGACGAGGCCGCTGACTTGCACCACTTGCGCGGAGAGGCTGTCGGTTTGGCATGACGCGGCAGGGCCCATCCACAAGGTGAATGCACACACAAATGCGAGGCGAAAGGGCACTGAATTCATGCGGTGTGGAAGGTACAACGCATCAAGTGTGCTCTTCTTGTGCCGTCTTGAATTCGCTGGTGAAATGGAAGGTGATTTCAGGAAAATTCTGGATCTCCATGTTCAGCATGAATTGAGACGGCGCGAGGTACACTTCGAGGCCGTCTTTGTCGCGCACAATGTCCTGCGCTTTGATGCGTCGGAATTCGGCGAGCTTGTCTTCGTTTTCGGATTCAATCCAGCAGGCCTTGGAGTAGGGTTTGGCTTGAAATTCGCACTTGGCGCCGTACTCGTGTTCCAGACGGTATTGGATGACCTCAAATTGCAGCTCTCCCACGGTGCCGACGATTTTGCGGTTGCCTGCTTCACGGATGAACAATTGGGCCACGCCCTCGTCGGTCAGCTGCTGGATGCCTTTCTCCAGCTGTTTGCTCTTCATGGGGTCTTTGTTGACCAATTCCTTGAAGATTTCGGGCGAGAAGCTGGGGATGCCCCGGAATTGCAAATCTTCTCCCTCGGTGAGTGTGTCGCCAATTTTGAAGTTTCCCGTGTCGTACAGGCCCACCACGTCGCCCGGCCAAGCCTCGTCCACGACGCTCTTTTCTTGGGCCAGGAAGGTGGCAGGGTTGGCAAACTTCAGCTTTTTGGTGAGGCGCGTGTGTTGGTAGAAGGTGTTGCGCTTGAAGCTGCCGGAGCACACGCGAAGGAAGGCAATGCGGTCGCGATGCTTGGGGTCGATGTTCGCGTGAATCTTGAAGATGAACCCGGTGAATTTGGACTCGTCAGGCGCAACCTCTCGGCTGGATGTTTCTCGGGGTTTGGGGTTGGGCGCGATGTCGATGAAGGTGTCCAGCATTTCCTGAACGCCGAAGTTGTTCACCGCACTGCCAAAGAAGACGGGCGCCAGCTTGCCCTCGAGGTAAGGCGCTGGGTCCCAGGCGTCGTAGACCCCTTCCACCAATTCCACATCCTCACGGAGTGTGTCGGCGTGTTCTCCCACGAGGTCGTCGAGGGCGCAGTCGTCAAGGGATTCGATGGCGACCACGTCTTTGGCCACCTTCGTTTTGTCCGCTTGGAACAGTCGCAGGCTCTTGTTGTAGAGGTTGTACACGCCTTGGAAGGTGTGCCCCTGAGAAATAGGCCAAGACAACGGCCGCACTTGGATGTTGAGCTTGGCTTCCACCTCGTCGAGCAGGTCGGTGGGGTCGCGGCCCTCGAGGTCCATCTTGTTGATGAAGACAATCACAGGGGTGTTGCGCATCCGGCAGACCTCCATGAGGCGCTCGGTCTGGGGCTCCACGCCCTTCACGCAGTCGATCACCAAGATGACGCTGTCTACTGCGGTCAACGTCCGGTACGTGTCTTCCGCGAAATCTTTGTGGCCCGGGGTGTCGAGCAGGTTGACCAGGATGTCCCTGTAGTGGAACGCCATGACCGACGTGGCCACCGAGATGCCACGTTGGCGTTCAATGTCCATGAAGTCGGATGCCGCAGACTTGGTGATCTTGTTGTTCTTGACCGCGCCGGCCGTTTGGATGGCGCCACCAAACAGGAGAAATTTCTCCGTCAATGTGGTTTTGCCGGCGTCCGGGTGCGAGATGATCGCGAAGGTGCGACGGCGTTGGATTTGGTCTTGGATGGCAGCGCTCATGGTGGCTGCAAACTTAAGTCGTCCGTGCCGACTGAATGGTTTGGCGCAGCAAGTCGTTCCAAGCGGGAATCAAGGCGTCTGGGTGCGAATTCATCGCATGCTCCCTGGCGGCGTCGCACATCTCAGAAGTTGCGTCGTCGTCCATGGCCAAGACGTCGTGGATGGCACGTGCGAGATCGCGGTCGTCGCGGGATTCAAATCCGATGCCGCGCCCCCCATCCAGCAATTCCGGGGTGCCGCCGGCCAAGGAGCCCACAACCGGCACAAGGCGGGCCATGGCTTCCAGCGTGACGGTTCCAATCGTCTCGGCGTGGCTGGTCATGGCAAACACGTCCAGGGCGTCGTACACTGAAAGCACGTCGTTGCGGCCTTCCAGCCAATGGACGCGATCGTTCACCCCCAATTTCGCCGCCAGGTGCTTCAAGTGACTCGCTTCATTGACGCCGTTGTTGACGGTGTTGTCCCCGACAAACAGCCAGTGCACATGGTCAGGGAGTTGTGCCAACGCGCGAAGGGCCATTCGCTGGCCTTTGCCGGGATCCAACCGTCCCACTGTGCCGACCAGCTTCACGCCGTCAGGCACAATCAAGCCGAGGTGGCGGCGGGCGGACAGCGTGCCCATGCGGCTCGTGTCAAACCAGCGTGGCGCCAAGGGGAGGGGGAGGACGTGGGATTGAGGCGCCTGGAGGGGGGTGTTTGCGAGGGATTCGGCACGCAACGATTCAAGTCCGCTGACCCACGCGTTCACCGTTCTGTAGCGGCGCTTGTGCCACCACAGCGTTTTGGGCTTGGAGATCTGCATGGCCTGTTGCACCAACAATGGGGTGCCGGTCTGGCGGCATGCGCGGCTGGCCACGTCCAAATCTCGCGGGGCCCGAATCCACACCAAGTCGGCTTCGCGTGCCAGTTGCTTCCACCGTCGCACATCCAACACGGTGGCACGACGAGGATGATGGGGGATGGCTTCTGGGGTGACCCCAAACGACGGGGCATGGTTCCAGCTCGGGGAACCTTCCACGGCGGCGTACGACACCTCGTGTCCGGCCTTGGTCATCCATTGGGCCATGACCAACAAATTGCGCTCCAATCCTCCCCAACCGATGGACGAGGTGATAAGTCTCAACTTGTACGTCATCAGTTTCTTGTGTCGGGACGAATGGTGAGCTCGCTGACGATGCCTCTGCCTCTGCTTTCCACCGCAAACAAGGCCGCTTCCGCCACGTATTCCGGGGTCATTCCCACGTCGAATTGGGGGCGGTAATTGGCCCGAAGTTCGTCGTTGGTGGTGCGGTCGATGAAGGGGGTGTTGACCGCGCCTGGGTTGATCGTGGTGACGGCCAGCTGCCCCTTGAACTCCGTCCGGAGCGACTCAGAAATGGCCAGTACGGCGTGCTTGGTGGCGCAGTAAATGCCGCTGTTAGGAAACACTTGGCGGGCGGCCAAGGAGCCGATGTTCACCACATGTCCTTTGGAAGCCAACAACAGAGGCAGCGTCGCGTGCAAGCTGTTCAACACCCCGGTGACGTTGACGTCCACCATGGCGTGCCACTCCTCGATTTTCGCGTTTTCAAGCGGATCGAAGTAGCCGATGCCCGCGTTGGGGATGACCACGTCGAGGCCTGCCCAGTGGTCAGAAATCCACTCCACACAGCGCGCCACGGACACCAAGTCCGTGACGTCGCAGGGGAGTGCGGACACCGAGCCTTCAAGGCCCTGGGCTTCTTCCAACAGTGCGTCTAAGGCGGCGCGGGACCTCGCGGAGGCGAGGACGTGGTGGCCTGCGCCGGCCAAGGTCAAAGCGCATGCTTTTCCGATGCCGCTGGAGGCGCCAGTGATCCAAATGCGGAGGGGTGTGTTGTTTGTCATGCTGTCAGGGGGTCAGGAGTACGGTGCCCACCACCATGCCTTGTTCAGTCAGCACGTAGTGCCCGGCAGCGAGTGAAGGGGCGAGCCACAAGTCTTGCGTTGTTTGGTGAGCCATGCGTCCTTTCCAATCTGTCCAAACACAGGGCGAACAAACAAGGTCGGCTGGACGTGTTTGACCAGGATCCATCACGTGACAGCAAGGTCTGGGTGCGAAATCTTGCTCGTCAAGTTGGGAAGTGCTGCACGACGCGTTGGCCCATTGTCCGAGAATGTCGTGCAGCGCATTCTCCACGCTGTACCAACCGTCCTCACCGAGGTTGGGCTCAGGATTCATGCCGTTGATCAGGTAGGCGAATTTCCAACGGCAACCGTCAGAAGTCACCACGTGGTAGGCTCCAGAAATCAACCCGTAGGCTTCGCCAGGATGTCCCCAAGCCGTGGCTTCCTGGCCTGGTGCCGGATGGTTTTCTGAATCGAAGGCGTCGATGTGAAGCCCCAGCCCCCAAGCCTCGAAAAGGCCCCCATAGGTGTTTCCATTGCTGGCATCAACAGACCATTCTTCTTCTCGGAGAGTTTGGACCACAGGCGCGGGAAGGAGCTGGGAGGTTGTGCCGCCAGAACTCAGGGCCACCCATTCGTTCACCAGGGTGAGCAGGTCAGGGGCGCTGCAACGCAACCCCCCTTGGGGGGAAAAACGCGCGGCATTTGTGCCGGGAATGTAAGCTGCGAGGTCCGGGGCTGCGGGCATGGTTCCGCCGTGGTTGTCGACTTGTGGAATCCAATCGCCCACGTGACGGTAAAGCACAGCCAGATTTTCAATGGACTCCAAGTCTTGGATGGCGAAGCTCGCGTTCATGTTGAGCGGAGCAAAGACTTCGTTGCGCATCCACACGTCAAATCGCGTTTGGGTCACAGCCTCCATGACAGTCGCCAACAAGCCAAAATTGAGGTTGGAATACGCAAAGTAGGTGCCGGGCTCTGTGCCCCACATGTCGGTGGTGTAATAGGTGCCTGAGGGATCCAATGCTTCCGAAATCGTAGGAATCTCACTGCCCGAAGGAGCGTTGTACGTGCTGCTCAAAAAGTCCGAATACCCACTGCCATCTCTGAGCCCCGATGTGTGACTCAGCAGCATGCGTGGGGTGAGGGGCGTGCTCGGATGTTGAGGGTGCAACACAGGGGTCGTGAGGGTGGTGCCGAGGACCTCATTGATGTCGTCGTCTAACCCGATTTCGCCATTGGCCCACAGCTTGAAAAAACCAACCGCCACGGCGGCTTTGCTGATGGAGGCCACCCTGAAAGTTGTGGCGGCGTTGACGGGAAGTTGTGCTTCCACTTCTCGAAGGCCACCGGTCCAGGTGGATGTGGGGCCCGATTCAGTGGCCACAGAAACGCTGAATCCGAGCACACCGTACTCGTCCGCCCAGGTGTCGAACGGGGACTGCGCGATGGTTTGGCACGCCCACGTGGCTGCGAAGAAGAGCAGGACGTGCTTCATGGATTCGATTCCCATTGCGAAAGGCCAACAACGCGGTCGTAGCCTTCCCAATCGTCGTAATGCACCACCAGGGTGTAGAGGTTGTTGGTTTGGGCGTGGCTTCCTTCGACATCGAGCAGTTGGCCTGCGGAGTCGCGGTCGCCTTGTTCCCGAACCACGTAGTGGTAGTTGTGGTAGCCCTGCTTGAGGGTTTGGTCCAACGTGTACAGGCCACGGTCGGCGTCGTAGATCATCTTGAAGTCGGGCCTGCACTCGTGCTGGCTCAACGCACCCACCACATAGACGTCCCTTCCAGCCAGCGGGTGGCGGGTGTCCAAAGACCAGTGCACCCACACGTGGTCGCTCCCGGTGAAGGGGTCGAGCCGGTCGTTGTGGGTGACCGACGCACCGTGAATGTCTTGGCCTCCGCCGTAGTAGTCGTACGTGCGGCGCTCGTCTGTCTCCAGCCAGAAGTGCCATGCGTCGGGATGTTCTTCCAGGCGGGCGACGCCGCGTGCGCTGAATTCGAGGCCTTTGAGGTCCACAAATCGATAGGTGTTGCCCCCTTCAAACACATGGCCGGATCGGGTGAAGTCGATCTCGGTGCCTTTGACAAACCTCGGCTCCTTGCCTGTGATGGCCCGTGACCAGGTCCAGTTGGGCACCACGGTGACGGTCAGCCGATCGTACGGGTCAGACAAGCTGTAGGTCCGCTCTTTCACCGTGAAGTGCACCTCCTGGTGGCTGCGCACCAACGCCAAATCCGAGGGCTCGCTCACCCTGGCGTCCACGTCGCACAATTCCTCAAACACCACGAATCGGCGCTGCACCAGCGGCCGTTCAGGCTCAGAAGGGTCGACGATTTGGAGCAAGTAATTGCCGCTTCGCGTCCACCTCAAGTCGTCGTTGGGCAACCGCAACAGGTGGTGGGTGAAATCCACTTTGGTTCCGAAGCTGGCCTCGTCGTCGGCGGTGGGGGTGGAGTAGAACCCTTGCAGGTACTCGCTGGGGTGGAGGTCGGAGGGTTGCCAGTGGCGGTCGCAGTGAACGATTTGAACTTCCCAGGGCGTGTAGTCCCCCGTCATGTCGTCAAAGCGCAGTTCCAACACGCCTTGTTCCTGGGATTGCGCCAGCGAAACCACCGGCGGCGCGATGGGTTGGCCCACAGGGTGGAACGTCACCGCTTGAATGCGCGCGTCGTCGAGGGGCAGGGGAGGAAACGTGGAAGGTTGTGCGTTGGCCACCGTGGCGCTGAACCAAGTCAGGGCCAAGGCCCACAGCCCAGAACTTGCGTGAGGAACGTGCCAGCTGAAAGTCATGCCCCAAAGTTCGTCGCAAATCCTTTCAAGAATTGCCCTTGCGACCATGGATAAATCGCGTGTTGTCTTGGTCCGTTCTTTTGAATTGTGGGGGCTACCTTTGCGCCCCGAAAACCGATTGGACATGTCCAAGACCTTGCGAATCAAAAAAGGAGTTGACATCCGCTTGGCCGGAGCTCCTTCCACCGAATGTGCTGCAGCGCCGGCACCCAAGGTGGTGGCCATTCAACCTCCCGACTACGCGGGATTGACCCCCAAACTTGCTGTCAAAGCTGGCGACGCTGTGAGCGTCGGTGACGCGCTTGTGTTCGACAAGACCTTCACCAACGTCAAAGTCGCAAGCCCAGTGGCAGGCACCGTGAAGGATGTGATTCGTGGCGCCAAGCGCCGGATCATGGCCGTCGTGGTTGAGGCTTCCAACGAAGAGAAGCACCGTGACTTTGGGGTTTGGAACGGAGGGGACCGAGACTCCCTGGTGGCCCATCTGGCCGAGGCAGGTTTGTTCGCGGCTTTCCGCCAGCGTCCTTTCGACGTGTTGGCCAACCCTGACGAGACCCCTCGCGCCATTTACGTGAGTGGATTCGATTCCTCGCCCATGGCGGCGTCGACTTCTGTGGTGGTGAAAGGCCAAATGGACCACCTCCAGCGCGGAATTGATGCCCTGGCCGAGCTCGCAGGAGCAGGAGGGGTGCACGTGGGCCTTCAAGCTGGCGACAACGCCCTCGCTGGACTCAAAAATTGCAAGACGACTGCGTTCCAAGGACCTCACCCCGCGGGCAACGTGGGTGTGCAGATTCACCACACGGCCCCCATCAACAAAGGGGAAGTGTTGTGGACGTTGGGATTGCAAGACGCAATCAACCTTGGCGCCTTCCTGAACACGGGCAAGTACAGTGCCCGTCGTGTGGTGGCCGCATGCGGTTCAGAGATGGACAACCCCCGTCACTTGGAAACCATCGTCGGCGCCAAGCTCGCCGACCTCGGCTTGAAGGTCCACGACGGCGCGCGCGTCATCAGCGGCAGCGTGTTGACCGGCACCAACGCTGGAATCGACGGTCACTTGGGCGCGTTCGCCACGCAAGTGGTGGCGTTGCCGGAAGGGCACGACCCCAAGTTCATGTTGACCGAAGGTTGGTTGAGCCCAGGGTTGAACAAGTTCTCGGCCAGCCGTGCCTACCCCACGTGGCTCATGCCCAAGGGGAAGACCTACACGTTGGACACCAACCAGAATGGAGAAGACCGCGCCTTTGTGGTCTCCGGCCAATACGAGGCGGTGTTCCCCTTTGACATCTTCCCAGTGCACCTCGTCAAGAGCATCATGGTGAACGACATCGATGCGATGGAGAAGCTGGGCATCTACGAGGTCGCGCCCGAGGATTTTGCCTTGTGCGAATTCGTATGCACCTCGAAAATTCCTGTGCAGTCGCTCGTGCGTGAGGGGCTGGACGCTTTGAAAGTGGAACTTGGATAAAGTCTGACGACATGAAAGCCATTCACAACCTCATCCAATCGGTCAAGCCTCACTTCGAAGAGGGCGGCAAGCTGTCGCGCTTTTGGGTGGTGTTCGACTCCCTTGAGACGTTCGCATTCACCCCAGGTCATGTGACCTCTTCGGGGGCGCACGTCCGCGACAGCATTGATTTGAAGCGCACCATGTTCTTGGTGATTGTGGCCATGATTCCCTGTCTGTTGTTTGGCATGTGGAACATCGGGCACCAATACCATTTGAGCTTGGGCCAATCTTCTGACCTCCTCGCCAACGTGCTCGTGGGCGCATGGAAGGTCATCCCCCTCATCGTCGTCAGCTACGGCGTGGGCTTGGGCATTGAGTTTTTGTTCGCGGGCATGCGAGGCCACAGCATCAACGAGGGGTACCTCGTGTCCGGCATGCTGATCCCACTCATCATGCCTGTGGACGTGCCCCTTTGGATGGTCGCCTTGGCCGTGGCGTTTGCCGTGGTGGTGGCGAAGGAAGTCTTCGGAGGCACCGGCATGAACATTTTGAACGTGGCCCTCACGGCGCGGGCGTTCTTGTTCTTCGCCTACCCCAAACAATTGAGTGGAGAAATCTGGATCCACGACGTGGCGACCAGCAAGGCAGGAGGTATGCTTGTGGACGGTTACACTGGGGCCACGGCCTTGGGACACCTCGCGGGCACAGTCGGCACCGCGGCGTCAGAAGCGAGTGCAGCCACGATGTCGTTGTTCGCGGACGGCGGCATGTTCTCGCTGAGCAATTGCTTCTTGGGGTTGATCCCAGGTTCGGTGGGTGAAACGTCTGCGTTGGCCTGCTTGATCGGCGCGGCCATCCTCATTTGGACCGGCATTGGCAGCTGGCGCGTGATCGCCTCCTTCTTGGCAGGCGGCTTGGTGATGGGGGTGTTGTTCAACCTCATCGGCGCCAACGCGTACATGACCATCAGCCCTGTGCACCAAGTGGTGATGGGCGGATTCATGTTTGGCATGGTCTTCATGGCCACCGACCCTGTGAGTGCGGCCCAAACCAACACCGGCAAGCTCTGGTACGGGTTCTTTGGCGGCTTGTTCAGCATCATGATTCGCGTCTTCAACCCCGCCTACCCGGAGGGGGTGATGATGGCCATCCTGTTCATGAATGTCATGGCCCCACTCATCGACCACTACGTGATTGAAGCCAACATCAAGCGCCGCGAGAAGCGATTGACTGTGGCCGCAGCCTAACCTTACGAACGAACGAAACGCACAACCATGGCGATCAACAAAAACGGAACCGGCTACACCTTTGGCTTTGCCATTGTGATGGTGGTGGTGGTGGGAACGGCCCTCGCAGCCACAGCCATCTCGCTGAAGCCCCTCCAGCAGGCCAATGCGGCTGACAAAAAGATGATGGACATCCTTGGGGCCATCAAAGTGGACTCCCAGCGCGACAACGCCAAGGAGCTCTTTGCAGAATACGTGACCTCGCGCGTGTCCATCGACGCGACTGGCGCGCAGGTGTCTGTGAAGCAAGGGGAAGTCAGCACCACCGACGCGACCGACCCCTTCAACATCGACATCAAGAAGGACTACCGCTCGCACAAGCCCGCCAAAGGCGACTTGTCTTGGGCGAACGCCGACGACTTGACCTTCCCGGTCTTCGAATGCCAAAAAGATGGCGAGACCTACTTCGTGGTGCCCATGGTGGGCTCGGGACTGTGGGGGCCGATTTGGGGCTACGTGGCGCTTGAGGGCGACATGCAGACCATCTACGGCGCCAAGTTTGATCACAAGACGGAGACGCCAGGTTTGGGTGCCGAAATCAAGGAGTCTTTCTTCACCGAAAAGTTCGAAGGCAAGACCCTCGCGGAAGTGGGGCCCACTTATTTCTCGGTCTTGAAGGGCGGAGCGTTGACCGACGTGCACAGCGTCGACGGCATCACCGGCGGCACCATCACGTCCAAGGGCGTGGATGAAATGCTCAACCGCACCATGGGCATTTACCTCAAGTACTTCAACAACTCAACCCAACGCGCCCAACGATGAGCACCGACACCAACACCGCGGTCGAGACCAAGCGCGAGAGCTTGTTCAGCAAAAAGAACCGCAAACTCCTCAAGGATCCCCTGGACGACAGCAACCCCATCACCGTTCAGGTGCTTGGCATTTGCTCCGCCTTGGCGATCACCGTGCAACTCCAGCAGGCCGTGATCATGAGCTTGTCTGTGCTCTTCGTGATGATTGGTGGCAACGTCATCATCTCCTTGCTTCGCAACATGGTGCCAGACCGAATCCGGATCATTGTGCAGCTCGTGGTCGTCGCCTCTTTGGTGATCATCGTGGACCAGGTGCTGAAAGCTTTCCAGCCCGACATCAGCGAGAAGCTGTCGGTCTTTGTGGGCTTGATCATCACCAACTGCATCATCATGGGTCGTCTTGAGGCGTTCGCCTTGGGCAACAAGCCTGGGCCTTCGCTCCTCGACGCCATCGGCAACGCGATGGGCTACGCTTGGATTCTACTGGTGGTTTCCATTGTCCGTGAAATCTTCGGCAGTGGGGCCATCTCGCTCCCTGGCATGGGCCAAGTCAAGTTCCTGCCCACAAGCTGGTTCATCTCTGAAGGAGGCTTCTACGAGAACAACAACCTGATGATTCTCCCTCCGATGGCTTTGATCACGGTGGGCATCATCATTTGGATTCAACGCAGCCGCAACGAGGCACTTATCGAAGAAAACTAAGCCATGGAATACCTCAGCATATTCGTGAAGGGCATCTTCATCGAGAACATGATTTTCGCCTACTTCTTGGGCATGTGTTCTTACCTCGCGGTGTCCAAGACGGTCAAAACCGCCAACGGCTTGGGCCTTGCGGTGATTTTTGTCCTCGGCATCACCGTGCCAATCAACTACCTCCTCGAGAACTACGTGCTCAAGGAAGGGGCCTTGGCCTGGTTGAATCCAGAGTACGCCAATGTGGACTTGAGCTTCCTCAGTTTCATCATGTTCATCGCGGTCATCGCCTCCATGGTGCAGCTCGTGGAGATGATTGTCGAGAAGTTCGCCCCTGCACTGTACGGCGCGTTGGGCATCTTCCTGCCCCTGATCGCGGTGAATTGTTCCATCCTCGGTGGCGCCTTGTTCATGCAGGACCGCCAGTACCCGAGCATTGGGGAAGCCACGGTCTTTGGCCTGGGCAGCGGGGTGGGCTGGTGGTTGGCCATCGTGGCCATCGCCGCCATCCGCGAAAAAATTCGCTACTCTCACGTCCCTGCGCCGCTCCGCGGGTTGGGCATCACGTTCATCATCACTGGACTCATGGGCATCGCCTTCATGAGCTTCATGGGCATTGAAATCTGATCAGACATGACGACCACGCTGATTCTGACCATCGCCTTCTTCCTCACGGTCATCTTGATGCTCGTGAGCTTGCTTCTCTTTGTGAAGGCTAAACTCTCGCCCGCGGGCAAACTCAAAATCACCATCAACGGGGAGCAAACCCTTGAGGTGGAGGGAGGCTCAACCCTGCTGTCCACGTTGGGCAACAACGGGGTGTTCCTTCCTTCAGCCTGTGGCGGCGGTGGCACTTGTGTCCAGTGCAAATGCCAAGTCAACACTGGCGGAGGTTCCATCCTGCCCACCGAGACCCCGCACTTCTCACGCAAAGAGATCGCCGACAACTGGCGCCTTGGATGCCAAGTGAAGGTGAAGGAAGACATGGACATTCAGGTTCCTGAGGAAGTCTTCGGCATCAAGAAGTGGGAGTGCGAAGTGGTGTCCAACTACAATGTGGCCTCCTTCATCAAGGAGTTTGTGGTGCGCCTTCCAGAGGGCGAAACCTTGGACTTCGAAGCTGGCGGATACATCCAAGTGGATGTGCCGACGATCACTGTGGACTACAAGGACATCGACATCACGGCCCACCCTGAGCATCACCCAGATCCCAAGACCTTCCAGTCGGAGTGGGACAAGTTCGGGTTGTGGGACCTCAAGATGGTCAACGACGAGCCGATCGTTCGGGCGTACTCCATGGCCAACCACCCTGCGGAGGGCAACATTGTGATGTTGAACATTCGGATCGCGACCCCACCTTGGGACCGCGCGCGGAACGGATGGATGCAGGTAAATCCAGGCATTTGTTCTTCGTTCGTCTTTGCCCAAAAGCCAGGCGACAAAGTCACCATTTCTGGTCCGTACGGCGAATTCTTCATCAAAGAGACCGAAGCCGAGATGGTGTACATCGGAGGTGGTGCAGGCATGGCGCCCATGCGCTCCCACTTGTTCCACCTGTTCCACACCTTGAAGACTGGCCGCAAGGTCACCTTCTTCTATGGCGGACGTTCCAAGCGTGAGCTGTTCTACGTGGACGATTTTCGGGCGATTGAGAAGGAGTTCCCCAACTTCAAGTTCCACTTGGTGTTGTCCGAGCCAGCCGAAGGGGACAATTGGAACGAGAAAAAGGACATCAACGACGAGGGCGATGGCTTTCTTGGCTTTGTCCACAACGCAGTCATCGACCACCACCTCAAAGACCACGAGGCGCCTGAGGACATCGAGTTCTACTTCTGCGGTCCGCCCATGATGAACCAGGCGGTGCTGAAGATGTGCGACGATTGGGGTGTGCCCCCTGAAAACGTCAGTTTCGACGACTTTGGTGGCTGATTTCATCACGCCACGAATCACAAAGGTCCTTGCATTGGCAGGGGCCTTTGTCGTTTTCGGATGTCAGGACCCTGGATGCGACGTAGAGAATCCTGTCGTGGGCGGGAAGCTCTGGGTTCACCAAGGCGAGGCCCAAGGCACGACGTACACCATCAAGTACGTGGCTCAAGATTCCGTGCCCCAGCAAGCCATCGACGACGAGCTTGAGCGGGTGGATGTGGAAATGAACGCGTGGCGGCCCGAGTCGGCGTTGTCTCGGTTCAATGCATTTTCCCGGACCGACACGGTGTTTGAAGTGCGCGATGCGGCCGACGTCTGGGCCTTGCTTTGGGACATTTCCTTCGATGTGCATGCCGAGTCAAGAGGCGCGTTCGACGTGGCCATGGCGCCGTTGATGAAGCTGTGGGGATTCCGCACCGAGCACCGAAATGTGGTGACCCAAGCCATGGTTGACAGCGTGCTCGCCTTCGCCAGGTTCCGCACCGACGTTGTGGATTTCAACGAGGTGCTCGACGACAGTGGTCAAAAGACCGCTGGCCACCTCTCCAAGGGCGACTCCAGGGTTTCTCTGGATTTCAATGCCGTGGCCCAAGGTTACACCGTGGACGGGTTGGCCGAAGTGCTCCAAATGGAAGGTGTGGCGCATGCCATGGTGGAGTTGGGCGGGGAGGTGAAGTGTTGGGGAAGCAATCTGCAAGGCCAGCCTTGGCGCATCGCAGTGGACCGGCCACAAGCTGTCGGCCGCTCCTTGCAGGCCATCTATCCTGTGGAGAACACCTCTGTGTGCACGAGCGGGAACTACAGGAAAACGACAGTGGTCAATGGCCAACGCGTTTCGCACACTTTGGACCCTCGCACCGGTCGTCCTGTGGACCATGGCTTGCTGAGCGCCACGGTGGTCACACCCAGCGCGGCTTACGCGGACGCCTACGCCACCGTGTGCATGGTGTTGGGGCCAGAGGACGGCGCAGCATGGATCGACAGCTTGCAGCAGGCTGGCAAGCCGGTTGAAGCGTTGTTCATCATGGCAGATTCCACCGACGCCTACAGCTTCTGGGCGACACCCAAGATGCGTGGGCAATTGACTTGGTTGTCCGAGTTGCCAGAGGTGAATCGCTGAGGCGGGACAGCGCTTAAATCAAGCTGGATTTTCTGCCTGACATGCGTCTTGGGGACGGGCGCCGCACACGCTGCATCCCCCTTTTTCGCTGCGGAGCATGGGGTTGTTGCTGGCGCATGTTCCGCTGAACTCTCCCCCTGGCTTCACCAAGATTTTGATGGCGATGCCGGCCACACCTAAACTGAGGAGGCCGATTGTCAATAAAATCTCAACAATTCCCATGGTCCAAAGGTAGTGGATGCGGGCATTTTGAGCTAGGTTTATGTTTCAAACCAATTGACCTTGTACCGGTTTCTTTTCGCGTTGTGTTGGTCCCTTTTGATGGGGCTCTGTGCGTCCCCTTGCGAAGGAGTGGCACAGGGGTGCGGATGCCCGAACGTGTCGGAACGTGACACCGTGTGGGTGACGGACAATGCCGGTGCAGGAGTGGGCAGTCAAGTGTGGACTTGTGACCACCACTACGTGCTTCTTGAAGAAGTATTCATCAATGCTGGAGACACGCTTCGCGTTGAGCCTGGCACGGTGGTGTTGGGCGCCGGGGGACAGGGGCGGAGCGAGAGCCTGGTGGAGATTCCGTTTGCTTTTGGTTCCATCAAGACCGTGAGCTACAGCACCATGCCAGGGGCGTTGATCGCGGCGAGGGGCGCGTTCTTGGATGCCCAAGGCACGGCTGACTGCCCCATCCAATTTTCCTTTTTGGGAGACCCTTTGGACGGCTCAGTGGGGTTGGATGTGCGGGGCATGTGGGGTGGTTTGGCCTTGTGCGGCGGCGCCCAAACCAACACGCTGAACCTCGATCTTTCCTTCGCCAATGCGCCGACCTTCACAGGAGGTGTGGGGTCGGGTGAGGACCTCTTGGAAGGTGTGGTCGACGTGTCGGGACAACAGCGTCACGTGTACGGCGGCAACGAGGACCCCCACGGATCTTCGGGCATCTTGCGACACTTGTCGATTCGCCATGGGAGCACCAACCTGGGATGGAACCAGAGCGGCAATGGCCACGAGACGGACCTGCTTCAGCTCGGAGCCTGCGGTTCTGGTACGGTGGTGGAACACATTGAATTGCTGGCGTCGGCCGACGATGGTCTCCACATTTTCGGAGGCTTGGTGGAGGTGCGGCGCGTGATGTCGGCGTTCCACGCGGAGGATGCGTTTGAAAGCGACCAGGGGTGGCAAGGTGCGGGACAACATTGGTTTGGTCTTCAAGACACGGCGTTGGCCCATGCCAGCAACCCACCAGGCCGCAGCTTTGTGTACGACGCGGAAGGCGACGACTTCGAGGAGAGCAACATGGACCCCACCGCGGAACCGTTTTGCACCCCGGCGATGAGCAACCTCACGCTGTTGACCAACGGAGCCGATTATGCAGCGTGCTACCACAGCTTGCCAGGGGGCGATTGGACGAACAGCATTGTGCACGGGGTGAGCGACGCGGGGATTGAAATCCAACATTACTTGTCTTGCGACGGCTTCAACGCCATCATGCCCAGTCAGTATGGCATCTTGACCCTGCGCAATTGGCGGGTTTGTGGGGAGGGTGAGGTCATCCCAGGTCGCTACAACGGAAATTACGATGCCCAGGATGAACTCTCGGGATGGCTGTCCGACAGCGGCAACGTGGTGTTGGAAGTGCTCCAGGATGGAGACTTCACACTCGCAGACGGTGTGCTTGTCGATGGACTGGATCCGAGACCAGCCGCAGGCCAAACGGTGACACCGTACTACTTGCAGACGGACGACAGGCTCGAAGTGACGTCCTACCACGGGGCGTTTCATCCCGTCCTTGAGCCTTGGTTTGCGGGGTGGACCACCCTGGACGGCATGGGGCTGTTTTCTGGTGAGGTCGTGTTGACGGAAGGATGCACGTACGATTTTGCCTGCAACTACGACCCCTTGGCCTTGGTGGACGACGGCAGCTGTGAAAGAGCGTCTTGTGCGGGGTGCACCTTCCAACTCGCGTGCAATTACGATCCGGAGGCGCTGCTGGACGACGGGTCGTGCACCACAGAGGGGTGCTCAGGATGCACATGGACGGGCGCGGAGAATTACGACCCGGCAGCCACGTTGGACGACGGGACTTGTCTGATGGGGGCGGTTGAGGATGTGTGTCCCGCGGACCTCAATGAAGACGGGGAGGTGACGTCGGTCGACCTCCTGATGCTGTTGTCGGTGTACGGCGAGCCCTGCTGAATGAGCCCTCAGCCGATGATGTCTCGGACGTCCTTGAAAAAGGTGCGCAGCGCCACTTTGGGTTCCACCCCCTGTTTCTCGGCTTCCTCCAACACGCGCTTTGCGCCCAGGATGTTGGTCAGGGTGTCGCCCAACACGGACACGTCGTTGGCCTCGTCGTCCATGGAGGCGTAGACTTCTTGCTCGAGCTTGTCGAGTCCCGCCATGTCGTGCTCAGCGATGAGCTTCCGGATTTCGGCGGCGTTCATGAGGCGACGGCGTCGGTGAGTTCCGTCACGCGGTCCTTCTTCGCGGTGGCAAATTCTTCCAGCAATTTGCCGTCTTTGAATCCTGCGAAATAGGGGAGGTCGTTGATTTTGAACGCCTCCTTCACGTCCAAGTTTTCTTCCACATCCACGTCGACAAACGTGACATCGGCGTACGCGTCGTTTTGCTTCAGGGATTCCACATGTGGGGCCAACAATTTGCAGACACCGCACCACGAGGCGTGGAAGCGGATGAGGAGTCGGGGCTGGGACTTGATTTGTCCCACGAGGTCTTGAAGGTTCATGAGAAAGCGGCTTCGGATTTCAATTTCGAAGGTGCAACAATCGGATGAAAAATTGGTTCGTCCCGCCGGCCAAACGTGCAACCTGAGGCACACACGGCGCCTACCTTTGACGCATGAACAAGCGCGCGCAACACCTCGAAGCTTTTGGTCGATTGTTGGACATCATGGACGACCTGAGGGAAAAGTGCCCGTGGGATCGGAAGCAGACCTTCGAGTCGTTGCGGCACCTGACAATCGAGGAAACGTACGAGTTGGCCGATGCGATTTTGGACGCCGACGTGGAAGAAATCAAAAAAGAGACCGGCGATCTCCTGTTGCACATGGTGTTCTACGCCAAATTGGGCTCTGAATTGCCCAAGGAGCAGGGTGGGTACGACATCGCCGACGCCCTCCACAGCATTTGCGACAAGCTTGTGGAGCGCCACCCCCACATCTACGGAGATGTGGAGGCCAACGACGAGGAAACAGTCAAGGCCAATTGGGAGAAATTGAAGCTCAAGGAGGGCAAGAAGTCTGTGCTGGAAGGGGTGCCCCGATCGCTTCCCAGTTTGGTGAAAGCGTACCGGGTGCAAGACAAGGTTCGCGGTGTGGGCTTCGATTGGGACCACGTCGGACAAGTGTGGGCGAAGGTCCAAGAAGAGCTCACCGAACTCCAAGAGGAATTGAACGCCCCCACAGTCAACCCCGAAAGGGTGGGCGAGGAATTTGGGGACGTGATGTTCGCCATGATCAACTACGCGCGGTTCTTGGACGTCAACCCTGACGAAGCTTTGGAACGCACCACACGTCGATTCATCGCCCGTTTCCAGCACCTGGAGCAAGCGGTTTCCAGGGATGGAAAGGATCTTGCAGACATGGAACTTGCGGAGATGGATGTGTACTGGGACCGCGCCAAGTCGTCGCTCGGCTGAGCGTCACGGTCATTCAAGCTTGTCTTTGACCTCCCCCGCAAACGAGTCCACCCACAAGCTGTACTGCAACCCACTTGGGTGAAGCCCGTCCACGGCGACCAAGCCTGGGGTGTCAGGCCACTGTTGTGAAATGTCGGTGATGTTGAAATGGGAAACGCCCTTGGCCGAGGTGCGAGTCCGACATGTGTCGTTGAAGGCCTGGAGGGCGGTGCTGATGGACGGTTGGTTGGCTTGTCCGAAGGGCGAGTACCCATAGTCCGGAATGCTCAACACAAACACGCGCGCTTTGTCGCCACCCGCCAAGCCAATGGCCGCGTCCAGCAACGCGTCAAATTCTTGGGCGTAATCTTCGATGGGCAAGCCTTGGAATTGGTTGTTCACCCCGATGAGAAGGGACACCAAATCCCACGCCGTCGTGTCCAACCCTGCACCGTCCATGCCTTGCTTCAAATCGGCCGTCGTCCAGCCGGTGGTTGCCACAATCTGTGCGGCCGCCAGGCTGTCTCCGTCATGCAGGCCTGGGCGCAGTGCGTCGACGAGTTGGTTGGGCCAACGGGCCGAGGGGGTGACGGCCTCGCCGATGGTGTAGCTGTCACCCAAGGCCAGGTACCGAATCACGCGCCCTTGATGGACGTCAATGCCGTCGTTGCCGTCGGGCGTGTTGGCGTCGGGTTGACACCCCAACATAGCCATCACACAAGCACACACGCAGAGGCGATTCGTATTCATGTCAGCAAATTGCAACAATCCTTCCAGACCTCAGTCATTCGACCAAGCGGGCGTATTTTGGGCACCCGAAAATCAAGATGACCATGAGAATTTGGATGGCGGCAGCCTTGAGCTGCGTGATGGCAGCTGGGACATGGGCCCAGCAGGAGACTCCCCAGCGTGTGAACACCAACGCATTTCGGCAGTTGGGTCAAGACCTTCCCACCCCCAACGTGTACCGCACGGCGTCGGGCGCCCCTGGACACGAGTACTGGCAGCAGAAGGCGGACTACAACATGAAGATCCACTTGGACGACAAGACCCAGCGGATCGACGGTTCTGAGACCATCACCTACACCAACAACAGCCCAGACGAGTTGCGTTACCTGTGGTTGCAGTTGGATCAGAACATGCGTGCACTCGACAGCGACAGTTACAAAATCCGGGAATCGTCGTTGGAAGACCGTGCGACCTTCGACGAGTTGCGCAAGTTGGAACCCACGTTCGACGGTGGATTCAAAATTGAGAAGGTGGTGGATGCTGCAGGCAAAGCTCTGGATTACACGGTGAACAAGACGATGATGCGAATCGATTTGGCCCGCCCCTTGAAACCTGGCAGCCAGTTCAAGTTCAGCATCGATTGGTGGTACAACATCAACGATCGTATGAAAGACGGTGGCCGCAGCGGATTTGAGTACTTCGAGGAAGAAGACAACTACATCTACACCATTGCGCAGTTCTACCCACGCATGGTGGTGTACTGTGACAACGACGGGTGGCAGAACAAGCAGTTCTTGGGCAGCGGCGAATTCACTTTGAACTTTGGCGACTACCATGTGGAATTGACCGTGCCTTCCGACCACGTCGTGGCGTCTACAGGCACGTTGAGCAATGCGAAGAGTGTGTTGACGTCGCAGCAGCGTCGCCGCTACGAGCAGGCCAAGTCGGAATATGACCAGCCGGTGCTCATCGTCACCGAGGAAGAAGCTCGAGAGACCGAGAAGACCCATGCCGACGGCGAGAAGACCTGGGTGTTCGACGCCAAGAATGTCCGTGACTTCGGTTGGGCGTCCAGCCGGAAGTTCATCTGGGACGCCATGGCCGTGAAAGTGGGCAACAAGTCGCCTTTGGCCATGAGCTACTACCCCAAGGAGGGCAACCCCTTGTGGGAACAGTACAGCACGAAGGCCGTGGCTCAAACGCTGAAGACCTACAGCAAGTTCACCATCGATTACCCGTACCCTGTGGCCATTTCCGTGCACACCAAATGGATCGGCATGGAGTACCCGATGATCTGCTTCAACGGCGGTCGTCCGGCAGAGGACGGCACGTACAGCGCACGCACCAAGCATGGCATGATCAGCGTGATCATCCACGAGGTGGGCCACAACTTCTTCCCGATGATCATCAACTCGGATGAGCGTCAATGGACGTGGATGGACGAGGGGCTGAACACGTTTGTGCAGTTCTTGACCGAGAAGGAGTTCGACCGGGATTACCCCTCACGCCGCGGAAGTGCCCGGAACATCCGGGAATACATGGGCGGCGACAAGACGCGCATCAGCCCGATCATGACCAACTCCGAGTCCATCTACCAGTTTGGCAACAACGCATACGGCAAGCCGGCCACAGCCTTGAACATCTTGCGAGAGACGGTGATGGGGCGCGACCTCTTCGACCACGCCTTCAAGGAGTACAGCCGACGCTGGGCGTTCAAGCATCCTTCTCCGGCGGACTTCTTCCGCACCATGGAGGATGCGTCCGGGGTGGACTTGGATTGGTTCTGGAGGGGATGGTTCTACACCATCGACCACGTGGACATCGCCATGGAGGACATCAAGTGGATGCAGATGGATTCCCAAAATCCGGATGTGGAGGTGGCCTTCCGCGAAGCTTCGGATGCACGTCAACCTGAGGACATCACGCAACTCCGCAACGCCAATGGAGGCGTGCCGCAATCTTACCTCGAGGCGGACCCCACATTGAACGACTACTACACGACCACAGGCAAATACGAAGTTCTGGAGTTGGACCGTCAGGAGGGCCAAGAGGTTCTCGACGGGCTCAGCGAAGAGGACCGCACCCTGTTGGAAAGCGGCAAGCAGTATTACGAAATCACGTTCCGCAACGTGGGTGGTTTGGTGATGCCGTTGATTGTGGAATTCGAATTCGAAGACGGAAGCCGCGACATCCGCCACATCCCTGCGGAGATCTGGAAAATGAGTGAGCCCACCGTCACCAAGGTGTTCGTGACGGAGCAGCCGGCTGTTCGCATCATGCTCGATCCGTACATGGAAACAGCCGACGTGGACATGGGCAACAACGTGTGGCCTCCGCGTCCCGAGCCGACCCGGTTCGAAGCCTACAAAGGAAGCCGTGGCTACAGCCGCTACGCGGCAGGAGGTGAGAACCCCATGCAACGTGCGCGGCGCGACGCCGAGCTGAACAACGCCGGAGGCGGGGAGTAAGATTCCGTCACAAGGCCATCATGGCGCCAATCGCCAGGGCCGCCACCGCCACGCCCCACCGTGCTTTTCTTCCTGGAATGTCTTTGAAAGCCAGCACGCCCACCAGCGTGGCCAGCACGATGACACTCAAGTTGAGCATGGGGACCACCATGCTTCGCTGAACCAGGCCCCCGTCGAAAACCCGAAGCAGGAAAAACAAGGAGCCGAAATTGGCCACCCCTAGCATCGTCCCGGCAAGGATGTCTTTGCGTCGAGGACGCGGGGCAGCCGATCTCCATTGGTCCATCAACCCGACCACGCCGCCCAAGGTGAATGGCACAGAGGCGAACGCCATCTGCATGCCTGGCGCATCCATAGAGGGGTCGTCGGTGTACCAGCCAAACATGGTGTCGATGGTTCCTGATCCCAGAAACATGACCACCGGCATCCAAGCCATGCTCAGGCGACCTTGATCCGTGGGTCGGGTGGTCGCCCCATCCATGGCAGAGAGCCAAACTGCGGGGAAAGCGAGGGCCAACCCGAGCCATTGCCCCAACCCCAGCTCCGCCCATCCGTCGTGCAATGCAAACACCAAAACTGGGATGGCCATGGACAACTTGGTCGCCACGGTGGCCACAGAGACGCCGAGTTCTTGGGAGCATTTGGCCGTGAGTCGAAAAAGCGGGTAAAAGGCCAGTCCCAATGCCGAAAGAGGTCCGATCCAAGGCGCTGCTAGCGTATCGCCCATGGCGGGCACACCCCCAGCCAGCGTCCAGCCGAGGCCAGCTGCCACAAAATAATTCAAGGTGATGGCCCAAGAGGTTTGAACTCCCCATCGGCCAAATCCCGCGAAAAGCAGGTAGATGGTCACAGTGGTGGCGATGGTGATGAAGAATGCGGTCATCTCAAAGTCTGTTCCCAAATCCGCACGTCGTCGTCGCCGCACCTCTGGTGCTTCGTGGGGGCAGACTTGGGGAGGCTTGGTGCAGCCAACCCCTTGCCCAAGGGCTTCAGGCTTTGAAGCACGTGGAGTTCGTTCCAGCTGGACGTGGACAGGGCCATCTGGGCGATTTGGGCACCGCCTTCCACCAACACGGCATCGCAACGCAGCCCCGTGCGCAAGTCGGCCCACCATGCAGGGGTCATGGGAGATTGATTCATGGCCAAGGTGTCGTAGCCCGCGCGGCGCCAGGTGTCCAACGCTTGTTCAGAGGCGCCGGAAGCAGGATGGACCAACACCGGGACGTCAGCCCCATCAGAGGCGGCCTTGGCATTGGCAGGCCGTGTCGTCTGACCATGGGTCAGGATGAGTGGACGCGGGGAGGGGCCAGGTGCGTCTCGTGTGGTCAGCGAGGGGCTGTCCACGAGCCACGTGCGCATGCCCACCAACAGAGCGTCGTGCCTCGCACGCAACCTGTGGGTCCGGCGCCGGCTCGCGGCTCCTGTGATTGCCCACCCTCCGGCGCTGATGGCTGGCGAAGTCCGTCCGTCCATGAACCCATCCGGCGATTGTGCCCATTTCAAAGTGACCCAGGGTGTCCGTGACGTCATGCAATGCACGAAGGGGGCGTTCAATTTCAGGGCTTCCCGTTCGAGGCAGCCAACCTCGCACGCTGCGCCCGCATGTTGCAGACGTTCGAGGCCTTGGCCAGCGACCACTGGGTTGGGATCCGTCATGGCCACCACCACGCGTCCCACGCCGCGGGACACAAGCAGGTCTGCACATGGAGGGGTCTTGCCTGTGTGGCTGCACGGCTCGAGGGTGACGTAAGCCGTCGCTTGGGACAAGTCCAATTCGGGATCAAGCTGGGCCAACGCGTTGACCTCGGCATGTCCTTCACCATGTTTCCGATGCCATCCTTCGGCGAGCAAGCTGTAGTCTCGGACGACCACACAGCCCACCATGGGGTTGGGCCAAGTCGTGAATCGTCCGCGTGCGGCCAATTCCAAGGCCCGTGTCATCCAACGCACGTCTTGGGCCGACCAGGTCATGCGTCTTTTTGGGCGCAGGCCTTGAGGGTGTTCTCCATCAAGGAGGCAATGGTCATGGGCCCCACACCGCCGGGGACAGGGGTGATCCAACTGCATTTGGGCGCCACCTTGTCGAAGTCGACGTCTCCTGTGAGGCGGCTGCCCGATTTCTTGCTTGCATCGGCAATGCGGTTGATGCCCACGTCGATGACAACGGCGTCTTCTTTCACCATGTCTGCGGTGACGAAGTGTGCCCGCCCAATGGCTGCCACCAAGATGTCGGCGCGACGTGTGTGCTCCGCAAGGTTTTGGGTCCGGCTGTGGCACACGGTCACGGTGCAGTTGCCCGGCGCGCCATTGCGGCGAAGCAACAACGCCATGGGCGTGCCCACAATGGAACTGCGGCCCAGAATGACTGCGTGCTTGCCTTGGGTGTCAATTCCTGCGCGATCCAGCAAAGACACGATCCCTTTGGGGGTCGCAGGCAAAAAACACGGCAAATCCAGCGCCATTTTCCCGGCGTTGACCGGGTGGAACCCGTCCACATCCTTGTCGGGATGCACCGCTTCCAGCACAGCCTGGTCGTCGATGTGATCGGGGAGGGGGAGTTGGACGATGAACCCGTCGATGGACAGATCGTTGTTCAGGGCATGGACCGCGTCCAGCAGGGCTTCTTGAGTGATGTCGGCTGGATGCTCCACCAAAGTGCTCTCGAAGCCAACTCTGGCGCAAGCCTTCACTTTGTGGCCCACGTACGCCCGGCTTGCCGGGTTGTCGCCCACCAGGATGGCCGCGAGGTGCGGGCGTTTGAGTCTAGACGCCATCCGGGCGTCCACTGCTTGGGTCAATTCTGCTTCGATGGCCAACGAGGTGGCCTTGCCGTCCAAAATCTGAGTCATGCTTGGGGTGTCGTAATATTAGGTCTCTCGAGGGGCTTTGTTCGACGCCGGATTATCCGCGTCGACCTGGCATGCGCATGCCGGGAATGTTGGGCATGCCACCTTTGGCCATCATGCCCATCATTTTCTTCATGTCCTGGAACTGCTTCAACAGCCGGTTCACTTCCTCGACGCTCTTGCCGCTGCCCTTGGCGATGCGGCTGCGGCGACTGCCGTTGATGATGCCCGGGTCGGCGCGTTCTGCGGGGGTCATGGACCGAATGATGGCTTCAATCCCCACGAATGCGTCGTCGTCCACGTCGATGCCTTTCAGCGCCTTGCCCATGCCAGGGACCATGCCCAGCAGCTCCTTGACGTTGCCCATTTTCTTGATCTGCTGGATTTGGGCCAAAAAGTCGTCCAAGTCGAAGGTGTTCTTCCTTAGCTTGGCTTCCAGGCGCTGGGCTTCTTTCTCGTCGATGGCCTGTTGGGCGCGTTCCACCAACGAGACCACATCGCCTTTGCCAAGGATGCGGTCCGCCATGCGCTCGGGGTGGAAAACGTCCAAGGCGTCCATCTTCTCGCCGGTGCCCACAAACTTGATCGGCTTGCCCACCACAGAATAGATGCTCAATGCGGCACCCCCACGCGCATCGCCGTCCAGTTTGGTCAAGATAACCCCCGTGAAATCGAGTCGGTCGTTGAAGGCCTTGGCCGTTTGCACTGCGTCTTGGCCTGTCATGGCGTCCACCACAAACAACGTCTCTTGCGGTTGAACCACGTCACGTACGGCTGAAATCTCTTTCATCAGGACCTCGTCGATGGCCAAACGTCCCGCGGTGTCCACGATGACGGCGCCGTAGCCTTCTGCCTTGGCCTTCGCCATGCCGCGCTGAGCGATGCCCACCGCGTCTTTCACGCCAGGCTCCGAGTAGACGTCGGCGCCGACGCTCTCACCCACCACGTGCAACTGGTCCACAGCTGCAGGGCGGTGAACGTCGCAGGCGACGAGCAGGGGCTTGCGGCCTGATTTGGCGATGCGTGCGGCAAGCTTTCCTGCATGGGTGGTTTTTCCGGCCCCTTGCAATCCGGCCAAGAGCACGGTGGCGGGGTTTCCTTTCAGTTCCAGCGGCGCGGCCGCTTGGCCCATGAGTTTGGTCAGCTCTTCGTGGGTGATCTTGATCAAGAGTTGCCCTGGTTGAATCGCCGTGAGCACTTGCCGGCCCAGCGCCTCTTCTTTCACCGTTCTGATGAAGTTCTTGGCGGTCTTGAAGTCGACGTCCGCGTCCAGAAGGGCTTTACGCACCTCTTTCAAGGTGTCGCCGACATTGACTTCGGTGATGGATCCGTGTCCTTTCAGGACTTTGAATGCACGCTCGAAGCGTTCTTGCAAATTCTCAAACATCGTTCGGGGTCAGTGGGTGATTCAGGGGCGCGAAGGCCGCGGCAAAGGTACACAGAGAGTTGTCGCGGGATGCGTTGTGACACGTGCGACGAATTTGGATTTTTTCCCGACGAATCAAGATTTTTTTGAGCTCAGTGGAACTTTTCTCGAGATTGCGTCGTATATTTAGGGTGAATAAAATTATCTCATCATGCGAACGAACCTTTGCTACGCCCTCATGGCTCTGCTCGGATTGGCCCCATTCATGGGCGCCAACGCGCAATATGGCATGTCGATTGAGACATCAGCTGCCGTCCTTCCAGAAGAAGGCACTGTTTACCGTTTCTACATCGAAGCGAACGATGCCACCGACAAGTTGTCTGCCATCTTTGGCAACGACGAGAATCCCTTGATTCTGTCAACCCCTTCAGGCATCTACAACAATGCCTTCAACAGCGCTTGGAACGCATCTGGATTGAGTGTTGGTCTCTTGGCTTTCTTCCCAGAACTCGCCGACGACAGCTATGCCACAATCGGTCTTTCTCAGCCTGCAGCAGAAGTGCCAGGTGCTGAAGATCCATCATTGGTTCAAGACGCATCCCTGTCTCCTACAGTGAGCGGCTACTTTCAGGCCGGCGGCACCGAATTGAATGTCAACACCCTCACAGGGGCGTCTTGGTACGTTTTGAATACTGCTGCCAACGCTCTGCCAACAGACGGTCGGTGGTTGATTGCACAAATCACGACAGCGGGTGACATTTCTGGTACCCTCAACGCCCAAATCTTCCCTCTCGGAGACGGAGCTGATCAAATTCAGCAAACTTGGAATTTCGTGGGAGATGAGGTAGAAGATCCATGCGCCGGCGAACTCGATGAATGTGGTGTTTGCGACGGAGATAACTCTAGCTGTGCCGATGAATGTGGAGTCCCGAACGGAGATAACTCTAGTTGTGCCGATGAATGTGGAGTCCCTAATGGTCCTGGCATCCCAGAAGGTGCGTGCGATTGTGCGGGAACCTTGCCTGCTTTTGCCCGTGATTGCGAAGGCAACTGCATTTTGGACGCAGACGGAGACGGCATTTGCGACGACGAGGACGCTTGTGTTCCCGCAGCCGCTGAAATGCTCACCCCCGGGTACAAGTTGACTGTGGAGTCTTACAACGTGGGAGATCTCGGCACGACTTACCGCTTCTACGTGAATGCAGAAGACGCGACCGACAAAATCTCTGCGGTGTTCGGAAACGACCAGAAGCCTTTGATAATCAATACGCCTGAAGGCATTTATAACGATGCCTTCAACAGCTCTTGGAATGCATCCGGATTGAGTGCTGGTCTTTTGGCTTTCTTTCCAGATTTGGCGTTTGACAGTTTCGCCACAATTGGACTTGCTGGTCCAGCAGCAGAAGTGCCAGGGGCAGAAGATCCTTCACTCGTGCAGGACGCATCTCTCTCACCTAGCCCGAGCGCTTACTTCCAATCTGGAGGCACTGGCTTCAACGTGAACACCCTCACAGGGGCGTCTTGGTACGTTTTGAACACAGCTGCCAACGCCCTTCCAACCGACGGGCGCTGGTTGATCGCCCAGATCACCACGGCAGGCCCCATCTCAGGAACCCTCAATTACCAAATTTTCCCTCTGGGAGACGGTCAGAACCAAATCCAAAAGTCGGTCGACTTTGAGGGAGAAGGTGAATTCCCGAACATCGTGACCGTCTGTGGTTGCATGGACGAGACAGCCTGCAATTTCAACCCTGAGGCCAACAACGAAGACGGTTCATGCTTGCAGCTTGACGCCATTGGCTTGTGTGGCGGTGATTGTGCAGCCGATGCGGACAGCGATGGCATCTGTGATGACGTAGACGATTGCGTTGGTGCTTATGACGATTGCGGCATTTGCAACGGTCCGGGTGCGATTTACGAGTGCGGTTGCGCAGACATCCCAGAGGGTGACTGCGACTGCGATGGCAACCAGCTTGACGCCATTGGATTGTGTGGCGGTGCTTGTGCAGCCGATGCGGACAGCGACGGCACCTGCGACGACGTGGACGACTGCGTTGGTGCTTACGACGACTGCGGCGTGTGCAACGGTCCGGGCGCGATCTACGAGTGCGGCTGTTCCGATCTTCCTGAAGGAGGTTTTGGTGACTACAGCTGGCTTGAC
Source organism: Flavobacteriales bacterium (assembly GCA_049610985.1). GTDB lineage: Bacteria > Bacteroidota > Bacteroidia > Flavobacteriales_D > Sanyastnellaceae > UBA11663. Next base: position 45,056 of record JBMZAB010000005.1, on the reverse strand, counting down.
TTGAGCGCATACGCTTCCACAGCCGACCAGAGCACCACAGCTGAACCAGCATCCAACGCTGTTGATGGAGACCTGAACACTTTCAATCACACTGATTGCGGTCAAGACGGTGACCAGTGGTGGCAAATCAGCTTGGGAGGTGACCGAGAGGTGACAGAAGTTAGCATTACTCCTCGCCAAGACTGTTGTCACGAGCGTATCAATGGAGCTCGTGTTGAAGTTGATGGAGTTGTTTGCGCAGATAACTTGACCCTTGGTGATGACATCAACGCTCCCATTTTGGCAGTGTGTCCTACCCCATTGGTTGGTTCTGTTGTACGCATTGTGCGCCCTGGCGCATCTTATGGATGCAACGTGCTTCACATTGCTGAGGTCGGCATTTACGCTTCTGGCTTTGAAGAAACAGCTTGCGACTGCGACGGCAATGTGCTCGATGCGTGTGGCGTTTGCGGTGGAGACGGTTACCTCGGTTGCACCAACCCTGAAGCTTGCAATTATGACGCGGGAGCTTGTGGCGACGATGGCAGCTGCGATGTCCCATTCCCAGGTTGCGAAGAATGTGTTGATGGTGAATCTGTCCCAGTCGATTCGAACGGCGACGGCATCAATGATTGCGATGAGGTTCCAGGTTGTACCGATCCGATTGCGTGCAACTACGACGGAGCAGCAAACACTTCAGATGGTTCTTGCGAGTACGCCGCTGAATTCTATGACTGCGGTGGTCCTTGTTTGAACGACGCGGACAGCGATGGAATTTGTGACGAATTGGAGGTGTTGGGCTGCCAAGATGACACCGCATGCAACTACAACCCTGAGGCCACCGACGCCGATTTTTGTGAATATGCTGAGGAGCACTATGACTGTGACGGCAGCTGTTTGAACGATTCTGATGGCGATGGTGTCTGCGATGAATTGGAGATTGCCGGTTGCCAGGACGAGTCCGCGTGCAACTACAGCCCTGCAGCCACAGATGACGCTATTTCTGGCTTGAACATCTCTTTGACTGCAGGATCCTATGCCTCTGAGATCACATGGACATTGAACGGCCAAGAATATGGTGCACCATTTGAAGGGTTCATTGCCCTTGACGAAGGTGCATACACCATTGCTGGCTTCGATTCATACGGAGATGGTTGGAACGGTGCGGAAATGACCATCGTGGACGCTAACAACCCTTCAAACTCTTCTTCGTTCTCCGTGAGCGGAAGTGAAGGTTCAATTGACGTCATGGTGGACCCCGCGGGCTGTTTGTTCGAGGATGCCGACAACTGTCTCTTCTGCACTGAAGATGGTGGCTTGACTGACCTCGATTCTGACGGAGATGGTGTGAACGACGTGTGTGAAGTGGAGGGATGTCAAGACGAAATGGCTTGCAACTACAACCCGGAAGCAACAGACCCAGCACCAGCCTCAGGGTTGAGCATTGCTTTGACTGCAGGTTCATGGCCTTCAGAAATTTCTTGGACGTTGAACGGTGAAACCTACGGGGCTCCATTCGATGGATTCATTGCATTGGACGGCGGTTCTTACACCATCGAAGGTTTCGACTCTTACGGCGACGGCTGGAACGGTGCTGAGATGACCATCGTGGATGGGGACAATGTGTCGGGGTTCTCTGTGTCCGGTTCTGAAGGCTCCATTGAAGTGATGGTGTCCGCCTCTGAGTTGGCGTGCTACTACGCTCCCGAATTCTACGAGTGCGATGGAGAGACGTGCATCAACGACGCCGACGGCGACGGGGTGTGTGACGAACTCGAAATCTTGGGTAGCCCGGTGCCAACTGCGTGCAACTACGTAGAAGGCGTGACCGACTTGCAGCCAGCCGTGATTCCATTGGAAGGTTGTGAGGTGTGCAACACCACAGGTGCAGAGGCCGTGGCTGCGATTCTGGCTGGCCTTGACGTGACCGACGATGTGGACACGGACGGTGACGGTGTGCGTGATTGCGAAGAAATCTACGGATGTCAAGATGCAGGTGCCTGCAACTTCTCAGCTGATGCGACAGAAGAAGACGGTTCTTGTGAGTACGAGACTTGCCTCGGATGCACCGACGTCCTCGCATGCAACTACACCCTCGGTTCGTTGATTGATGACGGTTCATGCGACTACTGCTCATGCGCCCTTGACGGCGACGGTGGCCAAAACGGCTTCGGTCTCGCAGTGGAGGAACACGCGGTAGGCGGCATTGCAGGCATGACCACGTACCGCCTGTACGTGACCACGCCAGGTCCGACCGACTTCGTGTCAGCTGTGGCAGGTGACGAATTCAACCCCTCATACTTGCGTACGAGCACGAGCTTCTACCAGGACGAATACGGCGGAGTGACTGCAGGTGCGATCAACCCCTTGTTGTTTGAGTTGTTCCCAAGCTCAGCCTACGACAGCTGGTTGACCATTGGCATTGACCAGGCTCCTGCTGCAGGCGACGACAGCGTGCAGGATGTGACATTGGCTGCTGCGGCAGGGGACACCTGGGCCGACGATTTCGAAGCCGGTGGAAACCTCGAGCTCAGCGGATTCTTTGGAGCCAGCTGGTTCACCCTCAGTGACTTGTCGAACGGTGTGGCTGGTGACGACAACCGCGTGTTGATCGCGCAGTTGACCACCGACGGAACGTTGACTGGTCAGCTCTATGTGCAGGTCTTCCCGAACGGGGTGGGTGCAGACGCTGAGTACTTGACGTTGAGCTTCGGTGCGCCGTCATGCGGATGTACCGACGACAGCTTGGCTGAAGATGGAACGTATGCAGCCTGCAACTACAACGAAGATGCCACTTACGACGACGGGTCTTGCACTTACTCCGAGGACGAGTTGCGCAACTGCGATGGAGAGTGCTACAACGACTTCAACAATGACGGCATTTGTGACGAAGAAGATGTTTTCGGATGCATGGATGCTTCATTGAACCCATTTGGTGGCTTCAACGCCTGCAACTACGACTCAGACGTCACCGTTGACGACGGAAGCTGCGAGTACGTCGATGCTGTGCCTTGTTTCGAATTCAATGAGGAAACTGGAGGGTACGATCCTGTCATGATTGTGGCGTTCGACTGCGACGGCAACATCTTCCCAGAGTTCGATGCCAATGGCAACGGAGTGCCTGACGGCTGTGAGGCTGTCGGTTGCACCGATCCAGCGGCGGCCAACTACGACGACGAGGCCAACGTAGACGACGGTTCTTGCTTGTACGGAGGTTGTATGTACGCTGACGCGTGCAACTTCGATCCTGAAGCAACCATCGACGACGAGAGCTGCGACTTCAGCTGCTTGACCACAGGTTGCAGCGACGAAGCGGCGATCAACTACGACCAGTACGCCGACGGCAGCGGAGATGATGCTTGTCTCTACATCGGATGTCAGGACGACACGGCCTTGAACTTCGACGCCTCTGCCAACTACCCAGGCGAGTGTGACTACCTCGAGCCTTGTCCAGGCGACTTCACCGGTGACGGTCAAGTGGACGTGAATGACCTCCTCGACTTCTTCCAGTTGTGGGGCAACGTTTGCCCTTGGGTGATTGACTTCAACAACGGGCCTGACCTGGTGGAGTTGACCAATGACAACATCCACAGTGCGGTCGACCTCTGGTACGATGACCAAGCTGAGGCAGCAGCCCTTTATGGTCCAATTGAAGACTGGGACGTGAGTGCTGTTACGAACATGGTCATGCTCTTTGGATGCGAATGGGATTGTTCGACAGCTCACACCAACTTCAATGCGGACATTTCTGGCTGGGATGTATCCAATGTGACCAACATGCACCGAATGTTCAGAGGATGTGAAAGTTTCAATGCTGACATTTCCGATTGGGACGTCAGCAGCGTGACGGATATGACACAAATGTTCTGGGATTGTTATGATTTCAACGCTGACATAAGTGGTTGGGACGTGTCAGGTATTACAAGCATGGAATCCATGTTTGTGTGGTGTAGCTCTTTTGATCAGAACCTTGGAGATTGGGATGTCTCCAATGTGACAAGCATGGACAATGCGTTCAGGAGCTGCGGATCATTCACAGGTGAGGGATTGGAGAATTGGGATGTGAGCAATGTGACCAACATGAATCACCATTTTATTGGATGCCACTCTTTCAATGGAGACGTGTCCGGGTGGGACGTGTCGTCGGTCGAAATCTTCACCTGGATGTTTGATGATGCTCAAATCTTCAACAGAGATCTTTCCTCTTGGGATGTCTCGAGTGCGACCAACACCCGGGACATGTTCCACAGAGCCTTTCAGTTCAACAGTGACATTTCTGGCTGGGATGTATCCAATGTGACCGATATGACTTCCATGTTCAAGGATGCTTACTCATTCAATCAGCCAATCGGAGGCTGGGACGTTTCCAATGTGGTGTCCATGGGGGCCATGTTTTACGCCGACGCCGGTCTCGTTTTCGACCAGGACATCTCTGGCTGGGACGTTTCGAATGTGGAAAACATGGAAGCGATGATGTCTGGAGCTGAAAACTCCCTCTCTGATGAAAACAAATGCAGCATTCATTCGGCATTCTCGTCAAACGAGAACTGGGAATTTGATTGGTCATCCAGTTGTCCGGCTGAGTCTTTGTCCTGCGGCGACCCTTTTTCCTACCAGGGCTACGATTACGCCACGGTGCTGATCGGTGACCAATGCTGGTTTGCTGAGAACCTCCGCAGCGAGAACTATGAGAATGGCGATGCTATTTCTTCAAACGTGAGCCAAAGCGAGTGGATGAATATGTCGTCTGGAGCTGTTGCAGTGTACAATGACGATGCTTCACTTCTTGAGACTTACGGCCGCCTTTACAATTGGAACGCCGTGGACGATGCCCGTGGTCTGTGTCCGAGCGGCTGGCACGTTCCGTCGCATGAAGACTGGTTAACCTTGGAATTTGCTTTGGGCATGACTGAGGCAGAAGCCAACAGCGGGGCCTGGCGAGGCACCGACCAAGGCACTCAATTGAAAGCCTCACCAAGTGATAACCCCGCTTGGAACGGCACAAATACGAGTGGTTTTGCTGGTTTGCCAGCCGGATACGAGGATGCCAATGGCAGCCATGGTGCAGGAACCGTAGCGAGCTGGTGGACTTCTTCGCCCGTAGGCAACGGCGGCATGTTCCGAGGACTACATAGCGCCTTTACGACTATCTCGGTGAGTTCTGCGGGGGGAGAGGGAATGTCTGTTCGTTGCATCCAGGATGCCGAGTGAGCGCAGCGAGCGAGTGTTGAATTCTTGAATCTTGACCTCGCTCAGCGAAGGCTAGACGAAAGGATGAAAAATCCCGGCCAGTGAGGTCGGGATTTTTTTTGGCGTTGACGACGGCTTTCGTTCAATCTGGTGAGCGCAGCATCAGGCGGAAGATGCTTGCTCTGTCCTGCCAACTTGACAGCTCGCCCATTGAGGTCAAGTCCGCTTGAATAAATCATGGTTGATTGAATCTGGATTTGTTGCAATTCTTGGCGGCTTTTGGCCAACCATGTTGACAGCTCTGCCCAACAAACCCTAGGACGTCAACGGGTCGCCTTCGGGCGGCCCGTTTTCGCATTCAGCATGTTGTGGGCAGGGCGGTCAGTAGCATCAGCAGGTCGAACACACTGACCGTGCCATCTCCATCCAAATCCTCCGGACATGGTTCAGGGTGAGGCTCACACTGATTCGTGTTGGCATTCCAAAAGGTACTTTCGGCGCACAAGCTGCGTTGCAAGGCACCGATGGTCGGGGCAGTAGTGTCGGGGACGGGCAGGCCAAAAAAATCTTGACCTCCATTGTTGTGGCGAAAGTCCCAAGGGTCATCACTTCCGGAAATCAACGCGCCGTTGCCCAAGGTGGGGCTGGCAGGAGACGGTTGGTAGTTCAGTTCTGACTGGACGGGGGCGTCGCTTGTGGCCAAGAACTGGGGCGACAGAAACGAGGCGTTCGTCAGGAGGTCGTTGTCAAGGTCGATGCGCGCTGGAGGGTGAAATAGATTGTGGTTCACGTTGAACACATTGCCTTCGTCTTCAAGCAAAGTCGGAAGGACCTCGCCACCCGCAGCCATGGACACCAGGTTGTTGCAAATCAGCACATCGCCCGCATCTGGCCATACGTAGATTTCAGGATTGATGGACTCGTCGACGTACACCGTGTTGTTGTAGAAGAAGGAGCCCTGGCTGGGGCATCGAACTTGGTTGTTCCCGCAAAACGTCGAAAGCCAGAAGATTTTGCCCTTCTTGTTCCAAGGTTGTCCGTCTGGGTCCTCCCGGTGTCCGTCGTTGACACTGATGTTGTACCTGTATCCACAATTGATGTTGTCCCCCAAAATCTCGGCGAACCCGCCCTCGTTGTTGAAGCTCAGGTTGTATTGAATGACAACGTCTTTGCAGCCGTAGTCGATGTGCGCACTGTACGAGTCTTGGGGTCCGTGGGCATTCATCAAGCGGTTGTGTTGGATGACGACCCGCTCACATTTGAAGGGCCATGTGCCGCTTCCACGCGCCCACATGCGATCGTCGATGCTCGAGCCTGCGTGGTTGAACAGGCAGTGTTCCACGACCACATGTCTCGATCGGTTGGGCACGAACCCTGAGCCACCTGTGTGCGTGAAGGTGCACCCGGTGATGTGGATGTTTTCGTGCTTGATGCTGTTGTTCCCCGCGAGGCCAAGCGGTTTGATCCACATGCCATAATGCCCAGTCCGTGTGAATTCAACGCCGGTCACCAACACGTCGTCGATGGTGTGAATTTGCCCGTTCAAAGTGTCGGATCGACTTTCAAGCTTGATGCCGTAACCCAAGTGAGCGTTGTCTGGGTTGGTTGGGGTGGGGTAGATGTCGTGAAGCTTGACATCTCGGAACACAAGGTCCTTCACAGTGGCCGCGTCGGCAACGACCTTGATGCCAAATCGCACGTTCTTGCCCGACCCCCAATCGTTGGTTTCGCCCAAAAACGTGGGCAATTTCTTCACCTCACCATTGTCATCAAGATGGGATGTTTGGTTGGTGAAAACCATGTCTTGGACAACAATGTGGCTGTCGTTGTAAATCAAAAGGGACGCTTGGTATCCGTCCCCGTCCAGAATGGGCCTGGGCTGGGAGTTGTCTCCATAGGCTCCAACGACGAGTGCCGCTCCTTCAGCCCCCGACCCTTTAAGGTGCAGCATGCCATGCCAAATTCCGCCCCGCTCAAACAAGATGCTGTCGCCTGGCAAGAACGTTTGCGCATTCAGCGCGTCCAAGGATTGCCAGGCATTCGTTGGAGACAATCCCGAGAGCGCATCGTCGCCTGTGGGCGACACGTGGTAGGTTTGCTGGGCGTGGCAGGAGAGGATGCATCCAACCATGCCAACCCAAAAGGCGCCAAGCCTCAACAACATGGAGCAGCAGGTTGCACTTGGAGTGCGGAGAAGACTCATGCTTCTAATGTACCTTGGGACGTTGCCTGTGAATCAATCCATTGAAAGAGTTATGACCACCTCCTTGCGCATTTCCTCCTGCATCGTCTGTTTGTTGTTGTCGTTTGTGATTGCCCCGACGTGCGCCACGGCGCAGATTGTCTACGATTGGCAAGACTCCAAGGAAGGGTGGGTTCCCGCCAGTGAGTCCAACCTCGGTTGCAACCTCATTGAGCAGCCCGAGGCCATGGCCATGCGGGCATTCAACACGACCCCGGTCATGCGCAGTGGCACAGTCAATGAAAGCTTGGGCATCGACGCCGGCATGTACGACCGCGTTCAAATCACGTTGAGAAACCCCACCACGTCGGGCAACCCCAACGCGCGTCTGTTCGCCTACGCACCAGAAACCAACGCGTTCATGTGTCATTGGAATGTTCCTGTGGACACAGAGATGGAGGGATTCCAGACGTACACCTTGGATTTGACAAGCCCCCCCAACAGTGGGAGTGGCACGTTTGAAGGGACAGTGGGGCGCTTTGGTTGGCGCGGTCCATGGGGAGTTGCAAATGGAGACACCATCTACTGGAAACAAATGGTGGTTTACAATTCTGTGGGTTGCACCAATGCGGAGGCGTGCAACTACGCGCCCTATGCAGAAGTGGACAACGGCATGTGTGTCTTGGTGGGGGATTCGTGCGATGACGGAAACGACGACACAATCAACGACATGATCACAGCCGATTGCCTTTGCGCCGGGGAAGTGGACGACGTGCAAGACGCTCAGTCCTCCTTGTCCATCGGCATGGCGCCCAACCCTGCATCCATGGAATTGTGGGTGACGTCCAGCCTAGCCCTTGGCCGATTTCGGGTGTTGGATGCCCAGGGCAAGGTGTGCTTGACTGAACATTCTCAGTCGACCTCCACGGCCATTGATGTTTCTGGATGGTTGCCAGGCACGTATTTGTTGGAGACGCACCTGGGAGGAATTACCCAAGTCCATCGCTTCATCGTTCATCGTCCTTGAGCCAGGCATTGTGAGGTTTGCTCCTCAATCGGCGTGGAGGTTGCTGTCGGTCGTGGCGTTGGGATTCATGGTTTCATGCGCTCCCAGTGAGAAGGAGCATCTCCATGCCACACGGAATGTCCTGCTGTTGGTTGCGGACGATTTGAACTGCATGCTGGGATGTTATGGAGATTCCTTGGCATCGACCCCAAATATCGACGCGCTTGCCTCTGAAGGGATCCGCTTCGACCAAGCCCATTGTCAATACCCGCTCTGTGGTCCGTCTCGCACAAGTTTTCTGACTGGACTTTACCCTTCTCAGTCTGGCGTTCGAGAGAATCGCGTCATGCTTCGGGACGCCATGCCCGAGGTGGTGACCCTGCCTCAATTGTTCCGGCAGCACGGTTACCACGTGACCCGGGTGGGCAAGCTTTTCCATTACGACAACCCTGGAGAAATCGGCACGTCGGGCCAAGACGACAATCCGTCGTGGGATGAAACGTACAACCCATCAGGACGAGACAAGCGCGAGGAGCACTTGATTCACTCTCTGGTCGAAGGAAAGTTCGGTGGGACTTTGAGTTGGTTGAGTTCCGAAGGAGACGAGGAAGAGCACACCGACGGGATGGTGGCTTCGTTGACCATTGAGAAGCTCCGTGCGCATGCGCAAACCGAGCAACCCTTCTTTTTGGCGGCGGGATTCTTCAGGCCCCACACGCCATTTGTCGCGCCTTCTTCCTTTTTTGACATGCATCCCAAGGGGGACATGGTGGTTCCCGATTACGCCGATTCAACCTTGTCGGCGTTGCCCACCCCGTCCAAGCGCTCCATTCGGGGCAACCGAGTCCAAGTGGACTTGGCGCATGACACTGCGCAGATGGTGATTCAGGCGTATCGCGCGTCCGTGTCCTTTGTGGACGCACAGGTGGGCAGGGTGCTCGGGGCGCTGAAAGAGACGGGACTTGACGACAACACGCTGGTCGTGTTTTTGAGCGACCATGGCTATCACCTCGGAGAACATGGCCATTGGCAGAAGCAAACGTTGTTTGAAGAGGCAACGAGGGTGCCCTTCATCCTCAGAAACCCAGACGAATTGAATTCTCATGCCGCGGAATTCGCACCTGTGGAACTGGTGGACCTTTATCCCACGGTCGCCGCATGGGCTGGGTTGGTTCCTCCTGCACAACTTCCGGGCAGAAATGTGCTGCAGCCCCGCGAGACAGAAGACCAAGTTTCACCGGGTGCGTACACGGAGTGGAGGAAGGGATCCTCTCTTCGCACAGCGCGTCACCGCATCACTCGATGGGGAAACGAAGGCGAGCTGGGATGGGAGTTGTACGACCATCAGGCAGATCCCTCTGAGTTGGACAACTTGGCGGGTCAACTGGACATGGGCCCGATTCTGGACTCTCTTCAACAGGTGTTGGTTCAAATGGATTCTTCCCACAAGGTGGTGCCGGCGGGTGTGGGCCTGGTGAACCCCTTGGCAAGGCCCTTGCCCCGCGTGGCGCCGGTTCTGAAACGCCCATCACTGGAGTCGTCAGAGCCATGAGGATGCACGTGTGGATGTTGTGCTTGGTTTTTTGTGCCTCGTGTGCCTCGGATGAGCGCACGTGTCAGAAGGCCCCGCCAAACTTTGTCGTCGTGCTGGTGGACGACCAGGCGTGGAATGGGACGTCGGTGGAAATGGTTCCTGGGCTGCCAGAATCGGCAAGTGACTTTCACCAGACGCCGTGGCTGGATTCGTTGGCCCAAAGCGGGATGAGGTTCTCCAACGCGAGGGCGTCGGCACCCGTGTGTGCCCCGTCGCGTTACAGCATTCAATTCGGGAAATCTCCAGCCCGAATCCAGTTGATTCGGGTGGGGATGAACACCTCTCACATTCCTCACGGGGACTGGGTGAGTTTGCCCAAGGCCCTTCAGACCATCGACTCAACGTACCAGACCGCACATTTTGGAAAATGGGGCATGGGTGGCACCCCTGAGGAGGTGGGGTACGACGTCAGCGACGGACCGACGAAAAATGTGGATGGCGGGTTCGTCAACGACAGAAGTCAATGGGAGACCGAGGTGGTTTCTGACCCCAAGCGTGTCTTTGAGTTGACAGACCGTGCAATGAGATTCGTGGACTCTTGTCATGCCTTGGCCCGTCCGTTTTTCCTACAGATTTCCCATTATGCGGTGCACACCAACATTGAAACAACACCAGCTTCTTTAGGCAAGGTGGGAAGGACGGAGCCCGGCCGGCGACACCGTCACCAAGGAATGGCCGGCATGACCATGGACTTGGATGCGAGTCTAGGCCTACTCTTGGCGAAGGTTCATGAATTGGGGTTGGACGACAACACCTACATGATCTATCTGTCCGACAACGGGGGTGTCCCAAACATTCCTGGGGCCAAGCATTATGAGAAGAGCCTCAATGAGCCCTTGAGCAGGGGGAAATGGGACGCCATGGAAGGTGGGCTCAGGGTGCCGTTTGTGGTGTCAGGTCCTGGTGTTGCTGCGAACGTGGCGACGTCAGCCTGTGTCTGGGGAGCGGACCTCTTGCCCACCGTGGCTGAATTGGCGGGAGGGTGGAGTGAGGCGCCTGACAGCTTGGATGGGGGTAGTTTTGTCCACGTGCTGCGAGGAGTGCAAGCCAAGGATGTGGTGCGGCCGAATGGGGGCATGGCCTTTCATGTGCCATACCAAAACCGAATCGCCCTCAACCGTGCACACTCGGCTTGGATCTCTGGCCATTACAAACTGCTGAAGTTCCACGACAACGGCGAGGTGCGGTTGTTTGACTTGGAGAAGGACTTGGAAGAGACGACAAACCTCGCGCTCAAGTTGCCGGAGCTTGCCCACGACATGGAGTCGGACTTGCTCGATTATCTGAAGCAAGTGAAAGCGCCTCGGTGGCAAGATGGGATCACCTGGAAAAACGACCCGTTTCGCTCTTTTGAATCCACGCACTGATGAATACATCTTGGAGGAGCATTCTTGGGCTGGTCGTTGTTTTGGGATGTCAGCCAGCTGCGAAGAATCATGAGAAGAAGCTGGCATCTCCCCAGCCTGCAGCAGGTCATGCGTCCATGGTTTGGGTGGAAGGGGGAGCATTCCAAATGGGGGCGCATTCAGGGGATTCGGATGCGTTGCCTCGTGAACAGCCAAGACACCTTGTGAGGGTTGATGGCTTTCACATGGACCGTCATGAGGTGACCAACGCCCAGTTCGCAGAATTTGTGGAAAGCACGGGGTACGTGACCGTGGCCGAGCGACCAGTTGACACCCCGCAAGGTTCCCACGACCCTGGTTCCATGACGTTCTTTTCTCCTGAGGCGATTTTCAGTCTGAGGGACCCTGGGCAGTGGTGGAAGTGGACAGAGTCGGCCAGCTGGAAATGCCCTGAAGGCCCAGGTTCAACGTATCAAGAGGTGTTGGATCATCCTGTGGTGCACATCGCGTTGGAGGACGCCGTGGCTTATGCGACATGGAGGGGGGCGCGCTTGCCCACCGAAGCGGAGTGGGAGTTTGCAGCCACCGCTCGTGGGGAACAAGTCAGGTTTCCTTGGGGCAACGAAGCTCCAGGGCAGGGTGAGGTGAAATGCAACATCTGGGAAGGGCAATTTCCAGTCTCCAACGCCAAATTGGATGGCCACGTCAAGACGGCTCCAGTCATGTCGTACCCAGCAAACAGCCTCGGAATCCACGACTTGGGAGGCAACGTGTGGGAATTGTGCAGCGATCGGTACGACCCTTACACTTATGCAAGTCGTTCCGGTCAGGTTGTTTTGAATCCAAGGGGGCCGGGAGTTTCGTTTGACCCCATGGAAGACCATGTCCCCAAACGCGTCATGAGGGGTGGTTCTTTCCTCTGCCATCCTGGATACTGCTCCAGTTACAGGGTGACTGCGCGAATGCCTGTGGCAGAAGACACGGGCGCTAGCCATGTCGGATTCCGGTGTGTTCGAGATTCCGTACCCCTCGCACCTCAGAATTGACGCATTCTTGACGGGCCCATGCCGCAGTCGTTCAACAATATGGAGTAAGTTGAGCCGTGTCTCCTCTCCTGCGCCATCCTTGTTTTCATTTTGAAGGCCTCCCGTTGAGGGTCGCGTTGTGGACTGCCCTCTTGTTTTTGCCAGCCCCCATGTTGGCCCAAGGGTTGGATTCACAAAGTTGGACGAGCAGTTCCGCTCCGTCCATTCGGCAGCCTGCGCATGGGGTGTCGGCGTCAGGGTTCTGTCGCGTGTTGGGGTATGTGAGAAACCAAAATGAAGTGTTTCCAGGGAATTCCGGAAAGACCATGGCGGTTTTGGTGGGCGACCTCTATCGAGAGCCCATGTTTTTGACCCGCCTGAAGATCACCACGAAAGAAGGGGTGAGGATTGGGGTGGATTTCATGGGCAATTCGCTGTTCAAAGGGCCAGAGGTGGACCCTTCCGCATTGACGTTGGACCTCGGGTTGAACACCTCAATGAACATCCGAAGAAACTGGGGCAAGGTGACGCTTCGAACCGGGGGCGTCACGTGGTACCGTCAGAGTCGATTGACGGTGTGGGGTAACCAATCGTTCAACCGGCTGAGCTTGTTCGACCGAAGGCCGCAAACCTCCGTGGAACGGAGGCCGTGGGCGCGTTACAACCGTTACGTGGAGCAAGGCCTGGTGGACATGGGTTTGCGTTACGGCAGCCGTGCGTTTCAAGGCATTTTTTTAGGGATGAAGGACCTGCCTGGTCAACTTGAGGTCAAAGGCGTTTTGGGGAAGAGCAACTTCAACCGTGCAATCGCATCCGGTGTGCCCAACTTCGCGTCAAGTTGGCGCGTGTCCAAGTCTTTGGGGTCGAAGATGAACCTGGCGTACAACACCCTCACGTCTCAGGCCGTCATCGACACGTTGAACGGGGACGCCAGGGTGTACCACCTTCACACCCTAGAGACAAAGGCGGTTTGGAAGGAGCATGTGGTCTTGCTTGAAGGTGGTTGGGGAAAGTACAGAGAAGACATGGACATGGAATGGCAGCAAGGCGAGGCTGTGTTCCTGGACATCCGCCCGACATCCCAGGCCAAGGTGCCATTGTCGCTGCGGGCGTACAGAATTGCCCCGGAATTCGTGAACGTCACAGGAAATTTTTTGAATTCATCTGTCCTGGAAGTGTTTCCCAATGTGGCTGGGATAGGAGCCACGGTTCGCGCGCCTTTTGAATCGCCCATGGTGCAGCTGGGCACTCCGGTGAACAACAGGCAAGGCTTGGAAGTGCAAATGCAAGGGGCAGTGGGAGCATGGCAAATCAACACGGGCATGGGTCTGGCCTCGGAGTTGACGCCGACGTCTGGTGGGGTTTCGTATTTCCACATTGTCAACGGCGAGACGCTGTCCAGGTTGAACTTGTTCTCCCAATCGTGGGGGCCTTACAATGCGCTAAACAGCGTGTATCGCCGGACTTTCGAAGTGGTGTCATTGTCTGATTCGCTCGCGACCGAGGCCACCGCATTCAAAAAGCGATTCAACACCTTGGAAGTCCAAGTCAAAAGAAAAGGAACCTTTAAAGGCCGTGACTGGATGGCGACATGGCTTCATCGCATGAACACGGCTCAGCGCGGTTGGTGGGATGGATTTGATGGGCCCACGGCGTCGTTGCTCCGTCAGCAAAGCAGCCAACTGGATTTGGGTGTGGAATTCAGTCCGCGTTGTGTGGGGTTGATTCACCTCGGGTTCGAACGTGTGGTGGGCAACGGAGAGACAGCGGCAGGGGATGCGGACGTTCCGAGTGTGGCCAATCCATGGACGAGTTGGCTCAGTGGTGGCCGTCATGAAGTCATGACTTCTGCCCGCAACCAAACGCAGAGCAGGCTCGGAGCAGGGATGGATCTATCCCTGAGTGACGGCGTCAACCTTTACGTGCGGCATCAGTGGTATACCTTCCGAGATCCTAATTTTTCACTCAATGCCTTGGCAGGATCGGAAACCATGGTGGAATTGAAATTGACTTTTTGACATGAAACATCAATTGTCTGCCATCCTCTTGTTGTGCCTCGGGAATGTGGCCTGGGGACAGGGTGAGGAGGGTGGAGAGCCCCAGTATTGGCTGGATGGGTTCGCCAGAACCTGGTTCACTTCGAACACCCTGGTGAACCAGCCTGAGCCTTCGGTGACGGCTGGATGGAATCTGCTTGATTTGAACCCCCACGTCAATCCCACCCCCAACGTGGAGGTGTTCGCCCAGGTCAGGGTCCTGAATGAATTTGGAGGGTTTTTCGGTCAAGGCACCCAAGTCGACGTCAGGCAATTGCGCGTTTCTGGGGTGTTGGGTGGCAAGGTGAGGTTCAATGTGGGTGACATCTACTTGAACCAGTCCCGATTCACGTTGCATGCCGACGACGGAGAAGTTTTCGATCCGTGGGGCAAGGCGTTTGAGGCCCAAAAGAACCTGGTGGCTTACGAGAATTTTTTTGAGGACAACCGCTGGCGGTTGCAAGGTGCACATGCCAACGCCGTGTTCTTGGGAGATCGCTGGGTGGAGCGTCTCGTGTTGGACGGTTACGCCACACGGCCGCGAGGGTCAAGACAGCTCTCTGAAACATCTTACGTGCCTGATCGCGTGTTGGCCGGCGTGACATCCGCAGTCACTGGACAGGACGGATGGTCAGGCGAATTCCACCACTCGGTGATGGCCGACCTCCCCCAATCAGGCACCGCAAAACACAACGTGTTGAACCCAGTGGTGCACGGTCTGATCCACAAGAAAGGGTCAACACCTGGACTCCACATGAGGTGGACCGCGGAAGCTGGAGCCTCACGAAGGGGCTGGAGGATACGCGATGTGAACGCGCCAGATTTGGACAGCGTGGCCTTTTCTGTGCGCGGTGGGTTCGCCGGCTTGAATCTGGATGTGACAAGCCAAGACTCTTCCTGGACCCTGCATGCTTCATACCGGGAAGTGGATCCTTTTTTCAGAAGTGCAGGGTCGCAATCCAAGCGTTACAACTTCGCGGAGCTCCCCGAGCCCGCTGTATTTCCCACCGTGGATGCAGGGTCGACGACTCGATCAGCATCGCTTTTTGACCTTCTGACAGACGTGACTCGTGCCAACCAAAGTTTGTCCCCCACGTTGATGGCGGTGGCCCCGTTGTTCGACAACATTTTGCCCTTTGGCCATGCGACCCCCAACCGACGTGGGGGCGAATTGGCGGTGGAGAAACAGCAGAATGCATTGGCCATGAAGTTGGATCTGGGGATGCACTCGGAGTTGACCGGTCAAGGCACAACGCAACTCCGAACATTCAAGGCGTTGGGGTTGGGGGCAGAATGGACGTCCACCACGACGTCTCACCCTTGGCGAGTGTCTGTGTTTGAAAGGCTTCAACAAACCCAACGTGGAGGAAGTGCGTTGGAGGCCATTGAATTGCTGACGTCCAACCTGACGATGTCGGCCGGATTTGAAGTGTGGCCTGGCACATGGTTGGAGGGGTCAGGGCGTCATGCGGTAGGGCAGGGCCACGAATACTTGGCGCTTCGAGACGGTTTTGGAACCTTGTACAACTTTGAACGGGTGGAGTTGGACACCCAAGCTTGGATGGCGTCCTTGGGAATCAAGCACATCCTGGCCAAGGACATCTCTGCCTGTGTCCAATGGAACGCCTGGGGACAAGGAAAGACAGGAGAGGGGGATGAGGTGAGGGCAAATCAAGTGTTCATCGTGATATCTGCAAGACTATGAGAAAGACAAGAATGTGGTGGGCTTCAGTCTTGATGTGTCTCTTGGCAATCGGGTGTGACAGGCCGGATTCTGAGGGGCCATCCCTTGACGAGCTGTTTGGCCAGTTTGAGGTGCTGGACTCACTGAGTCTGACAACCCACACCCCAGACTTTTCGGTGGGCGACGTTGTTGGATTTGCGTGCGAATTCTCCAAGCCCGTCGAATGGACAGTCCGCGTTGTGGGGACGGAATCAGGGAGTGTGAAAACCTTGTCTGGATTTTCAAGGGAACTCCTGCCTGAACAGGTGGTGTGGCACGGCAACTGCGATGACGTTCCCTTTTTCTTGGTCGAATCCTGCGAGGTTGAGTTGACAGTGGAAGGGGAGCCTGAGGTGTTCCAGCAAGACTTGGTGATTCAAGGCGAAAAGGTGTACGAAGGGTTGCCTGTGGCGGATTTTGACGACGGATTGCCAAATGGGGCGTTGGTGTGGCACCAAGACGGTGGAAACATGACGTTCGACCTCGCCCAAGATGAAGCGCTCCAAGGGGGACAGTACTTTAAAATGGGGGGACGGGTGAATTGGGACTGGAGCCTCGGATACATCGACATTCCGCTTGATTTGACCTCCGTGACGACCGATGCCGAAGGGTTCTTCCTGAATCTGGGTGTGCTTGGCGGGCTGAACGGGGAATTTGCGTCCGATCAATACGTCAACATCTTGCTTTCTGAGTCTGACGCCCCATTCAACGACAACACCTCCAACAATGCTGCGGACATTTTTGCAACGGGCATGGAAGTGTACAAGCATCAAGTTCGGCCGGTGGATTGGGAGGGTTGGCGGTATGTGTCCGTGTCGTATTCGGAGTTCGAGGTGAAAAGTGAAGGGGGCAACAACGTTCGTGAACCGAGCCAAATCCGAGGCATCCGTCTCGGACTGCAGGCTTGTCCCTTCAACAGCGGAAATTGTCCTGAGAACGGAGACATTGAAGCCCGTGCCGACTTGGACTACGTCATGTTCACGGAAGGTGCCCCACTTTTGGAGCAAGAATGATGCGAATGCGGTTGACTTTGGGGTTGGTTGCCGGATTGCTGCTGGGATGTGGCACCATGCAAGACATGCCATTGTACGACTTGGACTTGCGTCCGACGGCGGAAGAGCGGGTGTTAAACTACGTCCACAGGGACATTTATTTGGACGAAGCCAACTCCCTCATGTTTGGCCACAAATCCCATCCTTGCAAACGGGTGGATGTCGTCCGAGAAGGGTCTGCAGAAGGGGCCGATCACGTGCGGGTGGAGTGGTCTCAAACGGACAGCTGTCGGTACCTGGGGGTGGGGTTCCCATGGGCCAATTACATGGGCAAAAACTTGAAGCCCTTGGAGAAGATTGCAGCCATTCAATGTCACATCAAACTTGAACGGGGCACGGCTTCCAAAATCCCGATGTTTTTCGCCTTGATCGATTACGCAGGCCGACAAGCCACTTCCAAGATCAATTTGCTCGACGTGGAGGGGCAAACCTTCGACGACCAATGGAGAAAGGCGCACATTCCATTGTCCGCGTTTCGTGCGGCATCGAGGGGGGTGAATTTGGAAAACATCAAAGAGCTGCGCATCGAGTTTCAGCGCGAAGGGTGCGTACATCTTGACGGCCTTCGAATTGTGCCATTCGAGCATCAAGGGGAGAAGCTGTCCTCCAGGTCTCAAGACGTGTGCGGGGCTCTTCCGCTGGACTTGGGCCGTTCCAAATTGTGGTGGGGCATTCAAGAAAATGCGTCGTCCTCCTCGGTCTTTTGGTCGGAATCTCGAGGAAATTCCTTTTTGGTGTTGAAGCACGACAAAGGCGGAACGAACAAGGAATGGAATGCCTTCGGCGTGGCACTGAACGGATGGGAAATGTTGGACATGACGGAGGTGCATTCCCACTCAGCTTTGACATTTCGCTTGGAGGGGGGATGGGTGCCTCTTGGCATGTCCATCTGGTCGGGCACAGGCAAGCCGCGGCAGATTCAATCGACGCTCACCCCCCAACATTGTGTGCAATTGGAGGAGGGCATTTGGTCCTGTGCGCTTCCCATCAAAAGCATGCCTCGGCATGACGAATTCAATTGGGCGGGCACCAGGGAGGTGCGTGTGATCCTGCCTGATGACACCGACATCACCCTTCACGACTTCGCCTGGGAAGCGTATCGCGGTCATCCGGACAAGGTGGAACGTTGGCTTCAACGTCGACAACCATGAGGCAGAAGAAGACGGCATACGTGATTTTGGCGTGGTGGTGCTTTACCGCCTCGACGGTGGGAAGGGCGCAGGTTCCTGAAGTGACGATTTCGAAAGATTCCTCCGGATGGACCTTGTTGCGTCACGGCGAAACCCACCCTGTACTGGGCGCCGGAGCCAAAGCCAACTTCGAGTTGCTTCAATCGTCGGGAGCCAATTCCATCCGGCTTTGGAGCACGAACAAATCGGCCTTGTTGGATTCTGCGCATGCCCGCGGGATGTCGGTCATGCTGGGTTTGTATTTAAGGCCTGAGCGCACGGGCATGGATTACAACGACGTGCACGCTGTGGAAGGTCAATTGGCCGAGCTCAAGCAAGAAGTTCTGAAATACAAGGACCACCCGGCGCTGCTCCTTTGGGGAATCGGAAATGAAGTGGACTTACAATACACCAACACCCGGGTTTGGGATTCCGTGGAGGCCTTGGCCGAATTTATTCACCAGGTGGATCCCGATCATCCCACTTCCACGGTGCTCGCCGGCATCGATCCGGCCAAAATCTACATGGTCCGAACCCAGTGCCCCAGTGTGGATGTGCTTGGGGTCAACGCTTACGGGAGCATCGAAAAGTTGCCCTTGAACATTCGGCGATTTGGATGGGACAAGCCCTACCTCGTCACGGAGTGGGGGGTCAACGGCCCATTTGAAGCACCCAAGACAGCATGGGGTGCGAAGAAAGAGCCCCCTGGCGGGGTCAAAGCAGCCACCCGTTTGAGGCGGTTTGAAGAAATCATTGCCTCAGACAGCGCACGTTGCTTGGGGAGCTATTGTTTTTTGTGGGGCCAAAAACAAGAGTCCACAGCAACCTGGCATGGACTCTTTTTGAGCGATGGCCGGCCGACCGACGGTGTGGATGCCATGCACCGCGCCTGGACAGGAGAATGGCCCGCGACCCGGTCGCCCGGCATTGTGGACCTGAAATTGAAAGGCCAGGGGTGGCGGAAGGACCATGTGGTTCAGCCTGGAGAGCTCCTGCAATTGGAGGTGGAGGTTGAGGGCCACGGGGCCGAGGTGCGCTGGACGTGCGCCTTGTTCCCAGAGTCGACCTCGACCAAAACAGGCGGAGACCGCCAAGCGAGTCTGAAGGAAGTCCCGGCCTCTTTCGAGGTGTCCCGAGGCTCAGTCGTCGAGTTCACCGCCCCTCAACAGCCAGAGGCCTACCGTGTTTTTGTGAGGGCATGCAACACCACGGACCAATGTTCTTCCGCCAATTTGCCCTTCCTCGTGTCTGCCCGAAAAAATTGACAAATTCTCTTTCCATGACAAGAATTCAGCCCCCCCTCGCAACCCTCGCGATGTGTTTGCTGGCCGTGAGCATGCTTTCCTGCCAATCCACTACTCAACGCGGTGACAAAGACAAGCCGCTCAACGTCATTTACATCATGGCGGACGACCATGCCTACCAAGCCATCAGTGCCTACGGTTCTGAAATTTCAAAACTTGCCCCGACCCCCAACATCGACAGGATTGCCAAGAACGGGGCAAGAATGGACCAGGTGTACTGCACCAACAGCATTTGCGGACCCAGCCGATCGTCGATTCTGACGGGTCAATTCAGCCACGTGAATGGCTTCTACAAAAATGTGGATGGAGGTGATTTCAACGGGGACTTGCTCACCTTTCCGAAGGTGTTCCAACAAAACGGTTACGAAACCGCTGTCATCGGCAAGTGGCACTTGGGTACGACGCCCGAGGGCTTTGACCACTCCAAGGTGCTCATCAATTGGGGAGGTCAAGGCACTTACTTCAACCCACAATTTTGTGTGAATGGGGTGGACACGTTGGTGGAAACCACCAGGCACTCCACACAGGTCATTGAAGACGATTGCATCGCGTGGTTGACAGAGCAACGCGATCCCAACAAGCCATTCATGTTGCTTTACCAGTTCAAAGCCCCGCACAGGGATTGGCGCCCGGATTCGATGTACCACGAGTTGTTTGCGGATTTTGATTTCCCCACGCCATTGTCGTTCAACGACGACTATGCAGGACGCCCTGCGGCAGCGGAAAACATGATGGAAATTGGGGAGCACCTGAACCGCAGGGACATGAAGCAAGTGCCGCCGCCTGGGTTGACACGCCGTGATTCCATGCGCTGGCTCGCTTACGGAGACAAGGGACAATTCTGGACGCCCCACGATTCATTGCAGGGAGAGGATTTGAAACATTGGAAATACCAGACGTACATCAAAGACTATCTGCGTTGCGTGGCGGGTGTGGACCGCGCCGTGGGACGCGTGTTGGACCATTTGGAAGAAACTGGCCTCGATGAGAACACCCTTGTGGTGTACACTTCAGACCAAGGCTTCTACCTGGGCGAGCATGGCTGGTTCGACAAACGATGGATGTACGAAGAGTCGTTCAAAATGCCATTCGTGGTTCAGTGCCCCGGGGTGATTGAACCTGGAACCGTGTCTGACCACATGGCCATGAACATCGATTTCGGTCCCACGCTGTTGGACATGGCGGGGTTGGAAGTGCCTTCAACCATGCAGGGGAAAAGTTTCAAATCGGCTTTTGACAACGATGATGAGCCTGGGCGGACGGCGGTCTATTACCATTACTACGAATACCCCATTTGGCACAAGGTGCAACCGCATTACGGCATCAAATCGGGTCCCTACAAGTTGATGCACTTTTACTACTCCATGGACGAATGGGAATTGTACAACCTTGACGACGATCCGTATGAATTGAACAACATGTATGCCAGTGCACCGGATACACTCGTGCAGAGGTTGAAGTCGGAGCTGAAGGCGTTGCAGGTGGAGTTTGGCGACGATCAATCCCTTGAGGACATGAAGTTGATGACAGACACGGTCATCCAGAGGGTGTACAGCGAGCCTCGCAAAGCCTTAGAGAGAAAAGAGGGCATGAAATGACGCTTGGTTTTTTGCTTGGTTTTGTGTAAGTTATTCTCCGAATCCTTCATTTGAGTGTCATGAAAATCCCCTCTCCAACCCTCGCGCTCTTTTTGCTCCTCGCTTCTTCTTTTGCCTGGGGCCAAAACGCAATTGAATCGTGTGATTTGTTCGACGAAGGCCCCAATTCCACATGGTCGCATGTGCTGACGGCCACCACACCTGACGACCCGAACAGTTCCGGTGCCCAAAGCCTGGAAATTTTTATCACCTCTCTCCCCGCAGAAGGGGCGAACTACCGCGTGGTCAAGACGGTGGCCAATGGGAACTGGAACAATGGCAACGCCGTGCCCTTGGTGTTGGGTGTCAACTCTGTGACGGTCAGTGCGGTGTCTTTCGCCCGGTCTGTCAAATTTCAATTCGACAGCGGCCTGGTGGAGTTTACTGAGCTTTCGCTCAATGGAGACGCCCTGTCTTGTGCCAACGATTTGGATGGTGTCGCGATGGAGACTTGCGCGGGGGTGGATGCAGGGCCCAATGCCACATGGCCACACGTGGTGACTGCCACCACGCCTGACGATCCAAACAGCGCCGACGCCCAATCCATGAGCATTTTTGTTACAGCTTTGCCCGCTGAAGGGGCGAACTACCGTGTGGTGAAGACCGTGGCCAACGGGAATTGGAACAATGGCAATGCGATGCCGCTGTCTTTGGGACTCAACGACGTGACTGTCAGCGCCGTCTCCTTCGCTCGGTCGGTCAAATTTCAATTTTCCAGTGGGTTGATTGAATTCACCGAGTTGTCGGTCAATGGCGGAGCCATTTCATGTGAAGAAGACGGTTGCGAGGATGCAGATGGGGATGGCATTTGTGACGATGTGGATCCGTGTGTGGGTGCCTTGGATGCGTGCGGCATCTGCAACGGTCCGGGAGAGGTGTACGAATGCGGATGCAGCGACATTCCTGAAGGAGATTGCGATTGCGAAGGCAACCAAGCAGATGCTTTGGGCATTTGTGGAGGAAGCTGCCAATCGGACGACAACGACAATGGAATTTGTGACGCAGACGAAGAAGTCGTGGACCCTTCGTTGTATTGCGGTGCCGGGACCACATGGAATGCGGAATTGAACCAATGCATTGCAGAGGCCGCAGAAGACCTGTGCCCTGCAGATTTGGACGGGGATGGGTCGGTGTCGACCGGAGACTTGTTGCAATTCTTGGCGGCTTTTGGCCAACCATGTTGACAGCTCTGCCCAACAAACCCTAGGACGTCAACGGGTCGCCTTCGGGCGGCCCGTTCTTATTTTTGTCCCCCCAAGTTCCTGGAAATATGACCCCTCAAGACGACGAAAAACGCGAACAGCTGCGTCAACAATTGAACGACACCCACACCTGGCCGTGTGTGTTCAAGTTCAAGTTCATTGTGCCGGCCAAGCCTGAGAACGAGGCGTCGCTTCGCGCCATTTTTGGCACCAAGGCCGCGTTCCAAGTGCGGGAATCTTCCAAGGGGAACTACCGCGCTGTGACGGTGGACGAGAAGGTGACGGGGCCTGACGACATCTTTGCCCGCTACGAGGCCGCGTCCAAGATTCCAGGCATTTTCTCCCTCTGACCGCCAGCTCCATGCAGACGCTTCAGTGGACGATGTTGGTGGGCCTGTTGGCCATGCTTCTCTATGTCTTGTGGCATCGCATGCGGGCCTCCTTCGGAAAGGGCGTGCCGCCCCCGGTGGCTGCGGACTGGGAAGGAGAGGGGGCGCTGTGGTCCGGCGGCGTGGTGGACATTCACCTTCGTGTTGTGCGTGCCGGAGAGGTGGTGTTGAGCCTCCACAAGGACGATCACGACACCGCGGTTCATGAGGGAGCGCTTGAAGTGGGTGTCCACGCCTGGAGTGTGGCAGTGCCAGATGGCACGGAAAGTGTCACCATACGCATGGCGTGCGAGGGTCACCGCACGGAGCGGCGGTTGCAGCGCAAAGGCTGAGCCTCACATGCGCTCGGGCATGTCGATGCCGAGCATGGCCATGCCGTTGGAGACGGTTTCGCTGACCAAAGCGGTCAAGCCAAGTCGGGCCTGACGGGTTGCGGCGTCTTCTTCTTTGGCAATGGGGTGGTCTTGGTAGAAGCTGGAGAAGGCTTTGATCAGGTCGTAACAGTGGTTCGCGATGAGCGAAGGGTCGTAGCTGGCGGCGGCCTCTTGGACCACGTCCGGGAATCCGAGGACGCCTGCGGCCAATTGGCGCTCAGAAGCGTCCAGCGGGGTGGTCTGGTCCCACGTCAGTGTGGAAGGCGAGGTTGAGGCGTTGCGCAAGATGCTCTTGCACCGCACCACGTTGAACTGGATGAAAGGCGCCGTGTTGCCAAAGAAGTCGATGCTGCTCTTGGGGTCGAACATCATGGACTTGGGCGGGGCGACCTTCAAAAGGAAGTACTTCAGTGCGCCGTGTCCCACTTTGGTGGCCAGCTCTGCCTTGTCGTCTTCGCCGAAGTCGTCCACCTTGCCGAGCTCGTCAGAGATGCTGCGCGCCGTGTCGCGCATTTCCAGCAACAGGTCGTCCGCGTCGACCACGGTGCCTTCGCGGGACTTCATCTTGCCTTCGGGCAGTTCCACCATGCCGTAGCTGAGGTGGTGGTTGGCCTCCGCTTGGGCGAATCCAAGTTTCTTGAGGATCAAGAACAGCACCTTGAAGTGGTATTCCTGTTCGTTGCCCACGGTGTACACCTGGCGGTCGAGGCCGGGGAAGTCTGCGAAGCGGAGGATGGCGGTGCCGATGTCTTGGGTCATGTAGACCGCGGTGCCGTCTCCACGGAGCAGGAGCTTTTCATCCAGGCCGTCGTCGGTGAGGTCCACCCAGATGGAGCCGTCCTCTTTTTGGAAGAACACCCCGTCGGCCAAGCCCTGTTCCACATGCTTTTTGCCAAGGAGGTAGGTGTCCGATTCGTAGTAGAGCTTGTCGAACGACACGCCCATGGCGTTGTAGGTCTCGTCGAAGCCGTCGTACACCCAGCCATTCATGGTTTTCCAAAGCGCCACGACCTCCTCGTCGCCTTCTTCCCAGCGCTGCAACATCGCGCGGGCTTCTTGCAGCATTGGGCTGGCCGCCTCCGCTTCTTTGGGGTCAAGTCCTTTGGCCACACCTTCTGCCACTTCAGCCTTGAAGGCCTTGTCGAACGCGACGTAGTACCGGCCCACGAGTTTGTCGCCCTTTTCGCCGGTCGAAGCCGGCGTCTCGCCTTGCCCCAATTTCTGCCACGCCACCATGGACTTGCAGATGTGAATGCCACGGTCGTTGATGATTTGCACCTTCTTGACGTCGTGGCCCGCGGCCTCGAGGATGCGGGAGACGCTGTAGCCCAGGAAGTTGTTCCTCAGGTGGCCCAAGTGCAACGGCTTGTTGGTGTTGGGTGAGCTGTACTCCACCATCACCTGAGGCTTGGAGCCGGCCGGGGCGTGGCCCCAATCGGATTGGGTCAGCGCATCCTGGAGCGCGGCGTTCCAGCACGCGTCGGTCAAGGAGAGGTTCAAAAACCCTTTGACCACACTGAAGCTGGAGATCCAGTCGCACGCTTCAGTCAGGGCTTGTCCCAACGTGTCAGCCGCGAGGTGCGGAGGTGCCCCTGCCATGCCTGCGAGGGGAAACACCACCAAGGTGCGGTCCCCTTCAAATTCGGCACGGGTTGTCTGGATTTGAATCTGACGGTCTGCGGGGCGCTTGCCAAAGGTGGCTTCGAAGGTGTCAAGGACGGCTTGGTGCAGCCGCGCGTCAATGCCGTGAATCATGCGTGTGCGTCGTTGGTTTGGGCAGGGCGGGGGAGGTGGACTTCCGCCATCATGCAGCGGGCGGAACCGCCGCCACAGGTTTCGATGTGGTGCAAGTCGTTGTGAACCAGGGTGCCAAACTTCCCAAGCGTGGTGCGCTGGTCGTCGGTCAGGGCGTCGTGGGCTCGTGAGCTCATCACGATGAGTTTGTCGCCTTGGTCGGTGGCCACTTCGAGCATGTTGCCAGCGAAGCGGTTGATTTGGTCTTCAGACAGGTCGACCACGGTCAGGCCGTCCTCTTGGAGGGAGTCGAGCACGAGCGCCCGGTCGTCGGGGTGGTCGATGGAGTCGAGGCACACGGCCGCCCAGCCGGTGCCCACCGCCATCATCACGTTGGTGTGGTAAATGGGCATGCGCGCGTCGCCGACCGTTTGGTTGGCCTCGAAAATCACGCCCTCCAAATCCATCGATTCGCACCAATGCGCGAAGGCGTCGCGGTCGGTGCGAGGGCTCAAGGCGGCGTAGGCCTTGCCATGCACACGGTCCAGGACCATGCTCCCAGTGCCCTCGAGGAACGCGTCGTGACCTTCAAATTCGGTGAAGTCCACGATTTCATCCAGGTCAAATCCATTCACGTGGACCAAGTCGTGGAGGATGTCTTCCCTGCGCTCCAAGCGACGGTTGGGCGCAAACATGGGGTACAGCCCCACGCGGCCGTCGGCGTGGAACGACACCCAGTTGTTGGGGAACAGCGCGTCTGGCGTGTCCGTCGAGGGGTCGTCCTCCACCACCATGACGTTCACGCCGCGTCCGCGCAAATCGTCCACCATGCCGTCGAATTCGTCAAGGGCCGCTTGGTGCACGTCGTCGATCTGGGCGTCCTGTTGGTAGTGGTTGTTGCCTGCGGTTTCCTCGTTCTTGCGGAATGTCGCAGGCCGAACCATCAAAATGTGGCAGGTGCTTTGGGCAGGGTGGCTCATGTCAAGGGTAGGTTCAAAAGTTCAATCCCGGTGCAAAGGCATGGTGACGCAACGCAAGAGGCCTTCCATTTTGGCGGTTTCTTGAAGGGGTGTCGTCTGAACCCGGTAGCCCCACGCTTCCAGTTGTCGGTTCAAGGGTTCAAAAGGAGGACAAGACACCACGTCTTCCGGAGTCACAGAGATCAAATTGCACTGCATGTGGTACATCTCGTCGGCGCCCACTTCAAGGATGTGACCTTGAAAGGTGTCGCGAACGAAGGCCACGTCGTCAGCCAATTTCAATCCTTCAGGGTGAAACACGGCGTGACCTCCGGCCAACGTGCTGAGGCAGCAGTCCAAATGAAGCGCATTGGCCTTGGGGTCCGTGTCGGACTTCTGCAGTTGAAAACCCCGCACGTTCCAATCTGGGAATTGATCCGACAGCCAATCCAAGGCGGCTTCGTTGGTCCGCGCCGTGGTGAATGCGTCGAAGTCGCCTGGCGCGCTGTAGCCCACCCAAAGCTCGCCGTCTCGGGGCATCACGTCGCCGCCTTCCACGCGCACACCCGAGGGAGGGTGAAGAATGTGGGAGTCCGGCACGTCTGCAAGCAAGGGGGCGACGCCTTGCCATTCGTCCGCCCGGTCTGCGATCATGCGGGTGGCCACCAGGCGATCTTCCACCACGATGCCCACATCGCGGGCAAAAATTTGGTTCAAATCAGGCACCACACGGGGACGAAGAACCTCCACGTTCATGCTTTGCAGGAGTGTGGCCAAGGCGTCCAATTCACAAACGCAGTCGGCTTCCGTCGGGAAGGTGCCTGCGGCAATGTGCTCCTTGGACTTGGGATCGTAAGCCTCCTCCAACGCAGGCGTGCCTCCCATCGACTGGGCGGTGCCGACGACCACCTTCTTGAGGTTGGCCCATTCGTTGGTGGCGCGAATTTGCATGGGACGTCGACGCTCAGTTCTTGTCGTAGTGCTCGCGCTTGTGGCGGAGCAAAGTGAGCATGGTCTCGTTGTCCATCATCTCGGCCGCGAGCTTGGGCGACTTGCTGATTTGAGGAGGGAGGAATGTGCAGTGAAGGCTGTCGTGCGAACTCAACGCGTACATCACGATCTCGGCATTCACCTCAAACTGCCGGATCAGGGCGGTGTCGCCCTCGTCGATTTGGTCAAACTCATGCCACTCGATGGCGTCACGGCCGTATTGGTCTTGCAACGAGAGGCGCATGCCCTCGGGGTTGCCTTCGAAATTTTCGAAGAAATCGAGGAAGTAGTTGAGGTCCAGGCCCAGCAGCGCGACGCGCTGGTCTTCTTCCTCCACCCATGGGCTGACGTAGCGGATGTGCGCCCCACCAGCGCGGTTGCGAAGGCCTTTGTGGAACCACTTGTCCATCATCTCGCGTTGCATGCGCACCATGGCGGTGTCTTCCGTGCGGTGCGAGGGGAAGTGCTCAAACATGGCGTCCCATTCGCCGACGTTGGAAAAGTGGAAGTAGTTGTACAAGTCGCCCAGGACGACGTCGGACGAGTCTTTGGACATGAAGGTCACCAGGTTGTCTCCGGCGGTGGTGACTTTGAGGGGGTCGAGTTCAGGGTGGAATTCCAAGTCAGGAACGCGCAAGTCGGTGGCGCCTGTCGGGCCTCCAAATACCTCGGCAGATGAAGCTGCGCCTGCATTCAGCGTTTGGCTTCCTTGGTTGTCTCCGCACGCCCACAATCCCAGGGCTGCCGCCATGGCCATCATGGGCCATCTTGATTGCATCTTCATGACCCAAAGATACAGGGTCAGTTCACGAAAAAGTTGGCGTCGTCTTGGGGGTTTTGTGTCAGGATTTGCACGGCCAACTCGAGGTGTTGTTTCAAGCGGAGTTGCATCTCTTCCAGGTTGGGGCCTTCTAAAATTTCAGCCCGCTGCACAGGGTCTCGTTCCAAATGGGTCAACACCGCAATGAGTCCCTCTTGCTCCAAGGGTTTCGGATCCAAGCCGTGGACCACCATCAGGCCCACCAGTGTGTCTCGCACCGCCCGGCAATCCTCGTCCAGGGTCCAACTTTTCCAGTCCGGCACGTCGGCGGTTTCTCCGAGGGGATAGGCAAGTTGACCGTCCCTCATGTCCAAAGACTCCAGTCTGAACAAGCCCGTGGCTTTCACGGTCACATCACGTCGTCCATTGGCCTCGCGCCGAGAGACATTCACCAGGCGCATGACGGCGCCGGTGCGTCGGATTTGACCCTCGTGGGCGCAGGGAATCCCGAATTCCACCAACTCCATGTTCTCCAACTCATTGAACAGCCGCAGATAACGGGGTTCGAAGACGTGGAGTTCCACAAATTCCCCAGGCAAAGGCAACATGCGCAATGGAAAGAGAGGAAGGTGCATGACACAAGGGTACCGCAACGCAGGGACGTGCAGGGCACCGCGGGGCACCAGAGCGGGGCTGGAGGGGCTGAGTGACCTCAGGGGAGCGGGACCCCGGCGTAGAACTGCTGGCCATTGGCCTGAACGCCCTCCAACAAGACGCCGCGTTGCCCGGCTTTTCTCGCCCGTGTCAAGGCCTCGGTCAAGTCTTCCTCAGATTGAAGCGGTTCGCCATCCAAACGCAGAAGCACCGCTCCGCGACGGATGCCTTCGTCCGACCATAGGCCAGGTCGTATGGCTGTGACAACGAGTCCCCCTCGAACGTCCAAACGCGTTTGGACTTGGGCCGATGCCGGCTCGAGTTGGACCTCCCAGTTGGTGATGAATTCTTCTTCATTGGCTGCTCCAGTCACGGCGCCCTCGGCGGGCTTGGTGATTGGGGATGGTGCGTTGGCAGAAGCCAAAGCTTCTCGCCCATGGAGTTCCACTTGTTTTTGAACGCGCTGTCCATCGCGGCGAATCTGTACGGCGATGCGTGCGCCGGGACGGTGTTTGGACAACTGCTCTTGGAGCGCTGGGAAGCTTGACACCGGGATGCCGTCGATGGCTTCGATGCGGTCGCCGGGTTGCAGGCCCGCTGCGCTGGCCCCGCTCCCTCGGTACACGCCAGCCACCCGGACGCCCGGGTCGCGTTGGTCGACTTGGATGCCGAGGTAGGCCCGTTGAACGCGGCCGAATTCACGCAAATCGTCGACCACCTTGCGGACAATGGAGGACGGGATGGCGAACGAGTATCCCGCATAGCTCCCGGTTTGAGATGCGATGGCCGTGTTGATGCCAATCAACTTTCCATCCAGGTTGACCAACGCACCGCCGCTGTTTCCGGGATTGACTGCGGCGTCGGTTTGCAAGAAACTTTCCACAGGGTAGATGTCTCGTCTGGCATCCGGCTCCAACAGCCGCAGGTTCCGCCCTTTGGCGCTGACAATGCCTGCCGTCACCGTCGAGGTCAAATTCAACGGATTGCCCACCGCAAGCACCCACTCGCCCACGTTCACTTCGTCCGAGTTGCCAAATTCGAGTGTGGGCAGTCCCCCCGAGGCGGTGGTCTTGAGAAGTGCCAAATCGGTGCTCGGGTCGCTGCCGATCAATTTCGCCTCCATGGTGGAACCATCAGAGAGGGCCACTTGGATGCGTTGGGCCCCGTCGATGACGTGGTGGTTCGTGACGATCCATCCTTGGCTGTCGAGGATGACGCCACTCCCAGAGCCCTGCGCCACCCGGCCTTGGTCCATCCCCAACATGCTCAACCACGGGTTGCTCTGGGTCGGGACGACCGCGGCGGTTTGCACGTGGACCACGGCGTCTACGGACGACTGCGCCGCCCTGCCAAATGCGTCGTCCGAGAGTGGGGTGTTGGTGGCAGGCTTCGCCGAGATGGCGACGCTCCCGGGTCTGGGCGTCCAGGCGTGGGACGTGGCGTACACGGTGGAGGTGGAGGGCGTTGTGGGGGAATCCAACCACGACATCAGGCCGAAAGTCAAACCACATGCCGCCCCAGCGGCAGAACATTGGAGAAGAGAAGACCACTGCATGTCCCAAAGAACGAACGGGCGAGCGCGATGTTCTCCCCGGAAACTGTCAAGAAATTTGAACGCCCACAGGGCTTCACTCTTTTTCAGAAGCGTCGTCGCGGACGAGGCCGATCTCTCGGAGGCGTTCTGCGAGGTAGGCCCCGGCGGTGATGGGGGCTTCCTTGGGGGCTTCTCCAGCAGGCACGCATTGTTCCAGTGCATCCAAACTCATGTGCGGCACAGGGTGGCAGAAGAAAGGCATGCTGAAGCGGGGCTTGCCCCACAATTCACGTGGTGGGTTGACGACACGGTGGGTGGTCGACTTGAGCTCTTGGTTTGTGAGCCGTTGAAGCATGTCGCCCACGTTGACCACAAGTTGGTTGGGAAGGGCGGTTACAGGGGTCCAGTTCCCTGCGGTGTCCATCACTTCCAAGCCAGAAGCGGACGCGCCCACCAACAATGTGATCAGGTTGATGTCCTCATGCTGACCGGCGCGGACGCTGGACTTCGGTTCCTGCAAGATCGGAGGGTAGTGGATCAGCCGCAGGATGCTGTTTCCGCCTGGGACGTAGGCCTCGAAGTAATCCTCCTCCAAATCCAAGTGCAACGCGATCGCCTTCAACACATCCCGTCCAACGGCCTCCATGCTTCGGAACAGCGCCTCGGACTTGACCGACAACTGAGGGCGTTCGGCGACGACGGCGTTGGGAGGATAGTGTTTCATGTCCGCACCCTTCGGAACGTCACACTGTCCAACTTGCCAGAACTCCTTCAGGTCGGCCGCGTCGCTGTCTTTGGCGTGCTCTGTCCCGAAACTGACAAATCCACGTTGCCTGTTGTGCTCCGGGTGTTCGTGCTGCGCTTTGGTCTCGGCGGGCAGGGCAAAGAACGCTTCTGCCTCGCTGTACAACCCGTCAATCACGTCCTGTGGTATGCCGTGGCCTCCGATGGCCACGAACCCAACTTCCCGGTACGCTGTGCCGAGGTCGTGCACAAATTGGGTGCGCTGAGCTTCCGTGCCATGAGTGAAATGGCTCAAGTCGAGCGATGGGATGCCGGCGACGAAGTCGAGATGGGCGAGGCTGGCAGGAGGGTTCTTCATGTCTCTAAGGTCGAGAAAATTGGGTCAATGTGGGGCCACAGCGTCTTGCAGGACTCTGTTGAGCGTCTCGCCATGGGTCGTCCACGCGAATTTGCGTTTCACTTCCTGTTGCGCCATGCGTGCCATGTCTTGGGCTTGTTCAGGGTGGGCCAGAAGTCGGTCGATGCCCGCGGCAAACGCATCGGGCTGGTCGCAAATCTCCGCATGCCCGTGGGCTGGCATCCCCAAGGGCGCAAAGGCATGTGGCGAGAGGACACAAGGCAAGGCAGAGGCCATGGCTTCAAGCACCTTGTTTTGCAGGCCGGTGCCCAGGCGAAGTGGCGCGACAAAGAGTGTGGAGCGCCTGTATTCTGCGGCGATGTCGTCCACCCATCCTGTGACAGTCACCTCGTCGCTGGCGAGGGCCGTCACGCTTGAAGCTGGTTCTGCACCGGCAAGGACCACACGGATGGGGCGCGTTTGAACCCTGGGCAGGATGTCCTTCACCAAATGCTGTGCTGCGTCCACGTTGGGCGCGTACGACATGTTTCCTGTGAACAACAGGGTGGGCACGTCGGGAGCGGCAGGTTCCGAAGCGCCGAATGCGTCCAGGTCGACGCCGTTGGGCACAATGCGAATGGTGTCGCGGTGCAGGTGAGGAATCAGAAGCCGGTCGTTTTCAGAAATGATGGTGTGCGCGTCGAAATAGTCGAACGTACGCGACTCATGCCTCGCCAAGCGCATGCCCTCTGCCCGCATCACAGCCTGTCGAATCAAGCCCCAAGGCCCTTTTTCCTGGTGGCTCCGGCGGTGCATGCCCGCGCTGAATGCGTCCATGTAATCCAAGACTTTGGGGTATGCGTGCAAGTCCTTCACGTATTCAGCACACCGCACAAGTTGGCAGTAAATAAGGTCAGGTTGCGTGTCTGCGACGATGCGTTCGAGTTGGCGTTTGGCCCTGCGATCGGTGAACCAGGTCACTTGAAAAGGCAACTCCGACGTCCAAGCCCACATCATGCGCCACAGCTTTCTTGAGGCGGGGGTGCGCAGCACGTGGATGTGCTGGGCGAGCGGGCGAAGAACTTCCAGTTGCGTCTCGGTCAGCGCGTGGTCTTGAAGGGCGCACAGCGTCAGGGTATGCCTGGATGACAGGTGCTTCAGTTGGTGGTAGAGCCTCAGCTTGTCTCCTTTTTCGAGGGGAAAGGGAACCCGGGAAGCGATGACCAGGATGTTCACGAGGCCACCAATTGTTCGAGGAACGCGGTCAACTGTTCCGCCCGGGCGCGGTGCTGCAAGTTGACTTGGGCCCAGGCCCGGCCGCGTTGGCCCATGGCTGTCGCTTTGGCGCCGTCAGAAAGCAGGTCGACCAGCGCCGCTGCGAAGTCTTCAGCGGTGTCGGCCACCATGACATGTTCCTCGTGTTCCAGAGGGAGCCCAGTCATGCCTTTTGTGGTCGTTACAATTGGGCGCCCTGCGGCCAGAGCTTCTGCAATTTTGATGCGCATGCCTGAACCGGCATGCAGGGGAACCACCACCACGCTGGGGGTGTCGTAGGTGGCGGCGGCATCGTCCACCTCGCCCAACACATGGACACCAGCGCCATCGTCGGAGGTCCATTCAGGCCCCATGTTTCGACCGGCCAGAGCCACCTGGGCTTCGGGGAGTGCATGCCGCACCAAGGGCCAAACGTTTTGCACAAACCACGAAACGCCTTGCTGGTTGGGGGCCCAGTCCATGGCCCCGAGGTGCAAGGCCCGCAGGGGTGCCTTGTTCAAGGCGGTGTGCGGAGTGCCGTCCACGTCCATTCCGAAGGGGACGACCTCCACCTGGCAGTTTGACCCTGGATGGACGCGTTGGAGGGTGTCTTCAAACCATGCGGCGTCGTCGCGGGTGATGGTCACGACCCCGTCCAGCGCGGCGAGCACTTTGATTTCCTCCGATTGAAGCTTGGACTTGAACCGGTTGAGCAGCCAGCGCTTGGGGCGGGAGGTCATGTCCTCCGCAACCTCGTCCCACAACGCGTGCTCCACATTGTGCGCGCGGAGTACGAGGTCCGCGTCGCTCAAACGGCGAATGGCCGGGATGTAAGCTGTCGTGAACAGAGATTCCAAAATCACCACGTCGTACACCTGCTCGCGAAGTGCGTCTTCCACGGTCCGCTCCATTTCGGGCACCAAAAACCTTGACAGGTGGTAGCTCTCGCCAGTGACGAGGTGGGACAGGGCGTCTCGAACGTTCAGCTCGGTGTCGGCGTAGGCGACTTCGAATTGGGTTTGCTCGAGGTATTCCGCCTCGATTTGGTCTGGCAGAAAAGGATGTTTGTCCGTGTGAATGGACACCACTTTCACTTGATGTCCCATGTCCAAGAGTCCTCGCGTCAAGCTGTCCATGGTCAAGCAGCCTCCATCCACGGATGGACGTGGTGGTTTGTGGCAGAGTTGAAGGATGCGAAGGGTTCTGGCCATGGGCGCCGCAAAGGTAGTTTTCAATCACCCGCCGGCATATGGAAGCCAGCGTCGTTCTTTCAACGTGCTCCACATCAAAAGTGCCGCCAACGGCGTCAGCAAAAGCGTGCTCAACCACATGCCCGACCAGGGCTCCAGGGTTCCGGACTTCACCAATTGCTCCCCGACCATGGAGACCACGTAATACAGCAGAAACACGCAGAGGGCCAAGAGCGTCGGCATGCCCAAACCGCCTTTGCCCACGAGGGCTCCCAACGAGCTCCCCACCAAGAAGAGCACCATGCATCCCAAGGCCAGAATGTACCTGCGGTGCCATTCGATGTCGTGGCGGTGCTGGCGAAGCAGCTTGCCTTCCATGTTGGCCACCGCGTTGTCGATGCTTCGGATTTGATTGCGCGAGAGTTCTTTCGCAGAGTGAAAGGCACGCGTCCTGGTTTTGGAGGCGAGGTCAGCGGCCCAGGGAGAGCGAGCCGTCGGTTGAGAAGCTGCGGCGGCTGTGGCGTACCAACCTGTGGTGTCGCTTCGCCAAGCCACATTGCGCCTGCCGTAGTTCTGGAGTTCATTCACTTCGCGTCGGATTGCGGAGCCCAAAGAATCGCTGGTCTGGGCCAGTTCCACCAAGGTCATGCGCTCGTAGGAACGTCTGAACAAATCTTCGTTGGCCATGGAGAAATCCAGGCTGTGCAAGGGGATGCTCAGGGTCTGCCGCTGAAAGGTGCTTCGAACGTGCGGGTACACCCTTTCCTTGGACCGGGACATGGTCTCCTGGTGTTCTTCATAGCTGACGCCGTCTTCCAGCTCAATGACCAAATGGCCGTCGGATTCCGTCATCTTTCCGCGCTCAGCTTGCACCACAAGAACGCGTTGCCCTTTGGCATCTCTGTGGTCATGCACCAAAAGATCTTCCAGCCTTCCGTCCGCATGCTTGGTGCCCACCTGAATGGAAAAGCCGTCGATGCCGTTGTAGAACACACCCTCACGGAGGTTGAAGGCGGGTTTTTGTTTGGTCACGGAGTAGAGCAGGGCCCTGAATTTTATGTTGGCTGCAGGCCAACCGGTGTTGCTGAACCACAGTGCGCCGCTGCAAAGAAGGACCATGCAGACAGCCAGGGGCCTCAGGATGCGCAGGAACGACATGCCGGAGGCTTTCATGGCGGTGAGTTCGTTTTGCTCGGCGAGGTTGCCCAAGGCCATGATGGAAGCCACCAGCACCGCCAGTGGCAGGGCCAAATTGACCAACCGGGCAGAGGCGAAGACCATGAGTTTGAACACAACCCACAATTCCAAGCCTTTGCCAATCAAGTCGTCGGCGTAGACCCAGAGAAATTGCATGTCTAAAATGAACAGCGCGACGGGCAAGGTCACCGCGAAAGGACCAAGGAAAGCGCGCAACATGAGACGGGAGGTCCGCACGCCTCGAAGATACTCCTGGAATGTCCTTTACCTTGGGCGGCAAATGACATCAACCATGCGACCATTTTCTTCTTTTGTAGGCAGCGCCACTTGCGCCACGGCCCTGTTGACGTTCCTGGCTGGATGCGGAGCCCCAGCGCCCTCAGGCCCGGATTTTGAAGCCGCCTCTGTGGTGGAGTCCAAGGCGAGCGCCCCGGACGAAGCGGGCTTTGTGTGGAAAACAGAACAGTTCGCGGACCTGAAAATTGTCCGCTACCAAATTCCAGGATGGGACAAGCTCTCGGACAAGCAGCAGTCCTTGGTCTACTGCCTTAACATGGCGGGACTGAGCGGCCGTGACATCATGTATGACCAAAACAACCGTTACAATTTGCGCATTCGCCGGCTGTTGGAGGACATCTACATCGGGTATGAGGGCGACAGAGGTACGGTGGGTTGGCAAGCCTTTGAGGTCTACCTGAAGCGCATTTGGTTCTCCAACGGCATCCACCACCACTACGCCAACACCAAGCATTTGCCGGAATTCAGTGAGGCCTACTTCGATCACCTTTTGGCGGAGTCAGGCCACAGCATCGATGCGGAGTTGCGCGCTGTGGTGTTCGATCCCAATGTGGAAGCCAAAAAAGTGGAGCAGGATGGCACCAAGGGACTCGTGGAAAGTTCTGCAGTGAACTTTTACGCGCCCGATGTGACCACCGACGAGGCCAAGGCCTACTTCGAGAGCATCGTGGACAAGGGCAGCCGAAGCCCCGTGGAGTACGGGCTGAACAGCCGATTGGAAAAAGACGCGGAAGGTCAGGTGTACGAGAACGTGTACAAGGTTGGTGGCCTCTATGGGGAGAGCATTTCTGAAATCGTGAAGTGGCTCAATGAAGCCATCCAATATGCCGAAAACGACAAGCAAGCTGCGGCGTTGCGCAACCTCGTGGCGTACTACGAGACCGGCGACCTGGAAAAGTGGAGCCTGTACAACATCAATTGGGTGCAGGACACTGAAGGCGATGTGGATTACATCAACGGCTTTGTGGAAGTGTACAACGACCCCCTCGGCTACACGGGCAGTTACGAGACCATTGTGGAGATCAAAGACTTCGACGCCAGCGCGCGCATGGCCACATTGATGGAGAACGCCCAATGGTTTGAGGATCACATGCCCTTCATGGATTCACACAAGAAAAAGGAGGTGGTCGGCATCACCTACAACGTTGTGAATGTGGCGGGAGAAGCTGGGGATGCGTCGCCCAGCACCCCCATCGGGGTGAACCTGCCCAACAGCAATTGGATTCGCCAAGTCCACGGCTCCAAATCGGTCTCGCTGGGCAACATCGTGAATGCCTACGACAAGGCTGCAGGCGGAGGGGTGCTGGCGGAATTCGCCCACGACGAGCTTGAGCTTTTGCGCACCCAAGCACACGCTGAACTGGCCGGCAAGCTTCATACGGCCATGCATGAGGTGATTGGTCACGCTTCTGGTCAACTGGAACCTGGCGTGGGCACCCCCAAAGAAACCATCGCGGAGTACAGCTCTACGCTTGAAGAGGGCCGCGCAGACTTGGTGGCCTTGTACTTCTTGCTCGACCCCAAAATGGTGGAGCTCGGGCTGATGAAGAATTTGGACGTGGGCCGCGCCGAGTACGACAGCTACTTGCGCAACGGCATGCTGACCCAACTGCAGCGCTTGGAGTTGGGGGCCGACATTGAAGAAGCGCATATGCGCAACCGCGCTTGGGTGAGCAACTGGTGCTTTGAGAAGGGGGAGCCAGAAGGAGCTGTGGTCAAAGTCGTTCGCGACGGCAAGACCTACATCGACATCAAGAACTACGACCGGTTGCGCGAGTTGTTTGGCGAGCTGTTACGGGAAGTGCAGCGGATCAAGTCCCAAGGTGATTACGACGCCGCCAAGGCGCTTGTGGAGGGTTACGGTGTGAAAGTCGACCCCACCGTGCACCAAGAGGTGTTGGACCGCGTGGCGGTGTTGGGCGTGGCTCCTTACGGAGGCTTCATCAACCCCGAAATGTCGGCCACCCGCGACGCTGCGGGCAAGATCGTGTCTGTGGAGGTGTCCTACCCGGACGATTTTACAGGCCAAATGCTCCGCTACAGCGAGCAATTCAACTTCCTCCCAGACGTAAACTGATTGGGCCTTCTGGCCTTGCAAGCCGCCCCGTCGTGCAACATCACGGCGGGGCGGTTTGTTGTTCCTTTGCATTCACTGCGCTTGAACATGATGAAACAACTCCTTTCCGCGGCCAGCCTTGGCCTGGCCATTTCAGCCTTTGCCCAAACCCCTTGCGTCGACGGTTTTGCAGACGGTTACCCTTGCTCCGGACTTGATTTGCTCTCGGTGCGCACCCTCGAGGAATTGGGAGGTGGGGCCAACGGCAACGATTGCTGGGGATGGGTGGATCCGTCTTCCCAGCGCGAGTTTGTGCTGTTTGGTCGCCACGACGGGCTGTCCATCGTGGACGTCACGGATGCGGTGAATCCCACCTTTGTGGGACGTGTTCCCACGGCGACAACGCCCAGCCTTTGGCGCGACGTCAAGGTGCACAACAACCACGCGTTCATCGTGAGCGAGGCCGCCAACCACGGCATGCAAGTGGTGGACTTGACCCAGGTGTTGGAGGTCACGGAAGGCCCCGAGGTGCTCACGCCCGTGGCGAGCTACATCGGGTTTGGCAACGCACACAACATCGCCATCAACGAGCAGACTGGTTTTGCGTACGCTGTGGGAACAAACACCGCTGGCGGCGGGCTTCACGCCATCGACATTTCCAATCCCGCGGCCCCTTCTGTGGCGGGCACCAACGACGGTCCTTACACCCACGACGCCCAGGTGGTGCTTTACGACGGCCCAGACACGGACTACGCAGGCAAGGAAGTGGCGTTTTGCTTCAACGGCAGCGGTGGGGTGGCCATCGTGGATGTGACCGACAAATCGGACATGGTGCAAATTGCCGCGTTCAACTACAGCCAATCGGCCTACACCCACCAAGGTTGGTTGAGCGAAGATGGAAGGTTCTTGTACTTCAACGACGAACTGGACGAGAGCAACTACGGCAATGGCACCCGCACGTACATCGCCGACGTGTCGGACCTGGATGCCCCGGTGGTGATTGGGTTTTACGAAGCGGACAACACGTCTGTGGATCACAACCTCTACGTGCGCGGCAACAAGATCTTCGCGTCCAACTACCTCAGCGGTTTGCGTGTGTCGGAAATCGGCCCCAACGGCGGCTTGACGCCGTACGCCTACTTCGACACCAACCCCGACACAGATTCTGTGGCGTTCTACGGTACTTGGAGCAATTATCCCTACTTCCCGAGCGGCAACATCGCCATTTCATGCCGCTCTGTGGGCCTCTTCATGGTCAGCGACCCGACGTACGACCCCACCAACGTCGGCCACCTCGACGCCGCGGATGCGACTTTGAAAGCGTATCCCAACCCGGCTCAGAGGGTCATGACTTTGGAGGGGATGCCCCGCGCCGCTTTCGTGCGCGTGGTGAATGCCGCAGGCCAAGAAGTCGTGGTCCGGCGGTCGGTGCCCGGCTTGACGGGCTTGTCATTTGACATTGGCCACCTTGCCGAGGGCATGTATGTGGTGCACGCTGAGACCGAGCACGGTCAGGTTCAGTCTGTCCAGGTGTTGATTCAGCGCTGAGCGTCAGTCCCGGTTGGGGTTGAGCAGCTCGTGCATGATCTCCCGGCAATCGTTCGGGTGCAAGGCTCTGCGCAGCTCGCCCTCGTGGGCCAAGCTGATGGTCCCTGTTTCCTCACTGACGACCCACACCAAGGCGTCGGTCACTTCGGAGAGGCCCAGGGCCGCCCTGTGTCGCATGCCCAATTCCACGGGGAGGTGTTGGCTTTGGCTGACGGGCAGGATGCACCGGACGCCGCGAACGCGACCCACAGCGATGTACAACGCCCCATCGTGCATGCTGCACTCCTTGTGAAAGATGGCTTCGATGAGCGGCGCGTAGATGTCGGCCACGAGTTTGGTGTGGCTTTGGATGTGGTGGGTCAGGTCTGACTCGCGCTGCACAATGATCAGGGCCCCTTCTTTCCTCGAGGACAGCCGGTCCAACGCCCGGACCACTTCTTCCACGGGAAAGGCCTTGCGCCCCTCCTGGGCGCGTTGAGGCAGCAGTTTGAGCAACCATTCTGGCGGTTCCTTCAACGACGCCCTGTCGCCGATGGAGAACAGAAATTGCCGCAACTCTTGCTGGAAGACGATGATGATGGCCAAGATTCCGACAGCGATGAATTGGCCCAAAATCTCGCCCATGAACCGCATGCCCATCAGGGTGACCAGTTTCCAGATGAGGTAGATGGCCAGCAGCCCCAAAAAGACGGGGATGGCTGAAGTTCCTTTGGTCAAGCGGTAGACGTAAAACACGATCAGCCCCACCAGGACCAAATCGAGGACTTGGACGCCCAGAGTCAGGAACGGAGAGATGGCCTCCCAAAGTTCAAAGGCGAGGATGGAGGTCATGGTGCGTCAGGGGTGCGGGATTGGACAAGGGCTTGATGCAAGGTCACGGCTTCTTTCGCTTCCGCCACGTCGTGCACACGCAGGATGTGCGCTCCCCGGTCCAGGGCCCAGGCGTGCAAGGCGGTCGTGCCGTTCAGCGCGCGTTGGCTGTCGACGCCAAGCACCTTTTGAATCATCGACTTGCGGCTGATACCTGCAAGCAGGGGGCACTGCAGTTCATGGAATTGGTCGAGGGCGTCGAGCAACGCGTAATTGTGCGCCACCGTTTTCCCAAAACCGAAGCCCACGTCAGCCACGACGTCGGTCACACCCGCTTGGTAGGCCGCGTGAACCCGGCGTTGCAAATGGGTCACCACCTCGTGCACCACATCGTCGTAGGTGGGGTTGTCTTGCATCGTGGCGGGCGTCCCTTGCATGTGCATCAGGACATACGGGGCGCGGGCTTGCGCCACCACCGCCCACATGTCCGGGTCGGCGTCGCCGCCCGACACGTCGTTGATCATGTCGGCCCCTTCCTTCAACGCCCGCCGCGCCACCTCGGCGCAAAAGGTATCCACACTTAAGATCGCACCCGGCTGGGCTTTTTTAAGCGACACCAGGACCGGTTCCAGCCGTTGCCATTCGGCTTCAGGCCCCAGTATGGCTGCACCTGGACGGGTCGATTGGGCACCCAGGTCGAGCACGTCGGCGCCTTCGTTCAGCATGCGCTCAGCTTGCCCCAATGCAGCAACAGGCCTTTCCCATGCACCTCCGTCGTGGAAGGAGTCCGGGGTGAGGTTCAGGATGCCCATCACCCAAGGTTGGTGAAAATTCACCACGGAACCGCGAAGTGTGATTGAAGGTGTCACGACGTGCATTGTAACTTGCCGCAAGTTAGCATGGAGACCCTCGCGCAATACGACAAATGCCTCGCCAGCTGCGTGGATTTGTTCGAACGGAAAACCCAGGATTACGGCACGGCCTGGCGCATTTTGCGACCATCATCGTTGACCGACCAAATCTTCATCAAAGCCAACCGCATCCGCACCTTGCAAGAAGTTGGCGAGTCGAAGGTGGGAGAGGGCATTGAGCCGGAATTTATCGGCATTGTCAACTATTGTTTCATGGCGATGATTCAATGCGGCCTCGACGGTTCGGAGCCGCTCGAATTGCCGGTGGACGAGGCCAATCGGTTGTACCACGAGGCGAAAGATGCCACCCGTGCCTTGATGCAGAAGAAGAACCACGACTACGGTGAGGCTTGGCGCGACATGCGAATTTCTTCGCTTACGGACTTGATTTTGATGAAGCTCCTTCGGGTCAAGCAGATTGAGGACAACAACGGCAAAACCGTGGCGAGTGAAGGGGTGGAGGCCAATTATATGGACATGGCAAACTACGCTCTCTTTGCATTGATTTTGAGTTCAGAAGAAGTTTCTGTATAAATCTAAAGTTGAATAAATGTTGAAGGCATTGGATGGATTGACTTGGGTGTCTCGCGTGTTGGTCGGGGCGCTGTTCGTGGTGTCAGGATTGATCAAATCCAACGACGCTTTGGGGTTCATGTACAAACTGGAAGAGTACTTTGAGCCAGGGGCCATGAACCTTGAATTTCTCGGACCTTGGGCGTTGGAGTTGGCCGTGTTTGTGTGTATTGCTGAAATCCTTTTGGGCATTGCCATTCTTGTGGGAGCACTCCCCAAGTTGACTTCGGTGCTGACCACCGTCATGATGGTGTTTTTCACGTGGTTGACGTGGTACACAGCGACGTGCGATCCGTTTGGCACCAAAGAGATTGTCGACACTTCCGGCGCCATGGTGGAAATCGCCAACCAGTGTGTGTTGGAATGCGGGTGTTTTGGCAACGCCATTCCTTTGACGGCTTACCAAAGCTTCCTGAAGGACGTGGTGTTGCTCATTTTCGTGGTGCCCATCGTTTTGTCTGCATTCCTGGGACGCATTCAATTGAACACGCCGCGCCAAGGCACTGTCGTTTATGCTGCTGCCATGGTTGTCACCTACTTGTTTGGGGAGATGATGCTGGAGTGGAATTTCCCGGTCTTGTATCTCGCCTTGAATTTGATTGCCGCAGAGGCGGTCAAGCGCCGTTGGAACCACCCGCAGAAAGAATGGGTCATGGCCTTGGCTGTGGTCGTGGTCAGTGGGTTTGTGCAATTCTGGACTCTGAGCCACTTGCCTTTGAAGGATTACCGTCCCTACGCGGTGGGCGAAAACGTCTTGGAAAACCGCATGACGGCCGAGGAATTGGGATTGGAGGGCCCTGTGTTTGACAAGGAGATTCGATTTTTCCATCCCGAGACCGGGGCCGAGACGCTCGTCATGCAATCGGAATACATGGCCCAAAAACTGTGGGACAAGGCCAACGAGCCCGGCACGTCCTTCATGGCGACTTACCCTGAAGGCGATTGGGAGCACGCCAGAGAAGTGAAAGTGAAGGACGGGTATGAACAGCGCATCCTCGATTTCCAAATGGTCGACGCCGAAGGCAACGACCTGACCGACGCCATCCTCGGTGCCGACGCTCCTGTGTTGCTTCACATCAGCAAAGACTTGGACGCTATGTCCACGTCGTGGCAGGACGATTTCAATGCCTTGGGATCTGCGGCGCAAGCCCAAGGATGGGCCATGTACGGTTTGACAAACGCCACGGCTGAGGAGCACGCGGCGTTTGTGGCGTCGGAAGGGGCCACCTATCCCTTCCTGACCTGCGACCAAACCGAATTGAAAATTGTCGTTCGAGCCAATCCGGGATTGGTTTGGATTCAGCAAGGCGTGGTCATGGAGAAGTGGGCTGGAAGGGACGTTCCCTCTGTGGAAGAACTCGCCGCGCGCATCGAACAAGGCCACTGACCATGGCGCGGGTGCTGCGACGGCTGGCCCAAGGGGTGAGTGTGTTGTGGGGCAGCGCCACGCTGGTGTTTCTGATTTTCTCTCAAGTCCCAGATCCTGCCAGGGCCATTGCAGGACAAAACGAGCGCCAAGAGGCCATGGATGCGTTCCGGCGTGTGCACGGCCTCGACCTCCCTCTGGGGC
The DNA here is from genome assembly GCA_049610985.1 of Flavobacteriales bacterium. Lineage (GTDB taxonomy): Bacteria > Bacteroidota > Bacteroidia > Flavobacteriales_D > Sanyastnellaceae > UBA11663. The sequence goes on along the minus strand of JBMZAB010000005.1, from coordinate 2,730 downwards.
AGCGATACTTGCGGTTTTTGGGCGAGTTGTCACCGTGGGGCCCGCACGAGACGGGGTGGGGGCTGAAGGCGCCAAGCCTCGGGATCAGCTACTTCGGAGAGAGGCCAGTTGTGGATGCGTTGATGGAGGCCCTGCCTGCCACGTTGTTGCTGGCCGTGACAGCCATGGGGTTGGCTTTGTTGCTCGGGGTGTCGCTGGGCTTGGCTTTGGCTTGGCGCGGAGATGGACCTGTGGCGCGGGCGGTCATTGGATTGGCCACCTTGGGGATGAGTGCGCCGTCGTTTTTTGTGGCCATTCTCGTGGCGTGGCTCTTCGGCGTGGTTTGGCATGACTTGACGGGCTTGCCTCCTTCAGGGGGGTGGCGTGTGTTGGACCCATTTGAAGGGCCACAAGTCGCCTGGCATCACTTGATCTTGCCTGCGTTGACACTCGGCATTCGCCCGTTGTCCGTGGTGATTCAACTCACGAGAAATGCCGCAGAGGACGTGCTCGGGCAGTCGTACATCCGAACGGCTCGTGCCAAGGGAGTGGGAGGGTGGAGGCTGATGCGGAAGCATGTGTTGCGCAACGCCATGAACCCCGTACTGACAGCCGCCAGCGGCTGGTTTGCCAGCATGTTGGCCGGGGCGGTGTTTGTCGAATTTGTCTTTGGGTGGAACGGCATGGGGTTGCTGATGTTCCGGGCCCTGGAAGCCGGCGACTTGCCCTTGGTCATGGGTGGTGTGATGGTGGTGGCGACGGTGTTTGTCGCCGTGAACATGGCCGTGGATGCCATGTACGGGTGGTTGGACCCTCGCGTCAGGTTGCAGTGAGGTCGTCCTGAATTTTGGCGGTCAGTTTTTCGGCGATGCTGTGGAAGTACCGCTTGGTCTTGTAGCTGGCCACCCACTCAATGCCACGGACTGCGTTGGTCAGGAAGAGTTCGTCGGCTTGCAAGAGCGTTTGGGGCGTGAGGGTGCATTCGTACACCTTGACTCCGTGGTCCAAGGCGGTGCGAATCAACACGGCGCGCATGATGCCTCCCACGCACCCGTCGTCCAAGCTTGGGGTGTAGAGCACGCCATTGGACACCACGAACAGGTTGGACCTGGAGGACTCGATGATTTTTTGGTCCGCGTTCAAAATCAGGGCGTCGCCCCAGCCTTGGATGCGCGCGTGCCTCGCGGCGTGGACGTAGACCGTCGAGGCGATGTTCTTGTACCGACTGACGGGCGACACGTGCTTATGCATGTCCTGGTAGATGTCCACGTCGAGCCCTTTGGGCGCGAGTGAAAACCCTTGGGTGTCCATGCGTTCCACTGTGGCCACCCACGACGTGTCGTCGGTGTCCGGAGTGTACTTCCCCTTTCCCTTGCGGTAAGCGGTCAAGCGGATGCGTGCATCTCCGTCAAACGGCCAAGTCTGCCTCCACACCTCCAGGCTTTCCTTCAAGGAAGATTCGTGCAGGCTGTCGGGCACGTCCATGCCATGGGCAGCCAAGGCCGCATGCAGCCGGGCCACGTGAAGTCCCAAGTAGGGCACGCGGCTGTCGGTGAAGCGCATCGACTCAAAGACACCGTCAGCCACCAAGAACCCCCGGTTGGCGAAGGCTCTGGGGGCGTTTTGTTCGCCGACAATGTGACCGTTTAGGAGCATGTGTCCAAGATGAAGTTCACCGCGTCAAGCAACGGGGCGTTGGGCTCAATCAGCACACCACGCACCCCCAAAGGCGAGGCAGCGTCCAAGTCCCGCTGCTTGTCTCCGACCATCCACGACCGGCTCGGATCGAGTTGGTGTTTGGCGCACGCCCGTTCCACCATCAAACTCCCGGGCTTGCGGCTGAGCGACTTGCCCGTAGATGGATGGTGGGGGCTGTAGAAAATGTCCAATATCGGCGTGCCATTCTCCTCACATGCACGTGCGAGGTGGGCGTGGATGTCGGCGACGTCTTCGTGGGTGTAAAGTCCCTTGGCGAGTCCACCTTGGTTGGTGATCAGCACCACTTCGAAACCGGCTTCCTTCGCCAGGGTCAAGGCCTCCATCACGGTCGGGAGGATGGAGAACTCGGAAAGGTTCTTGGTGTAGTCTCCCGGGTCGTGGTTGATCACCCCATCACGGTCCAAAAACAAGCATGGTCGAAGGCTCATGCTGCAAACCTAATCACCTTAATTTCGAAGGCATGAACACCGAGCAATTTTCTCCGTGGACAACCGAAGCTTGGTTGCGAGGCGCAAGAGGACAAGAGGATGTGATCGGCCAAGTGCGTTGGGATGGATTGACCATCCCTCAAGTGGTGGTGAGTCCAAATTCGCCATTGGCATTTCCGGCCTGTGAGGCAGAGTGGGAAATCCAGCAAGGGTTCAGCACACATGCCGCTTTGATGCAAGGCTTGATGCACGGCGTCGAGGGTATTCGCACTTCCGCCGAGGGCGTCGACGGCCCCCACCTCAGGGAGTTGCTGACGGAGGTGCACCCAGAGATGGTGGCGTTGCATGTGGATGGATACGACACTGTGGGGGCTCTGCGTGCTGTGGTGGCGTGGGCAGATGGCCTGGACGTGAAAGGGTCGAGCACGTGGGACGTCGGCCGTTCCTGTGCCTTCGACGAAGAGGTCATGGCGCTCCATGCGGAAGCTTGGCATGCCGCAATGCCGTCGTTCCATGTTTGGGGTGTGGACGCCGCCAAGTGGCAGGACCGCGGTATGTTGCCTGTGGACGCCCTGGGCGCCATGGTGAGCGCTGCCAAAGCAGG
>JBMZAB010000004.1:0-99627 GCA_049610985.1 Flavobacteriales bacterium | reverse complement strand
GAACGTTGAAGGTCCGCGCCCCATTCCGAGCATCCTCAGACCGGAAAGCACTGCGTCAGGGTGTCTTGGACGGCACCGTGGACATGGTGGTCAGCGACCACAGGCCAGAAGACTTGGAGCACCACGACGTGGAATTTGTGTTGAGCCCCAACGGCATGGCCGGGTTGTCCTCGGCGTTCGCGTTGACCCTCCATGGACTTGCCCAAGAGACGTCCCAGGACAACGCCCACGCCGCGGCCGTGCGCGCTTGGTCGTCAGGACCTCGCAAGGTCTTGGGACTCGCCGAGGCGCCCATCGCGGCCGGAGGCCCAGTCAATTTGACGTGGCATGCGCCAGAAGCTGCGCACCACGCTGAAGTGCCGACCAAAGCGGCCAACACGCCGCCGTTGCCTGAAGGGTTGGCGTGCGCAGTCCGTGGAGTCATCCACGGCACCAAGCACTGGGTGACTCAGGCTTGACCTTGCGGCCCCATGTACGGAAGAGGCATGCCAGGGTCTTCTTGACCGTGGTCTTGAATCGGACCATGCTGCTTCTCGAAACGCTGCACATTTTCAGCCAGCGCACCCAACAAACGCTTCACGTGATGCGGAGACATGACAACGCGGCTCCGAACCTTGGCCTTGGGCATGCCCGGCATCACTTGGATGAAATCCATCACAAACTCTGCAGGGCTGTGGGTGATGACGGCCAGGTTGGCGTACACCCCCGTGGCCACCTCCTCGGGGAGCTCAATGTTGAGTTTCCCTTTTTTGTCTTGATCTGCCATGACCCGAAGGTACGTCAGGCCTTGAGCTCCAACTCGAGCAACTCCGAAAGCGATCGAACTGTGCGCCAAGCTTCGGGATGTCGCTCCCCGGAAGGCGCGAAATGCACCCCTCTCCACCCCACCTGCTGGGCGCCCAAGACGTCGCTTTCCAAACTGTCCCCCACCATCACGACCGTCTCGAATTCTGCGGCGCTTAACCCCGCACGTTCAGCCGCGAGGCGGTACGCTTGCGGGTTGGGTTTTTTGACCTCCAACGCGTCGCTCGTGTAGACCCCTTTGAAAAACGGCGTCAAGTTGCAATTGTCCATCTTCAAATGCTGCACCTCGTCGAACCCATTGGTCAACACCCACATCCTGTGGCCGCGCGCACGCAGGGCCTCAAGCACGTCCAAGGTTCCTGGAATGAGGGCCTTTTGGTGCGGGCTGTGAGCCAAGTAATGCTCCCCCAAACGGGACGGAAAATCCTCTGGGCATGCCACTCCACAAGCCTCCAAGGCCAATTCAAAGCGTCGATCCCGCAAGGTGGCTTTGTCCATTCTACCTGCCCTGAACTCGGCCCAACAGTGGTCGTTGGCCGCCTCGTAGTGTCGAATCCACATGGGCAAATCGGCGACGCCCAAGGACGCCAACTCCAGGTCCTTGAATCCTTGTCCCAGGGCCAACCTGGAATTGGTTTCGAAGTCCCACAATGTGTGGTCGAGGTCAAAGAACAACGGGGCAAGGGTCATGAAAGGTGTGCATTTTTGACCAACCATGAGAGGGCAGACAAGGCCAGCGCCCACAAGGCAAAGGCGAGCATCAAGCGCTGCATGATCCAAGGATGATGTCTGAAGTATTTGGCCGCAAGCGTCGTGGCAATCGGCACCGAAATCAGTCCAGAGACCGCCAAGAGTCCGTGCAAGCCAAAGTGATTTTTCAGCCATACAATGCGTCGCCGCCCTGGCGTGAATGTTCGTTTCCCGCGCCCTTCCCGGGAACCGAGTTTCTCTTCAAACCACGAAAACAAACGCTTTCCAGAGTGCCACACCACCCACACGCCTCCAAAGGCGCCCGCCGACGTCACCGCCCAAGCGACCCACCACGGGTGGCCCGTGGCCATCATCAAAGAGGGCGTGACCACGAATTTGATCACGGCCACAGCCGCCCATGCAGCATACTCCAACGCCAAAGCCGCATCCATCGCTTGCCACTCCATGGTCTGAAGTTACCTCACAGTCTTGCTGTGGGCTTTTCGGGTGATGCCAACGTATGTTGACTTCCATCCAATCCACGCTTCCGTGTCGCTGACAGAGGTGTTGTGCCAACACATGCGCCAACCTCCACCGACGGTGGCCACCACAGCCAAAAGGTCGGTCAAATGTTGTTCTGCCTGTGGAGCAGACCAGCCGAGCTTGCCCCGCATGGCTTCGTCCATGGCCACCATGGGCTGAAGCTCCAACGGCATGACCTTGTTGTCCATCACGTCAAATGCCATGAAATCTCGACTTGTGCCGGCTCGAAAGCCCACGTCGTGGGCCCATCCCAACGAACTGTCCACCGAAATGCCCATGCCCACCCATTGCCGCCACAGCTCTCCTGGACATCCCCGCAGAAAATGGGTCCTCACCTCGTCACAACGCATGCCGGACCACGGCTTCAACCGCGCCTGTTCTGCCTGCGCCACGTTGGGGTCTTCCAAAGCACGCCATCCAGGATGCCACCGCACCACCACATTTGGGTGACGGGCCAAGGCCTCCACCAACAGGGGCAGCGAGGTTCCGGTTGGGTCCAAGCCCACGTCGTAAGGACGGTTGCGCATCGCAGCAAGCACATGGAACGTCACTTGTTCTCCTCGATGATGTTCCAGCAGCCAGTCGTAGGTATCGTAGGGGTCTTGCATCCACCCGCGGTTGACCTTGAAACGCTCCTGAACCGCAGCCCAACGCCCAAGGCCAAAGTCGCGCAGCTGCAACAGCCAAGATTTCAAACAGGACCTGCCCTTGTGTTTGAACGCCACGTCCACGTCAAATGTCCAATCGCAGACCAAGGATTGCGCAGGCACCCCATGTCCGGCAATGGCATGCCACATGACATCCACCCAAGGCCATCGGGGCTGTTTCGCCGCCGACATGACCTGTCCAAAGCCTTGAATGGTTCCCTGCAAAGACCGCCAAGCGTCAGGAAAACTTCGGGGACGGCCATGTTCATCCAAGGCCACCCGTCCTGCCTGCTCTTCCCAACATGTGAGCGCGTGAAACGTCGCCGCCAGGGGATCAAAGGGCCAACCGTTGCCCTCTGCGTCCACAGCACAAGGCACACGCAAGGTCACCTCGCCGTGTTGCCAAGCGGTCCATTCAACCTGATGGTCGTCTTGAGGTCGTCCCTCTGATGTGACCAAAGGATGGTCGAGCCACCGTCCCAGTTCAACGCCTTCCAGTTCCAGAACGGTCTCGTCCCCGTCTTCTCGTCGGTCCCAAGCCCAAGATGTCTTGAACCAACGACAAAAGACTTGGTCCATCACGTATTCTTGCCTGGGTGACGGCGCGTCAGCGCTTCGCAGCATCCACGGGGCATGTGCCGCTGACTCAGCCATCCAACCCTTCCAGCATGAGGTTCAGCTTGGCCATGAGTTCATGGGCGGCTTGTCCATCTCCGTAGAGCAATCCAGGGGCGAACGGGCCTTGTTCAAACAACTCGTCAGAGAGACGCTCCAAGGCCTCCGGATCTGGGCACAACACCGATTGCCCCTCGGCCACTTGCTCCGTCCATTCTGTGGTGTCCCGCAGGACAACGCACCGCCTTCCCATAGAATAGGCTTCCTTTTGGACACCTCCGCTGTCGGTCAACACCAACGGCGCCCTGTGCAACGCTTCAAGCAAATCCACGTAGCCCATCGGTTCCTCGGCATCCACGCCGCACGTGGCCAACCTGGCCTGCCAAGGCTGTGAAGACGTTTGAAGTCCCTTTAGGGTTCGAGGATGGATGGGCCAAACCGCGCGCAAATCGCGCTTCTTCAACCACACACCAATCGCCTCCACCCACGACCACAACACCTCTGGGTCATCAACATTGCTGGGGCGATGCATGGTCATCAACACCCTTCCTGAACGTGCATTTCTCGCGTCGAATTGTGTGTTGAAATGCACAGCGTTGTCGTGCATAATGTCTCCTGTTTTCAGCACCCAGGGTTGGAGCACAGAGGGCATGGCTCCGTCGGCCGAATTGTCCACAATGGATTCCCGGGTCAAGTGAGTCACAGCGGCATGGGTCGGACACACCAACACGGAGGACATCCGGTCGGTCAACACCCGGTTGACTTCTTCCGGCATGCGCCAATCGTGCGAACGAAGGCCGGCCTCAACGTGAACCAGAGGGATGTGCTCGGCCGTCGCTGCCCACGCCCCTGCCAACGTGGAGTCCGTGTCGCCAAACACCACAACCCACGCGGGACGGTGCACGTCGATGGCCGACCGAATGCCTTCCATCATGTCGCCCAAGCGCAGTTCCCGACTTATGGGATTGGGTGTCAAGCGCACGTCAGGCTCCGGCAAGCCCAGCTCTCGGAAGAATTGTCCGCTCAAGGCCTCGTCGTGATGCTGGCCCGTGTGCAACCATGTGCTGCGCCAACCACCCACATCCACCAACGCGCGGTGCAAGGCCGCAGCCTTGATGAACTGGGGCCTTGCCCCCACCGCAATCAACATGTGCTTGGATGCATTCATGAAAGCCAACCTTGATCTGCAAAGCTAACGAACGCTTTTCCGGCGACGATGACGTGGTCCAATACGGGAAGGTCCAAGTGTTTGCCGGCCTCGCACAAGGTGGAAGTCAACCGACGGTCCGCCTCACTCGGCTGGGGATTGCCAGACGGGTGGTTGTGCACCAACACCAGGGCCGCGGCGCGCATCGCCAAGGCCCGGCCAAAGACGAGTTTGGGGTCGACCACGGTGCCTGTCAAGCCACCCCTAGAAATGCAGATTTCCGCCAACACGTGGTTGGACCGTCTCAGGAGCAACACCCAAAACTCCTCGTGTTGCAAGTCCCCCAATCGGGACACGAATCGGTTTCGAACGTCTTGGCTGGTCTTGACCCAAGACCCGGCCCGTCGATGATGACCCTCCCGCCTGCGACCCAGCTCCATGGCGGCTGCGACCAAGGTGGCCTTCGCCGGACCAATGCCATTCACCACCGTGAGGCTTTCCACGGGCCAAGACGCCAAATTGTTCAAGCATCCCTGTGCCAATTCGAGCACTTCCTGTGCCAACAATTCAGCCGACCGGCCCCTGTGACCCGTTCCCAACAACAGGGCAATCAATTCTCGGTCATCCAACGCCCCCAAACCTTCCTGGGCCGCACGCGCTCGGGGCCTTTCCTGCTCAGACATGGCACAAAAAAAAACCCGCTGTCCAGGACAACGGGCTTGAAGTTGTTGAGCGTCAGCTCGGAGTCGATGTTCAGAGGCTGGACACGTGCTTGGTCAAGCTCGACTTCAAGTTGGAGGCTTTGTTTTTGTGGATGATGTTGCGCTTTGCAAGTTTGTCCAACATGGCGCTCACCAAAGGCAGGAGTGCAGACGCTTCCTTGGCATCGGTGGATGCACGAAGCTTGCGGACGGCGTTGCGGGCCGTCTTGTGCTGGTAACGGTTGCGGTCACGCTTTTTCTCGTCGGACCGGATGCGCTTGAGGGCTGATTTGTGGTGTGCCATGATGTCGACCTATCTAAAACAGGGGTGCAAATATAGTGAGGAACGCGGGTCATGCAACTGCAGGACAAAAAAAGAAGGGCGCCGAGGCGCCCTTCCGTCCTAACAATCTACATGCACCCCAACGTACGCATGGAACGTTCGCCGGAGGATGCACTACAAACTTAGCAGGTCAGCTCGACGACGGCCCTCGTGCGCCTGGTCGAGTCATCCACAGCAAACCCGAAGTTGCCCACATTCCCAGCGGTCGTACCTTTAGGACTCATGAGGCTCAAAGCACACTTTCCAGTTCAATTGATGTGGTTCGGGCTTGCCGGAATGGCTGCAGGGGCAACCTGGGGTCAAACCACCCCCATGTTCGTCGATGTCGGCGCGGCAGCAGGACTCGACGCGGAAGGCCAACACCACTGCGTGGCCGTGGGCGACTACGACGGCGATGGAGACGAAGACATCTACGTCGGCACCAAATTCCAGCCCAACAGCTTGTACCGCAACAACGGCGACATGACGTTCACCAACGTTGCAGAAGAGGCCGGTGTGGCGGACGAAGGATTCACCAACGCGGCGATTTGGTTCGATTTTGACAACGACGGAGACCTCGACCTGGCCACGGGCAATGGCTTTGGAGGGAGCGACCCCGCGCCCAACCGGTTCTATGTGAACCAAGGGGACGGCACCTTCGTGGACATGGCGGAGGCGTACGGCCTCAACAGCGCGTTGATGTGCAGGAGCCTGCACGCGGCGGACTACAACCACGACGGCTTCACCGACCTGTACGTGGTCAACATCAACGCCGTGAACCATTTCTACCGCAACGAAGGGGGAGCGGGTTTCACCAACGTCTATGGCGCCACAGGCACGTTTGACACAGGCGTCGGCATGGGAAGCATTTTCTTCGACTACGACAACGACGGGGACCAAGACTTGTACTTGACCCACGACGCCAACCAAACCAACAAGCTTTACCGCAACCAAGGGAACGGCACGTTTTTGAATTTGGCCTTCATGGCAGGGTTGAACTACCAGGGCAATTGCATGGGCGTGGACGTGGCGGACATCAACCACGACGGCCACCTGGACTTGTACATCACCGACCTCTACCCCAGTGCGATGTTCATGAACAACGGAGACGGCACGTTCGACGACATCAGTGTGTCTTCAGGGACCAACGACTCGGGGATGACCTGGGGTTGCGTCTTTTTCGACTACGACCACGACGGACATTGGGACCTGTACATCGTGAACGACTACCTCTTCGCCCCTTTGCCCAACATCATGTACCACGGCAACGGAGACGGCACCTTCACCCCCGTGAGTGAGGGCAACTTCGCCTTGGAGCACCCCTATTCAGATTACGGCCTGGCGATGGCGGACTTCGACCAAGATGGGGATTTGGACCTGATCGTGGCCACCACCAAGTCCTCGACCCAGCCAGGTTTGGCCTTGTTGCGGAACGACGCGTCCGACGGCCATTGGATGCAGGTCAAACTCGTGGGTACGCTTGACAACCGCGACGCCGTGGGGGCCCGGGCCACCCTCCACCACAGCGGCAGCGCGCACATGGACGAGGTCAACATCGGACAGGGCTATTCCGGGGCCAGCACCCTCAACCTTCATTGGGGACTTGGGGAAGTGACCTCGGTGGACTCCCTTGTGGTGAGGTGGCCCAACGGCGACATGGACACGTACCACGACATGGACGTCGACGCCGTTCATGAATTGTGGCAACCCACCAATTGCCTGGCCGATTTCGATTACGACTCGGCCCGGACCTCCGCCGACCTGCTCCAAATGCTCAGCGGCTACGGGAACGAAGGGGTTGTCGGGGATTTGGACGGAGATGGCGTTTGCGCCAGCTCAGACCTCTTGCTCTTCCTTGCGGTGTTTGGCACCAGCTGCGAATGAGCATGCCATCATTTCTGAGTCATTCGCACACATCGCCGAAGGCGCCAAGCATCTGAAGCACGTCGGACACAGAAACCGCGCCGTCGCCATTGAGGTCCTCGGGACAATCAGACGCGAAGCTTCCGTCCGCCACGCAAGTGCCTGACGTGGCATCCCACACGGTACCTTGGCCGCAACAATTCCCGTCGGCGCATCCAGCCGGCGTGACCGTGTCTCCGCAACTTTGGCAGGTGCCGTAACACACGGCAGAAACGACAGCATCTGAGCTGCCAACTGTGAGTTCACGGTTGAATCCGCCATATCCGTTGGGTGCGCCACATTCTTCAGGCACGCCCTCATCCTGGCCCCATTCGTTGCCATTGATGAACTTGTATTGCACGATGTCGCCTTGCACAGCAACAAAGGACGCCCGGTACAAGCCATCCTCGTCCAATTCCATGGCGGTGCCTCCAGGATTCCAACCTTGGAACGACCCCGCCACGTGCACGCCGAACGACGAAGCCTCCACATCGCCGAGGCCGAGCTCAAGCGTGGTGACGTACATGCACGAGCCGTTGTCGGCTTCCGCCGACGGGTCATAGTTCTGCGCGGCTTCGTCCATGCATCCCACATTGGTCACGATGGGGGTCGATCCGTCGGTGTCGGGTGTGGGAAGTGGGGTGTCCATCAGCAAACGCCACTCTCCGGGTTGGAGGTACCATGCGTTGCCCAAATCGTTCACCGCGATTTCTTCGCCGGTGAAGTGGTCGTACCACGTGCCCGTATAAGGGAACCCGGGCACGATGTCCAAGGGAATGACGTCGAAGTTGCCTACGAGGACTGCGTTTTGGTCTGGCGAATACAAATGAATGCGCTTGCCCTTTCCACTGCCGTCCACGTTGAAGTCGTAGGTGCCAAACACAGGCTGCGTCTTTTTCAAGTGGTTGAGCGCCGCGATGGTCTTGGCCAGTCCCACCCGGTGTTCATTCTCCAAGTCTTCCCAAGGCGCGGGCTTCTCGTTGAGCTTGCACCCTTCCTCAAATGTGCCATTGAGGCAGTCGAAGATGCTGATTTGGTACCCGAGTTCGCCCCAGTTCCACATCATTTTGGGCCCAGGAATCGCCAGCAAAAATGCGTGCATCATTTCCAATCGGTCCATGGCCGTGGCCTCTTGCTTGGTGTCGTAGTCGCCCGAGGCGTTGCCGTAGGAAGTCAGCCTGAACGCCGCCCGTTCCTCGTCGTGACTCTCGGCGTACGTCACCAAGTTGGGCCAGTTCCAACCCCGGTTTTGCCAAGAGCCGTAGTTGATGTCGCCGTCGTAGCCCATGGCCGATTCGGTGTACTGCTGGGTCATCTTGCCCCAGAGCATGAATCCGCCGTTGGCGAGCACTGCTTCTTCGTCGTTGCTGCCCAAATGTTCCAAGATCACGTACGACCCTGGGTGATTGTTCCAAATGTGGTTGCCGTAGTCAAACAGGATGTCCACCCGGCTTTGGTCGTATTGGGACCAATACCCCACATTGCTTCCAGAGTTGGTTTGGGTCAGGCCCTTGCTGAGGTCGACACGGTAGCCGTCCACATGGAATTCGTCCATCCAAAAGTCGAAGACACGCTTCCAGAACTCCTTTGTCCATGGGTCTCCGTGGTCGTAATCGTACCCTGGACTGAAAGGGTGGCGTGCCGTTTCATTGAACCATGGGTTGTTGGCCGCGATGCTTCCATCTCCATCCAAGTAAAGCCTGGCAAGCGGATCGGTGCCGAAGCCATGGTTGGGCACGATGTCGAGGATGACCGCAATGCCACGGTTGTGGCACTCGTTCACCAATTCCTTGAGCTTCTCCTTGGTGCCGTAGAACTTGTCGACCGCAAAACGGTAGGTCGGGTTGTAGCCCCAGCTCAGGTTGCCTTCAAACTCGCTCACCGGCATGAGTTCGATGGCGTTGAAGCCCATGTACTGGATGAAATCCAAACGGTCAATCACGTCCTGAAACGTCTGGGTCTCGTCGAAATCGCGCACCAACGTCTCGTAGATGATGAGGCGGTCCGACGGCGGGCGTTGGAAATTTTGGTCTGTCCAGGCAAACTCGGGCTCCATCGTTTGGAACACAGTCTGCTGCCAATTGGCCTGCCCCGTGGGGTACGACGGCATGTCAGGATACGTGGCCGCGGAGATGTACTGGTCCTCCCACGGGTCAAGCACCAGGGTGCCATACGGGTCGCCAATTTCCAGGTTTCCATCGCACAAGAAATGGTAGCGATATTGGACGTTCGGATCCAAGTTGTTCAACTGCATCCAATGCAAATTCCCGTCGGTGCTCATGCGCATCAGGGAACTGTTGTTGATCGCGAAGTTGTTGAAGTCTCCACGAAGGTGGACGTAAGATTTTCCTGGTGCCCGCAATTGCACAATGGCCGTGTTGTCGTCCAAAATGTTCACGCCATCCATGGTCCCTGCAGGTGGATCCGAGACAATGGGGGTTTGGGCAACAACATGGGACAGCAGCGCCAGCCCTCCACAGAGGAAAGCCGCTCGGCGAAGGGCAATCGAAAGGAACTTTATGGGGTCAAGGTGCGTGCTCACGCACATAAAAATACAAAAATCCTCAACGACCCAGCAAAACCAGTTCGTCGGCGAACAACCAAGAAGGCTCTGTCGCGGCGTCGTGCCAAGAAGGGCAAACCCCGGCGTTCACCATGGTCAACCTGACAAACCGAGCCTGCTTCCCCCCTCCTTTCAAAGCAAAAGGCACCACGGTTTGGCGCCCGTCGGGCGCCAGAACGTCGTTGGGTTGGGCGCTTCCCAACAGGTTAAAATGTTCGCCGTCTTGGGACACCTCCCAACGGATTTCCCTCGGCAGGAAAATCCACGCGTCCTGGTAGAGGTAACACTGCACCTGCACCTTTTCCAACGCTCTGGGCTCGCCCAAATCCACCGTCACCATCATGTCTTGGCCCTGAACCGCTTGCCAGGCGCCATCCCTGAAATCCAAACTGCCCCGTCGGCCGTCGGCCATGGCTTGGGGGCCACCGCCGGTGTAGTGCACGCTGGGCACATAACTGAGTTCCAAGGGGCGGTGGGCACCCAAGTGGCCCGCCACAGGAAAGCGCTCCACCACCCCGGTCTTCCTTCCCCGCATGGCCACATCGACGGCCACGCTTCCGATTCCTGACACCCGGAGGGTTTCTCCAACTCGCCCTCGAAGAACCTTTGCACTGGGCATTTCGGAATCTGGCGTGAAAGTCACCATGCCTCCAGCATTGCGGATGGCGGGACGCACCGTGACCGCAACCTGACCTTGGGTGTCCGGCTTGACATCCACCTCCACCGGCACGCCCTCCAACCCCGGCGTGACTCCCAGGAATCCCCACCGATGCGACAAGGCGTCCAACCGGACCAAAAACGCATCGTACGCCCCAGGTTGCTGGGTCACGGCCGGACCAGACCAAAACACCTCTGCCAGCCCTGTGGCCCTGGGAAAGACCTTGGACATCACGAGGTGTTGTGGGGCGTGCTCCGACCACATGTTGCATTCGCCGCCCACGATTTGGCCTTCGTGGCCCATGGCCTCCTCCGGCACGGGAACAAAGCCGTACGCTTCCTCCAAATCCGTGGACCTCAGGGGGTAGTCGAGGTAGCAGTGGCTGGTGGGGGACACCACCGCGTCCGTGCCCAAATGGGTGGCTTCCACCGCGCCTTCCATGCCTCGCCAAGACTGCACCATGGCACCCTCGGGCAAGCCCCCCTCCAAGATTTCATCCCACCCCATGATTCGGCGGCCTTGGCGTGCCAGGTGAGCGCCGATTTCATTGATGAAATGGGTTTGGAGCTCCGCTTCCGTGCGGAGGCCCAACTCCTCCATCTTGGCTTGGCACTTGGGGCATTCGGCCCAACGCACCTTGGGCACTTCGTCCCCACCGATGTGGATGACCTCCGAAGGGAACATCTCGCACGTCTCGTCCAACACCGCTTTCAGAAACGCCATCGTGCTGTCGTTGCCGGCGCAGTACACGTCCTTGAACACTCCCCAATTGTGGGGAACGGGCAAGGTGTCGCCTGTGCAACCCAGCCAGGGATAGGCGGCCAGGGCCGCACGACTGTGGCCAGGCAGTTCCACCTCAGGCACCACTGTCACGTGTCGCTCCGCCGCGTAGGCGACGATGTCGGCGATGTCTTGCTTGGTGTAGGCCCCGCCATGGACCGTGCCGTCAGGTTCGGTTCGGTAGCCGCCCACCTCGGTGAGCTTCGGGTAAGCCTCAATGGGCAAACGCCAACCCTGGTCTTCCGTCAAATGCCAATGCAGCACGTTCATTTTCTGAAGCGCCAGGGCGTCGATCATGTCCTTGACAAAAGACGGCGCCATGAAATGCCGGCAACAATCGATCAGCAACCCTCGGTGCGCCAGGTATGCGCTGTCTTGGATGGCCACCGCAGGAAGCTCAAACCCTTGGGGACAGCCTTGTTCGCACACCGCCGGCATCAACTGCCGAAGGGTTGTCCAAGCACGGAACGCCCCCTCGGCGTCTTGCGCTTCGGCCACGATGCGGTCGTGCTCCACAGTCAAGGTGTAGCCTTCAGGACCAAGGGATTCGGAGGTTTGGGACCAAAGCACGTGCGCATCTTCAGGGCGGGATCTTGACCAGTCCAGGCCTGCTCCACTCAACCACGCCTCCATCGGCTTCATGGCCCAATGCTCTGGCCAGGATACCTTCAATGCGTTGTTCATTCGGAAGCCCCTTCCTTGGCTGTCTTCGCCCCGCATTTCCAAGGAGGCAGGCATGGGGATGAGTCCTGAAGTTTGGCCTTGAGGCAACCCATGCACCTGGGGCGAGGCGCAGCCCATCCAAAATCCTGAACAAAGTCCAAGCGCCAACACAAGCCACAGCCTCAACGTCATGACAGAAAAGGTTCAGCAGCATCCATCAACGCAACCGCCTTGTCCACGTCCACAGGGTGGGTGGCCGAATCGAACAACAGCGAATGTTCCTCCCGGAGGGTGGCCCGACAGGATGCGTGAACTGCACTCAACTGCGCGGCGGCCATGGCCTCGACGTCTTCTGGCCTGACGCCACCTCCTGCAACGACCTGCAAACCCTGCTCGGCCCATTGGGCCAATCGTGGCAGGCCTTCCACCGCCCGGGCGCATCCGCCGCTCGACAACAAAGACGTCACCCCGACATTCAACAACTTGTCAACGTCTGCCTCAGGTTCCTGGCTGACGTCAATGGCGCGGTGCCACACCACGTGCTCAGGGCCCACGGCCCGGCACATCGCCTCGAGGTAGGCTTCGTCCAAAGTCCCCTCCTCGTTGAGTCCACCCACCACCACGGCTTCGGCGCCGCAATCGAGCATGAGCTTGGCCTCCTCGACACTCCACGTTCGCTCGGAGTTGGACCACACGAAGTGGCCTTCACGCGGCCGAACCAAGGCCCGGACGGGCATGCCCATGGCCACAGCGGATTGGACCAGCACAGCGCTTGGGGTGAGTCCCCCTGCCGTCCACACGCTGCACAGCTCCACACGGTCCGCCCCCACTTCCATGGCCACAGCCACATCACGGAGGGTGCTTGCACAGATTTCAACTTGCATGGGTCACGGTTTGGAGTTTCAACACGCCCCAGCCCGCGATCCCTGCCAACACCGCCAGGGCGACTGCCAAGGTGGAATCGCCGTACAAGCCGGAACCGGTGGCCAGCAGCGCGGCGTAGACGGCGACGGACCCCAGGAAGGCCTGGAGCAAGCCTCTGGACACCGGTGGCGACGTCGCAACAACCTCCGCGGTGTCCAAGGTCCAACGCGACCAACCCGGTCCACCTACCCCCGTGCGCTTCACAAAGGCACGCAGCACCTCTGGAGATTCATGGGGAAGGCACCATGCGCTGAGCAGCCAACCCACGGTGGTGATCCCCGTGCCCCACATCAACTTCTCCCATGGCGCAAGGACCATGTTTGTCCACGCATCGTGGCCCCAAGTGAAATACGCAGCCACCACCAGCGAGATGAGCATGGCTGCCACTTCCGTCCATGCAGAGATGCGCCACCAGAACCAGCGGAGCAAAAACAGCCCGCCTGTCCCCGCGCCCAGCAACAACAACAAATTGAATGCCTGACCTGCGTCGGTGAGGGTGAGGCCCAATCCTGCCCCAATCACCAGCGAAATCCCAGTGGCCACCTGCCCAGCCACCACCCGTTGACGCTCCGAGGCGTCAGGGCGGATGAACCTTCCGTAGAAGTCGTGCACCAAATAACTGGCCCCCAGATTCAGTTGGGTGCTCATCGTACTCATGAAAGCCGCCAGCAACGAGGCCGCCACCAGGCCCAACAAGCCCGATGGCAACAGCGAGAGCATGGCAGGGTACGCCAGGTCGTGTCCAACCTTGTCCTCGGCAATGGCCGGGAACGCCTGCCTCAAGGCATCCAAATCGGGGAAGATGACGATGGAGGCCAGGGCCACGAGGATCCAGGGCCACGGGCGCAGAGCGTAGTGGGCCACATTGAACAGCAACGTGGCGCCCACGGCGTGGCCTTCGTCCTTCGCAGAAAACATTCGCTGGGCGATGTAACCGCCTCCGCCAGGTTCAGCCCCGGGGTAATAGCTGGACCACCACTGTACCGCCAAAGGAATGAGCAGCATGGGAATCCAGGCGTCGGGGTCGGACAAGTCGGGGAGCATGGACAGTTTGGGCTGCACATCTGGGTGGCTCAACAACCCCTCCAAGCCGCCCACCTCGGGCAAGCCCAGGATCCAAGAAGCGGCCCAAACCGACCCGACCATCGCCAGGATGAATTGCACGAAATCGGTGAGGATCACCGCGCGCAACCCCCCGAGAACGCTGTAGGCCAGGGTGATGCTGCATGTCACCAACAAGGTGAGCCAGCCGGGCCATCCCAGCAAAATGCCACCGAGCTTGATGGCGGCCAAACTGACGGTTGCCATGACCAGCACATTGAACACCAAGCCGAGGTACAAGGCCCGGAAGCCCCGCAGAAAGGCCGCGGGACGTCCTCCGTATCTCAACTCGTAAAAACTGATGTCGGTCAAGACGCCAGACCGCCTCCAAAGGCGGGCGTACACAAACACCGTCACCATGCCCGTCAACAAGAAGGCCCACCACGCCCAATTGCCCGACACCCCTTGTTGTCGAACCAAGTCGGTGACCAAGTTGGGGGTGTCGGTGCTGAAGGTCGTGGCCACCATGCTGACCCCGAGGAGCCACCAGGGCATGTTTCGGCCGGCGAGAAAATAGCCGGCGGCGTCTGATTTGGCCTGTTTGCTGGCCCAAAGACCAACCCCCAGCGCCAAGGCGAAATAGGCGGCAACGATGCCCCAATCCAAGGTGCTCAACATGAAACAAGGATAACCCAAGCGACAGGCCTCGCCGCGTTCAGAGACAAGGAGTTCCGAACACCCCAAGCAGGGCAAGTACATCCGCCACGCTCACCGCACCGTCGCCATCCACGTCGCCTTCGCACCCTGTGGTGCATCCGAATTCCGACAACAGCAGGAGCAAGTCCTCCACCCCCACCGAACCGTTGGCCACGATGTCCCCCAAGCATCCCACGGCGGGCGGCGCGTCGACGTCGTAATACGAGGGGATGTCTAGATACGATGGGCACACCTGGCGGCTCGTGAACGAAGTGACCGCCGCGCGCGTGACGTCGTAGGCGCCGGCGTCGGACATGTGCGGCACGTGCCCCTCCCCTTCCAGCAGCGTGATGGCATGGTCCAGGCCGAGCGATTCAGCTTGCAGATGCACCGGCCACGACCCGTCCACTTGGCTCACGGAAAACCCCAGCAGTTGGACAAATCCCGTCCCGAAGGGCACCGTCTCGTCGGCCGTGCCGTGGACGCTCACCACCGGCGCATCTCCCACCTCCATCCATCCCGCGTCGCCCATGGCGCCGCAGAGGTTGACAATGGACAACACTTCGGAAGAATACCCAGGACTGCCGGACAGCCCTTCCAATCCTCCCTGAAGTCCAGGCTGGGTCAAATCGATGGCGTCGGGCACCTCGTCCAAGTCGTCGATGTACGCCGAGTGAAGGGCGATGAATGCCCCAGCCGAAGACCCTCCCAACACCACGCGGCTCGGGTCGATGCCCCATGGATTGCCTTCCTCGGCATGGGATTTTCGCAAATGCCGAATGGCGCCTTTGGCATCTTGCACGCCCCGCATCACCGCTTCCAGCAAAGACACCTCCAGACTGAACAAATCGTCGATGCCGAGGCGGTACGAGATGGACACCGCGACATACCCCATGCGGGCCAGGTCTTCGCACAGGGGCACCACATCGGTACCTTCCTTGCTGCCCGCCAAAAAGAACCCACCGTGCGCAAGCACGACCACAGGACGGCTCGTGTGCGTGTCTCCCGCTGGGCGATACACGTCCATGAAAAGCTCTTCATTCACGCCCGAGGCCCCGATGTTGCTGCCGTACAGCACGTCGCTGGTCACCTCCACTTCGTCGAAGATGCGGTAGCGGTAGCGCTGGCCGTCGCATTGGGCAAAGGCCACCGAGGCCAAGCACAGGTGCAGGAGCAAAAGGGTCCACTTAGCCATGGGACAGGTCGAATTGATCAAACCACCCGTTCAACTCCAGGCGCAACTGCAACAAGTCGTTCAAGACAAAATATTCTTGTTGAATTTCATCGGTCCGAAACGAGGTCTCCATGACTCGATTCAGTTCGAATTGCTTCAGTTTGACTCGCCGCGACCAGGCGTACTCGGTCTCTCCAAAACTGGACATGATCCCTGCCCCAAACACCTTGGCCTCTCCTTTGGCATCCTTCAAAAAACCAAATTCGACCACGTACCAATACAGCCTTTGAAGCCCCAAAACAGCGTCGTCGTGGCCCGCTCGGAGCAAAGCCACACCAATCTCACCAAACCTGTTCATGAAGGCCGCAAAATCTCGGTTCAGCAATGGAGGGATGTGGCCAAACGTGTCATGAAACATGTCCGGCTCCTCGATGTAATCGAGCTGGTGTGGTTGTCTGACCCAAGTGGAGGTGCAAAATCTCTTGGCCGCCAACAACTCGAAAAAATCCTGTACTGGAATCAAGCCTGGGACCACCTTCAAGCGCCACCCTGTGGCGGCGTGAAGCTGCTTTTCCATGGCATCCACACGAGGCACAAGGTTGGAGGTCAATGAATCCTGCATCTTGTCCAAGCAGGTCAAAAAAAGGTCCGAAGCCTTGCCCTTGAGGTTCTTCCTCTGACGACCGTACAGCTTTTCCCACGTTTGGTGGTGATGCGGCTCGTAAGCCTCCCATTGTTGCGACAACCCCTGGACCATGTGCTGAATGTACACCACAAGACCCAGGGGTTCAAGTTTGACGTTGTCAGTGCGTTACTGCACCGCCAAGCGGCCCGACGTGGTCACGCCGTTGGAGGACGTCACCGTCACGTGGTACATGCCGGCTGTCAGACGTCCAAGCTCAAGCTGCACAGCCCCGCCTCGGCGGACCTGATCGACGTCCACGACGCGGCCACCCGCGTCCAAGACACGAATCACATCCGTGGCCTGCACGCCTTGCAACCACGCCTGCTCACGGGCAGGGTTGGGCATGAGGCTCCAGGTGGGCTCGCCCAAATCCAACAGGCCGTCCGGATTGCCCGTCACCGCGTTGACGATGGCGCGGAACTCTTGGTGGTACAGGTTGGCCACACGCGCGTCGTGCACGAACAAGGTGTTCTCGTCGTTGACATTCTCCGCGCTGGACGACCAGTTGTGGGAACCCGTGATCACAAGCGGATCCGACCCCACCTCGCTGTGGTCCACAATCGCGTATTTGTGGTGGCAGTCGCCGCTCACATCGTGCGCGTATGCCTGCACGCCGTTGCTGATCAAATTGTCAAACTCACTGCCAGTGGTGTTCACCTGCTCAATGACCCCGATGGGGCTGACGAAAAAGCTCTGGTTGAGCTCGACAATGGCGTCGCCAAGGTCATCCCGAGTCAACGTCAAAAGTGCGAATTCGAGATTCGCATTGGCGGCTTCGATCTCGGAAAGGATGGCCGCATTGGTGCCGTCCGTTGGAGAGAAGTAGAGCTCCACCGGGCTGCCCCCCACGACGAAGTCGACCGGGGTGTTCCAGCTTTTGTCCGGGCCAAACTTGGCGTTGGCCGCGTTGGGCTCCATGCCCTCGGCTCCCCACATCTCCTCGAACTCGAGCTCGTACGCTCTGGCCAAACTCTGGTCCTCCAACACGATGACGTTGTTCAAGTCGCTCACGAGCTGGCCTGTGGTGAGGTTGGTTGAACCGGTCAAGACGAACGCCTTGTCCGCATGGTCAGCGTCGCCAACGATGAATTTGTTGTGCATGCCGCTGCCCTCGCCGTCGGTGCGGGGGTGGGTGACCACAGACGCGTCCAGGCTGCTGAGGCCGATGTTGGCATTTTGACCTTCATAAATCCAACGAATCTGAACGCCATTGGCCGCGGCGGCATTCACCGCATCTTCTACGGTTTGGTCGTTCAAATTGTAAGCAGCCACATCCAACGTGTGTTGCGCGCTCGTGATCCACGCCGCCACGGTGTCATTCATGTCCGTGCCAAGGGAAAGGGCCAATTCGTCCGTCGCCACGCTGTGGTCGACCGGGCCGTTGAAGTACACGTGAATGTCCCCAGAACTCTCAGACACCGTCGCGTATGGACGAATGGTGGAGACAGCTGAAGAGCCATCCTCCAACGTGGACACCGCTCTGGCGTAGTAGATGGTGCCTGGCTCCAAGCCCTCCAAGTTGACAAAGTGGCTCGGGGTGTTGTCTGCAAGTGCACTTGCCGTCGAGCCCAATGCTTCAGTCAGACCGTATTCGACTGTTCCATTGCACGCCAAATCCGTGGTCCAAGACAAGGTGAAACTGGTCGTGGCCAAATTGGTTTGGGACACCGGAGAAGTGTAGCACAACGCCGACGCGGGAATCATGTCCACAGGGCCGCGTGGGAGCAACTGGTAGCCGCCAAATCCGTCGAACGAGAACTGCGAGACGATGCCCAGCATGTCGACCTCGCACCCCGTCAGTTCTTCGCCCACCAAGCTGTTGCTGGTGCGCACGTAAATGACACCAGTCTCCCCTGAGGCGGTGAAGTCGTAGGTGTTGTTGCCCGTGATGAACGTGCCCGCCAAGGGGAACGTCACGCCGTTGACGCGCACGAGTTGTCCTTCCAGGTTCTCGCCCATGTCCGCAGGGGTGATTTCCAACGGCTCAGGCACGGTGCCTGCGCCAAAGAACTCCACGACCGAGAGGTTGGGGCCAACTTCCAACAACCCGTTGTATTCGGTGATTTCCCCGGTCACACTCAAGCTGTCGCCAATCTGCGGGGTCGCGTCCCACGCAGACCAGTCCTGGCCTGGATAGAGCGCGATGCCCGCCGTGGCGTCTTGCAAGTAGCGCACCGACCCGAGGTTGTCGTCGCTTGTCACCACACCGGTGACCGTCACGGTTTGTCCGATGTTGTAATTCTCGCGCATGTCGAGAATGTTCTCTTGCGCCACCGATGTCAAGGTGACGAAGGAGGCCGCCAGGGCCACAGTCAGTTTCAAATTCATTCCTTGGGGGTTCTGTTTTGAAGTCCTTTCAATTCAAGCACAGCGCTCAACCGCACCATGCGCGGCGGGCCCACAAAGACCTCCGCCCGCCCACTTCCGCCTTCCAATCCATAGGGGTTGGGGGCATATTGGGAGTTGTTGGTTGCGTCCGACACGTAGAGGACGTCCAACGCGTTGGTCACGCTCAAGCGCACCCGCAACAACGCATTGTCTGACACGTCAAACGACGTCCCAGCGTTGAAGTTCAAGAGGGCGTACGCTGGGGTGATCCACACATCCTTCGGCTCTCCTTCCGTGATGACGTCGCCCGGCGAGAAGCGTGCATAGTGCTGCCAAAACAAGGTGTTGCGAATTGAGAAGTACGTGCCGCGCATGGGCCGGAAGCTTGCCGCAAGGGAGATCTGCCGCTGGGCGGCGTCCCCCACCTTCACCCCGTCGAGGTTCACCAAGGTGTCGGCGATGCTCTGATCCGCCACACGTGTCACAAAGGCATTCGTCGTGCGGTTCACCAAATCCACGCGCTCGTTGCTTGTCCACCGCCAGTTGCCCGCGGAGACCACCCCTTGCACATTGAACTTGGCCGTAGGATCGTACGAAAAGTCCCACTCGATGCCAGAGTGCACCGCGTCTGCATTCAAGAGGTTGTACCCCAAGTTGCGATCCACGTCGTCGATCACCGACAGGGCCACGTCGTTCCATTCCTCGGCGCTGGCGTTGCTCTCGGCCAAGGCAATCATGGCTTCGCGACCCGCCACGGTGCTGGTGTCTGCGTA
This sequence comes from Flavobacteriales bacterium, assembly GCA_049610985.1. Taxonomy (GTDB): domain Bacteria; phylum Bacteroidota; class Bacteroidia; order Flavobacteriales_D; family Sanyastnellaceae; genus UBA11663. The sequence goes on along the minus strand of JBMZAB010000004.1, from coordinate 79,971 downwards.
CACAGACAACGTGGGGTCCTTCCACAATCCTGACAGACCGTAGAACCGGTTCACGGGCTTGTTTTCCCAACCTGTGCGGTACGCGTTCACGTTCGAGGCGAATTTGCCCTTGGAGAACTTCACGCCGGCCTCGACGGCCTTGACGTATTGGTTCTCGTAGCCCTCAATCACATTGTTGTTGATGTCGAACACCGAGTTGAACAAGGGCGCCCGATTCAGGTAGCCCACGTTGGTGTAGGCGTTCACCCACTCGTTGAAGTTGTAGTTGCCGCCCGCCTTGATGGTGGCGCTGTTCATCCGCTCCCAATCCGTGGTGTAGTTGGCCAACCCTTCGTGGTCTGCCGAGAGGAACGTCGTGTCGGTTTGCCACTCCGTGTCGCCAAGCACGCGGTATTCGTCCGTGGACCGCACCTCGTACGTCGTGTCGTTCAAGGTCACCACGTTGGGACGGAAGTAGTCGATTGCTCGGTACCAGCTTTGGGCGCCCGACACATTCACAAACGCCGAGTAGTTGTACTTGTCCAACTCGAGCTGGAAATACGACCCACCCCAAGCAACTTGGCCGTCGTCGTGATAGTAGTACTTGTCGCCCGTCCGAAGGGGCGTGTCGAAGTCGGCGTTTTGGTCGCGTCGGTCGTCAGGAGCGTCGTAATAATCGGCCCCGAACATGTCTCCAATCGTCCGGTAATGGCTCCCTGTATAGTGACGTGCGTCCACCCCCGCACTCAACGTCCATTCGTCGTTCAATGCGCTGTTGAAGTTGGACAACGCCCCAAACCAACGGTGGTCGTTGTGCGCAATGCGGATGAAATTGGACCCCTTGCGCTCGCCGTTCTCGTCGACGTTCAAGCCGTTGGGGCCAAACTCAAAGAGCTGATGCGAATTCCACGTGCCCTGCATGTCGATGGTTCCGTCCTGAAGGCGCGTGCCTGGCGTGCTCGCTAACGCCTCTCCACCCCCGCTGCCGAAACTGGCGTAGGCCGTGGTGGTCAGCGTGGATTTGTCCGACAAGCTCCACACGTCACGGACCGTAACGATGGGCTTGAAGTACTGGTTTTGGCGTGGGTTGTACCGCCGAACTGCGCCGTAGGTGGTGTCCACTTGCCCTGTCTCCTCGTTGTAGTTGTAGTAAACCTCCTCGTAGTTCACCATGAACTCGTTGAAGCCCCTACCGCTGTTCAGGATGGCCGTTTCGCTCAACCCATCCACGACGCCTTGCAACTCCGCTTGGCCCGCCTCGTCGGTGAGCTGCTCGGCAAGGGCCTGGTCGTACTCGTAGACCTGCATCTGGTACGAGCGCTGGCCGTGGCGCTGGGGAGCGCCAAACGTGGTGAAACTCAAGTTGTGGTTCCCCACCGTCTTGCGGCCCTTCAGGTAGTAGGCGTAAGCCTCCGATTCCAAGCCGTCTGCAAAGCCTTGGTTGGATTTGTAGGACCCCACGAAGTGCAAAAAGCCTTTCTCCTGGTTGCCAAACACGCCGCTCAAACTGTTCCGGAAGTAGCCGTAGGAGCCGATTTCTGATTGGTAGTTGATGGAGCCGTTGGCCGACTCGTCTCCACCCGTCAAGATGTTGATGGTGCCTCCCACAGAAGGTATGGCCAGCTTGCTGGCGCCCAAACCGCGCTGCACTTGTGTGGTGCGAACCACCAAGTCCAACCCAGCCCAGTTGCTCCAGTACACCCAGCCGTTTTCCATGTCATTCATGGGCACGCCGTCCACCATGACCGCAAGGTTGGTTTGGTCGAAGCCGCGAATGGTCACTCGCGCATCTCCGTCGCCACCTCCTTGTTGGGTGGCGTACACCCCAGGAGTGGTGTTCAACACCAAGGGAAGGTCACGGCCTGCGAGTTCCTCTTGAATCTGCGCGGGAAGGACATTCGTGAAAGCCACGGGCGTCTTGCGGGAGATGACCACATCTGCCGAGACCACAGCCTCTTTCATGATGAGGGTCTCCATGCGGAAGCGGACCGAGGTGTTCGCGCCCTCGCACTTGACCTGACGGTATTGGCTTTCGTAACCGATGTAGGACACCTCGATTGTGGCCTCCCCTTTGGGCACGGCCATCGAGAACACCCCGTCGAAATCTGTGGCGACCACGGCGTTGCCTGATTTCACGTATGCCCCGATCAACGGGTCTCCGGTCAACGCGTCTTCCACCACGCCGTTCACCGTGCACAATTGGGCGTGCGCGGTGAGGCCCAAGAACAGGGCCACCAGGGCCAAACCCCAATGCTTCATCAACTTCATGCGGATGCCGCTCACTTGCGAACCACGCGACGTGTCGCGCGGGCGTCGTTCTCAAAATGCACTTCCATGAGGTACATGCCCGAGGGGACTGCCGATAAAGAGAGCTCCACCAAGCGGCGGCCGTTCAAGGCCTGGCGGCCGATTTGCTGGCCTGCCAAGTTGTGCAACACCACCTCACGGATGGCCTGCTCGCCCTTTACCCACACTACATCGCCGGTGGCGGGGTTGGGAAACACGTCGAAGGCGGCAGTGCGTGCAGCTTCGAGCACCTGGGTGGTGCCGCAGTCGCACGTGTGAGATCCGAGGTTCACGAACACGCTGTCCAAGGTGTAATTCAACGAGTCGTTGGACCACATCAAGCCGTCCCACTCGTCCACGACCAAGAAATCGTCCAAGGCATCGACGTCGCCCGCAGTCACCCCGGTTTTGCGCACCAAAGTGTGGTTTTGGGTCATCCCAGCCCAACCTGCCTCGCCGGGATCCTCGCCAATCTTGCCAAAAATGTCGATCGGCGCATCTGTGGAAATCTTACGGAGTACCATGGCGTCGTTGCCATTGAAGTACATCGCTTGGTTCTCTTCGTACACGGGGCACACCCATAAGTCGGCTGCCTCAGCAAGTTCATCCCATACGGGGGCTTCGAAGCCATCCCCGTCTGGGTCTTGCTTGTCGAGCACCACCACAACAACGCTGTTGGCCGCCAGGGTACCGGAGAGGTCCACTTTTTGGTTGTCCTCCGCAGTGTTAAACCCATTTTTGTAGCGCTCCAACCGGTAGTCGCTCAAATCCACGGCCGAATTGGTGGGGTTGTACAGCTCGAGGGCTTTGTTGTTGCTCCAGCCTTCGATGTACTCCGAGATGAAGATCTCCGAGCACTGGGCTTGAGATTGAACACTTGCAAGCGTGAGGCAGAGACACAAAAGAGTCCAAGCCAAGGAGTTGAGGGGAAAATTTTTCATGAGTAATGGAATCGTAGACTGCCGCACACGGTGTGAAGCGGGACAAAATTACTTCTTGTTAGGTTAAATTGACGCCTGGAAACCAAATCGTTGCACGATGATTGTTCACACCAAAACCAACCCCGAGAACCTCAGGTTGAGAATGGCAGGCAAGCTGCTGTTGACAGCGATGTTTTTTTGGATTTGGAGTGTTCCTCTCACATTGGCACAAACTGGGGGATTGGGATGCCTCGTGGACGCTGGAATAAGCCCCCAAGAGGTGTGCATTGAAGACCACGTTTTTTTGGGAGGAACCCCAACCATTCCCTCCGCCCTCGCAGGCGAAGTGTCCTCCATCCAATGGTCGGTGGTGTCGCCTGACATCGACGTAGAATTTTCACCCAACGCGGAAGTGCCCAACCCACAAGTGTATGTCACTCAGCCCACGACTTTCGAAGTCGCTCTGGTGCTCACGGATGGGTCATCATGTTCCAGTCAAATAACCCTCATACCCATTGAAGAGCCCTCCTTGGACTTGCAAGGCAGCTGGACGCAATGCGACGGTTCCACTCAATTGTGGTTTTACAACACCGCGCCATCGAACAGCGTCGATGTCACTTACGACGTGTTCTGGGGAGATGGAGAAGTCAGCCTTGATTTGACGTTTGCAAGCGCGTTTGAACATGAGTACGACGCCCAGGGTGGCTACAATGTCACGGTCAACGCGGAGTTGGGATTCTGCAGCAACGTTGAACACTTGGACGTGTTTCTGGGAAGCCCCCCAGACCCCATCATCTTGGACATTCCGGAAGTGGCTTGTTTCGGAGGCAACGTGGAATTTGAATGGTCCAACTTGAACGACTATCCTTTGGGCTCCGCCTGGGGCATCGCCATGGATGGAGAGCTCCAATTTGCCGGTGAAGTCACCATGGAGACGGTCAACAACTTCGCGTGGTCCTTTGGTCAAGTCGAATCCTGCGCCGAAGCGCTCGCCTCTCATTCCATCCTTGTTGACATCGAAAACGAATGCTCACCTCCAGCATCCTTGCTGCAGGAAGTGGTTGTCAACGAAGAGCCTGTCGCCGACTTTGCATTGGCGGCTGATTCCTGCGCTGTTGTTCAATTTACGTTGGGCGAGGATGTCTTTTGTCCTGACTTGTTTGACGTGCTTTGGTCCATTTCAGAGATTGAAGGCTCTGTCGAGCCTGAGACGTTGGCGGGAAGTGCGTCGTCGAATTTTTGGACAACCTCCCTCCTTCCCGGAGAATACGCTGCATCCCTTCAGGTCGGCTCAGAAGCATGTGGATACGACATGGACACTGTGTCATTTTGCGTCGAAATGCCACCCCCATTGACTTGGGGAACCGGTTTGCTCAATGGGGGGCAATTCAACATTTGCCAAGGGGAAACGCTGGAAATTTGGGCCGATTCTTTGAGCTCGGTTTGTGGTGAAGCCATCCAAACTCAGTGGACGTTGAGTGCACTCAATGGGCAGACCGACTTGTCGTCTGTGATTTGGATCGAAGAATACCCCTGGTCGCACGCTTGGACCTTTCCGTCACCCGGCACCTTCTTGGTGCAACTGGATGGCAGTGGCGGATGCGGTGAGCTCAACTTGTACGCCCAAATCGTGGTCACCAACCTTCCCTCGGTGGAACTCGTCTCCTTTGACATGGGAGCGGCACTCGACTCAGTGATGTGCGCAGGAGACGAACTTTCCGTCGTCGCTGAGGTCAGTGGTCTTGGTCTGAACAGCGGCGCTTACAACCTTGAATGGAACGTGCTTGACGACGAAAACAACCCACACCCGAGCGCCACATCATCCATGTTTGGTGACTCTACTTTGGTCGTGGCCAGCAGTTTCACTGAGCCTGCGATGGACCTTGTTGTGACGTTGGAAGTTGGCACAGCGTGTGGGAATGTGACGGACACTTTGTGGATTGAAGTCGAGGAACCAATTGTGCCAAGTTTTTTGCTCCAAGAAGGCTCTCCAGGCAACATGAGCAGCGAGGTCCCTGAGTTTTTGCAATGCATGGGAGACACCTTGGCCATCGAATTTCAAGTCGAAGGGGCCTTGCAAGCCAACGCTTTGTCCAACGCCCCCGATCTGTACGACGTGGCTTTCGATGAAAGCACAGGGCAAGGGACCATGCTTTGGCTGGCCAACGGCGATTCTGTCGACCTGGCCATCGAATTTGTTTCGAGCGCTGGATGCGCGTCGTTCGATTCCATAAGCTTCAGGAGCCTTTCACCACCCCAAGTCTTCGTGGACGACGCCGACATCGTGTGTTTGGGAGACCCCTCCATATTCAACGCCGTCGTGTTTCCTGGCTCTACAAATGACATGAGCAACTACGCCTGGAGCATGGGCAACACCAACCTTCAAGGTGGGCCTGTTCCTCAATTGAGCCAGGTCATGGAAGATTGTTACAACAACGCCCCTGTGGAGGTCCTCGTAACAGATGCATTCGGATGTCAGGCATCCACCTCGGCCTTGGCGCCCGTCAGTTGCCCTTCCTCGGTTTCACACACGTCCTTGACCTGCGCAGAAATTGGGGAATTGGCTTGTGTGACATGGACCCCGAACGAGGCAACCGGTTGGAATGTCCCAGACAACTTGATCCTCTCGGATTTCGGGACCACCACGTGCGTCGAAATAGACATGGAGCCTGAGCTTCTCAACTTCTCATGGACGGAATACACTTCTTTGGGTTGTGCTCAAATCCATCATGCCTGCTGGGCAATCGGCCCAGTGAATCCCAATGGAGAGTGCACTGTCCCGGGATGTATCCCGCCACCCCCGCCCCCGCCGCCGCCGTGCGATTCATTCACATGCTTGGAACCCGAAGCTTGCAATTATGAAATCGAATCATGCTGCTTGGATTCCTGCACCTACCCCGAGCATCTTTCCGCAACAGACTTGCCTTACGACACGCTGGAATTTTGCCAGTCCTTCACGTTTGACTTTCCACTTGAAGCCAATGAACCATGGATTGGCAATTGGTCTGGGCCCAGTGTACTGGATTACTCCTCAGCGCAATGCCCTGGCACGCAGGCTGCTTTGGATTTGTCCGAATTTGGAGAGTGGGACATTTACTTCTCCGGTGGAATTGGAAGCTGCATCGATGTGGACACAGTGCATGTCGTGGTTCATCGTCTGCCGACTTACTCTGGACCAAGCTCGTTTGCAGAGTGCCACGGAACTGCACTTCCATTGGGGAATTTTACGTCTGGCAACCCGGACTATTGTTGGTCACTGAATTGGCTTGGGGAAAGTTCAGCACCTTGCGATTCATCGGGGCTGTGGACGGTCGACGGGTCGGGATATGTGTCCTGGTCTGCCACCGACGTTCACGGTTGCACATCACTCAACACCTCCATCTATGTTGTCGATCTCGGCGGGCCAAATGCATATGCTGGCAACGACACTGTCCTGTGCAGCCTTCCGGTGCCCAACGCCATGGAGTTTGAGTTTGGCACGCCTTACGCCCTGGGGTGTGGTCCGGCCGAGGGCAATTGGTCAGGGGAAGGGGGGAGTTATGAGGTGTTTGCAGAAGTATGGACTGCGGGCAATTGCGTGCAAAACAGCGCCCCCTGGACGGACAGCCTTTGGACGTTCACCGCCCCTGACACCGGCTCCTTTGAATGGATTTGGACCGTGGTGGATTGTCACGGGTGCATGGCCCAAGACACGTTGAACATCGACGTCGTTGAACCCATCCAACCTCAACTTCCACCGCTGACCTATTGCGTCAACGACACACTCGGGCCAGTCACTTCACAAGAGGAAGCCTGCTGGTTTGGGGCTGGAATTTCCCCTGACAATTGGTTTGACCCAGCCGTCGCTGGGGTGGGCATTCACGAGTGGATTGTAGGCTTGGGGGAGGGCTCTTGTGCGGTCAATGACACCATCATTGTTGAGGTCTTCGACGACCCGAAATACGACTTGAGTGGAATGGGTGTCATGCCTTGTTTTGGCGAAACGTTTACCCTTTGTGCAGACAACTACGACACTGATGACTTTCCGTGGACGTATGCTTGGAGTGCTTTTCCGCCCTTGCCCGGTGTCGATTCGTGCAATGCCTCGTGTTGCAGCATTCAAGATGTCGATGCGACGGCAGTTTCTGTCCTGATCACCAACGTGCACGGTTGTTCAACGGAAGATTCGTGGATCATCAATTTGGCCGACAGTCCCGAGGTCATTGTCGAAGACACCTTGGAGCTGTGTCAAGATGGCGCTTGGCACCCGTTGTTGTCCGAGCCTATTGGAGGCGTTTGGGAGGGTCCGTGGGTGGATCCTGATGGGGCCTTTTTGGCAGAGGAAATTGGAACATTCAACTTAACCTACACATTCACCAACGATCAGAATTGCACGGACACAGACACCACCATTGTCGTGGTGTCGGACATCCCTGTGCCGAAGATTGACACCCCTGACTCTTGGCTATGTCTCGGAACCCCCCTCACCCTGGACACCGAAGATGAGGGGATTTGGAGCGGTCCAGGCATTTCCGCGGACGGCTCCGTCTTTCAAAATGAACCAGGCACATACACGTATGTGTTGACCGCAGGCAGTGGATCATGCTTGGCGCATGATTCGGTCGACATCACTTTTTGGCCCAACCCCGAATTTGAATTGCCTTCCTTGGACACCGTCCTGTGTGCTGGAGAGCCCATTGTTTTGGAATTGGATTCAGCCATGCTGACTGCCCAAAACATCGTTGTTGGTTCAGCCTTTGGGTGCGATGGCTTGACAGGGGGTTTTCCCCTATTTTCATTTTCACCCGAAGAAACCTGCGATTTCAGCGTTTCCATCCAAGACGCCAATGGATGCACGGCGTCGGATGCCATGACGGTGATTGTGCCACTTCCTGTTCCTTCCTACGCGGGCCCTCCTGAAGTCCTATGCATCGGAGAAACGCTGACCCTCACTGGACAAATTGTCCCGAGTTGCGCAACGGATGTCATTTGGGAGGGAGACGTGGTGAACGAAGTTGGTGTCGTGACCGCCGATGTAATCGGCCCTCACACTTTGCAATTGTCCTACATAGACTGTTACGGTTGTGGGGTTTCTGGCACCCGAGATGTGCTGGTGCTGGACGTGCCGGATGTTGCATTCTGGTGGGAAGATTCCGTGGCTTGTGCAGATCAGGAAGTGGATGCGTATGTAGAGGGCTACGGGGGAAGTTTGAGTTACGAGTGGCTGTGGTACGATGGAAGCGTCCTGCCCGTCCCTGACACCCCTTGGGTGGCTGTCAATCCAGGAACCACTCCTTTGGAATGGAGCATGGCAGCTGTGGCCTTCAACCTTTGCGGCTCTGACACGGCATGGGCCAACATTGAAGTGAACCCCACACTCCTCATTTCGCCGTCTTCCGCACTAAGCCCCACACCTTTGCTCGATGACACACTGTGTGCGCCATTGAGTTTGGAATTCCTGGCGGAAGCGCCTGGCGCATCAACTTGGGTTTGGGCCGATGTGATGACCGTCGATTCGTTGAATGCCAACAGTGCATGGTTTGAGGTGGAACACGTGGAACAACCAACAAACTTCTCATTGAGCGTCCAGGCCGGTCTTGGAGAAACCATGTGCTCCACCCCTCTTCAATGGAACTTGATGGTGGTCCCTGGGCCCTTGGCCGAGATTTTGGGCGAGGAGTTCGCATACTGCGGAGAAGAATTCGATCCTGGGATTGATTTTGAAGTGGATCATGGCCTGCCAGCGTGGAATTGGAGTGGCGGAGATTTGCCTCCTGGATTTCCTGAGGTTTGGAACATCAGCGACATTGGATTGACCACGTTATCGCTCACCGCATCCTCTGTATACCCTGGAGTGGAATGCACCGCCACAGACGAAGTGACCCTCTCCCTTTTTCCGCAACCTTCTGCCAATGTGGACTTGCTCTCCGACAGCGTGTTGTGTGCCCCGGGGATGTTGATGGCTCAAGACTTGAGTGAAAGCGCTTCAGAAATTTATTGGAACATGGCGTACAACTCCGGTTGGTCAGATCCCGGTTCTGAACTGAATGTCTCCATTCCTGTGGCGGGCACCTACGATTTGACATGGGCAGCCATCGGGGAAGAAGGCTGCAACGACACCCTTCACGTTCAAGAAGCTCTCCGCATTTTGCCATCACCTGAGGCAGGCATTTGGGCCGGTCAATCGACCTCGGTCACATGGACCCCTGAAGGCACAAATTTTGTATTCGGCGACGCCAGTTTCGGCAGCGACAGCATCGTTTGGTCCATTGGAGACAGCACCTTGGTCAATCAAAACGTGTTGAGTGTTTTCTATGACGACCCAGGCATGTATGGCGTGTTCCAAGAAGTGCACAACGAGTATGGGTGCCAGGACTCCATCACTTTGAGGTTTGAAATCGCTGAAGAATTGGCCATCTATGTCCCCACTGCATTCACCCCCAACCAAGACGCGCTCAATGAAGTTTGGAAACCTGTGATTTCAGGTGTTCAAAGGATCGATCAATATCATTTGCAAGTGTTCAGTCGATGGGGCCAATTGGTTTTTGAAACCTCAGTTCCAGGTGAAGGCTGGGATGCCCTGAATGTTCCTCGCCCGGACGTCTTGGAGAATTCCCAAAACAGCGTTTTTGCGTACCTCATCAACATCCTACCCGATGTGACCGTCAACGAGCCCGATCCTGATTGGATTGAACTTCGTGGTCATGTGACCATCGTCGATTAAATCCGATTCAGGTGGTGGATTGGATGGCCTCTTTCATCTTGCGCGTCAAGCCCTTCCACACCAACGCGTAACTGTGGTCCACCAAGTCGAGGAACAAGGGCCATGGCACGTCGCCAAATGGCTCTGGACGCACGCTGTTCCAATGCTTGGCGTTCAAGTAGGGACCTGTGGTGATCCCCTCGTACGAGGCACGCAACTCAGGGACACGCTCTGGGTCGCATTTCATGCCGCATCCAGAAAATTCAAACGCGTCCAACAGGCAAAACAACTTGCCGCCCACCTTGAACACCACGGTGCGGTCGTCGAACGGCATCTCCTCAGTTGTTCCAGGCTTCGCCAAACAGTGTTGGCGCAGGCGCTCCAAGAGTCGTTCGTCCTGACTCATTCGACGTTCACCTTTTTCGCCTCCACAGCGGCAATCACAAGGTCCATGGCCAGGTCGAATTGCGCCTTCACCTCAGTCTCGGCCCCCTCGTGGATGGACGAGAACAACAGGTCAACCAACGGGGAGGCCCCGAGCATTTGTAGGGTAGGCTTTAGGGCGTGCCTCACATCTGACACCACTTGCCCTTCGCCCAACAACAAAGCATCTCCAAGGCGGCGCTTGGCCGACCACAGAGATGCTTCAAGTTTGGTCAAAAACTCCAGGTAGGTCCCTGGATCGTCCCCAAACAAGGCGTCGTACTGCGCAAAAGTGACTTGCACGTTCATCGACGCCGAAGGTAGGGGCTTATTCCTGGTAGACGCGCACGTAATCGATGGCCATGAACTGCGGGAACAACGTCGACTCGTCGGGGTACCCCGGCCAGTTGCCGCCTACGGCGATGTTCAGAATGAAAAAGAACGGATCGTTGAATGGCGTGTCGTACCCGCTGTTCTCCACGTGGTCCGCGGTGGTCAGCTGAAAGTACGGTTCGTCGTTCATCAACCACGTCATGGTGTCAGGGCGCCAATCCAAGGAGAACACGTGGTATTCCTCAGAAAAGGTGGTGGGGAACTGAGAGTAGGTCACGGCCCCCAGATTGGGGTGCCCGCCGCCGATCATTTCTCCCCAATGCGCCGTGCCGTGCACGTAGTTGGGCTGGTGGCCCAAAAGCTCCATGATGTCGATTTCACCGCATTCAGGCCATCCGACTTGGGAGTGGTTGGCCCCGAGCATCCAGAGGGCGGGCCAGAGTCCCTGGCCGTAGGGCAACACCGCGCGGATGTCGATTCGGCCAAAGGCGAACTCCTGCTTGTCCCGGGACACCATGCGGGCCGACGTGTAACCTGCCCCGTCTTGCAACGCCACGATGAACAAGTTGCCGTCTTCCACAAAGGAGTTGGCAGGGTCTGCTGTGTAGGCTTGAGACTCGTTGTTGCCCCAGCCTCCCGCACCCAATTCGTGGGTCCAGTTGCTCAGGTCAATGTCCGTGCCATCAAACTCGTCCGACCACACCAAGGTCATGCCCTCAGGCGGATTGCTTGGCGAGTGCGGCGTGTCGTACCCTCCGTCGGGCAGGGCGATGTCCAACTCGGTGTCGTCGTTGAGGATGGTGCCCGTGGCGACTTGTTGGTTGCCCTTCAAATACCCGTTGACAGGATTGCTCAATTCTACGGTGAAATGCTCGTCAGGCTCGAGACCCTCGTCGATGACGATGGGCACTTCGATCTGTTGAATGAGTTCTCCAGGCGCAAACACCAAGGTGCCGGACTGGCTGAGGTAGTCCTCCCCCGCTTTGGCCGTCCCTTCCAAGGTCTCGTAGTCGACTGTCACTTCCTCCTCGTACGTGGCGTCCAAACGGACTTCGAATCGGAAGTTGCTGTTGAAGGAATTCTCCAGCAGCGTGCGGTCAGCCACGAATTGAATCTCCGCGTTGACCGGCTCAGTGGGGCCTCCGCAATCGGAGCATCCCGCGGCCAGCAGGGCAAATCCAAAACCGCCCAGCCATGCGTTCAACCGCTTGGAAGCGTTCATTCCGCCGCGAAAATCAAGGTAAAGTAACCGCTGCCCACAGGGTTGACACAATCGCCACCCTGCTGCAAGGTGCTCAACACCAACCGATCCTCTGTGATTTCTGTGATGGTGTAGGTGGGGCCAGAGTCCCACACCCCCATCCATCCGCAGATCTCAGAGACTTCTGTGGTCAACCCTCCAACAGTGAACAGGTCCTCTCCGTTGGGTCCCGCCTCCAATTCCAACATGTACGTGGAAGGTTGGACCGTCATCAACGTCTCGATGTAGCCGTCAAAAGGATTCATCGTGCTGCCGTTGTTGTTGTAAATGAATTCGCCGGCCTCGGTCAACGTCCAACGGTCGTCGTATTGGAATTCGACCAAGCCACCCGCAGGTGAGGCATACCATTCGGTCGATCCAGGTTCGGGTCCAATGGCGATGGCGCCTGCGTCCGAGGCAAACTTCCATGTCTTGGGGTTGTCGCACCCGGTGAGGAGCGCCAACGTGCCCTCGCATGGGAGCTCGAGGGTCTTCTCAATCTTCACACTGTCGGAGAAGTAAGCCATGCCACCTTCGGCATGACCTTGATAGGAAATGCCGTAGGTGCCTTCCACGTAGTACACCATCGTGTCCACGGGGTCGTTGCTGACTTGACCGTTTCCGAAGTCCCACAAATGGATGTACACATCTTCGCTGGCCTCGGCCTCCACCACCACGCGGTTGGAGTCGATGCCTACGACGCCGTCCACCGTGTCAGGCAAGAAGTACCACTGCACCTCGGCAGTCGGAGGATCAGGCAAACTCGGACTTGGTTCCACATAGGGGTCGCAACCCACAGCCGCCATCCACAGGGCGGCCCCGGCAACCAGGGAGATGTTCTTCAAATTCATTCGTATCCGTTGTTTTGGGTCAAGGCCCCGTTGGACAATGTGATTTCAGCGGTAGGAATTGGAAACAACTCGCTTTTCCCGGGAATGAAGCCGTCCAGCACCTCCGCCGCGCGACCTTGGCGGACAAGGTCGAAGAAGCGGTGGCCCTCCAAGCCCAATTCCACACGACGTTCGTGGTAGATGGCATCCAACAGCGACGGCCCCGACACAGAGCCATCCTCCAAAAGAGGCACACCAGCGCGTGCACGAACCATGTTCAAGGACGCCAAAGCCGTGGCATCGTCGCCCATTTGGTTGCATGCCTCGGCGTGCATCAACAACACATCTGCGAGACGAATCACACGGTCGTTGGACCCTCCGTTGGGATTGGGGTCGCCGAAGGGCGCCAATTCAGCCGCAGGGTTGAAGTACTTCCTAGGAAAGTACTGGCTCTGCATGCCTGTGGCGTCTTCCGTGAGTTGCCCCCAATCTGAGGCGTTGTCGCCCAATTGGTAGACGGTGTAAGCCAAACGGGGGTCCACCAATTCCGAAACATTCTCTCCTTGTTGCTCTTCCCACACTTCGAATTCGTCCACGAAGTCTTGGGTGGGCAGGTTGAAGCCGTAGCCTGCAAAGGTTCCTCGGGCACGCTGGAACACGTTGGTGTACGTCCCTTCACTCCAGAATTGGGCGCCCCAATTTCCACCGGAGTTGTTCGCGTACTGAATTTCCCAAATGCTGCCTGGCCCGTTTTCACCGGATTCAGTGAAAATGCTGCCGTAGTCCGGATCCAAGAAGTACTCCCCAGATCCCACGACTTCTTCGCAACGCTCACGGCACTTCTGCCAATTGTCGCCCGTGAAGTTGTCGCCCATGTAAAGGTGGGCCTTGGCGAGCAACGCGTTGGCCGCACCACGGGTGGCACGCCCCGTGGCGGACACGCTGTAGGCGCTTTTCTCAGGAAGGTTGGCGGCCGCGTCTTCGAGGTCTGCCACGATTTGGGCCCACACCTCTTCCGCAGTGGCACGTGGCTGGGCGTACTCTGAAGGCGCCAAAGGAGCCGTCACGAGTGGCACGCCCCCAAACGTCGTCACAAGGTTGAAGTACCAGTAGGCACGCAAAAACTTGGCCTCTCCCAGGTAGGCGAGCTTGACGAAGTCGTCCATCTCGATGTCTGGAATGTTCTGCAACGCAATGTTGCAGTACGTGATGCCTTTGTACGCGGTCTTCCACTCGCCGAGCACAATGCCGCTCGAGGGGTCGCCGAAGAAGTTCTCGAACTCAAGCAAATCAGGCTCGTCCGTGTCGCCTGATCCGCCCTTGTCGGCGTCATCGCTCACGATGTCGCCGAAGTACCACCGAAAGTGGGCCCCGTCCGAAATCTCCACCTGAAGCGGCGCGTAGCATGCGATGGTCGCGGCTTCCGCGTCGTCGGCGGTTTGGTAAAAATTGCCCGCCGAGCTCCCGATGTAGGGGTCGCGGTTCAAAAAGTCCTTGGAGCATCCTGTCGATGCGAGCACGACGACCATCGCGGCCAACGCGCCCAACCAAGTGAGGGAGGTAGCTTTTTGATTCATCAGAATGTCACGTTGATGCCCAGGTTGTAAATCCGGGGAGATGGGTAGAAACCACGGTCGATGCCGATTTCAAGCGTGCCGCGTGTGCCAATCTCCGGGTCTAGGCCCGAGTATGGCGTGAAGGTGAACAGGTTGTTCGCGCTGGCATACACCCGGAACTTGGAAATGCCCAAGCGCTCCAAGGTGTTCGAAGGCAGGGTATACCCCACCATCAACGACTTGATGCGCAAGTACGACCCATCCTCAATGAAGCGGTCGGACACGCGGTTGTTTTGGTTCAAGTCAGAGTGCGTCACACGCGGGGTGTCGTACGACGTGCCTTCCCCAGTCCAACGGTCCAATGCCGAGATGGGCAGGTTGGTGGTGTTGAGGTCGTAACGGAACATCCCCTTGTAAATGTCGTTGCCGTGGCTGCCCTGCAAGAACAAGTTGAAATCGAAGTTCTTGTACTTGGCCCCTGCCGTGAACCCGTAGGTGAAGGCGGGGTGGGGGTTGCCGATGACCACTTTGTCTTCGTTGTTGATGACGCCGTCGCCGTTTTGGTCCACGAAAATCACGTCACCTGCCACGGCGTTGGCCTGGGCGGTGTCGGCCATGGCCTCTTCGTCTGTTTGGTAAATGCCCGCGGTCTCGAAGCCCCAGAAGGTCGCAATGGGCAACCCGATGTCGGTGACGGCCACGAAGTCTCCAGAGCCAAACACGTTGCCCGTGAAGATGGGCTGGTTCAAGCTGTCCACAGGGGCACCGAGGTCGGTGACTTCGTTGCGGTACATGGAGATGTTCGCATTCAGGTTGTAGGTGAAGTCGTCCTCGCCGCCCTGGTATCCGATGGCCAATTCCGCACCGCGGTTGCGGGCTGAAGCGACATTCGAAGGACCGGGCTCAAGACCTGCCGTGCCGGGGTTGGGCACGTAGGCCAACATGTCGAGGGTGTTCTTCTCGTAGATGTCGAAAATCAAGTTCCAACGGCCGTCCAAGAAGTCGGCGTCAAGCCCCACATTGATTTGTTCACCCGTCTCCCACTTCAAATCGGGGTTGGCGATGGCCACAGGTCCGGAACCAATGGTTTGGGCTTGATCGCTGCCAAAGGTGTAGTTCAATCCGTTGACGATGACAGGATTGTATGCATAGTCACCGATTTCAGCGTTCCCGTTGCGCCCCCAGCTTCCACGCACTTTGAAGAAGTCGATCCAATCTTTTTCTGCGAACCAAGGACGCTCCGTCAAATTCCACGCCGCAGAGAACGAAGGGAACAACCCGAAGCGGTTGTTCAATCCGAAGCGAGACGAACCGTCGTAACGAAGCGTGCCCATCAAGGACCACTCGTTGCCCAAGTCGTACGTTGCACGCACAAACTGCCCGATCCAGGCTGTTTCGCTGATGCCGTCACTGGCCCGCGGAATTTGAGGCGCCACGTTGAGGCTGTTGCTCAAGAACGCGTAGGTCGGGTCGTTGGTCGCCAAGCTGTCGCGTGACGCGGTAATGCTCGAAGAGCTGGACTCCAGGGCAGAGTAACCTGCAATCACCTGAAGCTTGTCCTCGTTTTCGAATTCCTTCGTGTAGGTCAAGGTGTTCTCCCACTGCCAGGTCGACCACTTGTTTTCTGCGCGAATGATCGAATTCACTTCACGGAATTCAGTGGCTGGACGGTTGGGATCGCCTTCGTACAGGGCCAAATCAAACGTCGGGAAGAAAATCTTCTGCGAACCCAATGCCAAGTCCACGTTCACCGAGGAACGGAATTTCAAGTTGGGGGTCAAATCCATTTCTCCAAACACGTTGCCTACAAACCGGTTTGTGGTCCAGTTGTCGTGGGTCTGCTCGATTTGGTTGATGGGGTTGACAATGTCGCTGTCGATGTAATCTGTGTACGCAAACGTTTCGTCGGCGCGGCGCACTGGCGTCACGGGATCGATGTTCAACGCACGCAGCACGGGTGTGGCAAACTCGTTGTTCTCCGCCAAGGCGTTGCGCTTGATGTTGGTGAAGGTCACGTTTTGGCCCACCTTGACCCGGTCGCCCGCTTGCTGTTCCGAATTGACACGGAAGGTGGTGCGCTCGAAGCGTCCCTTCTCTCCGCCGATGATGCCGTCCTGGGAGAAGTGGCTGGCGCCCATGGCAATGCTCGACGTCTCCGTGCCGTTGGTGTACAACACGCTGTGGTTGGCCATCGGTGCACGCTGGAACAGGGCTTCCTGCCAGTTGGTACCAACACCCAAGCTGTCGGGGTTGGACAACCCCGGAAGGGCAGACAGTCCAGCTGCCGCGCGGCTCTCATTCATCAACGTGGCGTACTCCTTGGCGTTCAACAAGGCCATGTACTTCCAAGGTTCCTGCATGCCTACGTAGCTGTCGTACGTCAGGGTGGCCTTGCTGCCGCGTGAGCCTTTTTTGGTGGTGATGAGCACCACCCCATTCGCCCCACGTGCACCGTAAATCGCTGTCGACGCCGCGTCCTTCAAGATGCTGATGCTCTCGATGTCCGACGGGTTCAAGTAGTCAATGCCCCCGGAAGGGATGCCGTCCACGATGAACAAGGGGTCTGAGTTGTTGATGGAGCCCAAACCCCGAATTCGGATGGTCTGGGTGGACCCGGGCTGACCGGAGTTTTGGGTCACTTGGACACCTGCGGCCCGGCCCTGAAGGGCTTGCTCGGTGCGAAGCACGGGGATGGAGGTCGCCTCCTTGATGTCGACGGTGGTCACCGCACCCGAGATCTTGCTCCGCTGCTGGTTGCCGTAACCGATGACGACAGCCTCCTCGAGGCCCGCCACGTCCGGCTTCAATTCCACCTTCAAGTCAGAGACGGTGTTCGCCACGGTCACCTCCTGGCGGAGGTACCCGATGTACGAAAACACCAACGTCGCACCCGATTCCGCAGTCAGGACAAATTTTCCGTCGAGGTCGGTGGCAGTGCCGGCGTACGAGCCTTTCACCGTCACGGACACCCCCGGCAAAGGCATGTCCCCGTCCACGACGGTTCCACCCACGGAGATGGTTTGGGCCCACAGCCCTGAACTCACTCCGAAGAGCAAGATCAGGGCGGCGAGCGAAGTCAAGCGTTGAATCATTTCACGAAGCTCCAGGAAGCGCGAGCTCCCTCAGTTGAAATTTGAACAGAGTACACACCGGCTTCCCATGAAGCGGCGTCGATCACAATGTGCTGCTGGGCGGTGCGCATGGCGAGGGTCGCCACCAAACGGCCTTGCATGTCGCGGACATCCACAGTGGCGTCGCCCAAGAGCGGGGAGGCCAAGCGAATGTTCAACTGGTCGGCCACAGGCACTGGGAACACTGCGCCTTCCAACAACATCACATCTTCGATGCCGTCCAAAGTCATGGTCAAGCTGGCAGATGCCGTGCATCCATTGGCGTCGGTGGCAAGGGCGGTGTACAAACCGCTCGCCAAAGAATCTGGGCTTACCTCAATGCCGGTCATGTTGGTCCAAACCACCACGTAGTCAGGGGTTCCACCAGACACTTCAGCAGAAGCTTGTCCATCACCTGCACCGGAGTCCTGGCTCACCAAAGTCAGCTCAATCACCAACTCTTCTGGGGCATTCACGGTGAATTCTGTTTCGTTGGAACAACCGTCCGCACCCGTTGCGACCAACATGTGGGTGCCCGCGGCAATCTCCATCATGCCATTTTCAATGGCCATGCCTCCCACGCTGAATGTGGCACCTGCGATGTCCACAGTCGCTGAATCCAACGTCAGTGAGCCCATGCCGTCGTGGCAAAGGGCGTCCATGACCACGAAGCCCGCATTGGGTGCCTCCCCGTACACACAAGAACCATCGTCTTCTGTGGCGTCTGCATTGTAATTGCAAGCCGTGGCGTCCGTGCATCCAGCCACAGGCTCTGCGTTGCACAGGGTGCACATGTTCCAGCACACGGCATCCAATGTGACGTCTCCATCCACAGCGTAGAATCGGTTCGTGAATTCACCTGTGGTGAGCGTGCAAGGCTCTCCTCCAGCAAATTCCTCTTGCGCTGTCCAGCCGTCCAATGTGAACTTGTATTCGATGTTCCCGGACAGACCCTCCACTGTGACTTCATAAATGTTGTCACCGTCGTCATCCGTCATTTCGGCGCAAGATCCACACCATCCGTTGAAACCACCATTCAGATTCACCGTGCCAAAAGACCCTGCATATTGGCCCATGTCAACCTGAAAGGTGACATTCGACAACACGGGTGGTGCCGAACAAGAACCGTCCTCCGAACACTGGGCAAAGCAGGTGCTGATCGTCACATCCCCGTTGATGTCTGGCAAAATCCGATCGTTGTAATTTCCAGGGTCGGCACAAGGCAAGCCAGCGATGTTTTCTTTGCAACTCCAATCCGGGCAATTGCCGTTCAAGAAAGTGTAGTTGCCTGTGGTGCCATTTGCCAGGGAGATTGACACACTGTAAATGCCGTCTCCGTCAGGATCAGTCATTTCATGCGCCGTGGGTCCACCAATGACCCCCCCACCGAGATACACGCCTCCGTCGGAAACCGTTTCATTGGACATGTTGAGATTGAATGTGACTGTGGACGACTGGGCCATTGCTGCAGAAAGCATCAGGCTAAGCCCAAGGAATGAGAGAAATTTGTTCATTGTGTATGTTGATTGATTTTC
This sequence comes from Flavobacteriales bacterium, assembly GCA_049610985.1. Lineage (GTDB taxonomy): Bacteria > Bacteroidota > Bacteroidia > Flavobacteriales_D > Sanyastnellaceae > UBA11663. Next base: position 61,077 of record JBMZAB010000004.1, on the reverse strand, counting down.
AATTCGAAGTTTATTTTTTGGTCTTTGACCCGCAGACCAAACGTCCCAGGCTCAACCACGTAATCCAGGTCCAGACCGATGAACCCCAGCTCCACTGTGGGAACGCGAAGGGGCACCGTCACAGTTGCACCGGCATCCACCAACACCCGCTTGTAAGCCTTGAGCTTGTCCACACTTGGTGTGATTGACGCCACGCGGTCTTGAGCGAAGACCATGACCACCTCAGTGGTGGGTCGATCGCCCTTGTTTTCCAAGTCAACCTCAATCCTGAGCGTGTCACCAAGGACCACCTTCCCTTCATTCAGCAACCGAATGGCTGTTGTTTGAACTGGGCTGTAGGACAACCCCGAGCCAAACGCATATTGGGGACGCGCAGAGTAGTGCTTCTCCGTGTGCTTGCGGTCGTAAGTCGTGTGGGAAGACGCTTCTCTGGGCCAAGAAAAAGGCAACTTGCCAGACGGATTGTGAGATCCCCTCAACACCTTCGCGATGGCCGGCCCAGCGAAGTCTCCTGCGAGGTAGGCCATCACAACGCCGTCAAGGTCAGGTTCCACCTGGGAAAACGTGCGTGGTCGACCTTCCACAAACACGGCCACCACCGGCGTACCTGTGGCACGAACGGCACGAACCAAATCCAATTGGTTGTCGGCCAAACGCAAATCGCCAATGTTGCCCATGAACTCGGTGTAAGGCATTTCGCCCAAGAACAAAACAGCCACATCAGATCGAGACCTTCGCACAGCAGATGACACACGGCGGATGTCCTGCTCAGTGAATTCCATGGACTCGAGCTCTTCGAACTGAATTCTGTGGACACCAAATTCGTCACGCATGGCTTCCACAGCCGTCTTTCTGCCAGGGTTGTTGTACTTCGGATTTTTCCCTTGCCACGTGCCCGACCACCCACCATTCAGGGCATTGAGAGAATTCGCTGTCGGTCCGGAAACGAAGATGTTCGCTGAACTGGCAATCGGCATCACATCGTTCTCATTCTTGAGCAGCGTGATGCATTCCAACGCGGCCTGGGCGGGCGCTTCCTCTAGGGCGAGACGCTCCTGGTCCGTCAACATGGCGGGCAAAGACTCGCCTCCCTCTTTCAACAATCCAAGTCGCTCTTTCAAGGTCAGAATTCGGCGGACGCTCAGGTCAATGCGCGATTCGGAAATCGCGCCTTCATCCACAAGTTCTTTCAACAGCACCGGGAATTCCCAATCCTGAGGCACCATGCTCATGTCAATCCCGGCAAGAATGGCCATGCGAATGGCCTCTTTGTGCGTGGCGGCCACCTTGTGACGTGACTTCAAATAGCGGATGTCCTCCCAATCTGTCACCGCCACACCATCGAAGCCCAATTCTCCTCTCAGGAGGTCGGTTAGCACAAACCGATTCGCATGCGTAGGAATCCCGTTCATTTCGCCGCTGTTGACCATCACACTCAGGGCTCCGGCATTCACAGCTTGAGCAAAGGGCGGAAGAAAAATCTCACGCAACTGCCTCTCTGGGATGTAAGCAGGGGTTCTATCTTTTCCACTCCAAGGCATGCTGTACCCCAAGTAGTGCTTGAGGGTGGCGGCCACCTTGACTTCGCCCTCTTGGAAGCCGCGGACCATGGCTTCCCCCATGTCGCCCGCGAGTTTGGGGTCTTCTCCAAAGGTCTCCCAAAAGCGAGGCCACCTCGGGTCGCGCCCCACGTCCAACACTGGAGCGAAGTTCCATGGAATCCCACAAGCACGGATTTCTTTGGCCGTGCCTTCTGCCATGACCCGCACCAAAGCGGTGTCCCACGTGGCGGCAAGGGCGAGCTGCTGCGGTCCAAGTGCAGCACCGTAGGTGTACGTGGCTCCGTGGATTGCGTCGATGCCGTAGAGGGTCGGAATGCCTTTGGCCTCCATGCTGGCCGCTTGGATGTTGCCAATCAGCGTGTGCCATTGGGGCGTTGTGTAGCTGTGTCCAGCCGCGTTCAACACGCTTCCAATCTTGGAAATCGCAAAGGCCGAGTCCAGCCTGACCGAATCGATGCGATGGGGCTCTTCCGCCTTGTGATTTTCCCCCACACACAACATGTCCAAGGTCAGCTGGGTCATTTCCCCCACCTTGTCCGCCAAGGACATGCCTCCCAGAATTTGTTCCACTCGGGCGGAAGCCCTGTACGTGCACAACTCCGCATCTGAAACTCCCGCTACTGGCGCGTCCAACTGACACGCCTGCAACCCACACATCAAGACCAGCAAGCCTCCAACGATGGAGTCGCGGCGCAGGAAGGACGTGATCTGGTGGAAAAAGTGAATCATCTGAACCATTGAAACAATCCAGGCATCCGAGCCAAACAGGCCCTATGCCTTTGGTTTTCAGCAGGGAAGCATTGTCCAGAAGCTGTCAACTCGCAAGGTGCCTGCAAGCTACATGAATCTCTTGAATTAACGGACACTGCACAACCTGAAATGGTGTCTTAAGCACGCAGTTGACGTGACCACCATGTCAACGCGGCATCCAACCCCAACCGGTAGTCGGACATCACTTCAGCTGGCCCCACCCTCATGCTGTCCGAATTTAGCGGCACTGGTGGTGCAATTTCTTCCCAACTGCGACCTTGCCCGTCCCCTCCTGCGAACAACCTGTCGACAGTGTCGTTGTATGCCACATGCCCTTCCTCGAACAATTTGTTGACGCCAGGCCTGTCTTGAAACCACCATGAGGCGAAATAATCTGTGGTGCTCTGCGTGATGTGGTCTCCTGAGGGTCGCGTCCGCACCACCAAGATCCTTTGACCGCCGAGGTCCAGCGCCTTGTCCAAAGGCAAAGGGTCGCTGTATCCTCCGTCGAACACCCAATCCTCCCCCCATTTCACTTGGCCGCGGGTCCACATGGGCAACGTCGCGGACGCCACCAAGGCGTTGAGCCACGTGTTCGGTTTGGGCTGGACGTACATGGACTTGCCGGTCTCCGCATGCGTCATCACCACCCAAGCTTGCGTGGTCTGTTGCGCTTCCTCCAGCGCATTCATGTCCAACGGGGCGTGCACCATGACATGCCGCTTCAGGTGCGCCAAATTCATCACCCCTTCATCGCTGAAAGCCGCGCTGAATCGGATGAATTCCCCCGCACCGAGCAACTCTCGGGCCACGCGAATGAAGTACTTGTGCTGCCCCGCCAGGTACGACGCCATCACCATGGCCCCAGCGCTCACGCCCAGGGTCCGCTGGAAGCGCATGGGACCGAGCAACATCAAGGCATCCATCACCCCCGCTGTGAAGGCGCACCGCAGACTTCCTCCTTCAAGGATCAACGTGTCGTAGGCATGCACCAAAGGCTTCACACAAGAAAAACGCACGACCTGCGGGGAGGGTTGCCCCTCACATGTCCCAACGCGGACAGGAAATGCACTCTTTATCCGAGCGCCCCCACCGAAGGGCGATGCCGGCAGATACGTAGTCGGCGCGCCAATGCGAAAACCGCAACGCGGCAAACACATCAAGACTCGGATGAACAGCCATCAAGATTTGGGCCTTGTTGTAGCGCGGCTTGAACCCGGGCGTCGGGTTGTCCAAGACCCCGCCTTTCAGCAAATCAAGTCGCGCGCGTCCAAACAACCACGTCCACCCCACACTCCAACCTGGCTGCAAGCGGTCCTCCACCGACGACGCGAGGGTGTCCGAAGGCTCGCCTGTGTTGGGGTCCGCCCGCAGCGCACCGTGGTGTGCCAACGCCAACTGGGCCGTGAGCCCGACACGCGGCGACCACACGAATGTGGATTGCGCGAACAACTCTTGCACCCCAAAGACGTGGCCGCCAAAAGGACCGTGGTCGCGTCCTCCAACGCCCAAGGCAAGCACATGACTCCAAGCGCCCATTTGGGCCCCGTCTGCGACCACCCGCCTGTTGGGAACGGCCGCGGGCCTGACAATCAAACGGGCATGCGGGGTGTTGACGCCTTTGTTGGGACGACGCAGGGCGCCGTTGCTGGTGTGGGTCAGACCCAACCCCAAGCTCACCCGGCTGTCGTTGGCCAGCGTCAACCCGAGCCGCACCAACCCGTTCCAGTTGGAGCCGACGGCGATCAGGTCGGGCGCATCCTCAGGATGGTACGTCGTCGGATTGTACGCCACGCCCCCGGTAAAAGACCAACCCACAAGCCGGGTCTGGTTGGTGCGGAGGGTCCAACCTGCTTGGCCTTGCAGCCCGTACGCCGAAGCACCAATGCGGTGAAGGCCCACAAACCCACCATGCTCCACCCCATTGAAAAAGGCAGCCCATCCGTTGGTGGCCCGGGTCATCCATGCCACTTGGGCACCCAGCGCCATGCCGTCGACTTGGCCCTGCATGCCCTCCTCAGCCACCCAACGCCCAGTGGTCAGTGCCACTTCTGTGGGCCACCATTGCACCTGTGCGCGGGCCCCTTGAAGCGTGCACATTGACATTGTCAGAACGACCAGGGCAACCAAGCGCATCACGACTTGGCCTTGAATGCAGATTCGTAATGGGCGATCCAATCCGAAGGCGTCATCCTCGAGGAGAGTTGTTCAAGCAAAGTCCAAGGGATTTTGGCCATGTTCTTGAATCGAATGCAGCTCTTGCCCATGTCCAATTTGCCGCAGGCCTTGACGTCCCAAGACGCCTTGAACCAAGCCATGTCGTCCGGGCTGGCGTACAACCCCATGTGGTACAGGGCGACGAAATTCTTTTGGTTGGCGAAACTCACAAAGGGCAAGGGCAAGGAAGGGTCGCAATGGTAACCTGCGGGATACAGGTCGTGCGGCACCACGAAGGCAGGCATGCCGCACCCCAAGCGTTCCTCAAACCCCTGGGGCAAGTGCCTGCGCAACAAAGCCCGCATGCGACGCAAGGCCTCCTGGCGCTCTTCAGGGACAGCCTCGATGTATTCGTCCACCGTGTTGGCTGCCATCTTCACGACGTCACCAAGAACCAAGCGTTCAACAACTCTTCACGGTTGTAGCGCATGGTGGCGCCAGTGTTTTGGTCCACCACATCACAGCCAGCAGCTTCGCACACCGCTTGGCCCGCGGCGGTGTCCCACTCCATGGTGGGGGCGAATCGCGGGTAGGCGTCTGCCGTCCCCTCGGCCACCATGCACAGCTTCAGCGAACTGCCTTTGCTGATCAAGTTCACTTCACCGTGCTCTGCACGCGCCTTCTCGACGTAGGCTTCGGTTTCCGGGGACATGTGGGACCGGCTCGCCACCACGGTGAACGGACGTTCTAGGGCTTGGGCCAATGGCAGAACCTGACGTGCCTCCCAGACTTGGTCGACGGACGTGTCGCCTGCCAGGTCGACCTCACAGCGCCACGCACCGGCGCCGACTTCGCCCACGTAGGCATGTCCAAGGACAGGCGCCAGCACCACCCCACACACCACACGGCCCGCCTTCACCAACGCGACGTTGACCGTGAATTCTCCATTGCGCTTGATGAACTCCTTGGTGCCGTCCACGGGGTCGACAATCCACAGGGCGTCCCAACCGCGACGGTCTTCGAACGGCATGTGCTTGCCCTCCTCAGACAACACAGGGATGCCTGTGGGCTCCAGATGCTTCATCAAGACCTCGTGCGCCGCGCGGTCTGCGCGGGTCAACGGGCTTTGGTCTTCCTTGTACTCCACCCCCACATCCTCGCTCCCGTAGATGTCCAAAATGGCCTTGCCGGCCTCCAAGCTGGCGTCGAGCGCCACCCGCAACAAGTCTTTCATGGCGCAAACATCCGGCAGCGCAGGCTCACTTCAAAAGGGTCATCCGCTTCACGTCGGAAAACCGGCCCGAGGCGTTAAAGACTTCCACTTGGTACAAGTAAGACGCGGCAGGCACACCCAACGCGTCGAAGTCCACGTCCAACAGGGTGCGGCCTGGGGCGCACATGCCGAGGTCTTTCCGCACGACGCACGCGCCAGACGGGGACCACAAGGACCACACCACTTCGCCGGCAGACTTCAGGTCAAGGGGGATTTGCGTGGCGCGGGCGACAGGGTTGGGAAAGTTTTGGCCCAAAGCAAAGTGGGCCGAGGTCGTCAACTCCTGGTACCCCACGCCGCTGACCCCTTCGCCTTCGACGGTCGCTTCGTAGTGAGACACGTATTCCTGGGCGGATTCGTCCCAGGCAAGGTCTGCCAATTGCAGTTGGAACCCGTCGGTGAACACGCCGTCCTGGGAGGGCGGCAAAGGATCAGGCCCCTCAGGATACAGCGCCGCATGCGTGGTGGCCACCTCCACGGCGGCGGCATGCGGCCACGTCCACTGAGACACCACGCTGTACTGCGAGCTCACATGGACTTGGAAGTGCACGTGGGTGGTCCTGCCTGGGTACCACCCCGGGAAAATGGTCACGAATTCACATTCTCCGTTGGCGTCGGTCATTTGGTAGCCCCGGCAGTAGGTCTGTCCCTCCGACCCCATCGCCGCGTAGCCGCTGTAATCTCCGTCGCGGTCGCAATGCCAAATGTTGACACGGATGTTGGGCATCGGGTCGCAGTTGTCGGCCCCCACGATGCGGATTTTTTGACGCAACGGGACGCCTGCGCGGTCCTCGCGGATGTCCTGGCGGAGGAAGAAGGTGTTCTCGGTCAAGTCCAAAGGGAAGGGGCCGGGCGTCTCCGACGGCACCAACACACAATTGCTCCTTTCCGATTGGGCCGAGGCGGCCCACGGCCACACTGCCGGAAGCACAAACGCCGCTCCCGCGGATTTCAAAAACTGGCTGCGTTTCATGGGGATGTTTTGTCCCAAGGTACGGACCTCGGGTGTTCGGCGTTGGCCCTTGACGTCACCAAGCGTAGACCACCTGCAGCCGCACGTTGCGTCCTGGCTCGGCGATGCCGAGGTTTCGGAGCAGAGACAACGTGGGCAAGTAGGTTTGGTTCGTCACGTTGATGACCTGCGCGTTCAACGTGGTCCGCTTGCCCAGACTCCACGAGGTGCTTGCGTGCAACAGCACCGCATCCCTCGACGCCTCCAAGACCAACGACGCCAACCCGGACGCCTGCTTCACGTTGGCCCAAGACCTTCTCAATTCCCACCTTCCTGTGGCAGGGGGTGTCCAAGGCAGCTCCTCCCCTTCTGCGTCGCTTGAGCGCACCACCGACAAGGCCGTGTGCATAGACCACATGGCGGCCCATCGCGGCACCCACACCGCATTCAAGTCTGCCCCCCAAAGCGAGGCACGCGTGGCTTGGTGCAACTGAATCGGGAATCCCTCTTCGTTTTCTTCCCCACTCGGCACGAGCATCATGTAGTTCTGAATGTCGCTGGCGTACACCGCCGCGTCGCCCGTCCAACCATAAGGCACTTCCGAGGATTTGACCCATTGGACTTCCACGGTGTGGCTGGTCTCCAAGCCCAAATCCGGATTACCCAACTCCTCTCGGTAGTTGTCCCTCAAACTCCCATAGGCCAGCAACTCAGCCAACCCGGGCGCCCGATTGCCGCGCAGGCCATGCACACCCAACCGGTGAGAGGCATTCACATCCAGCAGCACACCCACGGCCCCCGACACCATGCCGTACTGCTGGTCGCCGCCCGACTGCAAAGCCTCAGAAGCCTCGAGCAACCCTGGTCGGGCCTGCCAAGCCACCCGATGCAAGTCGCCCCGGAGGGAGGCCGACGGCCGCAGTCGCGTGCCGGGCTTGGAGGTGCGCACGAAAACCCCGCCGCCTTGGATCGCCGCGTCCGGAATCAAGGACGTGTTGGCGTCGACGTAGAGCGTGTCGTTGAGGTTGGTCTTGCTGAAACCCTGGCCGCCCAACGTCCATTCCCATCCGCCTCCATCTTCGCTGGTCTTGTGGGCCCGCACGTCGATGCGGGTCGACCTCAAACTCAAATCAAGATCGGTGTGTTTCAAGGCTTGTTCCTCGTTCAAACTGTCCGGGGTGACCTGCGCCAATTCCTTTCTGTGGTTCAATTGATAGCTGCCCGAAGGGTGCACTTCCCAGTCGCCCCATCGCACATGAGCTCCTGCGGTCACGAGGTGGTCTCCCGATTGTTGGGTCCCGCCCGCTCCGATCAACCCCGCCGTGTTGTAGCAAGAGCTGTATGCACCTTCCCAGGTTCCCCACTCCCGGATGTACCCAAAGCGGCCTTGCGAGTAGAACTGCCTCAAGCCGGACCCTTCGACGCGTTGCCCTGAAGGCAATTGGTATTCTCCAAACCTGTTGACCCCGGACAGGAGCACGTGGTGGGCCTTGGCGCTTCGCTTCTGGGTCATCCAAGAACCTTGGAATCCACCCGTGTTGCTGTGCGACGTGAACGACAGTTGCGAGAGCCTGCCTTCCTCAGCCAGCGGCCCAGTCGGGACGACATTGAGCACCCCACCAAACGCGTCTGGTCCATACAAGAGCACCTCCGGTCCCCGCACCACATCCATGCGTGACACCCCTTGTTCTGGAAAAAAGATGCCATGACCTTCGGCCCACGCCTGACTTTCCACGCGCGCCCCCAGAAAGGTGGTCCCCACGCGCAGCCCAGACAGGCCCCGCATCACGGGACGCATCATGCCCGCGCCAGCGGTCATCAGGTGCACGCCGGCCACCGACTTCAACGCTTGGATTCGAGAAGTGGCTGGCACCGCATCAAGCTCCTTCACGTTGAGCTCCCGGATGTGGGTGACCGGCGCTTGATGAGGTTGGGTGGAGGCCGTTTGAACGAAAGCTGGAGGCAAATGCAGCTGCGCCTCATCAAGGACCACGCTGCATCCAAATTGGGGCACGTCCAGCACCAAGGTTTGCTGCACAAACCCGAGGTGGGACACCGTCAACATCACGGGGGTCGAGCGCGGGGACAGCGAGAAAAACCCTTCGCTGTTGGTCAACGCAGCCTCCTCTCCCACCACACAATACACATCAGCAAGGGGACGTCCGCTGGCGTCCTGGACCGTTCCCGTCAGGGTTTGGGCCAAGGCGAACACTGGCATGAACACGGCACACAAGCTCCAAATCCAACGGCGCCAAATCATGCCGCAAAAGTACCGGGGAGCCTTGGGGCGAAGCGTCAGGATTCTGTCACAAGTGACACCAGCAAAGGCAAGTGCTGTCTTGACACGGCAGCGACGGCAACTTTAATTTCGCCATTCACCTCGACGCATTTCATATGTTTTCATCTCGACTCATGTTGGCCGTGGCGACCGCAATGGTGTGCTCTTCGGCCTTGGCCCAATGCGAGGACGACCTCGCCTGCAACTACCAACCCGGCACCACGGGCACCGCCGAGTGCATCTATTTCGACACCGACCTCTTCACCCTCGAGGAACAAGACTGGATGCAAGAGCTGAATTTCGACGCGTGCGAGACAGGATATTGGGGATCGTCGTCAATCGCGGTCTCCTTGGAATTGGATTCGGCCAACGGTGGTCTCTACTTCAACTTGAGTGAAGGGACCATCGAAACGCTGAATGAGTTTGGCTACGGCCCTCTCGCCAACGACCTGCAAAGCATGTCAGGTTCGGTGTGCGGGAGCACCATGCTTTGGGTCAGCGGTGCGGGCACATTCGACCTTGAATTCGACGGCATGGGATTCGTCCACCCTTTCTGGGGAGGCTTCATTGCACCCGAGAGCAGTTTCCCAGAGGGGTGCTCCATTTGGGGAGCATGCAACTTCGACGCATGTGTACTTCCTGGGTCGTGGGAAGGATGTGAATTCCTGGAAGCCTCCAACATCAGCGGAGACACCTTGACCATGGTGGGTGAGCCCATCGTCCTTACCTACAACGGCATGGAAGGCAGCTACCTCGACTGGTGGTCCACCTGCGGAGATGTGGTTTGGGAAGAAGGCTCCATGGACGCCGTGCTCGACCCAGACAGTGAAGGAACGTGCGCGGTGTGTTTGGTCGAATTCACTGTCGACGGATGCGTCACAGACTCCACGTGCATCGACATCACCGTGGAAGCCTTCAGCGACGTGCGTTCTCCCTTGGCCGACTGGACAGTCTCTCCCAATCCTGCCCAACAGACCCTCAACCTGATGTGGGACGGCGGCTTCGGGGAAGTTGCGGTGCTAGACCAACATGGCCGGCTTGTGTTGACACAAGCGCTGATGCCAGGCACCAACGCCATCGACGTGAGTGCATTGGATGCAGGCGTCTACTTCGCAAGTCCTGCTGGAAGGTCGCCCCGACGGTTCGTGGTGCTGCGTTGAACCTGGCGCCCGGTCACTGGTTCCGCGAAGCCCAAAATTGCCGAGCCCAAGCCAACCAGCCACCAATCATCAGCAGGCCTCCAAGCGGCGTCACAGGGCCCAACACAGCGCGAAACAACGTGCCCGTCTTCAGGGTGCCCAGAGCGACCAACCCCACGATGCTGCCTGAAAACAACCACGTGCCCACCAGCACCGCCTTCAGGGCGAGGCGTTGACCTGTTTCAGACGCCGACGCGCCCACCAGCGCAGCGCCCATGACCAACATGTAGAGACAAGCTGTGTCCCACGAATCAAGCCTCGTCTCGGTCAACACGTCTTGCAACACGTGGGCTCCAATCGCCCCCATCGCGCTGCCTGCCGCCAAGAGCAAGGCCCCTCCCACACGGTGGTGCTCAAACGCCACGTCCGAGGATTTCGTCGGTGTTGGCGCGGATGGTTTGGGCCATGCCGTCCAAGGGCAAATCGTTGTCGTCCACGCCGAAGGGATCTTCAATTTCCTCGGCGATGAGCTCCACGCTGACCAAAATGTAGAAGACCAACATGACGACGGGCACAGCCCACCACCCAAAAGTGTTGACGAAGCCCAACGGCAAAGTCACCACGTACAAGAAAATGAATTTCTTCATGAACATGCTGTAGCTGTAAGGAATCGGAGTCTTCAAGATGCGCTCGCAAGCACCGAGGATGTCCACCATGCGCTCGAGGTTTTTGGACACCAGCCAGTGCTGCTGGTTTGTCCACGCGCCCGAGGAGAGCTGGGCGGCAGCTTGACGCTCCATGGACTGCGCCCAGGCATTGGGGGCGTGGTTCGCCTGGTCCCAGACGCCTTCAGAGGGTCGGTCTGGCGTTCCACCCTGCAATGGGCGCAAGTGCGCTTTGAGGGCGTTTACAAACCCTGGAATGTGCGCGGCAAAAAAGCCATGCACCGCGGCATCGTCCCCAAACTCACGGACACGAATGGCAAGGGTTCTGGAGACATTGACCAGGGCGCCCCATTGCTTTCTGCCTTCCCACCAACGGTCGTAGGCCGTGTTGGTCCTAAACACAAGAAACAGAGAAAGGACAAAGCCCAGCAAAGAGTGCACCACGTTGCTCAACTTGATGGGTGCCTCCAAGACTTCCATTTCCACGTAGCAGACCCCTGCCGTCCACAAGCCGATGCCCAACAGCGAAGGAAAGAGCCGTCGAAAGACTTGCCGGCTGTAGGCGTGAAAAATGAGGCTGAACCAGTTCTTGGGATTGTATCGCACCATTTCGAAAGAATTGAAGTCCCAAAAGTAACCCGCCGCCCCGCGGGTCAACGCAAGTCCCGAACCACCTTGTAGGTCGGGTCTTCGAAGTGGTTGACTTCGATGATGGATTCCGCCTTGTCGATCAACGCGCGGCAGTCCTCGCTGAGGTGACGCAGGTGGACCTTCTTGCCGGCCTTGGCGTAGCGTGCGGTCAAGCGGTTAAGCGCTTCAATGGCCGACATGTCGACCACACGGCTTTCTTGGAAATCCAACACCACATGTTCAGGATCGCCCTCCACATCGAACTTCTCCGCAAATACGGTGGTTGAACCAAAGAACAGCGGTCCGTAAAGCTCATAGTGCTTCCACCCTTGCTCGTCCACGCGCTTCCGCGCGCGGATGCGTACCGCGTTGTCCCAGGCGAACACAAGCGCGGCCACCACCACCCCAATCAACACCGCCAGAGCCAGGTTGTGCAGCACCGCCGTCACAAGGGTCACAAGGACCATGATGAAAACGTCGGACGTTGGCATGCGTCGGAAGGTTTTGAGTGAGGCCCACTCAAAGGTGCCAATGGCCACCATGATCATCAAGCCCGTGAGGGCCGCCATCGGCAACTGCTCAATCACAGGCGCCCCAAATACGATGAACACCAACAACATCACCGCCGCCACAATGCCACTGAGTCTGGCGCGTGCGCCAGAGCTGACATTGATGAGGCTTTGGCCAATCATGGCGCATCCACCCATGCCGCTGAACAATCCACTCAGCACGTTGGCCGCGCCTTGGGCCACGCATTCCCGGTTCCCGTGTCCACGGGTGCCTGTGATCTCATCCAAGATGTTCAAGGTGAGCAAGCTCTCGATGAGCCCCACGCCGGCCACCACCGCCGCGTAAGGGAAGATGACGGTCAGCGTTTCCCAGGTCATCGGCACTTCAGGAAGGTGAAACGGGGGGAACCCACCTTGGATGGACGCCAAATCGCCTACGGTTTTGGTGTCGATTCCCAGCGCGGCCGCCAACCCAAACACCACGAGGATGGCCGTCAACCCCGCAGGGACCTTCTTGGTCAGCTTGGGCAAGAACGCGATGATGGCCATGGAAACCAGCGTCAGCCCCGCGAACACCGCCAAGCTCTCGCCGGCGAGCCACGCGCCGCCGTCGTCCTTGAATTGCTCGATTTGGCTTCCACCGATGATGATGGCCAGGCCGTTGACAAATCCAAAAATCACCGGCTGAGGCACCAGCCTCATCAACTTGCCCAACCTCAACACGCCTGCCAACAATTGCAGGAGGCCCGCCAGGATGACCGTGGCGAAGATGTATTCCGGCCCGTGGGACAGCGCCAACGCCGCCAAGACCACCGCCACTGCACCTGTGGCGCCGCTGATCATCCCTGGACGGCCGCCGAGGACGCTCGCGACAAGCCCGACCGTGAAGGCCGCGTAAAGCCCCGTCAACGGGCTGAGACCTGCAATCAACGCAAAGGCCACCGCTTCCGGAATCAAGGCCATGGCCACCGTGAGGCCACTGAGAATTTCGAGGCGGTAATCGACCGCTTGGCGGAAGTCAAAGAGGGCTAAACGCATGTGGTGAGGTCCTGAAAATGAAGCGGCAAAGGTACTCGCGCGCTTGGACTTCAACCCTGCATCAAGCCCCTTCGTTCACAAACATGTCGTGGACAATGTTGCCTTCCCCAAACACCTCCGTGCTTTCCAACGCGTCGTGCATGCGCTGACGCGCTTCCATCAACGAAGTCTGCCCCTCGATGGTCGCGTTTTCCAGGGCTTCACGTGACGGCCATTGGGCGTAGGCCCAGTACGTGCCCCCCACCCACGTGTGCAACCGTGAACCCAGGCTGCCACAGTGGGCCTGGATTTCTCGGGTCACGTCGCACCACGCCGCTTCGAAGGCTTGCTCGTGGCCCTTTTTCACTTGGAACACATAGAGGATGGCGTGGGGTTTTGTGGCGCTCATGGTCTGGGTTTGCGCGCAAAATTACAATCTTGCATGCATGGGCCGGCCTTCACTTGCGTTCTGGATTCTCTCGGCATCGCTGGCCGCCGTGTGGACAGGGTGCCGGCCAGCCCCCACCCCGACGTTCACCCTGAACGACATTCGGCCTGTGCCCCCTCATTTCCCCAACCTCGATTGGCCTGAGGACAACCCTTTGAACGAGGCCAAATGGGAATTGGGGCGACACCTGTTTTTCGACACCCGACTCTCCGCCCAGGGTGACGTCAGTTGCGCAACATGCCACAATCCTTTGTCGGCCATGGCCGACGACCAACCCGTCACGCCAGGGACAGGCGGCCTCGTGGGCAACCGCAACGCCTCGGCGTTGATGAACCTGGGGTGGCAGCCGCGCTTCCACATGGAAGGCGGCGTCCCCAGCTTGGAAACCCAAGCCCTTGCGCCCTTGCAGGAGCCCCATGAGTTGGGACGCGACCTGCTGGAGGTCGTGGCAGAACTGGCCCAAGACTCACGCCACGAGAAATGGGCCCAGGAAGGATTTGGAAAGCCGTTCGACGCCTTCGTTTTCACGAGGTCACTCGCTGCGTTTCAGCGCACGCTCATCTCGGGTTCCTCGCCTTACGACCGATGGCTTCAAGGCGATGACTCCGCCATGTCTGAAGCTGCGCTTCGGGGCATGGACTTGTTCGACGACCTCGCCTGCAGCAGCTGCCACAGCGAGGTGTGGTTCACCGACTTCCAAACGCACAACATCGGCCTGGCAGAAGTCTACGCGGACCCTGGCACATACCGGCTCACGTTCGACTCCCTGGACCTGGGGGCGTTCAAAACCCCCACGCTGCGAAACATCGCGCGCACGGCGCCCTACATGCACAACGGATCCTTGGCCACGCTGGACGACGTGATCGACCACTACGCCTCAGGAGGCGCAGGCCACCCCAACCAAGACCCTCGGGTGACGCCGTTTGAACTGGACGAGGGGCAGCGGGCAGACCTCTTGGCCTTCATGCAAGCGCTGACAGACTCGTCGTTCGTAACGTGGTCGTCCACGCTGGCGCCCTGAGTGGCGCGCGTCGTCAGTCTGCGAATCCACCCAACAACACCTTCTCAGATTGGATGCCTTGGTGGGTTCGCGCCACCACCAAGTGAACGCCATGGAACCCACTCAAATCCAAGATGTGACCAGGCTGAACAGGGCGACGAAGGCGGGTGCGCCCTGTGACGTCCACCACTTGGACTTCGCAGGGCTGCAATGCGCGGGCAGAACTGCCCAACACTTCGAACAACGCTTGTTCGGGACCCAAGGCGGGGTCTGCACTGGCCGTGCCGGCGCAGAAGGGCTGCCAGAAATTCCACATTTCCACCGCGCTGCTGATGTCCATGTTTCCCCAAGCCCCAAACCAGTCGTGTCCTCCGCCATTCACGCGGTACACGCGCGCTTCATATCCATTGTCCCCTCCGTGATGCCGAATCAAGTCGACGTCTGAACCGTCGGTGAGATCCAAGTTGGGCAGCGGCGTTTCTTCGACCTGATCGCAGTTGTTTTGCTCCGCCCACCAAGCCACAATCGACTCAACGCCGGGCTGTTGCCCCCATCCTAACTGCCAATCGTCCGTGCCATTGTAGAGGATGGTTTCATCCTGTGTGCCGTGAATGTGAACGACCGGCACCTGCTCCACAGGCGTGCAACTTCCCCAATCGTTGTTGGACATGGTGCCCCCGACGGAGCCAATTCCCCGGAAGGTGTCTGCCGCCCGGCACGCCAAACTGTAACTCATGTACCCACCGTTGGAATACCCGCAGCTGTACGTGCAGCTGGCAGCATGGTTGTGTTCTGCTTGAAGGTGTTGGGCAAGCTGGACCAAAAACTCGGCGTCGGTCTCGGACCCCCAATCAAAATTGGCGTTCCAGTGGTTGATGCCGTTGCTGTCAGGCAAGCCTTGCGGCCACACCACACCGAAGCCTTCTTGGTCGGCAAGTTCACGGAACCCACTGATGTCGTGCATCCCTTGAGCCGTTCCAAAGTATCCGTGCAACACGAACACCAAGGGGGCGTTTTCTGCCATTCCTTCCGGGGCATGGTAGATGTATTCACGCGTCGTGGAAACGCCATTGACCACGGATTCAAACGTCTGGGCGTACAAGCAACTGCCATCGTCTGTGTTGGCCCCTTGAACGTAGTTCAATGCATCCCATTCCGTGCAACCCTCCAAGATCACCTCACAGCCGACATCGCCGAGTTCAAAAGCGTGGTAGCCATAGCTGTCGTCAAACAAGGTAAAGGGCACGGCAAAACCGGGAATCTCCGGCATGCACGCCACTTCTGCTCCGTTCCAACCATCTCCCCAGGAGTCCAGCGCAAGCAGATAGTAGCATCCGTCTTCCAAACAAAGCGTTTCAGTGGAAGTCACGCCATCGTCGACGCCCTGGAAAGAGGCCACCAGCTCGTCACCTGACTCCATCACCTGATAGAGCTCCCAACTGACCTCGGCGCCCCACTCTGCGGTCGTCGTTTCCAGGGTCAATTCCGTGAATTCGCATTGGGCCGAGGCGCTCCAGACAAGCAGCATGGCGGCCGCAGTGAAAAGTGATTTGAATTTGATCATGGTGTTGTTTTTGGATTCAAGATGGCATCACACCAGATTGGAGAAGAGTGTTCTTGAACTCGCAACAAGGTGTTTCGCAACCTAAAGAGGTTGGGAAACTTCTGCAAGCAATCTCGACTCAGACTTTGTCAAACAAAGGCCTCCGCGTCTCGACATGGGTCAAAGACGTCTCACCACCAACGGCAACGCCTGGGTGTGCCCGTCGGCAGTTACCACGCGAAGGACATACACACCCGAAGCCAGTTGTGTTACGCTGACATTCAGCAGGCCAGGCACCGACAGCGTCATGTTGTCTGCCCCCATCACTTGGCGGCCGTGGGCGTCAAACACCCTGAAGGACACCTCGTCCAACTCACGGTCCAAGAGCACGCTCACGTCGGTGTGGGCTGGCTGGGGAAACACCACGTTCACGACATGGGTTTGGGCGGCGACTTGCTCCAGGAAGACTTCTCGGATCGGGCGGGGCACCAACACGCCGTAGGCATGGTCGGGGTTGACCACCTCAACAATGCGGTCGTCCAAGTCCTGGGCCAGGAAGTCCCAGCCGTTGATTTCACGGTTGGACGTCGCCAAGAACACCCGGCCGTTGGGCGCGACCAACACGTCCCGAAGCCGCCCCATCTCCTGCTGCCACATCTTCTCCTCGAGCTCCACCGTTTCGCCTGCGTCGTCCAAGTGCAGCACCTTCAGGTGCTGCTGCTTGAGGAAACACAACAGCAAGGTGTTTTCCCACTCTGGGATGGACGGGTGGTTGAAATACGACATGCCGCATGGCGCCTCGGTCGGGGTCCACGCCGCAATGGGCGGAATTTGTGTCAACGAATCGCACGCCGACACTTCCTCTGGGGTGTCGCAAAAGCCCTCAATGTGCGGCCATCCGTAGTTGCCCCCGGCCACGATGCGGTTCACCTCGTCGTCGTTCGCCGGACCGTGCTCGCTCAAGTACAAGTGCCCGCTGTCCGAGAACGTCAGCCCTTGGGGGTTGCGGTGGCCGTAGCTGTAGACGCGGTTCCCAAAGGGGTTGTCCGGCGCTGGGTTCCCGTCCCAATCCATCCGTAGCACCTTGCCCCCGAGGTTGTCCACGTCCTGGGCAATCATCGCCATGTACATGTCGCCCGTGCAGAAGTACATGTACCCGTCCGGGCCTTCCTGCAGGCGGCTGCCGTTGTGGGAGCTGTTTCCGGGCAATTCGTCCAGCAGCGTTTCGCTCGCCACCACCGCACCTTCTGACAAGCTGTAGGTCAACTTGTCCAGCCGCCCACGGAATTCCGAGTAGGTGTAGTTGACGTAGAGGTAGGGCTGCGCAGGAAAGTCCGGGTGCAGCATCATGGCGTGCGCGCCGCTGTTGTCGAAGGATTGGTACACGCCGGGGATTTGGTGCACCTCTTCAACGGTGCCTTCGTCCGGATGGATGCGCGTGATGCGCCCGGTTTTCTCCATGCACCAAATGTGGTTGTCCGGCCCCCACACCAAATCCCAGGGCACAGTCAACTCTGTCGTCACATCCTGCAATTGCAGCTCCGATTGGGCCACGGGCGACCAAGTCACAACCCCAACGCACACCGCCACCCACATCGACTTCGGCAACCTCGTCATGGCCCCAAAATTACAACTCCCCATTCACCCCTCACGCGGTCAGCGCACAGGCTCACAGGAGGTGAGCACGACCATGGGACCCACCATGCAAATGCTGAACACATTCTCCGCCAAGTCGTACTCCACCTCCAACCTCATCCCGTCTTCGGGGTCGTTCAAGAAGGACTCGAGGTTGATGGGCTCCAGCACTTCACCGTCTGACTCCAAGACCCAACCGCATCCATCCAAGCCTGTGTAATCCAGCAGGGTGGCGTTGCCACCGCACAAAGAGCAACCGCCGCACACCCCCATCGTCAAGATCAACCACGTTGCAAGTCTTCTTTCCATGGACCCAAAGTTCTGCAAAAAAAACGGCGCACCCGAGGGCGCGCCGTCTTCATGTTCATCCATTCAAAGGACTCAATCCAACAAGGTGACGCGTCGCGTGACTTTGTTTCCTTCGTTGGACACACGCAACAGGTAGTTGCCCGCCTCCAAATCGCCGAGGTCCACGTTCTGCACGGCTGTGGCGCCCTGCACTTGGGCTGACCACACGAGGTTACCCACGATGTTGTACACCTCCAGCTCGGTGGTGCCGTGGAACCCGTTCAAGGCCACCGCAAACTCGCCGTTCGAAGGGTTGGGGTACACGTCAATGTCTCCGCGACCCGAGGCCAAATCACCTGTGTTGGCTGCGCCCAAGACAATGCCATCGATGTCCGCCCCGTTGATGGCGTCCACCTGCTCCTCGAGGGAGTACAGGTTGTAGGTGTCCAACACGATTTCGTAATCCGAAGGACGAATCACATTCACCGTCGGGAAACCAAGTGGTGCCCAAATGTTCATGTCCAAGGAAAGCGGGCTCTCATTGACAATGGGGTAGGTCACGCCGTCGGTCCAGTCTCCCAACGTGGCCGAGCCGGTGCCCATGATGTCGTCCAGGGTGGTGGATCCGTCGCCCTCGTAAAACATCACGCGCAGCTGGTTGGTGCCGTCTGGGCCATACGCTTCGTGCAATTCCTGCAAGGCGTGAGAATTGTGGAGGTTCCAACAAGGACCGCACCACGTGGCAGACACGTCGATCACCGCAATCAACCCCTGGTCGAGGATGTCCGCATACAGTTGGTGGGTGTTTCCGTCGAGGTCGGTGACGTTGAAATCAGGGGCTGTGCCAAATTGGGCAGATCCAGCCAGCGCCGCCATGCCGAGAGACAGAGAGAGGAAAAAGTGCTTCATGCTGCTGATTTTGTCCTTAAGATACGACTTCAAGACGCGCAAACCACTCACAAAAGTTGCACCCAGCTGGGCAACACCCAGCACGCCCACAACCAAGCCATGGCGGCGGCGGCCAGGTTGAGCACCACCCCCACCCGGACCATGGTGGCCATGCGCAGACGTCCGCTTCCAAACACAATCGCGTTGGGCGGGGTGGCCATCGGCAGCATGAATGCACAGCTGCTTGCCATCGTGACGGGCACCACGAGGAGCAGCGGATGCATGTCCCACGACAATGCGATTTGGGCCACCACAGGGACCATGACCACCGTCAGCGCCAAGTTGCTCATCACCTCCGTCAGGAAGAGCGACACCAACACAAACCCAGCGATGAGCATGCCAGGCGACATGGCGGGGGCGGAAGACACCCACTGGGCCACCGCATCCAACACCCCGGCATCGCTGAGTTGTCCAGCCAGAGTCAGCCCCCCACCAAAGAGCAGCAAAATGTCCCAGGGCAAGCGTGCGGTGTCGGACCATGCAAGCAGCGCCCCTTCCCGCTCGGATCCCGACGGCAAGATGAACAACGCCACGCCAGCCGCCATCGCGATGGTGGTGTCGTTGAGCGGCATGCCCAGTTGGGTCACGAGGGCGCGACGCGCGACCCACAGCAAGGCCGTGGCGCCAAACACCCACGCCACCCGCCGCTCCGCTGGGGACCACCCGCCCATGGCCTCCAACTCGCTTTGGAGGGCTTCCGCGCCACCTTCCAACGGTTCAGACGACACGCGGCACAGGACCCGGGTCAGCAAGACGTACACCAAGGCCAACATGAGCGCTGAAAACGGCAACGCCATCATGCTCCATTCCAAAAACGGCACTTCCAGCCCCACCTCTTCCACCAGCCCCGCCATGGCCACGTTGGGCGGTGTGCCCACCAACGTCGCGATGCCCCCCAGGTTGGCAGCGTAGGCGGTGCCAAGCAACAACGCCACCGGGAACCGTGGATGGTCGTCGAGGTTGATTTTGGACAACACCGACAACGCGATGGGCAGCATCATCAGGGTGGTGGCCGTGTTGGAAATCCACATGCTCAGGGCGGCTGTGGCCACCATGAATCCCGCAAGCAGCCTTCGAGGCTGCCCTCCGGCTGCAACCAGGATGCGCAGCGCAAACCGACGGTGGAGATTCCACCGCTCGAGCGCCAGGGCGATCAAAAACCCACCCATGAACAAGAACACGAACTTGGAGCCGTAGGGCGCCGCCGTCGTCGACACACCAGCCACGCCCAACGAGGGGAACAAGACCAAGGGCAACACGGAGGTGACCCCCAAAGGCACGGCTTCCGACACCCACCACACCAGCATCCAGACCGCGGCCGACAGCACGCGCACCATGTCCTCAGGCGCCCCCCATTGCGCAGCCACCAACCACGTCAATGCCGCCAATGCGGGGCCTGAAAGTTGGGCGACACGATGTGCTTTCATGCTTGCAAGAATAGCCTACATTGACCGGTGATGACAATTCCCTTTTTCCAAGTCACAGCCTTCAGCCATAGCGTCTTCGGAGGCAACCAAGCTTGCGTGATGCCCATGGAAGCCTGGCTTTCAGACGAGCTGCTCCTTCAAATTGCCCGTGAAAACGCGGTGGCCGAGACGGCGTACCTCAAGCGCTTGGATCCTGGGGTCTACGCCTTGCGGTGGTTCACCCCTGACCTGGAGATGGACCTTTGCGGGCACGCCACGTTGGCCTCTGCCCATGTGGTGTTGAATCACTTGGAACCCCATCTGGACCGTGTGGAATTTGACACCCAAAGCGGCCGTTTGGTCGTGACCCGCTCAGAACACGGACTCGACATGGCCCTGCCCAACCGAATGCCCTCCTCAGCCGAACTCCCCCATGCGTTGGCCGAATCCTTGAACCGGACGCCCCTGGAGGTGCACCTCGCCCGGGACTTCATGTTGGTCTACGCCAGCCAAGAGGATGTTGAACAATTCGACGTCGACCGCGCCCTTTTCGACCGGACCAACCTCGGCACAGGCGGTGTGATTGTCACAGCCCCCGGCGAGGACTGCGATTTTGTCTCCAGGTTTTTCACCCCCCAAGCCACCATTTTGGAGGATCCAGTGACGGGTTCGGCCCATTGCACGCTTGCGCCATTTTGGGGGGCGCGGTTGGGCAAGTCCGTCATGCAGGCCCAACAACTGTCTGCCAGGCGAGGCGCGCTGCGCTGTGAAGTGAATGAAGACCACGTCCAGGTCTCCGGCCAGGCCACCACCTACCTCGAGGGGACCGTTCACCTGAACCAAACCTGACGGCGCTTGTTCCAAGGGCATGTTCCGTTGGATTCTGCTCTCAAGCCTTGCCGTCATGTCGTGCGCCTCTTCCTCCGTTCCGCCCCGCTCCAACCAAGACGTGGTTTGGGACTTTCGCACGACGGGCACCACGGATTGGCGTCCCTTGAACGACGGCGTGATGGGCGGGCGGTCCACAGGGACCGTGGCCTATGGAGACAGTGCGATGTTGTGGCAGGGCGCGACCAGCCTCGAGAACAACGGCGGCTTCGCCTCGCTGCGGGCGCCGTGGGGTCACTTGAACCTCAGCCAAGCCCGCGAAGTGGTGCTCACGTGCCGCGGCACCGGCGGTCCGTTCAAGCTGACCATGGAGACGTCCGAGCGGTGGTGGATGCCCTACGCGTACGCGTCGTTCAGCCCGTCCGAGGAATGGGGCGAGGTCGTGCTTGACGTGTCCGACTTCGGGTGGAGCCAAGCCCAAATGGGCGACCTGCGAAGCGTGACCCCTTCCAAGGAATGGTCCGACATCCTTCGTGTGGGGCTGATGAAATACGACGGCACCGCGCAACCCTTCGAATTGGAGGTCCAATCGTTGCGCATCCGTCAGGGCCGCTGACAGGATTCAATCGCGGGTCCACGCGGACTCGACCCACATCAGCGCCTCGGGCATCCTACGGCCCCAATCGGACTCAAAATGTTTGGCGCCGTCGTACACCTTGACCACATGGTCGAGGGCCAAGGTTTGGGCCAACTCCTCCATCACTTTCACCCCAGGCTGCAATTGTTCTTCCAGCCCCACCGTGCCGTTGTCGATCCACAACGGCACGCCGTGGCCTTCCCACTCCCGCGCCTTCAATGAATCGGCGTAACTGAACCCTGCGTACCCAAATGCAGGCGACATGCAAATGGCGGCGTCCACCAAGTCGGGATGGCGTTCTGCGGCGATGAAGGATATGAGGCCGCCCATCGACGCCCCGGCTACTGTTGTGGGCGCATCCTCGGGGACGCTGTATTGACCTCGAACGTCCGGCACGAGTTCTGTCATCAGCCAATCGACGTAGCGCGCACCGCGCTGGCCAGGGCCATATTCTGCAGACCGCTCCGCCGTGCACGCCGCGGTGACCAACAACGTGCGGGGCACGTCACCTGCACGGACCAACGAATCGAGGACCTCGTCCACCCCCCAGTCCACCCCAAAGTTGGACGTTGCAGGGTCGACCACGTTTTGGCCGTCGTGCATGACAAGGACCCGTTGAATGGGGGTGGGCGGATTGGTTTGGGGCGGGCTCCACACCCACACCTCACGCGGCAACAACCCCTCTGCCTCGTGCAATCCGAGGCTTTCAAGCTCGCCTGTGATTTGCCCCACAACTTGGCGGGCGGTGTTGGCGTCGCTCCAGGCCAGCACGGTGTCTTGCACATGCACCAGGCCTTCGACCGTCAAGTCTGCGTTGGAGCGTTTTTGGCCTTCGGCGTTCAAGGCTTCATGCGCCCACGCGCCCAACGTGAACTTGTACTCCAGGGACTGCGGCGTCAAGGAAGACGTCCCCTCCCACCGATCGTCGCCCATGTAAGTCAACGCCAACCCGCAGGGCTGCCATGGTCCCCACGCCTGGGCGCTGCCCGCCACACACAGGGACGAATCTGGCGACAACCCGGGGGCCACCACCGTGAAAGACAATCGGGTTTCCTTCAATTCGGTGTGGGTTTCAGTGCAGGACACCCCAAGCAGGACACATCCCAAGAGAGCAAGTCGTCGCATGGGACGAATCTACGCCTGGCCCGGCTCCGCAAGCCGTGCTTCAACTTCTGGCGACCACGTGCACGATTCCTGCATGCCAAACCACGCCGTGCGGTTCCGCGCCACCCACGCGTAGCCCCAGCGCGGCACGAGACGACACAACCCCGACCATGGGGCCGACATGAACGGCGCCAGGGCGCGCAGGGCGTCCGCCGCCACCCGTACATCCCCACCCTGCCAAACCACCACGCCCGGCAACGGCGCAGAGCGCAAATGGTCAGGCAACAGGCGCTGGGCCATGTCGCCCTGCAAGGAGGCGAAGGTCAAGGCCGTCGCGGGGACGTCTGCACGCAACCGCAGGGCCATCCACTGCACGCTGCGCTGGCAAAGCACGCAGGGGCCGTCGAAGAACACCACCGCCGATGTCGTATCCGGAATCATCCCTCCAAAGATGCGACGCGTGTACCTTCGCGGCGTGGAAGGCGCATTGGATTGGTTGAAGGCCCTCGGTGTGGCAGGATTTTTGTTCTTCTTGGGCAAAGGCATCTTGTGGCTCGTCGTGTTTTGGCTGGTGTCCAAAGGCGTCATCCCCAAGGAGCGCATGGACGCCCTGAAAGCGAAGTTGTCCCGCAAGCCCCGCACATGAGTTACGCTGTCCTCAAAGCCCTGCACATCGTCTTTGTGGTGACGTGGTTTGCGGGGTTGTTCTACATCGTGCGGCTGTTGATTTACATCCAAGAAGCCCACGACAAGCCCGCGCACGAACGCGACGTACTTCTGCCACAACTGAAACTCATGAGCCGAAGGCTTTGGAAAGGCATCACGTGGCCCTCGGCCATCCTCACGGCCATCCTGGGCACCTCCCTCGTGTGGAGCATCCCTGGCTATTTGCACGCGCCTTGGATGCACCTGAAACTGACCTTGGTCGCGCTCCTGTTCGCCTACCACGGGTGGACCCACGTGCTGGTGGGCCAATGCGACCGCGACGCGTGCACGTGGTCGTCCCAGGCCTTGCGCATGTGGAACGAACTGGCCACGTTGTTTTTGTTTGGGATTGTCTTTTTGGTGGTGCTGAAAAGCGCCACGAATTGGGTCTACCTCGGGGTGGGCCTGCTGCTGCTGACCGTGGGGTTGGCCTACGCCATTCAAGTCTACAAGGGGCGTCGCAAGTCCTGACGTCACACCGTCATTGAGAACACCCGGGTCGTCGGCGCTTTACGCAAGAGGCGCAAATCCAAGGCCATGCACACGTTGCGCACGAAGGGCCTTCCTTTGTCCGTCACGCGCAGGGTCCATCCGTCTCTGACCACCAACCCGTCGGACTCCATTTCGCCGAGCTTGGCGAGGCATTCCTCGAGCTCCGGGAACCGGTCTAAAGGGTCTTCGAACGAAGTGGTGAATTGGCACATCAAGTTCAGGATGTGCTTGCGCACCAACAGGTCTTCGTCGTGGAGCATGTGACCTCGGAACACGGGAATCACCCCCCTCATCGCACGCGCCTCGTATTCTCCCACAGTCTTCACGTTTTGGGCAAACCCGCCCCACGAATCGCTGATGGCCGACATCCCCAACCCCACCATCAGCTGGGTTTTGCCTGAGGTGTAGCCCATGAAATTGCGGTGCAAGGAACCGTCGTGAAAGGCCTTCGCCAAGTCGTCGGACGGCAGCGCAAAGTGGTCCATGCCAATTTCCTCGTAGCCCAACTCCAAGAACCGTTGCTTGCCCATCTCGTACAGGTTTCGCTTGCCCTCGTTGCTGGGAAGGTCCTTCTCGTCGTAGCCACGCTGGCCAGTTCCCTTGATCCACGGCACGTGGGCGTAACTGTAGAACGCAATTCGGTCGGGCTTGAGCTCAGCTGTTTTGTCAATCGTTTGCGCCATGGCCTCGAGGCTTTGGTGCGGCAAGCCAAACACCAAGTCGTGGCTTACCGACGTGTAGCCGACCTCCCGGCTCTCGTCCGTCACTCGCTTGACGTCTTCAAACGACTGAATGCGATTGATGGCCTGTTGCACCGCAGGATCGTAGTCTTGAATCCCGAAGCTGTTTCGCCTGAAGCCCAAACTGTGCAGCACCTCTAGGTGCGTCCGGGTCGTGTTGTTGGGGTGCGCCTCAAAGCTCAGCAGCGGAGTTTCGCACAGCTCCGCGTGCGCGAAGATGCCCTCGAGCAAATCGCGCAAATGGTCCGGCGAGAAAAACGTTGGGGTGCCGCCCCCCAGGTGCAGTTCTTTGATGCGCGGCGTGCCGTCGAACAACGCCCGGTAACTGGCCCACTCTGCCAACACCGCCTTGACGTAGGGCGACTCCACAGTGTGGCGCTTGGTGATGTGCTTGTGGCACCCACAAAACGTGCACAACGACTCGCAAAACGGCAAGTGGATGTACACGCTGATGCCTTCCGTGGCGTTGGACGCCGAGAACGCCTCCGACACGCTGGCGCGCCAACGGTCCTCGGAGAACGAGTCCGCCTCCCAATACGGCACCGTCGGGTAGCTCGTGTAGCGAGGTCCCGGGATGTTGTATTTCCGGATGAGGTGCTTGTCGAAGCTCATGCCTGTCCGTGGTGCAAGCGGGCAAAGTCCAACCCGAAATACGTGGCCACGAGGTCTGCCCCGGCCCGCTTGAAGCTGAGCAAGGATTCCAGCATCGCCGCCTCTTCGTCCACCCATCCCTGGGCCGATGCGGCCTTGATCATGGCGTACTCGCCACTGACCTGGTAGGCCGCCACGGGCACGGACGAGGCCTGCTTCACGCGGTGCAAGACGTCGAGGTAGGGCAACCCGGGTTTCACCATCACCAAGTCAGCGCCCTCGGCAATGTCCAAGGACACTTCCCGCAGCCCTTCTCGGACGTTGGCCGGGTCCATTTGGTAGGTGCGCTTGTCTCCAAATCCGGGTGCCGAATCCAGGGCGTCACGGAAGGGGCCGTAAAAGCACGACGCGTATTTGGCGCTGTAGCTGAGAATGCCCACGTCGTTGTGGCCCGCTTGGTCAAGTCCCGCACGGATGGCGCCCACCCGGCCGTCCATCATGTCGCTGGGTGCGACCATGTCCACCCCAGCTTGGGCGTGGCTGACCGCCATCTTGGTGAGCACCTCCACGGTGGGGTCGTTCACGATTTGGCCTTCCTCCACAATTCCGTCGTGGCCGAACGACGAAAACGGGTCAAGCGCCACGTCCGTCATGACCACCATGTCCGGCACGGCAGCCTTGATGGCTTGCACCGCGCGCTGCATCAAGCCCCCGGCGTTGAGGGCCTCGGTGCCGGCGTTGTCCTTGAGCGCGTCGTCCACCTGGACAAACAACAAAACGCATTTCAAGCCGTGGTCACGAAGGACCTTGACGTGCTCCACCGTCAGGTCGAGGCTTCGCTTGAAGTAGCCCGGCATGGATGGAATCTCACACGCCACCCCCTGCCCTTCGAGGACAAACAGCGGCGTGATGAAATCCTCGCACCGCACGGCGTGCTCGGCCACGAGGTCGCGCAAAAAGCCCGAGCGGCGCAATCGGCGAGGTCGTTGGGTCAGATTCATGGGTTGGGGGTGTACGTTTTGACCGCCTCCACGAACGCCTGCACGTGCGGGACGGGGATGTTGGGCAGGATGCCGTGTCCGAGGTTGACGACGTAGCGGTCCTTGCCGAAGGCATCGATCATCTCCTTGACCATCCATTGGATTTGGTCGGGAGGAGACATCAAGCGCACAGGGTCGAAGTTTCCTTGAAGAGTGACGTCGTGGCCTGCCCGACGGCGTGCTTCCTCTGGACGGATGGTCCAATCGAGTCCCAGGGCGTTGGCGCCCCACGTGCCCATGGCGTCCAAGGAATGCCAACATCCTTTTGCAAAGACGATGGTTGGGATGTCGTCGCGCAACTCGGCCACGATTTGGCGCATGTATTGGCCCGAATAGAGTTCCCAATCGACCGGCGACAACACCCCGCCCCAGGAATCGAACAGCTGCACCACATCCACCCCGTGCTTCACCTTGGCCTTGAGGTAGGCGATGGTGGTGTCGGTGATTTTCTGGAGTAAGGCATGGGCGGCTTCAGGCTCTGTGAAGGCAAACGACTTGGCGATGTCGAAGTTGCGGCTGCCCTGCCCTTGCACCGCGTAACAGAAAATGGTCCAAGGCGAACCCGCAAAGCCGATGAGCGGGACCCGGTCGTTCAACGTTTGCTTGGTCATCACGATGGCGTCCATCACGTACGAGAGGGCCTCCTCGGCGTCGGGCACATGCACAGCTTCCACGTCTGCCGCGCTGCCCACGGGGTTGGCCAAGTAGGGGCCTTGGCCGGGCTTCATCTCAAACGCCAGCCCCATGGCTTGAGGCACCACCAAAATGTCTGAGAACAAAATGGCGGCGTCGGTGCCGATTTGGTCGATCGGCATGACGGTGATTTCCGTGGCGAGTTCGGGGGTTTGGCACCGGGTGAAGAAATCGTACTTCGCCTTGAGCTTCATGAAGTCTGGCAGATAGCGGCCGGCTTGGCGCATGATCCACACGGGGGGGCGCGGGACGGTCTCGCCGTTCAAAGCTTGCAAAAAGAGATGGCTCATGGTCTGAAGTGTTCAATGGCTGCGCGCACAACCGCCAGCTTGGTGGATTTGGAGGCCAACACGACGGGATGGCCAAACGACTGCGCCACCGCCCCCGTCGTCGCCCCAATGCAAAAGGACGGTGGCAGCTGGGCGTTGGACGCATGGTAACTCCGAACGCCGCTGGGGCTGAAAAACAAGATTCCGTCCCACGGGCCGTCCATTCGCCGAGAGGCATGCAGGGTGTCATATACCTCCACCACCTGAAGCGCAGCTCCGGACCGGGCGAACGTGTCTTCCACCGTGGGCATGCGCGTGCTGCCACACACAAACTTGCAGGTTTCCCCCAAGGCCACGGCGTGCTCCGACATGGACGCCGCCCCGCTGTGAACGGACAGCACTTGGGCGCCTCGAGCCCGCAGTTTTTCGGCCGTTTTCTCACCCACACAACGGACTTGAACCCCGCTCCAATCCAAGGCATGAAGCGCGTTTTGGCTGCTCACCAAGACGGTGCCTTCGTGTGACTGAAGTTGAAGTTGAGGGGCGTTGGCACGCGGCACGATGTCCACAAAATCGTGGGCCGTACATCGGACTCCTGCGTCCGCCACCTCGGCCAACACCGAAGCGTCCAGCCGTCGAGTCGACAACACCTCAACCATTGCCTTCGGTTCGTTTGCGGATGCCATCCATGACGGCCTGTCCGCCGGAGGAAAGAAGTTCCTGGGCCCAAGCGGCACCCAGCTCGGCCCGGGCATGTTCCGAGGTGCGCTCGATGCGAAGTTCGGTTTCACCGTCGAGGGAATTGAGGCAGCCCGTGAAGGTCACGTGGTTGCCTTCGACTGAAGCGTGGGCACCGATCGGCGCCGCACAGCCCCCTTCGAGGGCGTAGAGAAAGGCCCGTTCAATGGACGCCGCCATCGACGAGTCAGGGTGGTCCAATTGCGCCACCACGTTTTTCAAGTCCGCCCGGCCTTGCAAGCCCACCACAAGGATGCTGCCCTGGGCAGGCGCCGGCACCATCCAGTCCAAATGTTCTGCCCCTTCAAGGCCTTCGAGCAGACCGAGCCGGTCGAGGCCTGCCGCCGCGAAGATGCCGCCACGCCAGGGGTTGCTTTTCACCTTGGCCAACCGCGTCTCGACGTTGCCGCGCAACCCCACCGAGGTGTGGTCGGGATGCCGGTGCAGCCACTGGGCCTTGCGCCGAATGCTGCCAGTGGCGACCACGGTGGACGACGGATCGTGGCCCACCAAAACGTCGCCCGGCAGCCCGCGCTCCAACACCGCCCAAGCTTCCATGGGTTCGAGGAGCTGGGTGGGCACGTCTTTCATGCTGTGCACCACCAGATCAACCTCTCCGGCCAACAAGGCGTCGTCCAAGGCTTTCGTGAAGATGCCTGTCCCCATGCTTTGCAAGGGCCGGTCCTGAATGCGATCTCCCTTGGTTTGGATGACCACGAGCTCGGCCGACACCCCGAGCTTCGCCAGGGCTTCTTGGACCCGGTGGGCCTGATGCAGGGCAAGTTGGCTCCCGCGTGTGCCGATTTTCACGTTGGCCATGTCAGGAATTGGAGGGGTGAAACGCTTGGCCAAACACCTCCATGTCTTCCTCCACCTTGTCGCTTTTGGTCTTCAAATACGTGGCCACCTGGGTGGTGACTTTTTGGATGAGCTTGTCGGAGAGTTGCACCAACCGCTCCTCGTCTTCGCCGCCTTCCGCCTTGAGCTTTCCCAACTCAACGTCGCGGTAGTTACGCAAGGTTTGGGTCACGGCGCCCAGCAATGGCGCCACCTTGGACGCGTCGACCCACGCCTGAAACTCCTGCAATTCCTCCTCCACAATGCGCTCGGCATGGGGAAAGTGGTGCTTGCGTTCGTTCAATTGGCGCAAGGCGTGTTGACTCATCTCGTCCACGTCCACCAGCACAACCTTGGGGTGGTCGGCCACGACAGGGTCGACGTTGCGGGGCATGCTCATGTCCAGGACGAGCAACGTCTGATCCCCGTCCACCATGTCTGGCGTGACGGTGTGCCCTTGGGCTCCGGTGGCGACAATCAGCACCCGGGCCTTGCGGATGGCCGTGGCCAGCCCGTCGAGGGGCGCTGGGGTGAACCCGTACACGTCCGCCGCGTGTCTGGCCTTGGCTTCGTCGCGGTTGACCACGGTGATGGACGCCTTGCTGGCGTGCTTCGCAAGGTTCTTGCATGTGTTTCGGCCCAGTTTGCCGAGTCCAAACAGCACCACCTCCACCCCTTCCAGGCTCGACAAGTGGTGGCGCATGCACTGCACAGCGCTGAAGGCGACCGACGTCGCACCGGAGCTCAACCCCGTCTCCGACTTCACCCGCTTGCTGGCCTTGAGCACCAACGACACCACGCGGTCCAACCACGCGACGTCCCCGCCGAGGTCCTTGGCTTGGCGCAACGCCAGCTTCAACTGACCTGCGATTTCCGTATCGCCTGGAATTTGGGATTCGAGCGCGCAGCCCACGCGGAACAAATGCGCCACAGCCTCCATGCCATAAACGGCAAGTTGGGCTCGGGCCCACGCGTCGTCGTCCACGGCCATGTGCGCTTGAATCACGTCGTGGGCATGGTCTGTCTCCAAGTCCGACCAGTACACCTCAGTGCGGTTGCAGGTGGAAAGCACCATCGCGTTGTGGGCCCCCTGGGCGTTCAGCGCCGCGAGCAACTTTCCCTGGGTTTCGGGGGCCAGGGTGAAGGCGTCGCGCGAGCTGGCTTCAGCCTTCTTGAAGGAAAAACTCAACGCCTGAAACGACCCCAGCACCTTGTCCACACTTGCCATTGTGGCAAAACTAGGGGGGTGTTTTCGTGGGAGGGGCCTTCACATTGTCCGCGTTTTGTCAAACGTGACGGCCGGGGTCACGAAGGCCTTTGAGTCGGGGGGCGTGGTTTGTTCTTTCGTTGCGCAGAAGGCCAAACCCTCGCCAAGCTCCTCATGAAACAAGGCATCTTTCTCATCAACCTGGGCTCGCCCGACAGCCCCACCAAGGAAGACGTGCGCACGTATTTGGACGAATTCCTCATGGACCCGCGCGTGGTGGACTTGCCCAAGGTGTTCCGGACGCTGCTCGTTCGAGGCATCATCCTGAACACCCGGCCCAAAAAGTCGGCGGAAGCGTACGCAGAGATTTGGACGGACGAGGGCTCGCCGCTCATTGTATATTCGGAGAAGGTGCGCGACTTGTTGCAAGCGCGGGTCGACCTTCCCGTGGTGCTGGGCATGCGCTACGGTTCCATGAGCATCGAAAAAGGACTGGCTCAATTGACGGAGCACGGCGTGGAGCACGCCCTGGTCATTCCCCTGTACCCGCAATTCGCCATGTCCACCACGGAGACCGTCGTGGAGAAGGTGAAAGAGGTGGTACACGCCTGCCACCCAGGCATGAAGACGGAATTTTTGCCTCCCTTCTACGGCACCGACGAGTACATCCATGCCTTGGCGGAATCGGCGAGGTTGGCCGCGAACCACAAGAATTACGACCGCATCCTGTTCTCGTACCACGGCGTGCCAGAACGCCACATCCGCAAGTCGGACCTCACCGGCAAGCACTGCAAAATGGACGGCTCGTGTTGCAACACCCCGAGTCCTGCCCATGCCGAGTGCTACCGCCACCAGTGCTTTGAGACGACGAAGAACTTGGCCAAGGCCCTCAGCCTGCCTGAGGAAAAGTGCTTCAGCGCGTTCCAAAGCCGCCTGGGGCTCGACCCCTGGCTGAAGCCCTACACCGCCGACTCCTTGGAGAAGATGCCCGATCAAGGCATCAAGAAGCTCGCGGTGCTGACGCCATCCTTCGTGTCCGACTGCCTGGAGACGCTCGAGGAGATGGACATGGAAAACCGGGAGATCTTCATGGAGGCCGGCGGCGAAACCTACGATTTCATTCCGTGCCTGAACACCAGCGAAGCCTGGATCCAAGCCCTGGAAACGTGGTCCAACGCGTGGCAGCGCGGGGACCTCACCACCACACCTTTGACATGATCTACCAACGTTCTTCGGCCCTCTTCACCGAAGCCCAAGCGGCCATCCCCGGCGGCGTGAACTCTCCGGTTCGGGCGTTCAAATCCGTGGGCGGCCACCCCATTTACATGGAGAGCGCCCGCGGCGCGCACCTGCGCGACGTCGACGGCAACACCTACATCGACTACATCAACTCCTGGGGGCCCCAAATCCTGGGCCATGCCCACCCGCCCGTGATCGACGCCGTGAAACGGGCGGCGGAGAAAGGGACGTCGTTTGGCACCCCCACCGAATTGGAAACGCAGATCGCGGAGCTCATTGGTGAGATGGTCCCCTACATCGACCAAATCCGAATGGTCAACTCCGGCACCGAGGCGTGCATGAGTGCGATTCGCTTGGCCCGTGGATTCACCGGACGGGAGAAGATTGTGAAGTTCGCAGGGTGCTACCACGGGCACTCCGACGCGTTCCTCATCCAGGCCGGGAGCGGGGCGGTCACGTTTGGCGCACCCAGTTCGCCCGGAGTCACCCAAGGCACAGCGAAAGACACCCTGCTCGCCCCTTACAACGACCTCGGCGCCGTCGAGGCGTTGCTCCATAAACACGACGGTCAAGTGGCAGCCATCATCGTTGAACCCGTTGCGGGCAACATGGGATGCATCCCGCCACAACCCGGATTTTTGGAAGGGTTGAAAGCCGCCTGCGCCGCGCACGGCACGCTGCTCATCTTCGACGAAGTCATGACCGGATTCCGGCTGGCGGAAGGTGGCGCGGCCGAGGTCTATGGCGTCACGCCCGACATGGTGTGCTTCGGCAAGGTCATCGGCGGCGGACTCCCTGTGGGGGCATTTGCAGCCCGCCGTGAAATCATGGCCCACCTGGCCCCCGAAGGCCCCGTGTACCAGGCGGGCACGCTCTCCGGCAACCCCTTGGCCATGTCGGCGGGATTCACCTTGTTGTCGGAACTCCATGCCAAGCCGGAAGTCTATGCGGACCTCGCCGCGAGGGGCGCGTCCCTCGCCCACGGCATTCGCGAGGTGATGACGGAGAAGTCGATCCCGCACCAGGTCAACCAGGTCGGGTCCATGTTGTCGCTGCACCTCTGCGAGGCGCCTGTGGTGGATTTCGACACCGCGAAGGCTGGCGACAACGCGCATTTCAAAGCGCTCTTCCACCACATGCTGGACGCCGGAATTTACCTCCCCCCGTCGGCGTACGAATCGTGGTTCTTGTGCAGCCTCATCGACGACACAGCCCAGGACCAAACCCTATCCGCCCTGCGGTCTTTCATCCCCAGCTGAGTCATGGCTTGGGCTGGTGCCGCTCGTTGTGTTCGCGGCGGCGCTTGGTCATTTGCTCCAGCTCGGCACCCCAATCGTTCAGGTCCTCCGGATCCTCAGGGTTGAACTTCGGAGGGCGCTTGGCATGCACGTTTTTTAGGTCTCGCTTTCTGCCCATGTCGATTGAATCGCATTTGACAAGAAGTTGTTCAAGCTTGTCCACAACGTATTGACATCCAATTCTATGCCCTACCTTGGAGACATGCCCAAGATTCCATGTTTTCCAAAAACCACCGCAGCCGTGCTCTGCGCCCTTGCAGGGGTTGGCGTGTCGTGGGGACAGTTGACCACAGAGACCCTTGTGGTCGATGGGGACACCCGCAGCTACTTGTTGTACTTGCCAGACGGGC
The DNA here is from genome assembly GCA_049610985.1 of Flavobacteriales bacterium. Taxonomy (GTDB): domain Bacteria; phylum Bacteroidota; class Bacteroidia; order Flavobacteriales_D; family Sanyastnellaceae; genus UBA11663. The sequence goes on along the minus strand of JBMZAB010000004.1, from coordinate 28,109 downwards.
ATTCTTCAGACCAAATCTGGCCGCTCGTCTTGAACTTCCACGGAGGAAGTGGCACTGCCGAAGACCAACTGGCCGTGGCAGACATGCGGGACCGCGCCGACGAGGAAGGCATCGTCTTGGCCTACCCCCAAGCCCTGCCAGACCCCAACGACGGCGGATCCACAAATTGGCAGGTGGTGACTGCCGGCGACCTCCCTTTTACCGTGCCCAACCCTCACAGCGACATCGACTTCGTCTCGGACCTCGTCGACGTGTTGGTGGCCAACCACGGGGTGGATCCTGAGCGCGTGTACGCCATGGGGTATTCGAATGGGGGTGGATTCACCTACGATTTGGCTTGCCGGCTGAGCGACAAAATCACCGGCATCGGGGCCGTGGCGCGCACGATGTACGCCGAGTCGATGACCTCGTGTGTGGTGACGCACCCCACGCCTGTGGTGACCATCTTGGGCACCAACGATTTCATCTCCAACTACGACGGGGTGGAATACCAGGGCACGTTGTACTACCACAGCAGCGACGAGGGCAACGCCCATTGGGTGGAGGTCAACGGACTGAATCCTGCACCTGAGGTGACCCTCTTGCCCAACCTTGATGAGTCGGATGGCAGCACGGTGGAAGAATCCACGTGGCTCAGCGACGACGGATGCCATGCTTTGCATCACTACAAGGTGATTGGAGGCGCCCACGATTGGCCGGGCTCGTTTGGCAACGGGGACATTGTGGCGCACGATCTGATTTGGGACAAGTTGAAAGTCCACGACGACCAAGGACTCATCGGATGCGAGACTTCAAACCAGGAGGACATGTCCGCAGAAACGGCCCACACCGTGCATCCCAACCCTGCCATGCAAGGGCAATCCGTGGTGCTGACCAGCGGCAGTCCGTTCCGCGAGGCCACGGTGCTGAATGCCGCGGGGCAACACGTGAAGCACCTAAGCTTCCCCTCCACCACACGCACAGAACTGACTTTGGCCAACCTGCCTGCAGGGCTTTACTTCGTGGAGCAAGGGGGCGTGCGAATCCCGTTGGTCATCCATTGATTTCTCACCCATGCAAACGATCTCCCTTCTTTTTTGCGCGATGTTGTCTTTGGGTCTAGCCCTTCAAGGCTCGGCCCAATGCAACAATTGTGAGCCCGACCTCAGTTGCGCGGCGGCGGATTTTCCCGTGTTGTGTCCCGAAACGCTGGCGGACGCCACGGCAGGCGAACCCTACGAGGAAGTCATCACCTTCAACCTGCCTCCCGTGGTGGTCGATCCCGCCACCGACCTGTCGGTGGACCTGCTGTCGGTGACCATTTCCAGTGTGATGGGATTGCCATTGGGATTGGAGTTCACGCCAAGCAACGCAGACGGCACTTACGAGCCTGGGAATGGAGAGACGTACGGCTGTGCCACCGTGTGCGGCACCCCCCTCTCGGCCGGCGAATACCTCGTGGACATCAACGTGGCGGTGGTGGCTTCAGCGTTTGGGTTCGAGCAGAGCGCGGACCAAAGTTTCTCCCTCGCCCTCACCGTCCTGCCTGGGGACAATCCCGACGCGGTGAGTTCCTTCGAACTCAGCACCCTGTCGGGATGCGCACCGCTTGAAGTGGCCGGTACGGCCCTTGTCACAGACGCCGGCGCCACGTACACTTGGGCCTTTGGCAACGGACAGGGCTCCGACGAGGCCAACCCTGCGTTCACCTTCGACTCAACAGGCACTTACACAGTGCAACTCGCCACGGAAGTGGAAGCCCTGGCTTTGACCCAGGTGGCCATCAGCTCGCTGGGAGGCGGATGGGGTCAAGACCTGGACGATTTCTTGGGGCAACCTGACCCTTACTTCGTGTTGAGTGACGCCAATGGAACCCTTTACACTTCCACTTACGGCTCAGAAACCCAAACCCCGACGCTCGGCGGGTTCAGCATTCCCTTGGACTTTGGGGCGTCGTACAACATCGCGTTTTACGACAGCGACACTTTCACCAACGACGACTTCTTGGGGGCTTCGGACTTTGTGGCGGAAGGGGGCGGCGAAGTGACGGTCTCCAACAGCACGTCCGCCACCCTGACCTTGACATCCTCCGTCGTGGGCTCGTTCAATGAGTCTTTGAGCGTGGTGGTCTTTGACGACTTGAACGTGTGGCTTGACATGGATGGTGACGGATTCGGGGACCCCGCGGTGCCCGTGGACGCCTGCACACCGGACAACACCCTTCCCTATGCCTTCAACGATGCGGACTGCGACGACGCCAACGCCAACGTGTACCTCGACGCCGACCCCACAGGCGAGGGCGTCGACAACAACTGCGACGGCGTCCTCAGTCCTGACGAGATGATGCCTTGTCCAGGTGATTTGAACCTCGACACCCAGGTGTCCGTGGCCGACGTGCTTGTGATGCTCGGGGACTTCGGATGCGTGTCGGATTGCACGTCGGACTTGACGTCCGACGACTCAGTGGGCGTGGAAGACTTGCTGGCGCTTCTCTCCGTGTTTGGCACGCAGTGCTGAAGAGGGTCCCGACCTGGACGGCGCATCAGCAGAAGTTCCCGTAGACGGACAGGATGTCCAAGAAGTCGCTCACGGTGACTTGGCCGTCTCCGTCCACATCGGCGGTGCAGCCTGACGTGCAACCGAATTCGGACAACGCAGCCAAGATGTCCGACACCGTGACGACCCCGTCGTTGTCAATGTCTTGGGGACAGCCGCAAGCCTCGCAGCTTCCATCGTCGTAGAGGGCGTCTGCGTCGAAGTTGCATGCCTCAGGGTCGGTGCATCCAAGCACGCAATCGCCTTCGATGTTCACGTCAAGCCACGCCATGCGCGCGTCAATCCAGTCGCGCAGGAACTGCACTTCCTCGTCGTAAGTCTGGCCAATGAACACGTTGGGCCACACGTATTGCCCAAGGCGCGGCCAACGGGCGTGGTCACGCACGCTCGGCACGGCCAGCACGGCAGCCAACGAATCGATGATGGCGTCGATCGCCTCGTCGCTCCATACGTCCGCGCGATAATCGTCCCACATGCAACGGGTGAGTCCCCTGTAATCGGGGTCTTCCCTCAATCTTTCAAACCAAAACGGATGCAACACCCGACACCCCGTGTTGGACTCAAACCCTTCAGTCGGGTAACTGTCGCAGCCGTCGGCGTTGCCAAAGCCCAAGTTGTAGTCCCACCAGGGCCCCATCACAATCTTGCCGCCGTCAGAGTCCTTCTCTTTGTAGAAATACTGGCTCAAACGGTAGGCGTCCACGTTTTTGGTGATCTCGTTGGCGAAATACATTTCAATGAACGACTCCGTATCGATGTACGGCGCATAACCGAGTTCGGGGTCGGTAAAATTGGGGCCTGCCAAGGCGTGTTCAAATGCTGTGAAGTGCGACTCGATGTACTCAAGTTGGAGGGGATGCAGGTCGTCCGCCTCCGGCTTGTGCATCTGAATTTGCTGGGTTTCGCCCCCAAGTTTGGGGTAAGGAGAATTCCAGCCGCCCTCGTAATCGCCCTGGATTCGGTCCACCTTCATGATGTATCCGCCGGTCACTTCGTTGCCTGCAGTGTCAGTGGGCAACAGCGTGGCGATGTCCACGCGGTTGTCGTCTCGCTTGATGTTTTCCATGAACATGTACACCCCTCGGTAGTCTCCGTTGATGTAAAGCTCGCAGTACCTGCGTCGGGTGGTGTATTGGCCGATCGCCGTCCCCATTTCGTAAATGACGGCGTTGCGCATCAAGGACTTGTCGGAATACGGCCCGTGGAGGATCCAATCGTTCTCAGCAGGCATGCCCATGAGCGGCACGTTGTTGTTGGCACCGGTGGAATCCTGCGTTTCCAATGCGTACGATTGCTTGGGGAAGAACTGGGAGGAAGACCCCCGAATCTCGATGGTGATTTGACCGTTGTACTCGTTGGGCTCGTCGGCGAGGGTGTTGAGACCTCCCGGCAAGTTCGTGACCTTCATGTTGGCCACGATGCGCGGGTCGTCCAGGATGGGGGTGTCGGTCGTGATTTGGACCAAAGGCAACGTCGACTCGTTCATGTAAACACACGATCCGTCGTCTTCGGTGGCCGCGTCAAAGTGATTGATGGCTGATGGGTCGGTGCACCCGCTGATGGCGGCACATGTGCCATCCGTGGTGCATTGGGAAAAGCAGGTGCTCACGGTGAACGACGACGTGACGTTGTCCAAGTAGCGGTCGTTCCAATGCTCGGGGTCGGCGCAGTCTTGGCCACCGATAAACTCTTTGCAGCTCCAATCTTGGCAGGCACCGTTTGTGAAGGTGTAGTGCCCTGAAAATCCATGGGGCAGGTCCAGCACCACGTTCCAGATGTCGTCGCCGTCGGGGTCTGTCAAGGGGTACGCCCCAGGCGTCCCGAAGGGCCCGCCTGCCAAGTACACACCCTCGGGGGAAACGTCTTCGTTGGACATGTTGAGGTTGAACGTCACAAAATGTGTCTCGGAAAACCCAGGCGAAAACCACCCCGGAGGCGTCCCGAACGTTTGGGACACCTCCGACGTGCCCAAAAACAAGAACGGACGCGCGGTCAAATCCGACGACCCGGGTCCCACGTTGTGCACCTCGATGGCCAACGTATTCAGGCCATTGACCAAGGCTGAGCTCGGGTCCAAGATGACGTAATCCGGGGTGCCTCCGCTGTACAAGACCGCCTCTTGATCGCCAGTCAGCGTCGCATTCCACGCCACGAAATCCCCGGGGTTGCCACAATTGCCGCGGGCGATTTCTGTGCCGTTCAAGTAGGCCACAAACCCGTCGTCGTAGTCCATCGCAAAGACGGCCTCTTCAATTGCCGCCAAGTTGTCCATGGTGAATTCGTGCCGCAAGTAAATGCTGCTGGTGGTGGGCACCACCGTGGCGTCGTCGCCGTCGCCGTAACCAAATCCGGAGGGCCCCACGGGCCAAGCGTCGTCATTGAAGTTGTTTTCAATCCAGTATTGGATCGGCTGAGCGGTTGGAATGAGAAAATGCCATGTGGTTCCGTCTTGGACGACGGCTTCCCAGTGATCGGTTTGGGCGTGGGTGATGGACACAGCCATCCAGGCCAAACATGTCAAACATGCGGCTCGGAACCTGAATTGAACGCTGCAAAGACTACGTACCATGTCCTGAAAATACGGATTCCCGGCCTACCGGGACATCCTCAGTTGCAGAACTCGCCGTATTGGGAAAGGATTTCGAGAAAGTCCGAGACCGTAACTTGGTCGTCGCCGTTGACGTCTGCGGTGCAGCCCGACGTGCAACCGAACTCAGAGAGCGCCGCCAAGATGTCGGACACCGTCACCACCCCATCGTTGTCGATGTCTTGCGGACAACCGCAGGGCTCGCAGCTGCCGTCGTCGTAGAGCGCACCAGGGTTGAAGTTGCATGCCGTCTCGTCCGTGCAGCCTGTCACGCACGTGCCCCCAATGTTGGCGTCGAGCCACGCGAGGCGGCCGTCGATCCAATCCCGGAGGAATTGCACCTCCTCCTCGTAGGTGTCGCCGACGAAGGCATTGGGCCACACGTAGGTGCCCAGCCGCGGCCAGCGTTCGTGGTCTCGGACGCTGGGCTCGGCGAGCAAGGTCACCAACGAATCGATGGTCGCGTGGATGCTCTCGTTGCTCCACGGCCCCGACCGGTAATCTTCCCACACGCATCGGGTCAACCCGCTGTACGAGGGGTCTTCCAACAGACGCTCAAACCAAAACGGGTTCTCGTTTCCGCACCCGGTGTTGGCTTCAAATCCCGCGGTGTTGACGGCCTCGCAATAGTCTGCATTTCCGAAGGCGAGGTTGTAATCCCACCACGGCCCCATCACAATCTTGCCACCGTTGGAGTCCTTTTGTTTGTAGAAGTAGGTGCTGAGGCGGTAGCCGTCGATGTTCTTGGAAACCTCGTTGGCGAGGTAGAGGTCCACAAAGGAGTGCGCGTCGATGTAGGGCGCGTACCCCAGCACGGGGTCCATGAAGCTGTCCCCGGCCAGGGCGTGCTCGAAGGCAGTGAAGTGGTCTTCGATGTACGCCAACTGGTTGGGGTGAAGGTCGTCCGCTTCGGGCTTGTGCAACTGGATGTTCATCTCCCCGCCGCCCAGCGAAGCGTAAGGCGATGGCCACCCGCCTTCAAAATCGCCTTGGATGCGATCGACCTTCAGGATGTACCCTCCCGTGACTTCATCGCCGTCGATGTCCGTGGGCAGCAGCGTGGCGATGTCCACACGATTCTCGTCGCGCTTGATGTTCTCCATGAACACGTACACCCCACGGTAATCGCCATTGATGAACAGCTCGCAAAAGCGACGGCGGGTGGTGTAACGGTTGATCTTGTCGCCCATCTCGTACATGACCGCGTTGCGGATGAGGCTCTTGTCCGTGTACGGGCCGTAGAGGATCCAGTCGTTTTCTGCCGGCATGCCCAGCAGCGACACGTTGTTGTTCATCCCGAGGGAATCCTGGGTCTCCAAGGCGTACGACTTCTTGGGGAAAAACTGGGAGGATGATCCCCGAATCTCAATGGCGATTTGGCCGTTGTACTCGTTGGGTTCGTCGTCGATGTGGTTGAACCCGCTGGCGTTGTTGGTCACCGCCATGGTGGCCACGATGCGCGGCTCGTCCACGATCGAGGTGGTCGAGGTGATTTGAATGAGGGGCAAGTTGGACTCGTTGAGGTACACGCACGAGCCGTCGTCGACCGTGGCCGACGACCAATAATTCAAGGCTTCGGGGTCTGTGCAACCCGCCAAGGGAGCGCAAGATCCGTCCGTGGTGCATTGGCCGAAGCAGGTGTTCACAACCAGGTCCGAAGTCACGTTCTCGAGCGAACGGTCGTTGTAGTTGGAGGGGTCGGCGCAGCCCTGTCCTGCAAGGTTTTCCTTGCAACTCCAATCGCCGCACGCGCCATTCACGAAGATGTAGTTCCCCGAGAATCCATGGGGAACCTGCAAGGTTGTGGACCACACGCCGTCGCCGTCCGGATCAGACATGGGGTTGTCTCCCGGCACGCCGAAATAGGCTCCGCCCGCCACAAAAACACCCTCCGGCGCGACGTCTTCGAGTTCCATGTTGAGGTTGAACGTCACGTTGTGGGTGTCGGAAGAAGCTGGGACGAACCAGCTGGGCAAGGGACCAAAAGTTTGGGCTTCTTGCGAGGTGGCGACAAACAAGAACGGCCGAGCTGTCAGGTCCGACGATCCAGGGTTGGCGTTGTGCACCTCCACGGCCAAGACGTTGGTGCCTTGTTGGAAGGCAGAGGGCACGCCCAAGGGCACCAATTCTGGGGTGCCTCCGGCGTACAGAACCGCTTCATGCCAATCGTCCAAGGTGGCGTCCCAAGCCACATCTTCCCCAGGCAGCCCCGCATTTGCTCGGGCGATTTCCACCCCATTGAGGTAAGCCACGTACCCGTCGTCGTAGTCCATGGCAAAGACCGCTTGGAGGTACCCGTCCAAATTGTCCAACTCAAACGTGTGGCGGAGGTAGATGCTGGAGGTGGGTGGGACCACGGTCGCGTCGTCCCCGTCGCCATAGCCAAACCCAGAAGGCCCGACCGGCCACATCTCGTCGTTGAAGGAGTTGTCCGACCAGGAAGGTGTGGGCTGTTCTGTGGGGATGAGGTAGCTCCAGACGGTGCCGTCCTGAGCCACTGCTTCCCAGTGGTCGATGTCGGACTGGGCCGACACCCCCACGTGAGAAACAACCAAGACCAGCAGGGAAGAAACAAGGTGACGCATCCCCTAAAAATACGACATCCATTCATGACAGAGGGACACGTCAGGCCAAGGACTAACTTCCCGACGACACCTCCGAACTTTTCCCTTCATGGATTTTCCACAGCGCACCCACCGCCCGATGACCCACTACATCTTGGAATTTGCCGCAGTCTTGCTCGGAATTTCTGCGTCGTTGTACGCCGAAAATGTCCAAGAACAACAGCGCAACGAGCGCATCAAAAACCAAAGCCTGACCCGCATTCAACTCAACATTGCCCAAGACATCGCAGACATGGAGAACAACATTGGCTCACACCAGGAGGCCAACGCATCCTGCAATTGGGTGTTGGCCAACAAACACAACTTCCCCAAGGTGAATCCTGATTCTCTGGGGATGCATTGTGTGCATTGCGTCCAGGCCGAGACCATGTTCATCGACAACCAGGAGGAATACAGAACCCTTCAAAATTCAGGCCTGATCGAGCTCATTCGGTCAGACAGCCTCGTTCAGGCACTTCAGAGCAAGTATGCACAGCACGACGCCCTCATCAAGGGACTTGAGTCGTTCATCAGCGAACATTGCGACATGGGCATGCCCGTGATTTACAAACAATTCAGCACCGTCAGCGGACCCGAAAAGTGGTTTGATGGATGGTATGTCAAACGGAAGTGGGATGGCTCACCTCTCCCAGATTCCTTCTTTGAGTTGCTCGAAGACGTCAGCCTCTACCGCCACAACTTCATCCCCATCATGGAAGAACGCATGGCGGCGGACGAGCAGTTGATGAGGTGGATATCTGCCGAGGTGGGAGAAGAATGACCAAGAGGTCGCTTGGAGTGGCACCAGTCGGGCGTGGGTGGGTGTAATTTTGGCATGAATTCGCGACAACCTTCGCGTCACCTTAAACCCATTCATCCACACCCTACACCCTCATTTCATGGACGTTTCCAACGCCGCCGAGACCTACAGCCACGAGCTGGAAGGTTTCGTGAGCCAACAACGGGCCGCCGTTGACTTGCAACACAGCATCGGCAAGTTGCTCTTGGACCACTCGATTGAACTGGTCCTGTTCCGAAACCACCTCGCCAACGTCAGCACCTCGGACATCCTCCGGTTGCATGCGTACGCCGCCCAAGTGGTCGGCGAATCGATTTCTGTGTTTGACAGCGCAGAATTGGCCGAGCTCTTGCATGGCATGAAGCTCGCCCCAGCCAAAATCGACATTGGAAAACTGTCCGCGGAATGGCGCCGTGAAGGCGGCGCGTTCGACAGCAAGGCGGCGTTCTTGGCGTCGAAGCTTGGGGGGTTCATGGGCGACGACGACCGCCCAGAGCCGAGGGACGTGGTGCTGTTTGGGTTTGGTCGGATAGGCCGTCTGTGCGCCAGGGAACTGATCAAGCAAGCCGGAAAGGGACAGCAGCTGCGCCTGCGTGCTGTCGTCACCCGCAAGGTGGACGCAGACATCCTGGCCAGCCGGGCCGCCCTGATTGCCAACGACTCCGTCCACGGCGAATTTGGCGGGTCCATCGCCGTGGACGTCGAGGCGCAATGCCTCGTGGTCAACGGCCAGCGCATCCACATGATCGCCGCCAGCGACCCGGCAAGCCTCGACTACACATCGTACGGCATCCAGGACGCCCTGGTCATCGACAACACCGGCGTGTACCGCGACCGTGAGGCGCTGTCACTGCACTTGCAGAGTGCTGGGGTCTCGAAAGTCTTGTTGACGGCCCCAGGCAAGGGCATCCCCAACGTGGTCTACGGCATCAACCACGGCGGGCTCGACCTTGACCAAGAGACGGTGTACTCCGCGGCGAGCTGCACGACCAACGCCATCAGCCCCGTCCTGAAAGTCATCGAGGACCACTTCGGGGTGGCGAACGGCCACATCGAGACGGTGCACGCCTACACCAACGACCAAAACCTGCTCGACAACATGCACAAGAAGCACCGTCGAGGACGCTCCGCTGCGGTCAACATGGTCATCACCGAAACGGGTGCCGGCAAGGCCGTGACCAAGGTCATCCCTGAGTTGGAGGGCAAGCTCACCGCCAACGCCGTACGCGTCCCCACGCCCAACGGCTCCTTGGCCATCCTCAACCTGACCCTGAACCATGGGACGACACGCGACCATCTCCTGGCCACCATGAAATCCTCGGCGTTGCAAGGCGCGCTTGTGAACCAAATCCACTTCTCCATGAACGAGGAATTGGTGAGCAACGACATCATCGGAAACGAGTGCTGCTCAGTCTTCGACAGTCCCGCAACCATCGTCTCTGATGACGGACAGCGGGTGGTGATGTATGTGTGGTACGACAACGAGTTCGGTTACACCAAACAGGTCATCCGGCTGGCCAAATATGTCGCCAAGGTGCGCCGCAACATCTACTACTGAGGGAGAGAGGGCTTCGAGGATGCGGTCTTTTTGGCATGTCAAGCCCGCAACGTAAATTTCCCCAAACCCTTACATCATGAAAACTTCTGTTTCACTCACCATCCTTGGTGCTTACAACGTCCTGATGGGCGTCATGTGCTTGTTGATGCCCGGCGACATGGCCGTCGCCGCCATCGGCGAAGCCAACGCAGCCAACCCCGAACTGCTTGAAATGGCCACCTTGTTCCACTACGGCATCGGCCACGCCATCTCCACGTGCGGCCTCCTCTTGCTCATGATCCGCAAGTGCACGCTGGACACGGCCAAAAACGCCCTGCTCGCCTACAGCATTGGCACGGCCTTGCTTCTGACGCTGTTCGCCGCCGTGTTTTCAGAAAGCCCTGTGATGGACTTCAGCTTGGAAATGGCCGTCCCGGACATCCTTGCCGCGGGCGTCTCCCTCTTCGGCTACTTCAAGGCCAAGTGATCTCCTCCACAGTTTGAACCCAAAAAAGGCACCCCGCGGGGTGCCTTTTTCATGTCCTCAAGTCTGAGTCCGAGCAGGCTTCACTTCACAAAGCTCCACGTCGCACGCGCCCCTTCAGAGGCCACTTGAACCGTGTACACGCCCGCCTCCCACGCAGTCGCAGAAAACACGATGCGCTGTTCGGATGAACGCATGACGGCAGACGCCACAAGCCGACCCTGCATGTCGCGCACGCGCACCGTCGCGTCGCCCAAAAGCGGCGCAGCCAACTGGACGTTCAATTGGTCGAGCACGGGCACGGGAAACACGGCCCCCTTCAGGGCCACCACATCTTCAATGCCGGCCACCGTCATTGTCAAACTGGCCGAGGCCGTGCATCCGTTGGCGTCGGTCACAATGGCGGTGTACAACCCAATGGAAAGGGAATCTGGATTCACCTCGATGCCTGTCATGTCGTTCCAAACCACCACGTATTCAGGTGTGCCGCCGGACACCATCGCCTCGGCTTGGCCGTCCCCGGCCCCGGAATCCTCCGACACTACAGCGACCTCCACCTCAAGGGCGTTGGGCTCCCCCACCGTGAAGGGCGCTTCGCTGGTGCATCCTTGGAGGTCCGTAGCCACCAGCACGTAATCGCCCGCCAGCAACATTTCCCCGGCACCGACCACGTCGACCGAGATCAACCCATCGTCCAACAGCGCCATGGTCGCATCGTCCAAGGACAACACGCCCGCTTCGCCGAAGCACAGTGCGTCTTCCACCGTGTATCCCAAGACCGGACCCTCGCCAAACACGCAGCTGCCGTCGTCTTCTGTGGCATTTGGATCAAAATTGCAAGCCGACGCATCAGTGCAACCGGGCACGGGCTCTGCGTTGCACACGGCACACTCGTTCCAGCACACAGCCGGCAACACTTGGTCGCCGGCCACTTCCAAGGTGCGGTTGGTGTAGCCGTCAATCGTAGAGGTGCACGACGTGCCTTCCAAGAACTCCTCCTGGGAGGTCCATCCGTCCACGGTGAACTTGTATTCGTACACCTGGCCATCGTCCAATTCCTGGGTGTATTCGAAGACCCCATCTCCGTTGTCGTCCGTCATCGTGGCGCATGGGCCGCACCACCCATTGAAAGAACCGTTCAAGTTCACTGTGCCATAGGTGCCTGTGTACTCGCTCATGTCCACCCGGAAGGTCACGTCTGACGAGGGAGGTGGTGGTGGTGGCGGCACGCAGGTGCCGTCTTCCGAGCATGTGCCAAAGCACGTGCTGATCGTCATGTCCCCCGTGATCGCAGGCAAGGTACGGTCGTCCCAGTTGCTGGGGTCGCTGCAGGGCAACCCCGCGATGTTCTCCTTGCAGGTCCAGTCGGGGCAGTTGCCGTTCAAAAAGATGTAGTTGCCCGTCAATCCCAAAGGCAATGCCACATCCACGCTGTACATCCCGTCGCCATCGGGGTCCGTCAATTGGTGTGCGGTCGGGCCTCCAATGACCCCGCCACCGAGGTAAACTCCGTCCGGCGACACGGTTTCATTTTCCATGTTCACCTCGAAGGTCACCACCGCAGAAGCAGGTGGCGCACCGCACGTTCCATCTGTGGAGCATTGCCCATAGCAGGTGCTGATCGACATGTCCCCCGTGATCGCAGGCAAGGTCCGGTCGTCCCAGTTGTTGGGGTCGCTGCAGGGCAACCCCGCGATGTTCTCCTTGCAACTCCAGTCGGGACAGTTGCCATTGAGGAAAATGTAGTTGCCGGTGGTCCCGTTTGGGAGCTGCACCTCCACACTGAAAATGTTGTCGCCGTCGGGGTCCGTCAATTGATGTGCGGTCGGGCCTCCAATGACGCCGCCGCCGAGGTAGACCCCGTCCGGCGACACGGTTTCATTTTCCATGTTCACGTTGAAGGTCACCACCGAAGTTTGGGCCCACGCGCCCGCCACAAGCAGGGCTGAAGCCAAGAAGGAACCGAATTGTTTCATTGCGCAAGGTTTAAGCATGGGCGTAAGTTCTGCGTTTTCATTCAAATGCGCCTCACCACCGGGCGCTATTTTTGCCGGCATGCCGCGGGCTTCCTCCCCCTTGATTGTCGGCGTCGGCTTCCAAAAAACCGGCACCTCTTCGCTGCGCGACGCGTTGCGCACCTTGGGGTACCGCGTGGGGGACAACAACCACCAAGTGCTTTGGCCCTACCTCCACGGCAACATGAACCGGGTGCTCCGTAAACTGAAGCATTTCGATGCGGTGGAGGACAACCCTTAGCCGCTCATGTACAAGGACCTGGATGCTTGGGTGCCAGGCAGCAAATTCATCCTCACCGTCCGCGATCCTGAGCGCTGGTGTGAGAGCGTAGTGCGCCACATCGGCGACCTCCGCGACCCGATGCACGAGTGAATCTACGGCCGGGGCAAAGGGCTCCCCAGGGACGACAAGGCTCACACCCTCAACGTCTACAACCGTCACAACGAGTCGGTGATGGACCACTTCAAGGACCGCCCGGACGACCTTCTCGTGGTCGACTTCACGCAAGGCGCAGGATGGAATGAACTGTGTGAATTTCTTGGACATCCCGTGCCTGACGCGCCGTTTCCCCATGCCAACGACAAGCGGCAAGAGTCGGACGCCAAGCCTTCGCTCCGCAGGCGGTTCAAGGTGGCCAAGAAGCGTGTCAAGTTCGCGGTGCAGATCGCTTACCTCCGCGCAAGGGGGCTGCTCTGACGGCGCGTCAGATGCGCTTCAGCTGGGTCTTTCGGTGGGGCGACTCCACGCCCCCGGTGTGGTCGATGGCCTGAGGCTCGAACAGCACGATCCAGGTTTCTTCCTCGGCGACCGGCTTGTGTTCCACGCCGCGTGGGACGACGACCATTTGGCCTGCCGTGAGCGACTCCACCCGGTCGCGGTAGTGCATGTCAAACGCCCCCTTGAACACGTAAAACAACTCGTCCTCCTCGTCGTGGCTGTGCCACACAAACTCGCCCTGGATCTTGGCGACTTTGACGTCTTGGCCGTTGAGGGAGGCCACGATGTGGGGGTGCCAGTGGTCGGTGACCAGGTCAAATTTGGCGTGGAGGTCGATCGGAAGCATGCCCCAAGGTCGCCCGCAACGCACAAACTTCTCCCGCCACCCTGCACGGGAGCCATGCTAACTTGCCGCCATGCACAAGAAAATCATGCTCCTCGGCTCTGGCGAGCTCGGAAAAGAAGTCGTCATCGCCCTCCAACGGTTGGGCCAACACGTCATTGCGGTGGACGCTTATGCCGGCGCACCAGCCATGCAAGTGGCGGACGAATTTGAGGTGATTTCCATGCTCGACGGGGACGCCCTCGACGCGATTGTCGCCAAGCACCAACCCGACATCGTGGTGCCGGAAGTGGAGTCCATCCGCACAGAACGGTTCTACGACTACGAGAAGCAAGGCATTCGTGTGGTGCCCTCCGCCAAGGCGGCCCACTATACCATGAACCGCAGGGCCATCCGCGACCTCGCGGCGGTGGACCTGGGCCTGAAAACCGCGCCGTTCAAGTACGCGACGTCGCTGGAAGGGCTCCAAGCTGGCGTCGATGCCGTGGGCATGCCCTGCGTCGTCAAGCCGCTGATGTCCAGTTCCGGCAAAGGCCAAAGCGTCATCCGCACCCAAGCCGACGTCGAGAAGGCGTGGAACTACGCTTTGGAAGGCTCGCGTGGAGATTTGGCCGAGATCATCGTGGAGGCCTTCATCGACTTCGACTACGAAATCACCCTGCTCACTCTGACGCAAGACTCGGGCGACACGCTGTTTTGCGCCCCCATCGGCCACCGCCAAGAGCGCGGCGATTACCAGGAAAGCTGGCAGCCTGCCGTGATGGAGCCCGACTTGCTCGAGCAAGCCCAAACGATGGCTGCCGCCGTCACGGCCGAGCTGGGCGGCAGCGGCATCTGGGGCGTGGAATTTTTCATCCAAAACCCGAGGAACGGCCGGCCGGGCACGGTGTACTTCTCGGAACTGTCGCCCCGACCCCACGACACCGGCATGGTGACCCTCGCCGGGACACAAAACTTCTCGGAATTCGAGTTGCACGCGCGTGCCGTTCTGGGCTTGCCTGTCCCGGCCATCGTCCAACAACGGCCGGGTGCAAGCGCCGTGGTTTTGGCCCCCGAGTCCCTGGCGCCCCACGCAGGAGCCGCGCCTGTCTTCACAGGGTTGGCGGACGCCGCGGCCGAGCCCGCCAGCGACTTTCGTGTCTTCGGAAAGCCGACAGTGCGCCCCTACCGCCGCATGGCCGTGGCGGTGACCCACGGCGCGCCAGGCGACAACGTGGATGACTTGGTTGAACGAGCCAAGGCCATGGCCGCGAACATCCAGGTGGACGTCCAGCGCTGAGTTGGCTCAACCGTAAGCCTTCGCAATCCGCCCTTCAATGAAGGTGTGCAGCGGGAAAATGACCGTGGCAATCAGGAGGTTGATGCCGAGTTTGGCCAAAGGCTGACCGCCAGAAGCCGCCTCAATGGTGGGGTCCAAATACACCAGTGCAAATTCGAATAAGGTCAACACCGTGATGAACGACGCGGCTTTGATCACCAAAGAGGGCAGCGTCAGCTTCACGACCAGGTTCAAAAGAAGAAGCAAAATCACAATCACAAGGAGACCCGCAGAGTACTGCAGGAAGTTTCTCGACTTGGCCGCCTCGCGCTCCTGCTCCACCCTCCTGCGTTCCTCCTTCTCACGGAGAGAAACTTCTTCTCTGGTTTCCGACAAGCTGATCGCTGGGATCCGACGAACTTCCATCACACTGTCCCGCATGGCGTAGTACTTCTCCTGAAGTTCAAAGGCGCGCAACAAATTTCCCAGGGCCTTGGCACACCTTGATGCGCCCATCACCGCCTCCACGTCGTCATTGGCAAAAATCCCACCTTCATTGAAATTTTTCGACATGGCGGATTCGTAGTGCTCACGGGCCTTTTCGAAGTCTTGCTCTGCAAAACTCACGTCGCCCAGAAACGTGTAATTCACAGGAAGCTTGGATTGGTCTTGGCCGTCGAGGCCCTGAATGAGGTTTCGATAATGCTGCGCTGAATCCAGCCGACCTTGCTTCAAGTAAAACCTCCCCCTCCACGCGTGGAGGGCTTCACGAAAATATGGAGTCCCGTATTCGTCGTTGAGGCTTACGGCGACATCGAGATGTCCATGTGCCGCTTCGAAATCAGACAACCTGTGGTGCAACACCGCCAGGTTGAAATTCATGATTCCCTTGAACATGGCGTTGCCATCCTCGGGAAGACTCTCCAGCGCCTTGTTGAAGTACTCGATGGCCAGCGTGTTTTCGTGGGCATGGAGGTAAACCAAACCACTGTTGTTGTAGGCTCCAGCCAAGGTGTTGTTTTTGACTTCAGACCGACCAGATTGACCGCGCAGCAGCTCAATCACCTTGTAGTAGTTCTTCAACGTCTTCGCAGGGCTCTCCTCGAAGAAAAATGAAGCCTTTCCCAAAGCGTAATAGCTCCTGACGAGCATGTCAATGTTGTCATGCTCGTGGTGGTAAGCCAGGGCGTCAATCAGATGCTCTTTGGCCGTCAATGGATCTTCTCCTGAATTGGCCATCAGCACACCCAACTCTGTGGTGGCCCGCGCAATTCCAGCCTCGTCACGTCTCGCATTGAACACCTTCAGTCCTTTGTTCACCCACGCGATGCCCTTGCCATTCTTCCCCATGGTGCCCAAAGCCACACCCAGTCGAACCATTGCATCCGCCTCGTCCAGTGCATCGCCGTGGGCTTTTTTCAAGTCCAGTGCACGCTCACACTCCTTCAGTGCCTCAGCGTACAAAGCGCGGCCAGCATATTCATCCGCAAGCTCGAGGTGCACCTCAGCCAGGGCCATGCCAGGCTCCAGGCCTGCAATGACCTGCTTCAAGCTGTCCAAATTCTTGGCGTGCACAGTGTCGACGACACACGTGAACACAAGGACCAGCGCCAAGCCAAGGCGTCGACAGGGGCTTTTCAAAATCATTGACATTCAAATCGTAAGGGATGTCCACAACATACGACTTTCTCAACAACCGGATGCCCCCAGTCTCACCGATTTGGGCTTGCCTGGCGGGGTGATTTTTGCACACCAAACCGGCTGCGGAACACGGAAGTTCGTGGTGCACTGACACCCCCTCCTCAAGGGTGAATCTGGGCCTCAGGATGGGGGCCGCTGGACACCCTTCCTGCGGCAGGGGTGCGCGACTGGAGGCACAACGGCCAAGATGAGGGGCATCGGTGGAGAACATGCCCTGTGAAGAGGGGGGAAATCTCAATTCCAAGCCATATTTTCGCTTGGCCGTAAACGCACGGCATGGCGACCCCGTCGGACGTCCTATGGACACGTTCGATGTTGCGGGTCCCAAGACAACCACCACTTCCCTGCAATGAGCGCCTCGGACCACGTCAAGCCCATCTACCTCGGGCAGCAACCATACCAAACCCCCGACACTTCTTCCTCTGGCGAGGAGGTCACCCTCGGCGAAGAGACCTACTACAAGATCAGCGCCGTCGACCGGATGCGTCCCTTCTTCATGAGCATCGTGAGCCACTCGGACCACTGGATGTTCATCGCCAGCAACGGCGGATTGAGCGCGGGCCGGAAGAACAGCGACTTCGCCCTCTTCCCCTACTACACCGACGACAAGATCACGGAGGCCGCCGAGACCACCGGCAGCAAGACCGTCGTGTTGGTTGACGCCGGGGAGCGTCGGATGCTTTGGCAGCCCTTTTCAGACCAAAACAAAGGCGTCTACCGCCTCGACCGCAACCTCTACAAGAACGCCTACGGCAACAAGATTCTGTTCGAAGAAGTCAACCACGACCTCGGACTCACCTTCCAATACCAGTGGGCGGCCAGCGAGAAGTTTGGCTTCGTCCGTCACGCCAAGTTGACGTCGACCGGATCCGCTTCTGTGAAGGTCAGCCTGCTCGACGGCATCCAGAACATCCTGCCCTACGGCGTGCCCGAAGGCCTCCAGCGCGGGAGCAGCAACCTGGTGGACGCGTACAAGAAATGCGAGCTCGAGGAAGGCAACCTCGGACTTTACGCCTTGAGCGCCATCATCTCCGACAAAGCCGAGCCCAGCGAGGCGCTGAAGGCCAACGTCGTGTGGTCCATCGGCTTGGACTCGCCCAAGGTGTTGTTGTCCTCCAAGCAGCTCCCCGCCTTCCAAACCGGCGGGACTGTGGTCACAGAAACCGACATCAAAGCGGAACGCGGCGCCTACTTCGTCCAAACGGACTTCGAATTGGCGGCCGGCGCCACCCAAGACTGGGTCATGGCCACGAATTTGGGCCAGTCGATCCGCAGCGTGGTTCAGCTGAAGCAGAACCTGAGCGCGCCCGACGCGCTGAAGCATGCGTTGCTCGAGGACATCGAAGAAGGCTCACGACGCCTCATCGAGTTGGTGGCCGCCAGCGATGGCTTGCAGCTCACCGCCGACCGACGACGCAACATTCGACACTTCGCCAACACGATGTTCAACATCATGCGGGGCGGCATTTTCGACGAGAACTACACGATCGAGCGGGCCGACTTCATGGCCTACATCGACCGGGCCAACCACAAGGTCTTCTTCAAGAAGTCCGAGCTCATGCAAGGGTGGCCCAAGAAGTTCGACCTGGCCTTCTTGCAAGCCCAAGCTGGACAGGACAACGACCTCAACTTCAAGCGCTTGTGCGCGGAGTACTTGCCGCTGAAGTTCAGCCGCCGCCACGGCGACCCCAGCCGCCCCTGGAACCGATTCTCCATCAACCTGCGCGACGAGGAGACAGGATCAAAGATTTTGGACTACCAGGGCAACTGGCGCGACATCTTCCAAAACTGGGAAGCCTTGGTGCACTCGTACCCCGAATTCATCGAAGGCATGATTTTCAAGTTCTTGAACGCGACGACCTTCGACGGCTACAACCCGTACCGCGTGTTCAAGGATGGCTTTGAGTGGGAAGAGATTGAGCCGGACAACCCCTGGTCGTACATCGGCTACTGGGGCGACCACCAAATCATCTACCTCCTCAAGTTCCTCGAATTCCTGCGGGCCTACTACCCCGAAAAATTGGAGGCGTACTTCGAGAACGATTCGTTTGTCTACGCGAACGTTCCCTACCGCATCAAGCCCTACGCATCGCTGCTCGAGGATCCGAAGAACACCATCGATTACGACCACGAGGCAGGCCAAAAAATCGACCTCAAGCGCGGCGAAATAGGCGGCGACGGCGCACTCCTGCGCGAGACCCACGTCTTCATCTACAAGGTGAACTTCATCGAGAAGTTGATGGCCACCATGCTTGCCAAAGTCGCCAACTTCATCCCCGAGGGCGGCATTTGGATGAACACCCAACGCCCGGAGTGGAACGACGCCAACAACGCCCTGGTGGGCAATGGCGTGTCCATGGTGACGTTGTACTACCTCCGTCGGTTCTTGGTCTACTTCCAGGACATCTTGGCGAAGACCAACCACCAAGCGGTCTCTGTGTCTGAGGAACTGTTGGATTGCTTCCGCCGCATTGACGCCACCTTACGCGCGCACCAAGGGTTGACGTCGGGCGACATCTCCAACGCCCAGCGCCGCGCCATCTTGGACGGGTTGGGCACCGCATCCAGCGACTACCGCCACAAAATCTACAAGGAGGACTTCTCCGGCCGCAAGGGCACATTGGCCTTGTCAGACCTCGCAAGCTTCGTGGAGGTGGCGCTCTCTCACCTCGAACACTCCATCCGGGCCAACAAGCGGACCGACGGCCTGTACCACGCGTACAACCTGATGACGGTGGAAGCGGACGGCGGCGTGGACATCACGTACCTCCCTGAAATGTTGGAAGGTCAAGTGGCCGTGCTCAGCTCCGGCTTGCTCGACGCGAAGGAAAGCCTCGAGGTGCTCGACGCCCTCAAGGCCAGCGCCCTGTTCCGAGAGGACCAGTACAGCTACGTGCTCTACCCCAACAAGGACCTGCCGCGCTTCTTGGACAAGAACAACCTGGACCCCAAAGCCGTGGCCGACTCGGCGTTGCTGACCCAACTTTTGGCCGACGGGAACCAAGACATCGTCACCCAAGATTGCCTTGGCGGTTACCACTTCAACGGCAACTTCCACAATGTGAAAGCCCTCAGGGCCGCGCTGAAGGAGCTCCCTGCAGCGTACGATGCGTTGGTGGCCAAAGACCAGCAAGGCGTGGAGGCCATCTACGAGGGCATCTTCAACCACAAAGCATTCACTGGCCGGTCCGGCACGTTCTTCGGTTACGAGGGCCTCGGCTCGATATACTGGCACATGGTGTCCAAGCTCCGGTTGGCGGCGTTCGAGGTGACCCAGGACGCGGTCGCCCAGCAGGAATCTCCAGAAGTGGTGGGCCGATTGTTCGACCACTACTTCGAAATCAACGCAGGCATCGGCGCCCACAAGTCGCCCGAGCTCTACGGCGCGTTCCCCACAGACCCTTACTCGCACACCCCCGGTGGGAAAGGCGCCCAGCAGCCTGGCATGACGGGCCAAGTGAAGGAAGACCTGCTCTGTCGCTTTGGCGAATTGGGTGTTCGGGTGTCGGAAGGCAAAATCCACTTCGACCGAGCACTCCTGCACGCCGAAGAATTTTTATCAGCGCCGGCGAGCTTTGAGTACGTCGACGTCACCCAATCATGGCAAACCGTCGACTTGCCTTCGGACAGCTTGGCATACACCTTGTGTCAAGTGCCTGTGGTGCACCTCCGCGGCGACAGACCCTCGATTGAACTCACCTTGGCCGACGGCCGAACCGAGCGGTTCGACGGGTTGGAATTGGACCTCGAATGGAGCCGGAAGATTTTCCGCCGCTCCAACGACGTGGCCCGAATGACCGTCACAGCTTGACCCCTGGGCCATGCACAGCCTGCCCTTCAAGACACTCACACGTTGCGCCTTGGCGCGAACAGGACGATCCTTGGTCGTCCTGTTGTGTTTGACTGCGGCCTTCGCTTCCTGCGGAGACGCCAACCCCACCGACCCCATGAAACACCTCTCGGCCGCTGAACTTTTGGGCAACCCCGACTGCCCCGCCATCTCGTATGGAGGGTATCGGGAGACAAGCCGTGCAGAACAACCCACCCTCGACCAGCTGAAAGAGGACATGCGCATTCTGCATGCCATGGGCATCCGGTTCTTGCGCACGTACAACGTCCAGCTTCCACACGCGTCCAACGTGGTTCAGGCCATCGCGTCCTTGAAGCAAGAGGATTCAAGTTTCGAGATGTACGTGATGCTTGGGGCCTGGATCGATTGTATGGGCGCGTGGACTGGCGAACCCAACCACGCTGAGCAAGATTTTGAAGCCAACGAGGCCGAGATTGGCCGGGCGGTGGCCCTGGCCCAAGCCCACCCAGACATCGTCAAAGTTTTGGCCGTCGGCAACGAAGCCATGGTCCACTGGGCCGCGTCGTACTTCGTGGCGCCTGGGGTCATCCTGCATTGGGTGAACCACTTGCAAGACCTGAAAGCCCAAGGCGACCTTCCAAGCGACTTGTGGGTCACCAGCTCAGACAACTTCGCTTCGTGGGGAGGCGGCGGGCCGGAGTACCACAACGCGGACCTCGACAGCCTCATCCAAGCCGTGGACTTCGTATCCATGCACACCTACCCGTTCCATGACACGCACTACAACCCCACATTCTGGAGGGGCGAAGGACTTGACCCCCACGACGTGGAAGGCGCGATGGCGCGGGCCGTGGCGTACAGCCAAAACCAGTACGCCCAAGTGGTGAACTACGTCCAGCGGATCGACCCCGACAAGCCTGTCCACATTGGCGAAACCGGCTGGGCGAGCGTGTCCGACGGCTTCTACGGGCCGGAAGGTTCTCGAGCCGCCGACGAGTTCAAACAAGCCTTGTTCCACCATGGCATGCGCAAGTGGACGCAATCCGAGGGCATCAGCTGCTTTTTCTTCGAAGCGTTCGACGAGCCTTGGAAAAGCGCAGCCAACCCCACCGATTCCGAAAACCACTTTGGGCTGTTCACCCGCGATGGAGAAGCGAAATACGCGCTTTGGCCCCTCGTGGAACAAGGGGTGTTCGAGGGCCTCACCCGAGATGGTCACATCATCAAGCCCACCTACTCTGGCGAGCGCGACTTGCTCGACCGCCACGTCTTGAACCCAGCCCATTGACCATGAAACACCTTCCCTTGTTTGTCGCCTTCGCAGCCACCATGTTGCTGGGCACCTCCTGCGGATCCACCACGGAAGCCCGCCACGTTTGGGTGGAGGAAGGACAGCTCTTCACCGATGAAGGCCCACACTTCATGTACGGCGTGTGCTACCACCCGGTGCCGGTGGGAGAATCTGAGCGCAGCTTTGAGACGCTGACCCAAGATTTGGTCTTGATGAAAGACATGGGGATCAACACCTTGCGGGTGTACGAGCCCATCGCCTCCAAGGAGGTGCTCGACGAAATCAGCGCGGCAGGTCTGTCTGTCATCGTAGGGCTGGGCTACAACCAAGGCGGCGTCTACGACCTGCAATCTGGAACCTACCTCGACTACGTGAAGCGGTTCAAGTCGCATCCTGCGATCCTGCTTTGGGAATTGGGCAACGAGTACAACTTCCACCCCGAGTGGTTCGGCGGGTCGTTGGACGTGTGGTATGAAACGCTTCGTGAAGCCTCTGCGGCCATCCAGGCTGTGGACCCCAACCACCCTGTCTCCACCGCCCACGGCGAATTGCCAGATCAAGCGCTCATCGACGAGCTGACCGACATCGACGTCTGGGGCATGAACGTGTACCGCTGGGACGTGTCGTATACCGCCGCCATGGACTTCGCCAAGCGCAGCGACAAGCCCGTGTACTTCTCTGAAATCGGCGCCGACAGCTACATGACGACTGCGGCGCTGGGCTACAAGCAAGGCCACAATCCGCGGGCGCAAGCCGACGCCACCCAGAACTTGCTGGAGCCCTTGCTTTCAGACTCGGTCTCTTGCGCCGGAGCCTTGTTGTTCTCCTTCACCGACGGCTGGTGGAAAGCGGGCAACCCCCACGAGCAAGACCCTGGCGGCATGGCCCCTGCGAGCAGCGGCGTCCCTTACGACAGCGACGCCAACGAAGAGCACTGGGGCTTGGTGGACATCCATCGCAATCCGAAGGACGCCTTCCATGTGGTCAAGTCCCTGTTCCAATCGCATCAAGAAGCTTCCGCCATGAAGGAAAAGACGTTCCGGAAAACCGTGTTTGCGACCTCACGCCACGGAGGCCGTTTCCACGAGGTCCCTCAACCCACTGTGGACGGTTGGGAGAACCCCCAGTCTGAGGTGTTGCACGTGCAGGTGAATGCCGACGACAAAAGACAACGCATCGAAGGCTTTGGCGGGTCCTTCACCGACGCCTCGGCCTACCTCGTGCACCAGTTGAGCGCACCCCAACGCGACAACATCCTCAAGGCCTACTTCGCCGAAGAGGGTGCCAATTACAGCCTCACCCGGACGCACATGAATTCGTGCGACTTCTCGCGGTTCCACTACAGCTACGCGGAGGTGGAAGGCGACCTGGAATTGAAGCATTTCAACATGGACCAGGACCGGGAATTCCTGTTCCCGATGATCCGGGCAGCCCAAGACATCTCTAAAGAGGGATTCCAACTCATTGCCTCACCTTGGACGGCTCCGCCGTGGATGAAGGACAACAACGATTGGGTCGGAGGGCACCTGCGCAAGGACATGCAACCCACTTGGGCCAACTTCTTCGTCAAGTACGCGGAGGAGTGCTTGGCCGAAGGTCTTCCCTTGTGGGGGTTCACCGTGGAGAATGAACCCCACGGCAACGGGAACAACTGGGAGAGCATGCATTACTCGCCCGACGAGATGACGGAATTCGTGAAGGAGCACCTCGGCCCAGCCCTGGAAACGAACGGCTTGGGACACCTGAACATCCTGGGCTACGATCAGAATCGCGCAGGACTTGACGAGTGGACCGCCTCCATGTACCGCGACGAGGAAAGCGCGAAATACTTCGCAGGGACCGCGATTCACTGGTACGAGAGCACCTACGATTTCTTCCCCGACGACCTCGACCGTGCACACGATGCGGCGCCTGAGAAATTCCTGATCGAAACCGAAGGATGCATCGACGCGGAAGTGCCTGTTTGGCAAGACGACGATTGGTACTGGCAAAAGGAAGCCACCGACTGGGGCTTCACGTGGCGCGAAGAGGAGAAAAAATACTTGCATCCGAAGTACTCCCCGGTCCACCGCTACGCCCGAGACATCATCGGGTGCTTGAACCACTGGGTGCACGGTTGGGTCGACTGGAACATGGTGTTGGACCGACAAGGAGGCCCCAACTGGTTTGAAAACTGGTGCATCGCCCCCGTCATCGTCGACCCGGAACAAGACGAGGTGTACTTCACACCGCTCTACGACGTGATGTGCCACTTCAGCAAGTTCATTCGGCCTGGCGCCACCGTGCTTGGCAGCGAATGTCCGGATGAAGACGTGATGGCCGTGGCCACCGCCAACGAAGACGGCTCCTACACCCTTGTGTGTTTCAACCAAGGCGACACCCCTCGGTCTGTGCACATTGAAGGCTTGCCAATCGACGTCCACATCGAGCTGGACGCGCAAGCCCTCCAAACGATTGTCCTCACCCCTTACGACCTCTAAACCTCGCGGATCATGGACCCTTCCACCTCAACCCCCACCCCGACCGTTTCCATGGGCCAAAAAGTGGCCTTCGGATTTGGCATGCTGGCCAACCAAATGTTCCCGGCTGCCCTGGGCGTCTTCATCATTGTGTTGGTGCAAGACCTCGGATTTGCCGCCCTGCTTTGGGGCATCATCCAGTTTTTGCCCCGCGTCTTCGACGCCATCACCGACCCCGTCATGGGGTTCATCTCCGACAACACCCGTTCCAAATGGGGGCGGCGGCGCCAGTACGTGTTCATCGGCGCCCTGCTGATGGGCGTCGCCTACATCGCAATGTGGCAACTGCACAAAGGCGACGGCGTCACGTACAACTTCATTTATTTCCTCAGCTGGTCGCTCGTCTTCTACCTCGGGCTGACCATCTTCAGCGTCCCCTACGTGGCCATGGGTTACGAGATCAGCGAGGACTTCCACGAGCGCACGCAGATCATGGCCGTCGCCCAGTTCATCGGGCAATGGGCGTGGGTCATTGCTCCTTGGTTCTGGGTCATCCTTTACGACCCCAGTTGGTTCCCTGAAGGTGCCGATGCCGGGGTCCGTGAGCTCTCCGTCTGGGTCGCCATTCCTTGCACGCTGTTCGCCATGGTGCCGGCGCTGTTCCTAAAGAGCAAGTCGACCCTCGACCGGACTGACTTCTCCCCCATCAACGTGTCCGCCGTGTTGGGCAGCGTGGGGAAGATTTTTGTGTCGGCCTTTGAAGCCTTCCGCATCAAGCAGTTCCGCCAAATCGCAGGCGCAACCTTTCTGATTTTCAACTCCTTCAACGTCATCGCGGCCTTCACGTTTTTGATCATTGTGCACTACATGTTCAACAGCGACCCAGCCAGCGCCGGCACTTGGCCTGCCATGCACGGCTCAGTGGGCGCCTTGATCACCACCTTCCTCGTCATTCCCGTCGTGACCTTCCTGTCCAAGAAGTTGGGCAAGAAAAAGGCCTTCATGGTGTGTCAGTTCATTTCGATCTTGGGCTACGTGCTGTTTTGGTTTCTCTTCATCCCGGGCAAGCCCTACCTGTTCTTGTTTGCGTTGCCGTTCCACTCGTTTGGCATTGGCAGCTTGTTCACCATCATGATGAGCATGACCGCGGACGTGTGCGACTTGGACGAGCTCCAAACAGGAAAGCGCCGCGAAGGCGTGCTCGGTGCAGTGTACTGGTGGATGGTGAAGCTTGGCTTCGGCGTGGCCGCCTTGTTGAGCGGAGCCATCCTGTCCTTCGTGGGCTTCGACGCGGACAACGTCACCGAATCGGCCGTCACCGGCATGCGGGCGTTCTACTCCCTCCTCCCCATCGCAGGAGTGGTCGGCGCCCTGCTCATCATGAAGAATTACGACATCACCGAGGAACGCGCCGCGAAGTTGAAAGAAGAACTCCTCCAAAAGCGCGCTGAGATCGCCCAACAGGCCTGACCATGAAACTGATGAACATGTCGTACCGGGCCGACAAGGTCCTGTCGCTGGCCGGGGACGGCCCCAACCGTTTGGACCGCGCCCAACTTCGAAAGCAATGCGCTTTGCTGGTCGATGAGAAAATGCACGGCGTCTGCTTCAGTCCCTACGAAGGGGACCAGCAGCCTGGGGATTCCTTCACCGAAGCGCAGGTGCGGCGCAAGCTCGAGCTGCTCCAGCCCCACACGAAGTGGATCCGCATTTTCTCCTGCACCGACGGGAACGACCTCATTCCCCAACTCGCCCGTGAATACGGATTCAAGACCCTCGTCGGCGCTTGGCTGGGTGAGAAGAAAGACAAGAACGAGGAGGAGATGACGCGCCTCGTGGAGTTGGCCCGAGCCAGCTTCGTGGACGTGGCGGCGGTGGGCAACGAAGTGCTTTACCGCGAGGACTTGGACGAGGACGAGCTCATCGCATGCATCGACCGCGTGCGGAACGCCCTCCCAGATGTGCCGGTGGGCTACGTCGACGCGTACTACGAATTCAGCGACCGCCCTCTGTTGGCAGAGGCCTGCGATGTGATTTTGGCCAACTGCTACCCATACTGGGAAGGCTGCCACATGGACTACTCTCTGCTCTACATGAAGCAGATGTACTACCAGGTGAAGCAAGCGCAGCCCGACAAAAAGATCATCATCACCGAGACGGGCTGGCCCAGCGAGGGCGAGGCCTTGGGCGCGGCCGAGCCCAGCTACAACAACGCGCTGAAATACTTCATCAACGCCCAAACTTGGGCCCGCAAAGAAGGCATCGACATGTTCTATTTCGCGGCGTTCGACGAGGCGTGGAAGGTCGGCACGGAAGGGAGCGTCGGCGCATTCTGGGGCCTCTGGGACAAGGACGAAAAGCGGAAATTCTGACCCTGTCTTGGGGCCAGGCATTTGCCCGAGGGCATGGCATGAAGTAGTTTGCAGTGTGACTCAACTGCGCTGGATTGTCTTTGGTGTGCTTCTCTCTTTCGCCCTGCAGGCGGAGGCCAAGCACTTCATCCACATCCAGGAAGATGTGCCTGCGGACCAAAAAACCGCATTGCTCATCCTGAATGGATTCGGCGGCACACGAAAGGGGTGCAAAGCTCAAATGGCGTTTTGGGCCAACTGTGGAATGGACGTGTTCATTCCGGACGTGTTGCTCAGGTCCTCGCTGACAGAGAGTTCTGAGGCCCTCGAAGCATTTGTGGAGGCGAGGCATCTCGAGGCATACCGGGAGGTCAAGGCCATTTGCTACATCGCGGGGGCATATTTGCTGCACACCCAGCTCGAGGCGCACCCCATGGCCAACCTGACCCGCATCGTGTACGACCGGAGTCCGACGCAAGAGCGTGCCCCGCAAACGGCCATGGAACGCATCCCCAAGCTCGGCATGCTCAAACTGGGCAAAGTGCTGCGGGACTTGAGTGTGGCGACTTGGCCCGAAGTGCCAGAATCGGACCGGCTGAAGAAGGGGCTCGCCATTGAAAACCGCGCCACCCCGCTGATGCGGTTCCTGCAAGACGAAGCCAAGGCCATGGGGCCGTTGGTGTACGACTGGCAAACCATCGATCCCACCGCCCACGACGCCTTCCATGTGGCCCTGGACCACGACATGATGTACGTGCGATGGGACGTACTTGGCGAACCGTTCCTGCACTTCTTCGAGCACGGGGTATTTCCTGCGGAATTGCCGCGGAACCGCATTCACAACCGGCCGTTTGACCCAAAGTACCCTCTGCCAGAATGAAGGTGCCCACGACGTACGACTTGAAGCCGGCCTTCCAACGCACGCTGCTTCCGATGATGGGCCGATTGCGTCAGGCTGGGGTCACACCCAACGCTTTGACGTGGATGGCCATTGCGCTGTCTGGGGGGTTGGGGTACGCCTTCGTGCTCGGCCTGGAGCAACGCGCGTGGTTCTTCGTCGTGACGGCAGGGCTGCTCCTGCGCATGGCCTTGAACGCCCTTGATGGCATGATGGCCCGTCAGTTCGACATGACCTCAAGGGCCGGGGCCGTCTTGAATGAACTTGGAGACATTGTCAGCGACGCGCTCGTGATGTGGCCGCTGGCGCTGTTGCCAGAGGTCCACGTGGGCTGGGTGGCGGCGTTGCTTTGGATGTCGGCGGTGAACGAATGCGCCGGCGTGCTCGGCGCCGCCGTGGGCGAAGAACGGCGATACGAAGGCCCCATGGGCAAAAGCGACCGAACCCTGGTTTGGGGGGTGTATTGCCTGCTCCTTGGCGCAGGCGTCCCTGTCGAAGGGCACGTCCAAACCGGATTGTGTGTCGTCTTGGCGGGACTGTGCTGGAGCACCTTCCGTCGCATTCGAGGCACCCTCAATGAAACGCCATGAACAAACTCATCGACCTCTGGGACATCGCTGCCGAACTGCAATGGGTCATCTTCATCATCCTCTGCATCTTGGTTGCCTCCTCCGTGGCGTGGAACCTCTGGAACTTCATCGCGCCGGGCAAACTCGTCC
>JBMZAB010000003.1:0-104186 GCA_049610985.1 Flavobacteriales bacterium | reverse complement strand
TTTCCACGGCTTCCTCGTCCAAGCTGAGGGGAGGCATGCGGTATTGCTCGCTGAAATCGGTGGTGAACTTGCGGAACAACAGATGGATGTCACCTGCGCGTTGGCGCAACGGGGGAAGGTGAACGGGTACCTGGCTGAGGCGGTAATACAGGTCCTCCCTGAATCGTCCTCGGTCGATTGCCTCGTCGAAATCCACGTTGGTGGCGGCCACGACTCGGACGTCGGTTTTTTGGACCTTGGACGACCCCACTTTCATGAATTCCCCAGTCT
The DNA here is from genome assembly GCA_049610985.1 of Flavobacteriales bacterium. Lineage (GTDB taxonomy): Bacteria > Bacteroidota > Bacteroidia > Flavobacteriales_D > Sanyastnellaceae > UBA11663. Next base: position 103,916 of record JBMZAB010000003.1, on the reverse strand, counting down.
CCAACACGCGGAGGAGCCGAACCTGGGTGGTCAGCGGCAACTCCGCCACTTCGTCCAAGAAAATGGTGCCCCCGTTGGCCTCTTCGAAGTAGCCCTTCCGCGTTTCGGTCGCCCCTGTGAAGGCGCCCTTTTCGTGACCAAACAACTCCGAGTCGATGGTGCCTTCAGGGATGGCGCCGCAATTTACCGCCACGTAGGGGCCGTGTTTCCGGGCGCTGAACTGGTGCACGATGCGCGGCATGATTTCCTTGCCTGTGCCGCTTTCGCCGAGCACAAGCACACTGATGTTGGTGGCCGCGACCTGGGCGGTGACGCTCAAGGCACGCTCGAGGGCAGGCGCGGTGCCCACAACCCCAAACCGGCGTTTCAACGACCCAACGTCCATGGCAATCAGCTTTGGGCGGGTTCGTCGGTGACTTCCCCCATCAGCGTCACGGCGGAACAATCCGTGGTCCGCACGTTCACATATTGGCCCGGCTTCAAATCGCCTTTCGGAAAGACCACCACCGTGTTCTGGGTGGTGCGACCAAAGAACTGGTCGTCCCGCTTCTTGCTGGTGCCCTCAATCAACACACGGTGCACCTGTCCCACGAGCGCTTGGGTGCGTTCCTTGCCGTGGACCATTTGACGTGCGATGACTTCTTGCAACCGGGACCCCTTCAACTCCTCGGGAATGTCGTCCTCGTATTTGCGCTCGGCCAAGGTCTTGGGACGTTCGCTGTACTTGAACATGAAGGCCATGTCGTAGCGCACTTCGTCCATCAAGGACAACGTGGCTTGGTGTTCCTCTTCTGTCTCGCCACAGAATCCCGTGATGATGTCCGTGCTGATCGCACAGCCCGGCATGATGCGACGGATGGCGGCGATGCGGTCGAGGTACCATTCGCGGGTGTACCCCCGGTTCATGCGCTTGAGCATGTCGCTGTGTCCGCTTTGCACCGGAAGGTGGATGTATTCGCAGATGTTCTCATGGCGAGACATGGCGTGCAACACGTCGTCGGTCATGTCCTTGGGGTGGGACGTGCTGAACCGAACCCGAAGGTCGGGGTTGACCGCCGCGACGAGCTCCAGCAATTCAGCGAAGCGCACCACGGGTTGACTTTCGTCCTTCACCACCCCTTTGTTGTCGATGTTCCATTTGTAGGAATCGACGTTTTGACCCAACAGCGTCACCTCGCGGTAGCCCTGGTCAAACAACTCCTGCGCCTCTTGCACAATGGACTGGGGGTCCCGGCTGCGCTCGCGGCCGCGGGTGAAGGGCACCACGCAGAACGAGCACATGTTGTCGCAGCCGCGCATGATGCTGATGAAGGCGGTGACCCCACCCTTGTCCAACCGCACTGGGCTGATTTCGGCGTAGGTCTCTTCCCGGGAAAGCAGGACGTTCACCGCCTTTTGGCCTCCCTCCACCTGGTCCACCAAATTGGGCAAATCCCGGTAGGCGTCGGGCCCGACCACGAGGTCCACCAACTTTTCCTCCTCGAGCAACTTGTCTCGCAAACGCTCGGCCATGCATCCCAAGACGCCCACCACGAGGCTGGGATTCTTGCGTTTGTTGGCCTTGAAATGGACGAGGCGGTTTCGCACCCGCTGCTCCGCATTGTCCCGAATGGCACATGTGTTCAGCAAGACCAAATCCGCGTCGTCCGCTTCCCGAGTGGTTTGGAAACCCGCGTCGGCCAGAATGCTCGCCACGATTTCACTGTCGCTGAAATTCATTTGACAGCCGTAGCTCTCCAGGTACAATTTGCGCCCCGACGCCCCTGGTCCTTGGACCACAGTCGCTTCTCCTTGTCTCGTTTCCTCCAAGGGTTGATGTCCTTCTCGCATGGTGCAAATGTACACCACTGCCAAATTGTCACCCCTTTAGGGGTACCCTCAGAATGCGGGCTGTTTGAGTTCCCTTGCGAACGATTCTCTCCGAAAGTTGTCTTTAATTTGCCCGCCCAACCCCACCTCCATGGCCAAAAACCTCGTCATTGTAGAGTCGCCTGCCAAGGCGAAAACGATTGAAGGCTACCTCGGCAAAGACTTCGTCGTGAAGTCGTCCATGGGGCACATTCGGGACTTGGCCAAGGGCAACGAAAGCGTCGACATCGAGAACGACTTTGCCCCCAAGTACGAAGTCAGCGCTTCAAGCAAAAAGGTTGTGACTGAGCTCAAATCTTTGGCAAAAAAGGCGGAGACAGTGTGGCTCGCGACGGATGAGGACCGGGAAGGAGAGGCCATCAGCTGGCACCTCATGGAGGCGCTGGGATTGCAAGCCGAGCAGACCAAGCGCATCGTGTTTTCTGAGATCACCAAGCCCGCCATTTTGAAGGCCATTGAATCGCCACGTCAAGTGGACATTGATTTGGTGAACGCCCAGCAGGCGCGCCGCATTTTGGACCGCCTCGTGGGATTCGACTTGAGCCCTGTGTTGTGGCGCAAAGTCAGGCCCAAATTGAGTGCGGGTCGGGTGCAAAGCGTGGGGGTCCGCATCATCGTGGACCGCGAGCGTGAAATCGATGCGCACATCGCTGAATCCACCTTCCGTGTCGTGGGCCACTTTGGCACTGGCAAATCGGCAGTGAAGGCGACGTGCAACAAGACGTTCAAAACCGAGGATGACGCCCAGGCCTTCCTGGCGGCTTGCCAAGGGGCCAGTCACACCGTCTCGTCCATCGAGACGAAGCCTTCCACGAAGAAGCCAGCAGCGCCGTTCACGACATCCACCCTGCAGCAAGAAGCGTCCCGGAAACTGGGCTTCAGCGTGTCCCGCACCATGGGGGTCGCACAGCGTCTGTACGAGGCTGGTCGCATCACTTACATGCGCACCGACTCGACCAACTTGAGCGACTTGGCGCTTGAAGCCGCGGAGAAACAAATCACCAAAACGTTTGGCGCCGAGTACGCTGAAACCCGCTCCTTTGCCTCCAAATCCAAGGGAGCGCAAGAAGCACACGAAGCCATCCGACCCACCGATTTGTCTGCCGCGTCTGTGGATGCGTCGCACGAGGAGCAGCGCTTGTACGACCTCATCTACAAGCGCACATTGGCCTCCCAAATGGCCAACGCCAAACTCGACAAGACGGTGGCCAAAATCTCCGTGTCCGGCCGCGAAGAGTGGTTCGTCGCCCGAGGCGAAGTCATCACCTTCGAGGGATTCTTGAAGTTGTACCTGGAAGGAACCGACGACGAAGACGGTGTGGACGAAACAACCAAGGACATGCTGCCCGCCATGACCGAAGGTCAGGACTTGTCCCGCAGCGCCATTGTCGCCACGCAGCGTTTCAGCAAGCACCCCCCGCGGTACACAGAAGCGAGCTTGGTGAAGCGCCTCGAGGAATTGGGCATTGGCCGACCTTCCACCTACGCTTCCACCATTGACGTCATGCAAAAGCGCGGCTACGTGGTGAAAGAGGACCGCGACGGGGTCAAGCGGGAATACCGGGTGCTGACCCTGAACGGCGAAGGACTCCAGGCCGCTTCAGAAGAAGAAAACGCGGGTCAAGAACGCGGCAAGCTCTTCCCCACCGACATCGGACTGGTGGTGAACGACTTCTTGCTCGAGCACTTCCCCAACATCCTCGACTACAACTTCACAGCAGATGTGGAGACTGAGTTCGACGTCATCGCACAAGGTCAACTCGACTGGCGTGCGATGCTCAAGCGCTTCTACCAGCCCTTCAAGGTGACTGTGGAGGACACCATGGAAAACGCGGAGCGGGCCTCTGGCGAGCGGATTCTCGGCGTCCATCCAGAATCTGGGGCGCAAATCCTATGTCGCATCGGGCGCTATGGCCCCATGGCCCAGATCGGCGGCCCAGACGACGACGAAAAACAATTTGCCTCCCTCCTGCCCGGCCAAAGCATCGAGACCCTCACCCTGGAGGAAGCCCTGGACCTGTTCAAGTTGCCACGGACATTGGGCGAGCACGAGGGCAAGAAAGTGACGGCGGCCATCGGTCGGTTCGGCCCCTACGTGCGCTACGACGGCAAGTTTGTGTCGTTGAAATCGGCCGAAGGAGACGACCCTTACACGGTCACCTTGGAGCGTGCGATGGAGTTGATCAAAGCCAAGCTGGAAGCCGATGCCAAAGCCTTGATCAAGGTGTTTGAAGAAGACGACACCGTCCGGGTGCTCAACGGACGTTACGGCCCATACATCAAGGCTGGACGCGTCAACGCCACCATTCCCAAAGACGAAGAACCCAGCGAAGTGACCTGGGAGCGTGCCCAGGAATTGATCGAAGAGGCCAAGAAGCGCCCGAAGCGCGGCCGCCGCAAGAAATCCTGACCGTCCCACCAGGCTGCATTCACATCCCGTTGTGAATGCTTGACCCGGAGGGGCTGCTGTCAAGGCCGTTCAAGAAGGACCTTGCAGCACCATGCAAGACGGCTTTCTCGACGTGTTCGAGCCGGTCAATGTTCCCGACTTCTCCAATGCCGAGGGGGTGGCACGCATTGCCGATCGAATCGAAGCACACAGGTTTGACGCCCGCCCCATGATTGAGGGCGCGAGGGTGGCCATCTTCGGCGTCAACGACGGCCGCAGATCCGGAGACAACGAAGGTTGCGCCGCTGCGCCCGATGCCATTCGAGAATGGTTCTACCAACTCGTGCCACACAGCGCTTGGAAGCCCACAGTTGACTTGGGGAACATCCGAGCTGGGGCTGAAGAGGCGGACACCTACGCGGCGGTGCATTCCGTCGTCGCGGAGTTGGTTCAAATGGGCATCGTCCCCATTGTCTTGGGAGGCGGACACGATTTGACCATCCCCCTGTACCACGCGCTCGAGTCCGTCGGACGCCCCATGAACGTGGTCACCGTCGATCCTCGACTTGACTTTGGGGGCGACCCCGAGGTGGTCAGCGCCCGGAACTTCATGAACGAGGTGGTGATGCACGAGCCCAATTACCTGTTTGACTACAGCAACTTGGGTCACCAAGGCTACCTCACCGACCCGGACACGTTGGAACTCCTGGAACGACTTCAATTTGAAGCCATTCGCCTCGGAAGCATGCTTCAGCACATGCCGTCTGTGGAACCCACGGTGCGCAACGCCGACCTCGTCACCATTGACATGGCGTCGGTTCGCGCGGGCGATCACCCGGCCTCAAGCCACGCGGGACCCAATGGCATGACCGCCGAGCACCTCTGTCAACTGGCACGGTACATCGGAATGAGCGACCGCTTGCTCGCCCTCGGCTTTTTCGAGCACAACCCCGACTTGGACGACCGCGGACGCGGCGCTCAATTGGTGGCGCAAGGCATCTGGCATGCTTTGGAAGGCGTGTTCAACCAAAAAGGCGATCACCCTAAATCTTCCACAGAAGACTGCTTGCGCTACGTCGTGGACCTCCCGGGTGAAGCCCACGAAATCGTCTTTTACAAGAGCCCCAAGAGCGACCGGTGGTGGATGGACGTCCCGGTCCCATCGACAGGCGAAAATCGAATTCCTGGCAGCCTGCTCACCCCATGCTCGTACGAGGAGTACGTGGAAGCGTCCAACGGCAACCTTCCTGACCGGTGGTGGCGAACCTATCAGAAGCTGGCATGACCACGGGATCCAGACATTCTGCCTGCGCGTCTGGCGCAACGCCGTCAAAGCGCATGCGCATTGGGAAAATCCCTATATTAGCCAACCTCCGCACTGACACGCGGTGGTTCAACCTGCTGAAAATCAAAGGAATAACATGATTCGCAACCTTGCAGTCGTCATGGGTTTTGCCTTGCTCCTCACCGTGCAAGCCTCGGCCCAACAGGATCCGCAGTTGACCCAATGGTTCAACGACCCCGCTGCCTTCAACATCGGCGCGGCTGGAGAAACCGACTTGACCCACGTCAACGCTTGGTACCGAAACCAGTGGATGGGCGTCAATGGCGCACCTGTGACCACCATGTTGAACCTGCACACCAAAGTGGACTTTGTTCCCGGGGCGCTCGGCGTTCAATTGTACCAAGACGAAATCGGCCAGGAAAGCAACACCATGGTCAAGTTGGGTTACGCGTATCACCTGTCTCCTTTGAGCAACGGCGCACATGTCGGCATTGGACTGAACGTGTCTCTGTTCAGCAAAAGCTTCGACGCCAACTGGATTGCCGTGGACGGCGTGGCCAACGACCCCGCCATCCCCGACGGAGGAGCCTCCGGCACCTCGACCGACGTCGACTTCGGCATCTTCATGCGCAAGGGCAAAGAATACTACGCGGGCATCTCCGCCACGCACTTGGCAGAAGTGCAGATGTCTTCGTTGAGCATTGTACCCACACGCCACTACTACTTCATGGGCGGATACAACTATCCCTTGAATGGGGATGATTTGGTGTTGCGCTCCAACGTGTTGGCCAAAACCGACCTGAATGCCACTGCGATTGACCTGAATGTCAATGTGCTTTACAACGATTTCGTTTGGGGTGGCCTGAGCTATCGGCACGGCGACGCCATCGCCCCCATGGCTGGCATCCAGCACAGCGTGTCCAAGAAAGAAGGCATCACCGAGAGCACCCAAGTGTTCAAATTGGGCTATTCTTTCGACGCAACCACGAGCGAACTCCGCACATACAGCTCAGGGTCCCATGAATTGTTCTTGTCATACTGCTTCAAGTTCATCACGACCCCTGTTATCAACAAATACGCCAACCCACGCTTCTTGTAAGGACACACGAAACCATGTCCTTGACGCGTTGTTGTCTTCCTAACCTCTGCAAGAAACACAATCCATGAAAAAGCTCCTGATGATCCTGTTGGCTCCCGTCATGTTGTCGGCGTGCTACATGGGGCCCCAGGGCGAATTGGTCGGCGTGCAAAAGCGCCAATACTGGGACCAATCGAACCCCTACGGGATGAATTACATCCACTTCGGTTCCTACACCATGGGGCCAAGTGACCAAGATGTCCCCTTCGCTCTGAATACGCGCTCCAAGACGGTGACCATTCCTCCGTTCTACATGGACGTGCACGAAATCTCCAACAACGAATACCGGCAATTCGTCCACTACGTTCGCGACTCGCTGTTTCTCCAGACATTGGCGGACAACGACGACGATCGCTACTTCGTGGCTGAAAACGCAAAGGGTCAAGAGCTCGACCGATTCATTGACAAAGGCTTCTTGCTCAACTGGGAAGAACCTGTGGATTGGGAAGACGAAGATGTGTTTGACTTGTTGTACGACGAGTTCTACCTCCAAGGGTCAGACCAGTTCTACAACCGCCGTGAACTGGACACGCGCAAGCTCAACTACCGTTACTACTGGGTGAACATGGATGCCGCTGCCCAAAAGAGCGGCCGCGACGAGGAATATGGGCAGGTGAACGAGCTCAACCAGCTCCACTCGACCCGCCGTCACAGCGACCGCGCCCAATTCGTCGTGGAAGAGATCATCAACATCTATCCCGACACCCTGGTGTGGATCCACGACGCGACATACGCGTACAACGAACCCTACGCGGAAATGTACTTCTGGCACCCCGCCTTCGACGACTACCCGGTGGTCGGTGTGACATGGGGTCAGGCCAAGGCATTCAATGCCTGGAGAACCCAGATCATGAACGAGTGGAAGCAGAAAAACAACGAAACGTTCGTGCAGCGCTTCCGATTGCCCTCAGAGGCTGAGTGGGAATACGCCGCCCGTGGTGGCCGAAACCTCGCGCCGTTCCCTTGGGGTGGACCATACGCTCGGAACCCCCAAGGATGTGTCTTGGCCAACTTCAAGCCGATGCGTGGGGACTACGTGGAGGACGCCAACGCGTACACAGCTCCAGTGGAATCCTACAGCCCCAACGACTACGGATTGTACAACATGAGTGGAAATGTGGCAGAGTGGACCAACACCGCTTTCGACGAGACGGTGTATGACTTCTCGTGGGACTTGGCGCCAGAATACGTGTACCACGCCAAAGTTGACGACCCTCCTGCCCTCAAGCGAAAGGTCATTCGCGGCGGGTCATGGAAGGACATTGGCTACTACTGCCAGACTGGAACTCGCGCCTTTGAGTACAGCGACACTGCGAAAGCGTACATCGGCTTCCGTTCAGTCATGTCGTACCTCGGCCGTGGAAAATCTGGCTTGCCGGAAGAATGGAATTGACCTCATGTGCGTCCTGAAACCGCGCACTTCACAACAAACACAACCTGCACAGCGTTAAGCTGACATTGAAACCAACCCAAAACCCGCAACCATGAAACCAGGAAGCAAGCAATGGAAAAACTTTATGGCCAAGCTCTACGGATGGGGCGCCGCCATTGTGATCATCGGAGCCCTCTTCAAAATCCAACACTGGGAAGGTGCTTCCTTGATGCTGATTTTGGGCTTGGGAACAGAAGCCTTCATCTTTTTCATGTCTGCGTTTGAAAAGCCGCATGAAGAACCCGATTGGTCCTTGGTTTACCCACAGCTCGCCACTGGCGAAGGGGCTGAAAAGACCCCCACCCAACAATTGGACGACATGTTGGCCGACGCCAACATCGACGCCATGATGATTGAAAAATTGGGCGACGGCATGCGTCACTTGGGTGAGCAGGCCACCAAAATGGGTGAAGTGGCGGACGCTTCCGTGGCCACCAAAGACTACAGCGATGCGTTGGTGAAGGCCTCCAACCGCGTGGACGCGTTGAGCAACACCTACGAAGAGGTGAGCCAAGGCTTGACCGGGTTGGTGAGTGCCAGCTCAGAAGGCGCTTCTGCAGGTGACGGTTTGGCCAAGATGAACGAGAACCTGAACTCGCTCAACAGCATGTACGAAGGTCAACTCGCCCAACTCGAAAAGAACAAAGAATTGTTCGAAGGCATGGGCGACCTCGTTCAGAACCTCAACGACTCCATTGAAGACACCAAGGTGTACAAGGAGAACATTTCCGAGTTGGCCAAGAACTTGGCTTCCCTCAACACCGTCTACGGCAACATGCTGAACGCCATGGGTGGCGGACGCAGCTAAGACCTGAAGCATGGCCGGAGGAAAAGAAACACCGCGTCAAAAGATGATCGGGATGATGTACCTCGTCCTGACCGCACTTTTGGCCTTGAACATCTCCAAGGAAGTCTTGAACGGCTTCGTGAAAGTGGAGAACAGCTTGCAGAACACGCAATACACCTTGAAGGGCAAAGTCTCGGAAACGTTGACAACCCTTGAAGTCAAGTATGCCCAAAACAAGGAGAAAGTCGGGCCATTCATGGACAAGGCCCGTGAAATTCGGGGACAGAGCGACGACCTCGTCAACTACATCACCCAATTGAAGGGACGCTGCATGGCGACGTCCGAGGGCAAGTACGACGACGGGGTGGCCAACGACTTCGCCGATTTCATCGGCAAAGACGCCAGCGGAATGGACACCACCATGAGCTTGGCTGACATTCAAAAGAAGGACGAATACCAAGAACTTACAGCGTTCATGGTTGGCTCGGAGCCCCAGAACCCCAAGTTTGACCCAAACGACCCGTGGAGTGCCACCGCGCTGAAGAAGAATCTGGAAGCGTACCGCGACTACCTGAAGGAGATTCGTCTGACCGATTCTCAGGGAAACACACGTGAATTGCCTGAATACATCAAAGTCCAGCTCGACGAGCGATTCACATTCGAAGACGAAATGGAAGACGGCAAAGAAGTGCTGTGGGAAGCCGCCAACTTCTTTGACGTGCCTTTGGCGGCCGTCATGCCGTTGATGTCCAAGATGATCATCGATGTCCAGGATGCACAAGAAGACGTGTTGTCTTGGTTGTTGGGTGGCATTGAAGCGAAGAGCTACAAGTTCACCAACCTCATGCCCATCGTGGTGCCTGAGTCCAACTACATCCTGCGCGGGGATTCCATCCGCGCGGACGTGTTGCTGGCGGCCTACGACGCCACCAACGCCCCAGACATCTACGTGGAAGGCAAGAAGTGGGACGGTCGCGACAGCAGCATGTTGGCTTACGAAGGATTGGAAACTTTGGGCATCGGGGCCGACGGCATGGGCAAACTACGCATCCCTACCAAGGGCATGCAACTGGGCGACATGTCCTTCAAAGGACTCATCCGCTACCAAGGTCCCGACGGCAACATCGAACCTTACGCCTTCATGACCCCCAACATCACCGTGGCCGAGCCCGCCCTTGTGGTCTCCCCCACCAAGATGAACGTGTTCTACCGCGGGGTGCCCAACCCTGTGGAGGTGTCTGTGCCGGGGGTGCCTCAGGACAAAATCGACGTGCGCATCGACGGAGGACATGCCATCAAGCGTCAATCTGACGGGACTTACGTGGTGGAGCCCAACAAAAGCAGTTCTGTACGTGAAGCCAACATCACCGTGTCTGCGGAATTGCCTGACGGAAGCAAGAAGACGCTTCCCGCCAAGAAGTTCCGCGTCAAGCGCATCCCTGATCCCGTGGCGTTCTGGACTGGGAAAAAGCCCACGGACAAGGGCATCACCAAAGCTGAGATTTTGTCGTTTGCCCCTGTGGCCGCGCGGATGGAAGGCTTTGACTTTGATGTGCAAGTGCGGGTGAAGAGCTTCACCATGCGCATCTCCAAAGACGGGTCGTTCTCCGACCTCCCCTCTGGAAACAACCGGATCACCCCTGACCAGCAAGAAGCGCTGAAGCGCGTTCGACGGGGAAACATCCTCTACTTGGAAGACATTTTGGTGTCCATGCCTGACGGGACAGAACGCGATCTGCCCCCGATGAAACTGAAGGTCACCGGATAACCTGATCAACATGAAGCAACTCCTGTCCATTTGCACCCTGACAGTGATGTTCCTCGGAGCATTCACCCAAGTTGCCTTGGCCCAATCGCCCAATGTCCTCGACGGGGCGTACGTCAAGGAAACCAATTTGACCAAACGGGTGGTTCCTTATCCGCACCTGCGTGAGGCCGACGTCATGTACAAGCGCCGCATTTGGCAGGAGATTGACCTTCGTCAGAAGTTCAACCACCCCTTCTACTTCCCGCTCGACCCCATCCAGGATCGCAGCAACTTGTTTGACGTCATCCGTGAAGCTTTGTTGGTGGAAGGATCGCTCGTGGCTTACAGCGCGGGGCCTCTTGGTGAAGACGACGAATTCACGTTCCCACTCTCTGCTGACAGCATTCGCACCATCCTCAACCCTGTCACCCTGGTCAAGCAGTACGACGACTTCGGGGAGGTCATCGGAACTGTCCAGCAAAGCAACGAACTGTCTTCGGACAAAATCACGCGCTACCGCATCAAAGAAGACTGGATCTGGGACCGCCAGCGCAGCGAGCGCTACGTGCGCATCCTCGGCATCGCACCCATGATGGAAGACTTCGACGTCGACGGGAACAGCGTGGGCTTTCGCCCCCTTTTCTGGTTGTACTACCCTGAATGCCGCTACGTCTTCGCGAACAGCGAGGTTTACAACATGTTCAACGACGCCCAACGCCGGACGTTTGAGGACTTGTTCCAAAAGCGCTACTTCTCAAGCTACATCGTGAAGGAGGACAACGCCTTCAACCGTCAGATTGTCTCCTACGCACGTGGTCTGGACGCCTTGGCTGAATCCGAGCGAATCCAGCAAGAGCTGTTCAACATCGAGCACGACATTTGGAACTACTGATTGGAAGCAATCCCATGGAAAGAGGGCATCGCGCAAGTGGTGCCCTTTTTTGATTCTGGCCTGCTGAGGTCGAACTTGCGTGCCCATGTTGCACTTGCTGTCGGTCGGGGTTCACTTTGGGGAACGCACGTTGTTTGAGGGGTTGGATTTGGCCATCGGGAACAAGGACCGCATTGGCCTGGTCGGACGGAACGGCGCGGGCAAGTCCACCCTCTTGAAGGTCATCGCCGGACACCAAAAAGCGTCGACTGGATCTGTCAGCGCACCCAAGGACTACCGCATCGGCTATCTCCCCCAGGAGATGGAACACGACGAGACCGCCACGGTCTTGGAAGTGGCCATGAAGGCCTTTGAGGAAATGCAGCTCTTGGAAAAGCGACTGGAAAACCTGACCAAAGAAGTGGCGGAGCGCACCGACTACGAAAGCGACAGCTACGCCAACTTGATTCAGGAACTCAGCGACGCCAACGAACGCCTCGATGCAATTGGCGCCTCCAGCACCGAGGAGCAGGCCCATCGCATCCTTCAAGGCTTGGGCTTCAAGGTGGAGGACATGGGGAGGACAATGTCTGAATTCAGCGGCGGGTGGAAAATGCGTGTGGAGCTGGCGAAACTCCTTCTGATGCAACCGGACTTGCTGTTGCTCGACGAGCCGACAAACCACCTGGACATCGAGAGCATTCAATGGTTGGAAACCTTCCTCATTCACCATCCGGGGGCCATCCTGCTTATCTCGCACGACCGCGTGTTCTTGGACACGCTCACCAAACGAACCGTGGAGATTGGTGGCGTCAAGCTTTACGACTTCAAGGGACCCTATTCCAAGTACCAGGTTTGGCGCGAGGAGGAGCGCAGCCGGCAAGAACAAGCGGCCAAGAACCAACAGAAGTACATCCAGGACACCGAGCAGCTCATCAACAAATTCAGGGCCAAGAAGAACAAGGCGGCCTTTGCGCAGAGCTTGATCAAGAAGCTGGACAAATTGGAACGCGTGGAGGTGGACGCCGCAGAAAACGCCCAAATTCGATTTCGCTTTCCCCCTGCGCCCCGGTCCGGCAAGGTCATCTTCGAAGCACAGACGCTCAAGAAGTGTTTTGGCGACTTGACCGTATTTGAAGGGTTGGACTTCATCATGGCCCGTCAAGAAAAAGTGGCGTTGGTGGGCAAAAACGGCGCAGGGAAGACGACCCTCACGCGCATGCTGCTGCAGCAGGAGTCCTGCACGGCAGGCACCTTGAACGTCGGACACAACGTGGACATCGGCTACTACGCCCAGAACCAAACCGACGAGTTGGACGGCAACATGACCGTCCTTGAAACCCTGGAAGACGTTGCGGTTGGTGACGTCCGAAAGCAGCTCCGCGGCCTTTTGGGCTCCTTCTTGTTCACGGGCGAAGACGTCGACAAGAAGGTGAAGGTGCTGTCAGGGGGAGAAAAAGCTCGTCTGGCCCTGTGCAAGCTCCTCCTCCACCCCTACAACGTCTTGGTGCTGGACGAGCCGACCAACCACCTCGACCTCAAGAGCAAGGCGGTGCTGAAAGAGGCGCTGCAGTCGTTTGACGGCTCCTTGGTGGTCGTGTCCCACGACCGAGACTTCTTGAGCGACATGACCCAGTTGGTCTACGAAGTGACCCCCACAGGACTGAAGCAGTACATCGGGGACATCAAGCAGTTCTTGCACGAAAAGCACGCGGCAAGCATTTCCGCATATGAGGCCAACAAAGCGGTCAAGGTGTCGTCCAAGAAGGCAGGACAAGCCCCTCAAGCCTCCAAGTCATCTCCCGCCTCAGGTGGAGACGACTACAAAGCCCGCAAGGCGCGGGACAAGGCGCTGCGCAAGGCCAAAAACGCCGTGGAACGCCACGAGAAAAAAGTCTCTGAACTCGAGGCCAAGCTGGAAGAAAGCAACGCCGCCATGGCCGCGACGGATCCCAGCGATCGAGCCAAAGTCACGGAGTTGGCCTACGCCTTCGAAGCGCTCCAAACCGAGATGCAAGAGACCATCAACTTGTGGGAAAAGGCCGTGGAAGAACACGACAGGCTTCAGACGGAAGCCGCGTCGATGTAAGTCTTCCATTTCGTCAGGACCTTTTGCATGTCCTCAGGCAAGTCCGACTGAAAATCCATTCGCTCGCCAGTGCCAGGGTGGCTGAAGCCCAATGTCTTGGCATGGAGGGCTTGTCTGGGCAAGGCTTCAAACATGTTGCGCAGGAATGCGTTGTACTTGCCCCCCGGTGCGCCTTTCACCGCCACGTTGCCCCCGTACACCGGGTCGCCAAACAAGGGATGTCCGATGTGCTGCATGTGCACCCGGATTTGGTGGGTCCGTCCCGTCTCCAACTTGCATTCCACCAACGTCACTGGCCCCAGGCGCTCAAGCACCCGGTAGTGCGTGACAGCGTGCTTGCCCTCTCGGCCATCCACGAACACCTGTTGCACCCTTCGGTCCCGCAGGCTGCGGCCCACGTGTCCTTTCACGGTGCCGTCCTCCGTCAAGTCTCCCCACACCAACGCCCAATACCGACGGTTGACTGTCCGTTCAAAAAACTGCTCGCTCAATTCCGTCAAGGCCCGCTCGGTTTTGCCAAGGACCATCAATCCTGTGGTGTCCTTGTCCAACCGATGGACCAACCCTGGCCTGGGCTCAGGGCTTCCTGGCAAACTTGGGAGACTCTGGAAGTGGTGCAACACGCCGTTCACCAATGTACCTGAATAGTTGCCGTGCCCGGGGTGGACCACCAAATTCATGGGCTTGTTGATCACAAGCACGTGGTCGTCCTCGTGAACCACATCCAAGTCCATGGGTTCCGGGAGCAGTTCAAACTCGTACACCGGCTGAGGCAGCTCCACGGTCACGACGTCCTCGGGCTTGACCTTGTGGTTGCTCTTGACGGGCTCTCCATTCACACGAACGTACCCCGACTTGGCAGCCGTTTGAAGTTTGTTTCGGGATAAATGGGCCACCCGGTTGATGATGAACTTGTCCACACGCAGTGGCGCCTGTCCAGGGTCTGCCACCAAGCGATGGTGCTCAAACAGCTCCTCGCCTTGCCCGTCGTCTTGGGCGTCTCCCGCCTCACTCATGGCTTGGCGATCCAGCGTTGGGTGTGCACACCCCCGTTCTCATCAACCCCGTGCACCACAAACACCCCGGCCTGAGGGGCTTGCCACACGTGCCGTCCTTCACCCAACGTGCCCAACATGTCCACCATGCGGCCCGACAAGTCCCACACGGAGACGCTCATGGCCTGCGCGAGGTGCAAGGTCATCTGGTCCCGACCAGGGTTGGGATGCACCTGGATGGACGGACGGCGCTCCAGCGGGAGCTCAGCGATGTCGGTGACAACCTCCTTTCCTGCACGCAACACCGGGCGAATCATCACCGACCCTTGAATGGCCGACTGTTGCCAAGGCGAGGTCGGGAACTTGTACCAGAGGTGGTCTGCGTTGGTGTCGGTGTTCTTGTCGAGGCCCACGTGAATGCGTTCCTCGCCTTGCTGGACAAACCCCACGAACACGGGGCCCTCCACAGCGATGGGTGCATTGAACGGGTAATACACGAATCCGTCGTGTTCGCCTGTGAAGTAGTCTGGCTCGTGCACGACGAATTGGGCTTGCAACGCTTCGCCTGGTTGACCGGGCACGTCGGAATCTTCCCCGCGGACTTTCAAAGTGAACGTCTCCCCCACCGCATCGTCAAAGAAGGGCGTGAAGTGCATCCACACCCCGTCAAGTGTGTCAGGTTGCTGAATGTCAAAACGCACCACGAGTTCACCGCCTTGGCCCTCCAAGGCGTACGCTTTTTCAGCCGTGCCGTCGTCGTAAGCGTAGTAGTCTCGGAAAGTTTGAACGTGGATCAAGCTGTCGTTGTCCGGAACGCCCGTTTGGTTGGTGAGGTTGGCCGCCCCCACTTCATCTTCCCAAAGGCTCACATGGAACACGGCAAACGAATCGCTCAACGCCGGGTTGAACAGGTCTGTGAAGATTTGAAGGTCGTCGACGTAGTCGGTTTCGAACAGGCCTTGAACGCTGTTGTTGACCACCGCCCCTGCGGTCGGTGCGTATGAGTTGACGTTGCCCAGCACGTCCACACGCTGGACCTTGAGCCCAATGTCCTCTTGGCTGTTGCTCGTTGCGCCAAAACTGCGGTGGAGCGTGGGGACCGACGTGGCGGTGTACGCCGCGGGATCCACCTCGAAGTGCGGCCAAGGCATGGAAGTCCATGGGTACGTCAAGAAACTTGCGGGCGGCGTCACAAAGGCCACCTCCTCAAATTCAGGTGCGGTGGTCATGGCGTCCTCGTCGACGCGCACGTAATCGAGGTGCCACGTGTCGACGTTCCCCTCTAGGGACCCGTAGCTCCTGAAGCGAAATTGAAAGTCGTTGTGGAAGAACTCCGGAGCGTCGATGTGGATGACCGCCGGGTGGAACAAGGTGTCGTCGTCGATGCCTTCCGTGGACCACACCCACCGCCATGGGTCTCCTTCCGCCACGCTCGCCCTGAACTCCACCACAAGGGAATCCTCACCGGCATCTGCGCCGTTGGCGATGCCCCCACTTTGGTACCAAAACGACAGCGCCACGCTGTCTGCAGAGGTGTACCCCTCCCCCAGCAGCAAGCGGCGCGAAGTCAACGTGTCGGCGTAGCCTGTGGGGTTCACCGGCGTCAACGCATATGGGTCGCCAGAAGCGTTCAAGCCATCGAGGGTGGCGCAACCCACGGTGGGCGGATGGTAAGCCAATGTCGTGGTGCGACGCACGGGGCTAGGTTCCCACCGCTTCAGGTTCACAGGACCTTCCTCGTGGGCCATGCTGGGCCACGCAAAGTCGTCCACGAAGGGCAGCGCCATCGGAAACAACATGTCCCCCCGCGCTTCGAGCGTGGCTCGGGACGGGGCGTCGACATGGATGTGGTGCAAGTCAGCCTCGACTTCAGCGTGCTGGGCGTGGGTCATTCCGACACACCCGCACAACATCCCCAGACAGAGCAACAATTTGTTCATGGCTTTGGAGAACGTAGGCGAGTTGAAAATCGTGTGCATGGTGAAGTCATCGTAGGTCAAAATACAAATCGACCGCGGTGCCTTCCGCCACATAGGGGGTTTCCGAAGGCACAATGTCCTGCCTGGCCACCACGGCGTTGGCTGAATCTTGGGCGGTCAGCACGTCGGGCGCGTAGCCCACGTGCCCCAAAGCGAGTTTTCGACGGGCCAGCACCGAAGAGGCGTCTTGCAGAGAAAGTCCCGAAAGCCACGGGACGCGGGCATTGTCCGAGCCCAGCACCCCTGCAACCAGGACCAGTTCAGAGCCTTTGGGCAAGCGTGTTTCGGAATCCAGCAACTTGCCATTGTGCTCGAGGCGGATGACTTTGCCGACCAACAACTGGTTGGGCTCATCCTCCATGGAGATTCGGAAGCCTCGCGTGGTCAAAATGCGCTCCAGGAGTTTGGCGTCTTGTCCCTCTTGGTACGACACCGCCTCGTCCGGGGGGGTGATGCGGTGGGTGGTCAACAGGATTTTACGCCCCACTTTGACTGCACTGCCCGCAGGAGGATGCTGCTCCACCACCGCGCCGGGGGTGCCTGTGGGGAGGTAAATGGAATCCTGCCACACGCCCTCCAACCCGAGGGTGGCCAGGGTGTCGAAGGCGTCCATTCTCGCCATTCCGGAGAGGTCAGGAACCTCTCGCTGCGAAGACGGTCGGCTGTACAACTGCAGCATGAAAAACGTGCCGGCCAGGACGACAATCCACGCGAGGACGACCCCGCCGGCGTGTTTGGCCAGCTGCTGCCACATCAGTCCTCGGTCAAGATTTCCTCCAGGGCGTTGTCGAAGTACGCGCGCAACTCTTCGCAGAACCCGAAGTGCTTGTCGTCCACCACCAACTTGCCCTTGGTCACGTGGCCCAGCAATGTGGGCTTGATGCCGTGCGCCTCGCACACGTCCAAAAAGTCGTCTTGGTCAGATTCCTTGAGGGACACCAACGCACGGCCTTGGCCCTCGCCGAAGAGGAATGCGTCCAAACGCACTTCGTCGTCCGTGACAATGTCAAACCCAAGTCCCCGTGGCATGGCCATTTCCAACAACGTCACGAACAAGCCGCCGTCAGCCACGTCGTGGGACGCCACCGCCAAGTTCTTTTGGGCGACTTCCTGGAGGCAGGCATGGAGGTGTCCCTCGTGCTCAAGATCGAAATGGGGCGCCGGAGAGCGCTCAATGCCGACCACATTCGCCAAATACTCCGATGCGTTGATGCACCCCGTGCTTGGACCCAATTGAAAGATGAGCTCACCTTTCTCCTTGAAGTCCAGACCTGTGTGGTGCTCGCGGTGGTCCATGACCCCCACCATGCCGATGGTCGGCGTAGGGAACACCGCTTGGGCGGTGCCATCGGGGTGGGCCGTCTGGTTGTAGAAACTTACGTTTCCGCCCGTCACAGGCGTGTTGAAGTGGCGGCAGGCTCGGCCCATGCCCTGGATGGCGCCGACAAATTGCCAGTACACCTCAGGGTTGTAGGGGTTGCCGAAGTTCAAGCAGTTGGTGATCGCAGACGGCACTGCACCGGTGCAGCTGATGTTGCGGGCGGCTTCCGCCACAGCAATCGCGGTCCCAACCTCAGGGTCGGCCTCCACGTAGCGCGCGTTGCAATCGACCGTCAAAGCCAGCGCCTTTTCTGTGCCGCGTACCGACACCACGCCAGCGTCGGACGGCCGGTTGGTTGTGCGGTTGATGGTCCCGACCATGCTGTCGTATTGCTCCCAAACCCAACGCTTCGACGCGATGTTGGGGAGGCAAATCATCTTGTGGGCGATGTCCACGCATTCGTCGAGTGTAGGCACAGGCACGCTGGACGCGTCGAAGGCCTGAGCTTCCGCATACCATGCCGGCTCAGTGTATTCGCGCTCATAAACGGGCGCACCACCACCCAACACCAGGGTGCTGCCCGGGACGTCCCCCACGAGCTCGCCATGCATGAAGTATCGAATGCGGTCGCCTTGGGTGACCTCGCCGATGTGCTCGGCGTGCAAATCCCACTTCTCAAAAATGGCCTTGACCTCGTCCTCTTGTCCTTGGCGAACCACCACAAGCATCCTTTCTTGGGATTCACTCAACAAGATCTCAAAGGGCTCCATGTCTTGTTGTCGGAGCGGCACACGGTCGAGGTGAATGTCCATGCCCACTTCCCCAGCTGCACTCATTTCGGAGGTGGAGCACGTGATGCCCGCGGCGCCCATGTCCTGCATGCCCACCACCGCAGTCGTCTTGGACAATTCCAGGGTGGCTTCGAGGAGCAACTTTTCTTGGAACGGGTCGCCCACCTGCACCGAAGGCAAGTCGTCGGCGCTTTCTTCTGTGATGTCCTTGGACGCAAACGACGCGCCTTGGATGCCGTCTTTGCCGGTCGCCGACCCCACGATGTACACGGGATTGCCAGGACCTGCAGCTGTGGCAGAAATGATCTTGTCGGCTTCCAAAATGCCCACCGACATGGCGTTGACAAGAGGGTTCACTTGGTAGCTCTTGTCGAAGAACACTTCGCCGCCCACAATCGGCACCCCGAAGCTGTTGCCGTAGTCGCCAATGCCCTTGACCACCCCTTCCAGCAACCACTTGGTGCGAGGGTTGCTCAGGTCGCCAAAGCGCAAGCTGTTCAACTGGGCAATGGGGCGCGCACCCATGGTGAAGATGTCGCGGTTGATGCCGCCGACCCCCGTCGCCGCGCCTTGGTAAGGCTCGATGGCCGAGGGGTGGTTGTGGCTCTCGATTTTGAACGCACAACCCAACCCGTCTCCAATGTCCACAATCCCGGCATTCTCCTCGCCTGCCTTGACGAGCATGTGGGGGCCTTCCTTGGGAAGGGTCTTCAACCACTTGATCGAGTTCTTGTAGGAGCAGTGCTCGCTCCACATCACCGAGTAGACGCACATCTCCGTGAAATTGGGCGTGCGGCCGAGGATGGTTTTGATTTGGTCGAACTCTTCAGGGCGCAAGCCCATCTCTTGGGCTTGGTCGAGGGTTGCCGGTGCAATGGATGCCTTCATGGGTCGGATTGAATCGAGGCCAAAAATACGCCTCTCCCTTGGCCTCCCAGCCCCCATCTCCATGCTTTTCAGGCATCTTTTCCACGTCTTGTCCCCGTATTTTGCGGCATGCGTGTGGTCGTGCAGCGGGCGAGTCAAGCCCAAGTGAAGGTGAACGGCGTTTCGAATGGGAGCATCGGGCGCGGATTGGTGGTTCTCGTAGGCATTGAAGACGCCGACACCGAGGCGGATGCCGATTGGCTCGCCGCCAAACTCGTGCGGCTACGAATCTTCAGCGACGACGAGGGAAAGATGAACGCCAGCGTCCTGGACGTGGCTGGCGGCATGCTCGTCGTCAGCCAATTCACCCTGCACGCCAAGACCAAAAAAGGCACGAGGCCGTCGTTCATCCGGGCGGCCCACCCCGACCATGCCATTCCTCTCTACAATCGTTTCGTCGTGGCGTGTTCGAGGGAACTGGGCCAAGACGTCACGACCGGGGAGTTTGGCGCCGACATGCAAGTTGAATTGACCAACGACGGCCCTGTGACCATTTGGATGGACACCCAACACAAAGAATGATGGATCCCTTGACCTTCGCCGACCCGCAAGACAACGACCTCACCCTCCGCGAGGCCCAAAACGAGGTGCATCGCTGGATCCAAACGATTGGGGTGCGCTACTTCAACGAACTCACCAACCTCGCCATCCTCACCGAAGAAGTGGGCGAATTGGCACGCATCCTCGCCCGCCGGTACGGCGAACAAAGCGAAAAGCCGAGCGACGCAGGCCGGGACCTCGGCGACGAAATGGCCGACGTGCTCTGGGTGCTTATGGCCTTGGCCAACCAAACTGGCGTCGACCTGACCGCGGCGTTGGAGGCCAACGTGGCCAAAAAGACCCAGCGCGATCAAGAACGCCACAAGAACAACCCCAAGCTTCAACCATGATGCCCATCCACCCCACCCTTCGCGGCGCATGCGCCCTGCTTCTGCTGACGGCAAACCTTGACGCCCAAGCCCAGTCCTGGGGAGCTTCGTCCACCCAAGAACGGGAAGCCGTCCACGGCGACCGCGACGCCATGATGGCGTTGTCTTGGACAAGCGGACTGGACCTGCACAACATTGGCCCAGGGGTCATGGGTGGCCGGGTGGTGGACCTCGCTGTGGTGGGCGACACCACCTACTTGGCCTACGCAACAGGCGGGCTTTGGAAGACGTTCAACCACGGCGCCACCTTCGAGCCGTTGCTCGAAGCGACCACCATGCTTGGTGCAGTGGACGCGCACCCTTCCGGACGGATTTTGGTCGGTTCCGGCGAGGTGAATTCCTCGCGAAGCTCGTACGCCGGGGACGGCGTGTACCTGAGCAACGACGGAGGGCGCACGTGGGTCCACGCGGGGCTTGCAGAAACCCACCACATCGGCCGCGTATGCATCGACCCCAACCGCCCTAACCGCATGTGGGTGGCCGCCCTGGGGGAGTTGTACTCCAAGAATCAAGGTGGCGGCGTGTACCGCACCGAGGACGGCGGCGACACCTGGACCCGCGTTTTGACAGTCCAAGGGAACGCCAAATCGGTCGTAGGTGCGGTGGACCTCGTGGTCGACCCCAGCAACCCCAATCACCTCTACGCCGCAACCTGGGACCGCACCCGACGGGCCCATGAATTCACTGAAGCTGGTGCAGGTTCTGGCATATGGGAGTCTCTAGACGGCGGCGACACCTGGACCCGCATTTCAAAGTTGAACGGTTTTCCCGAAGGCCCCGACGCCGGCCGAATCGGCCTAGCACACCACGCAGGGTCCAACACCTTGTACGCCCTGATCGACAACCAAGCCGCCAGACCGAAGGACGAGGCTGCAGACGAGGAGGAGGGATTGACCCCCGCGTCGTTTTTGGACATGTCGGCCGAGGCCTTCTTGGCCTTGGACAACGACACCCTGCAGGCCTACTTGGACGAGAACGGGTTCCAACCCGCCGACAGCGCGGCGTCCGTCAAGGCCCGTGTCGAGCGAGCCGAGCTCTCGCCCAGGGCCCTGCACGACTACCTCTCCGACGGCAATGCGGCCTTGTTTGACACAGAAATTGTCGGCCCTGAGTTGTACACCTTCCAAAACGGTGCGTGGCGACGCACCCACGACGGTTGGTTGGACGATGTGTGGTACACCTACGGATACTACTTCGGCACGGTGAGTGTCGACCCCTCCAACGTGAACACGGTGTACATCGCAGGCGTGCCCCTGCTGAAGTCGACCGACGGAGGCCAAACGTTTGAGCACATCGGCGCCCCGAACGTCCACGTCGATCACCACAAGGTTTGGATTGATCCTGACAACCCTCGGCACGTGCTCAACGGCAACGACGGCGGCATGAACGTGTCGTGGGACGGTGGCGCATCCTGGGTCAAGTGCAACAGTCCGAGTGTGGGCCAGTTTTACGCCGTGGAGGTCGACGACGCCGAGCCCTACAATGTGTACGGGGGGCTGCAAGACAACGGCACATGGAAAGGCCCGCACACGCACCAGGAAAACCCCGCTTGGCACCAAACAGGGCAACACCCCTACCGCGGCTTGGGTGGCGGCGATGGCATGCAAATCGAGGTCGACCGCAGGAACGCAGACATCGTGTTTACGGGCTACCAGTTTGGTTGGTACCGAAGGACCAACTTGGCCACAGGTGAATCCACAAGCCTACACCCCACCCACGAACTGGGTGAAACCCCGCTTCGGTGGAATTGGCAGACGCCCATCCTCTTGAGTCGGCACCAGCAAGACATCTTGTACATGGGGTCCAACAAACTTCACCGTTCCATGGACCAAGGAGAATCCTGGGAAACCCTCAGCGGAGACTTGACCCGTGGTGGACTTGCTGGGAACGTGCCGTTCGGGACCTTGACCACCCTGGCAGAACACCCTGAACGGTTTGGCCAACTGGCGGTGGGCAGCGACGACGGCCTCGTGCACGTGTCGACGGACGGGGGGCACGCCTGGACCCAACTGGACATGCCCATTCCCACCTCCCTCGGCAAAGGCGACGGCCTCAAGCACGCTTGGGTCACGGAAGTGATGTGGTCGCACCACGACGCCGACCTGCTCGTGGTGGCGCTCAACGGGTACCGGCACGACGCACTGGACGCGTGGGTGTTTGCGACACGCAACGGCGGGAAAACGTGGGAGCGTTGGGGCGAGGACCTGCCCTCGGAACCCGTCAACGCCCTGGTCGAGCTGGAAGACCACCCCGGATGGTGGGTGGTGGGCACCGACGGCGGGGCCTACCTCACCACCAATGCTGGCGCATCGTTCAGCGCCCTGCACCGAGAGTTGCCACGCGTGCCCGTGCATGACCTGGTCGTTCAAGAACGTGAAAACGACTTGATTGTCGGCACCCACGGACGAGGCATTTACCGCATGGACCTGTCCAGCCTGGACGACGTGACGTCCAACTCGTTGGACACCCGGCCCCTGGAATTTGTGAACGCAAAGGTGGAGGTCGTGCGCCAGGAAGATTGGAACGAGCGCGGCTGGGCCTGGTCAGAACCGGAAGAGCCCCAGACGACTTGCTGGGTTTGGTCCCCAGTGGACGGCACCGCCCAAGTGCACCTCCGCACCATGCCAGCTTCCAAGGAAAGCCAAGAAGGGGAAGGCGGACTCAGTGCAGACCAAATTCTCGACCAACTGCAGACGCAAGAGGGCCGGGTCTACGACCGCGGGGAAGTCAGCCTGGTGCGGGGCATGCAACAGGTCTCCATCTCGCTTTTGGACGGCAAAGACCACATTCCTGCGGGGCCCTACCAGGTGACGCTGAAGGTGGACGACCTTGAAGCGCGCATTCGCCTCGAATGCGACACCGAACTGGTTGTGACGGAGGAAGGCGTCAAGCCCTGAACCGAACGTCGTCCGGCACGTCGCAAACAGGAATGGGTTCCATCTTGTGCTTGTTGGCACGGTGGAAACGCCGGTAGGTGGCCAAGACTTCCTGCTGCCGCCAAGGCAACCCGGCTTCCTCGTCTCCTGAACGTCCCTGGGATTCCCACCCCATGGCCCATTCCAGCTCAGGGTACGTGGCGCCCAACTGGTCTTCGTCGGTGCGGTCGTCTCCCCAAAGGCCATCGGTCGGCGCGGCCTGCTGGATCTCTTCGATGACGCCAAGGTGGGCTGCCAGGGCGAAGACTTCGGTTTTATTCAAGTCGGCGATGGGCGAAAGGTCCACGCCGCCATCCCCGTACTTGGTGTAGAAACCCACCCCAAAGTCTTCCACTTTGTTGCCGGTGCCAGCCACCAAGGACTTCGCCCGCTGGGCCAACGCGTAGAGCGTGGTCATGCGCAAGCGTGCACGGGAGTTGGCCATGGCCAATCCCCGGCTCTCGTCGGGGCCGTCGGGCAGGGCCTTGGCAAACGTGTCGTACACCTCCGTCAAAGACACTGTCGACCTTCGTACCCGTGGATGAATGACGCACAACGATTCAATGTGCTTCGATGCGCGGGACACCTGTTCTGGCGCTTGATGGATAGGCATTTCAACGCACACTGTGGGCGCGCCGGTCAACGCGCACAAGGTGGAGGTGACTGCCGAATCGATGCCGCCCGACACGCCCACAACCCAACCTTCCATTCCGGATTGCTCGAGGTAGGCTTGCAGCCAAGACACGATGTGCTCGGTGACCGCCTTAGGATTCATGGCTCGCGTCATGCCGACAAAGGTTTAAAAGACAATGCCCACGCTCAAGGCGAGGTAGCTGTCGTGGCCATCCAAGGCCGTGGTAAGCGCTTCTCCGGCATCAGAAAACCTCGGCACGCCGATGCCGTCCACTTTGACCACGTCGAGTCCCTTGTGGGTGTTGAACAGGCTGTTGTTGTAGGTCAACCCCACCATCAACGAGGTCGGCCCTGCAAGTTTCCGCTCCAGCCCAACACCTACGATCAACGACGCGCGGAACAGTGTGGCGAAGTCGGTCGAAATGTTGTCCGGGGATGGAATCGCGGGGTTGGCCACAGGAACCCACGTGCCGTCCTCCATGGTGTACCCGACGTAGCGCACTTCCTCTGCAGCGCGACGGGTGTTCAAGCCCAAGCCCGTGCCAAACCGACCAAAGTAGGTGGTGTACCCTATTTCCTTGGTGCGGAATTTGAAGGTCAGCGGCAGCTCCACGTATTGGTTGTTGAAGTCGCGGCTGACCCGGCTCAAGGTTGAATCCGTGGTGGGCTCCCAGTACTCGAT
Organism: Flavobacteriales bacterium; assembly: GCA_049610985.1. Classification (GTDB taxonomy): domain Bacteria; phylum Bacteroidota; class Bacteroidia; order Flavobacteriales_D; family Sanyastnellaceae; genus UBA11663. The sequence goes on along the minus strand of JBMZAB010000003.1, from coordinate 79,137 downwards.
TTGACTTCCGGTCCTGAAAACATGCACCCCGGTGCCGAAGGCGTAGGTTTCAGAGAACATGATGTCCGCCATGAACTGGTAACCAAAGTGGGCACGCCCTCCGTCCGTCGTGTGCTCAAAATCCCGAGAGTTCATCCACGAGACGTTCGGGTCCATGGCGAGCCCCATGCGGAACCCATGGCCTTGCCCCCATGCCGAAGTCAACACCCCAACCCACAAGAAGGCCCACAGGCCAAGTTCTTTGCACATCTTTGTCTGCGTCATCGTTCCCACGGTTTGTCCAAATCTACCACCCCCCTTCAGCCACACATGGCATCCCAACGCATTTTGTTCCACCTGAGTGTGTGTGTTTTGGCGGCAGCCATGTGGGTGTCGTGTGGGGCGGACCCCACCCGGATTCCCACCGAGGGCGTGCGCCTGCCTGCCGACCACAAAGTCGTCGATTGGATGGAAGTGCTTCATGACCTCCCAGAGGGCCAAAACCGTGCCAAGGCATTGGCCCACATGACGGAGGCCCACCCCGAATTCTGGCCCCTGTGGTGCGAGGACATCCTTCAACTCGGGGAAGCCCAAGACACCGCCACGGTGGACGTGTTGCGTCAATTTTTGGGCGAGATGCGGCCGATGCTCGAGGCCATCGACTCCACTTCAGGACAAGAGGAGATCTTGCGCCGTGAAACGGAAGCACTCTTGGAAGGCCTGAAAAGGCACCAAGTGTTGTTCCCACATGACCCGGTCCCAGACGTCGTCTGGATGCCCTCGGGGTTCAACTTCGCATTGTACCCCACCCCCACGTGCCTGGCCGTCGGACTGGACTGGTTCATGGGGCCGACCCAGCCGCTGCTTCAGGAATTGCCCCCGAGCCAGTTCCCCCAATACCGCCTGAACCGAATGAAGCCCGAATGGATGGCGTCGGACGCCATGAAAGGCTGGTTGCTCGTGACCCAACAACACCGCATCCCGCCTGGGGCTAGGACGGCCGACCTCATGTTGTTTTGGGGCCAAATCCTGCACTTGACTTCGCTGTGCATGCCGGACGCCACGCCTGCGCAACTCCTGAATTGGACCTCGGAAGAATGGGCTTGGGCGGAAGCGAACGAGCGGGCCGTTTGGGCGCAAGTGCAACCCCAGGAACTCATGTTCAGCGACAACCCCAGGGAAGTCATGCGCTGGTTCCAAGAAGGTCCGTTCACCCGCGTGGGCAACATCCCACAAGACAGCCCCGACAAACTGGGGGCCTACCTGGGGTGGAAGATGGTGCAGGCCCACACCGCGGCGCAGGGAGACCTTCCCTTGGATGGCTGGTTCACGGCCCAGGACCCGCAACCGTTCTTGCGGACCTACCGGCCCTGAGCGTACTTTCGTGGCATGGCCACATCCCGCATCACCATTGACGTCACCACCGACGAAAACAAAGTTCCCGTCGCGATGGAATGGACCGCCGAAGACGGCGGCATCTCGCAACAAGCGGCCTCGTCCATGGTGTTGTCCATGTGGAACCCCAAGGAACATGCCGCCATGCGCATGGACCTGTGGACCAAGGACATGAGTGTGGAAGAAATGCGGTCGTTTGTGGTTCAGACCATGATGACGCTGGCCGACACGTACGAGCGTGCCACGTCCGACAAGGACCACGCCACCGCCGTGCGTGGCTTCACCCAAGAATTCGCCAAACGCATTGGCGTGCTGGAGGGCTGACCCGAATCAAGGCTGGTAGAGCCCGTTGGTTTGGGCCACAAAACGCAGCACCTCCTCCCGGCCTTCAGACGAATTGCTGCTGGTCACGAACACCGGAGGCATCTTGTGCCACTGTTTCAACATGACCTCTTCGTACGCCGGCAAAAACGCCGCGCGCTCCGCGTTGTTCAGCTTGTCCACCTTGGTGAACACCAGCACAAACGGCAGCCCCACGCTGCCCATCCAAGCCATGAATTCCAAGTCCACCTTCTGGGCAGGGATTCGAGAGTCCACGAGCATCATCACGCACATGAGGTTTGTGCGGCTGTCGAGGTAACGCTTGGTCACCTCCATCCACTTGGCCCGGTCCTTCTTGCTGACCTTGGCGTAGCCAAATCCTGGCAGGTCCACCAAGTACCACGTACCGTCGACGTCGAAGTGGTTGATCAACTGGGTTTTGCCGGGGGTACTGGACGTTTTGGCCAGACTCGTTCGCCCGACCAACATGTTCAGCAAGGAACTCTTCCCCACGTTGGAACGACCGATGAATGCGTACTCCGGCCGATCAGGCTCGGGGCATTCAGACGGTTGGGCGCTGCTCTTCACGAACGTCGCCTCCTTGATGTCCCACCCGTGCGCTTCGTCAGACATGCTCAGGAAATGCCTCGCGCCGCGTACCAGTCCGCGAGGATGCTGTTGAAGGTGTTGGGGTGCTCCATCATGGGGGCGTGGCCGCACTCGTCAATCCAGAACAAGTCTGCATCCGGGAACCCGGCCAAGAATTCCTCCGCCACTTCAGGTGGGGTGATGATGTCGTTCTTGCCCCAAATCAAGCACACCGGCACATCCATGCTCGGCAAGTCTTTGGCCATGTTGTGGCGGATGGCCGACTTCGCGATGCTCAAAATGCGGAGCACCTTGTTGCGGTTGTTGACCGCTTCAAAGCATTCGTCCACCAACTCGGGGGTCGCGTGCTTGGGGTCGTGGAAGGTCACCGCCACTTTCTCCTTGATGTAACTCTTGTCTTCCCGACGCGGGAAACTGGAACCAAAAGCGTTTTCGTACAGTCCGCTGCTCGCCGTCAGCGTCAATGAGGCGACGCGGTCGAGGTGGTCCCGGGTGTAAATCAACCCGACGTGACCGCCCAAGCTGTTGCCGAGCAAGTGGACCTTCTCGAGGCCCAATTCATCCAAGAAACCAGCGATGTGCTTCGCCATGTTTTTGGCGTTGGTCTCGAGCATGGGCAACTCGTAAATGGGCAGCATGGGGGTAATGACGCGGAAATGCTTGCTGAAATGCGCACGCACCTCGGCGAAGTTGCTCAACGCCCCAAACAAGCCGTGAAGCAACACCAACGGCGTGCCCGCACCTTCTTCCACGTAGCGGTAAGGCCCTACTTCGAGAATGTTTGAATCCATGGGGACAAAAATGCACCACGCAAGCACCCCAGCTCCTGCACCCCAAGCACAGCATCCACGTTGCGTTGTTCACATCGGCTGTTGACAACGTGTGAATAGCGCATTTCCTCCACTTTCTCCCACTTTCTAAACCCCCCGCCATTCCTGGGCTTTTTCCAGACCAATGTCCAAACTTTATCCACAAAGTGGGAGAAAGTGTCAATGAGTGGGAGAAAGTGGGAGATTGAGCGTACTTTTGATTGACGGAAACGCCACCATGCTCAACCTGCTCGGAGAACACCCCTGTCGCATCGACGCCAAAGGCCGTTTGATGTTCCCCGCCAAACTGCGCAAGCAGCTTGACGGTGTGATTCATCATGGCCTCGTGGTGAACCGCGACATTTTCGAGGGATGCCTGGTGCTCTACCCCAAGCCTGAGTGGGACAAAGTCAACGACGAGATGGCCCGCTTGAGCCGGTACAACCGCAAGCACCAGCTGTTTCAGCGGAAATTCATGAAGGGCGCCACGCACGTGGACGTCGACGGCGCCGGGCGCATCAACCTGCCCGCCGCCCTGCTGGAATACGCCGGGATTGACCCCAAGAACGCCAAAGAAGTGATCGTGTCTGGCTTGGGCGAGAAGGTGGAAATCTGGAACCAAGAAGCGTACAAAAAGCAAGTGATCCAGGACGAGGACGACCTCGACTTCGGAGCCTTGGCAGAAGACGTGCGCAAAGACCTCGAAGGCAGCGACGCAGAATGAACCAGGCCTACCACGTCCCCGTCATGCTGAACGCCTCGCTTGAGGCCCTCAACCTCGGCGGCGGCGACGGGGTGCAAGGCGGCTGTTGGATGGACGCCACCTTTGGTGGCGGCGGGCACAGCCAGGCCATGCTGGACGCGGTCGGCCCGGACGCGCGCTTGTTCGGGTTCGACCAGGACCCCGACGCGCACGCAAACGCCCTGAACGACCCCCGCTTCACCCTGGTCGCGGCGAACTTCCGATTTGCCCCTCAATTCTTGCGCGCCCACAAGGGCCTCCCCCTGAACGGTCTGCTGGCCGACTTGGGGGTCAGCTCCCACCAGTTTGACACGCCTGAGCGCGGGTTTTCATTGCGCCACGACGGGCCCCTGGACATGCGGATGAACACCGCCTCGGGTGAACCGGCCAGCGCCTGGCTGGCGCGCGTTGAGGTTGGCGAATTGACCCAAGTCCTCCGGCGCTACGGGGAGGTGACCCGACCAGACCGTTTGGCCCGCCAGATTGTGGAGGCACGCGAGACCCAACCCCTGGCCACGACCCACGATTTGATCCGAGTGTTGTCCCCCACCGCCCCCCGCGGCAGGGAAAACAAGCACTACGCCCGCATTTTTCAAGCCATTCGCATCCACCTCAACGACGAGCTGGGTGCTTTGGAAGACTTGCTGACGAACGCCGTGAGCATGCTCGCCCCAGGCGCACGTCTGGCCATCATGAGCTACCACAGCCTGGAAGACCGTTTGGTCAAGCATTTCATGCGGTCCGGCAACTTCGACGACGACGTGAAGCGCAACATGAAAGGACAGGTGCTTGCCCCCTTCAAGCCGCTCGTGCGCAAAGCCATTGTGGCGACCGACGAAGAAATGGAGTCCAACCCCCGCGCCCGGAGCGCACGCCTTCGCGTGGCGGAACGAACCGAATGGATGCCATGAAATTCTTCGATCGATTCCGCCGCACCCCGAAAGAGACCGTCAAAGGCAACCGCACTTTGGGCGCTTCCGAATTGCTCGCACGCGAAGCCAAGGCGGAAGCCGAGGCTGCGAAGGCCGCGAAGGCCGCGGCCGCGCGCCAACCCACTGGTCCCAACCGCCTTCGCACCTCGGAGGAATTCCGGGCAGAACAGCGTGAGAAAAAGAAACAGCGGCAGCGCCAAAACCAAATTGGAAGTGTCCTCCGTGAGGTGCTCAGTGGAGAAGTGTTGGCGCGAGAAGCTTTGGTGCGCCAAGTGCCGTTCATGCTCTACCTCTGCCTGCTCACCATCCTGTACCTCGGACTCGGCTACCAAGCCGAACGAATCCTCCGCGAGAAGCAGCGCGTGACCGAACAACTCGAGGAAGCCGTCGCCGAGGAAAAAACCTTGCGGTCCGACTTCGAGTCTCAACTCCAACAGAGTCGCCTGGCCACGTCCACTGCCGCGCTTGGATTGGAACAACCCACCACCCCTCCCACCCTGTTGCGCGAAGACGATGAGTAACATGCCCAACAGCGGACGCATATGGCTCGTGTTTGTGAGCTTGACCTTCGTAGGAATGGGGGTGTTTGGCCGCATAGTTTACATCCAGACGGTGGAGCACGACAAGTGGCAGGCCCGCGGGGAACAATTCTCGACCAGCGTGCGCACCATTGAGCCTGCGCGAGGCCAAATCCTGGCCGACGACGGCAGCCTCCTCGCAACCAGCGTGCCGGTGTACGACCTGAGATGGGACTCCAAATGCGAGGGCATGCGCTGGGACGCTTACCACAACACGGTCGACACCCTGTGCCAGTTGCTCAGCAAGGCCACCGACAAATCCAGCGCGGGCATCCGGCGCAAATTCGACAATGCCAGACAGCGCGGACACCGTGGCGCTCTGATCGCCAGGAACATCCCGTTCACCGCCTACAAGGAATTGCGTGAACTCCCCTTCGTGAAGCTGGGTCGGTACAAGAGCGGCTTGGTGTTCGAGCGCCGTGAAAACCGCCGACGCCCCTTTGGCAAACTCGCCGCGCGAACCGTGGGCATCGACCGCGAACAACAACGCGTCGGCATCGAACGTGCCTGGAACGAAGAACTCTCCGGCGTGGAAGGCCAACAACTCTCGCGCAAAGTGGCCGGCAACCAATGGATGCCCGTCACGGACGACTACCTCGTGGACCCGGTGGAGGGTCTGGACGTGGTGACCACACTGAACCTGCACCTGCAAGACGTGGCGACCACGGCCCTCGAGCGGCAACTCCGCAAGCACGACGCCGCGTGGGGCACCGTCATCGTGTGCGAAGTCCAAACCGGGCACATCCAGGCCATTTCCAACCTCACCCGACACGAATCAACCAACGGCACCGTCGAGTACTGGGAAGACTTCAACCACGCCATCGGAACCGCGGTTGAGCCGGGGTCCACCTTCAAGCTGGCCACCCTTTTGGCCTGCATGGAAGAAGGCATGCTGCCCACGGACTCCGTGGACACCCAACAAGGCGAGATCTATTTCCACGGGAAGCGCATGCGCGACAGCAACCACAAAGACGGAGGCCACGGAGAAATCAACCTGCTGAAAGTCTTCGAGGTGAGCTCCAACATTGGCTCGGCGGTGGCGGTGAAGCAAACGTTCGAAGACAAGCCTTCCGCGTTCACCAAGCGACTTGAAGATCTCGGCGTGACCACCAAAACGGGCATCCGTTACGTGGGCGAGGCCAAACCCAAAGTCAAGACGGACCCCAGCGCGCGGGATTGGACAGGCATCACCTTGACCCAAATGGCCATCGGCTACGAGTTGACGCAGACCCCGCTTCAAACCTTGGCGCTGTACAACGCGATCGCCAACAATGGGAAAATGATGCGGCCGCAGCTCGTGCAGGCCTTGCAAAGCGGCGGTGAAACGGTGAAGACGTACGAGCCGTTCGTCTTGAATCCGCGCATCTGCAGCGCCCCGACCCTTGCCGCGTGCAAGCAAATGATGGAAGCCGTGTGCGAGGAGGACGGCGAGGGCACCGCCAAGCGCCAGTTCAAGGGACGTCCCTACACCGTCGCCGGCAAAACAGGCACGGCAAGGATCGCGACGGGCAACGGGTACGCCGAGGGACGCTACCGCGCCTCGTTCGCAGGTTACTTCCCCGCGGACGCGCCGCGCTACTCCTGCGTCGTGGTCATCGCGGACACCAAAAGTGGGCGGTACTACGGCAGCACCATCGCCGCGCCTGTCTTCCGAGACGTGGCCGACCTCATCTACGCCACCGACCCGGCGTTCCACACGTTGGACGACCGCGATTTGGCCGACGACAAATCGATGCCCGCTGCCAAAGACGGCGCCCGGCACGCACTGGCCGACATCTACAACGCCATCGGCATGACCCACACGGGGGAAACCGCCGCCGATTGGGTGAACGTCACCACCGGGGAACAAACCGCCACCCTGACCGCCCTTGAATTCCCCGAGTCGGGCATCCCCGACGTCCGCGGCATGGGCCTGCGCGACGCCTTGTACCTGCTGGAGAATGCAGGGTTGCACGTGAAATACAACGGCATCGGCACCGTCAAATCCCAGTCCATCGCCCCGGGCACCCCATTGCGCCCCGAGGTCACCACCATCCAACTCCGCCTCTCGTGAAATTGCTCTCCGACCTTCTCTACGATGCGCGCATCCTCGAAGTGCGAGGCACCACCCATGTCGCGGTGGAACACATCGCCTTGGACTCTCGAAAGGTGCAGCCCCTTGGCTTGTTCGTCGCCGTGCCAGGCGCCACAGTGGATGGGCACGACTACATCGACACGGCCATCGCCTCCGGCGCCACCTGCGTGGTGTGTGAACAGATGCCTGAGGACACCCCCGACCACGTCACCGTGGTGCAAGTGAAGTCAAGCGCGACTGCCCTGGGCCACATCGCCGCCGCATTCCACGACCACCCGTCCCGAGAGATGAAAGTGGTGGCCGTCACGGGCACCAACGGCAAGACCACCACCGTCAGCCTGCTGCACCAACTTTTCCGGCTCTTGGACCGCAAAGTGGGCATGCTCGGCACGGTGGAAAACCGGATCGTCGACCGCGTGGTGCCCGCGACGCACACCACCCCAGATGCCCTGAGCCTTCAATCCCTGTTGCGCGAGATGGCCGACGAAGGGTGCACCCACGTATTCATGGAGGCCAGCTCCCACGCCATCGTGCAAGAACGCATGGCAGGCACAGCCTTCACTGGGGCGGTGTTCACCAACATTTCTCACGACCACCTCGACTACCACGGCGACTTCAACGGGTACATCCAAGCGAAGAAGCAACTGTTTGACCGCTTGCCCTCCACGGCGTTCGCCTTGGTGAATGCCGACGACACCCACGCCGAGGACATGGTGGCCGACACGAAGGCCAAAGCTGTGACCATGGCCATCCAAGGCGTGGCCGACGAGCGAGCCCGGCTCGTGGAGAACCAAATTTCAGGTTTGGTCCTTCACCTAGACGGCCAGGAACTCTACTCCCAGCTCGTGGGTGGGTTCAATGCCAGCAACCTCTTGGCGGTCTACGTCGTGGCCAAGCAGCTCGGCACCGATCCCATCCACACTCTGACCCAGATGTCCTTGCTCCAACCACCTGCGGGTCGTTTCGAGCGCGTGCCCGCACGAGACGGCATCACCGCCATTGTGGATTACGCCCACACCCCGGACGCCTTGGACAACGTGCTTCGCACCATTGCCCACGTGCGCAGCGGCGGAGAAAACGTGATCACGGTCGTGGGTTGCGGCGGCGACCGAGACACGGCCAAGCGCCCTGTCATGGCGTTGAGCGCCGTGAAAGGCTCCGACCGGGTCATCCTCACCAGCGACAACCCCCGCAGCGAAGACCCCAATGCCATCCTGCGAGACATGGAGGCAGGCCTCGACCCCATCGACCGACGCAAGTGTCTGAGCATCGTGGACCGCCGAGAGGCCATCCGCACCGCAGCTGCGTTGGCGGAACCCGGAGATGTGGTGTTGGTCGCCGGCAAGGGACACGAAACCTACCAGGAAATCCATGGCGAGCGCCACCCCTTCGACGACCGCAAAGAGTTGAAATCCGCCTTCCAACCCACCGCCTGAGCCGCCACCATGCTGTACCACCTCTTCACCACCCTCCGCGAGCTCTACGATTTGCCAGGCGCCGGCCTGTTCAACTTCGTTTCGTTCCGCGCGGCCATGAGCTTGCTCACGTCGCTGGTCGTGGGCATCACGTTTGGAAAGCGCATCATCGAATGGCTGCAATTGAAACAGGTTGGAGAGATTGTGCGCGACTTGGGCCTCGAAGGCCAAATGAACAAGCAAGGCACGCCCACCATGGGCGGCCTGATCATCCTCGGGGCCATCCTCTTGCCCACCCTGTTGTTCGCCGACTTGACCAACGTGTACACCCAATTGATGGTGCTGAGCACGGTCTGGCTCGGCGCCATCGGGTTTTTGGACGACTACATCAAGGTCTTCAAAAAGAACAAAGAAGGACTTGCCGGACGCTTCAAAGTCATCGGGCAAGTGGGAATGGGCCTCATCCTGGGCGCGACGATGATTTGGCACCCCGACATCGCCATCAAGGAAATGACGTCAGAAGGCACCTGGACCACCGTGCGCTCCACCGCCACGACCATTCCCTTCATCAAGGACAACCACTTCGACTACGCGTGGCTCTTGTCTTGGGCCATCGAGGACGCCGCCAAATACGTCTGGTTGGTGTTCATCCCCTTGGTCATCGTGGTTGTGACGGCCGTCAGCAACGGCGCCAACCTCACCGACGGCATCGACGGCCTCGCCACGGGCACCAGCGCCATCGTGGGCATGGCTTTGGCTGTGCTGGCGTACGTCAGCTCCAACACCCTCATCGCCAACTACCTGAGCATCATGTACATCCCAGGCTCGGAAGAACTCGTGGTGTTCATCGCGGCCTTTGTCGGGGCGTGCGTGGCCTTTTTGTGGTACAACGCCTTCCCCGCCCAAGTTTTCATGGGGGACACGGGGTCGCTGGCCTTGGGGGGCATCATCGCAACGTTCGCGATCGCCATCCGCAAGGAGCTTTTGATCCCTGTGCTCTGTGGCATCTTCTTGATTGAAAACCTGAGCGTGGTCATTCAAGTGGGGTGGTTCCGCCACACCAAAAAGAAGTACGGCGAAGGCCGAAGGGTCTTCCTCATGGCGCCACTCCACCACCACTACCAGAAACAAAACATGCCGGAATCCAAGATCACGGCGCGCTTCTGGATTGTCGGCATCCTGCTGGCCGTCGTCACCATTGTCACCCTCAAAGTCCGATGATCACAGTCCGATGAACCTCACAGATCCCATCCTGATTTTGGGCGCCGGCGAAAGCGGCGTGGGCTCAGCCTTGCTGGCGAAGTCCGTGGGTGCGCGGGCTTACGTGAGCGACGCGGGAGAAGGCCACGGACCAGGGTCGGCTGAAATGGAGGCCCACGGCATCGGCTACGAACTGAGAGGTCACCGCCCGGAGGCGTGGATCGACACCGAGGTGGTGGTCAAAAGCCCAGGCATCCCAGACGACGCCCCCATTGTGGACACCTGCCGCGCGCAAGGTCGGGAAGTCATCAGCGACATCGAGTACGCCAGCCGCGTGTTCGTGGCGCAAGGCCACACCACCCCGGTGATCGCCGTCACAGGCGCAAACGGCAAAACCACGACCACATCCATGATCGACCACGTCCTGCGCCACGAAGGGTGGGACGTGGATTGCGTCGGCAACATCGGCACGAGTTGGTCCCGCCGCTTGGCCGAGCGACACAAGGCCGGCGACGCGGCGGCACAAGCCACCGTCATCGAGGTCAGCAGCTTCCAGCTCGACGGCACGTCGACTTTTCGTCCGGACGTGGCGGTTTTGCTCAACATCACGCCAGACCATTTGGACCGGTACGGCAACGACATGGCGTCGTACGCCGCTTCGAAGTGGCGCATCACGCAAGCCCAGCGCAAGGGCGACCACCTCATTTACAACGCGGACTGCGACTGGACCAGTCGCATGCTCCGCGACCGCGGCACCGCCGCCCAACTCCACCCCTTGTCTGCCGAGCGTCCTTTCGACGAGGTCGCGCGCGAAGGCCGGGGTGGCGGTTTGGACCCTCAAGACCCTAGAAAATTCAAACTCCAACATCTCAATTCATTCACCATGACCATTCAAAAATTGGCCGTGCAAGGGAAGCACAACCTCTTCAACTCCATGGCGGCCGGCATGACAGGGCTCATTCTGGACCTCCGCAAGGACGGCATCCGCGAAAGCCTCCAAAGCTTCGAAGGCGTCGAGCATCGCCTCGAGTACGTCTCCGAAGTGAACGGCATCACGTTCATCAACGACTCCAAGGCCACCAACGTCAACAGCGTGTGGTACGCATTGGAGTGCGCCACATCGCCCGTGATTTGGATCGCCGGCGGCATCGACAAAGGCAACGACTACAGCACCTTGGTGCCCTTGGTCCGCGACAAAGTGAAGCACATGATCTGCATGGGCAACAACAACAAGCCCTTGCACGACGCGTTCGACGGGTTGGTTGAAAGCAGCCACGATGTGGGCTCGGCCGAGGAAGCCGTGACCTTGGCGTACCACCTCGGCATGCCTGGCGACCAAGCGCTGCTTTCCCCTGCATGCGCAAGCTTCGACTTGTTTGGCAGCTACGAGCAACGTGGGCGCGCCTTCAAAAATGCCGTCCGCGCCCTCTGACGCAAGCCGATGAACGAACTCATCGCAGGGATCCGTCAGCGGTTGGAAGGCGACCGCGTGCTCTGGGGCATTGCCCTGGTGCTGACCATGGCCTCGTTGGTCACGGTGTACAGCGCCATCAGCACGCTCGCGTACAAAGCCGACGGCAACAGCGCCAAATTCCTGTTCAAGCAGGTGGGGTTGTTGTCCTTGGGGTGGCTCGTCATGTTTGGTGTGCACCGCATCCATTTCAAATATTTCAGCAAACTCGCCAACCTGGTCATGGTGTTGGCAGTGGCCGCGCTGGTGTTCACGTTGCTCTTTGGCACAGACATCAACGACGCGCGGCGATGGATCAAGATTCCCTTCATTGGATTGACGGTGCAGACCTCGGACTTTGCCAAACTCGCCCTGGTCATGTGGGTGGCGAGGCAATTGCAAGTGCGCCGGGACAGGCTGCATGATTTTTGGCAAGGGGTGGCGCCCATCTTGGCTGGCATTGGCCTTGTGTGCGCACTCATCTTGCCCTCGGATTTTTCCACCGCCGCCATGCTCGGCGCGATCTGTTTTGCCATGCTGTTCGTTGGAGGACTGCCGTGGCTGCAAGTCGCACGGGTGGTGGGCATCGCCGCCTCGGCGTTGGTGATGCTTTACGGATTGGGCAAAGCGGCGCCTGAGGCCTTGCCCCGATTCGGAACGTGGGCAAGCCGCATCGAGAGCTTTGCGGGCTTCGCTTCCGGCGAAAGTGGTGGCGAGTCCAGTGCGGAAGACTATCAAATTGAATTGGCCCAAATCGCCATCCACAAAGGCGGCATCCTGCCGTCTGGGCCGGCATCCGGCACCTCCCGGAACTTCCTGCCCCACCCCTATTCCGATATGATCTACGCCTTCATCGTGGAGGAGTGGGGTGCGATTGGGGGGCTCGGGCTGGTCTTGCTCTATTTGGCCTTGTTGTTCAGGGCCTCCCAAACGGCGGTTCGCTGCGACTCCCTGTTCGCAAGGAACCTGGTGCTCGGCCTGGGGTTGACCATCGCGGTGCAAGCCCTCATCAACATGGGCGTGTCCGTCCGGCTGTTTCCCACCACTGGCCAACCGCTGCCCTTGGTGAGTTACGGAGGAACCTCGCTGCTGTTCACATGCATGTCCATTGGGATGATGCTCGCCGTGTCCCGCGTGGTGGCGGGAGAGGGCGTGAAAACGCAAGGCAACGCGCTGAAGCGATGACCCCACTCACCAACGTCATCGTTTCCGGAGGCGGCACAGGCGGCCACATCCACCCTGCGCTGGCGATTGCCGATGAGATCATCCGCCGCAACCCCGAGGCCAACGTCCGATTTGTCGGCGCCTTGGGACGCATGGAAATGGACAAGGTTCCCGCCGCCGGTTACGACATCGACAGCCTGTGGATCACCGGCGTGGAACGGAAGCTGACCAGCACGCGCAACCTCGTGTTTCCCTTCATGCTCCTGAGCAGCCTCTGGAAAGCGCGACGCTTGTTGAAGCGACACCAACCCCAGGTGGTGGTCGGCGTCGGTGGGTTCGCCAGCGGTCCCTTGTTGGACCAAGCCGTGCGTTTGGGCGTGCCCACCCTCATCCAAGAACAAAACAGTTTCCCCGGGGTGACCAACCGGCTTTTGGCCCACCGCGTGCGTCGGGTGTGTGCCGGCATGCCCGGCATGGAACGCTGGTTTCCCGCCAAGCGTCTGGTGGTCACCGGCAACCCCCTCCGACACCACGTCGTCCAACTTGCTCAGCCGCACGAAGGGCAACACCAAGAGGCCCTGGACCATTTTGGACTGAGGGACGGCCTGCCTGTGGTGTTTGTCATGGGCGGAAGCTTGGGTGCCGTGTCCATGAACGACGCCGTGAAAGCCATCCTGACCGCGGAGCCCTCCGCGGCGCAGCGTGGCTACCAACTCCTTTGGCAATGCGGGGGACGGCATGAATCGGAGGCGCAAACCTGGCTGAAGGCACACCCATGCGACGGGGTCGTGTGCACGGGGTTTGTGGACCGCATGGACCTGGCTTATGGCGCGGCCCGCCTGATCGCGTCCCGCGCCGGGGCCATGTCGGTGGCGGAATTGGCGCTGGTGGGCAAGCCCGCCGTGCTCGTACCTTCTCCGCACGTGGCTGAAGATCACCAAACCCACAACGCCCGGAGCCTGACTGAACTGGGTGGCGCAGAGTTGTTGCCGGACCGCGAAGTGCGCGAGAAGCTGGGGGAAACTGTCGCTCGGCTGCTTCACGATCCTGAAACGTGCGCAGCCATGGCCGAGGCCATGAAAAGCGCGGCCAAACCCCACGCCGCCGCCGCGGTTGTGGATGAACTCGAACGCCTGCTTGCCTGATCCATGACATTGGCCAAACACGTCTTCTTCCTGGGTCTGGGTGGCATCGGCATGAGCGCACTTGCCCGGCATTTGCACAGCCTGGGGCACGTGGTGGGCGGGTACGATTTGACCCCCTCTCCCCTCTTGGGCCGCTTGAAAGCTGAGGGCATCTGGGTGGGTCACTCCGACGACCCTGACGACCTGCCCCCTTGGACCCAACATCAGGAGTTGACGCTTGTGTGGACCCCTGCCGTCCCCGTCGATTTCAGGCTCAAGCGCCATTTTGAATCCCGCGGCATCCAAGCCTTGAAACGGGCCGAGCTCCTGGGCACCATCACCCGAAACCGTCCCACCTTGGCGGTGGCCGGAACCCACGGCAAAACCACCACATCCAGCTGGTTGGCCGACATGCTCATGGCGCATCCGGCAGGATGCCACGCCTTCCTCGGCGGCATCGACGCGACCACAGGCACCAACCTGCTGTCCAGGCCTGGCGCGGAATGGCACGTGGTCGAGGCCGACGAGTTCGACCGCAGCTTTCACCAACTGCACCCCACTCATGCCGCAGTCACCAACTTGGACCCAGACCATTTGGATGTGTACGGCACGGAGGAGGCGTTCCAAGAGGCATTTGATGTGTTCGGATCCCAAGTGACCAAAACGTTGATCGTGCCGCACGACCTCCCTTGGCCCAACCAGAAGAGCCTTGAAAGATTCGCCGTGGTGGACCTCGGCGAAGACGTGTCTGAGGGGGTGGACCACCTCGCAATCGTCAGTCCAGATGCAAGGAGCGTCGCGTTCGAATTGCATCGAAACAACCCCACCAAAACTTGCTCGATGGAGGCCGCGCCCGCCCTTGCAGGACGGCACAACACGGCCAATGCGCTTGTGGCCGCTGCCTTGGCCTCGCACGCCAACGTAGGGACCGAGGTGTTGGCCCAAAGGATCGCCGATTTTGGCGGTGTGAAGCGGCGGATGGAAGTGCATTTGGACACGCCGGAATCCACGTACATCGACGACTACGCCCACCATCCCTCAGAACTCGAGGCGCTGTTGTCCGCCGTGCGCAGCCGTTGGCCCCACCGCCATGTGACCATGGTGTTTCAGCCACATTTGTACTCCAGAACGCGCGACTTTGGCGCGGAATTTGCCCGGGTTTTGGGTAAGGCAGATCGGCTGTTTTTGCTCCCCATTTACCCCGCCCGGGAAGCGCCCATTCCCGGGGTTGATGCACAATGGTTGTTTGATAACATCTCCAGCCCTGACAAGCATCTCGTTGCTTCAGATTCCATCTTCACTTCTTTGAAGGCATGTCCTGTGGACGTGCTGGTGACGGCAGGTGCGGGCGACATCGATCGCCTGGTTCCACAAGCCCTCCAGCACATGCAGGACTGCCGGAAGTGAAACCATGATCCTGCGCACACTCATCACACTCAGCTTGGTTGCCCTTCTTGGGGTCGTTTTGGGATTTTCCTCGGTCGAGGCGGCGGGCCGTCGGGTTCGCAAAGTCCAAATCGAAGTCAAGGACGAAGCTCGGGCCGGGTTCTTGGACCCAAGCCGCCTGGCCGACCAACTCGGCACGAATCGACTCGAAGGGGAACTGCTGGTCGACGTGGACTTGCAATCGGTGGTCACTCACCTCGAAGCCCTCGACGCCTGTGCCAAGGCGGAAGTCTACCCGCACATGGACGGCACCCTGCACATCGACGTGTGGCAACGTCGCCCTGTGATGCGCGTACACGTCGAAGGTGAGAAGGATCATTACCTCGACCGGGACGGGGAGCGCATGGCCTTCGACCCCCACCACACACCTCACCTTCCCGTCATGCACGTTACACAGGCCGACCAGGCCGAGATGGGCTTGCAGTTCGTGAACGACACCCGAGGTGACGCCTTTTGGAACAACCTCACCGACCAACTCTCTGTCAACGACCAAGGAGAATTGGTGTTGCACCCGCGACTTGCGGGACATCACATCGTCTTGGGAGACGGGAACGAGACGGCGCACAAGAAGCGCAACCTGCTGACCTTCTACCGCGCCCAGATCGAGCGTGGCAACCTGAGAAACTACAAACGCATTGACCTCACCTACCGCGACCAAGTGATCGCACAACGCTACCCATGATGGACAACACACACGCACAACCCTCTGGTGAAATCGTCGTCGGCCTCGACATCGGGACCACCAAAATCGCCTGCTTCATCGGACGCAAGAATGAATTCGGGAAAATAGAATTGCTCGGCTTCGGACGCAGCGAGTCTGTGGGAGTGTCCCGCGGTGTGGTGGCCAACATCGACCGCACGGTGGCGTCGATCAAGCAAGCGGTTGAGGAAGCTGAGATGAAGGTGGGCGCCCAAATCCAACTCGTGAACGTGGGCATCGCCGGGCAGCACATCAAATCCCTCCAACATCGCGGCATGATTACCCGCGAAAACCTCGAAGCGGAAATCAGCCAAGAGGACATCGAGGCCCTGATCCAAGACATGCGCAAGCTCGTGATGCAGCCAGGTGAGCAGATTTTGGACGTCATTCCCCAGGAGTTCACCGTGGACAACGAGCAAGGCATCAAAGACCCCATCGGCATGTCCGGCGTGCGTTTGGAAGCCAACTTCCACATCATCACCTGCCAAACGGCCGCGGCGCAGAACATCTACAAGTGCATCAAGAAGGCCGACCTCGAAGTGGATCAGTTGATCCTTGAGCCCCTCGCCTCTGCCGCCTCTGTGTTGTCTGACGAGGAAAAAGAAGCAGGCGTGGCGCTTGTCGACATCGGCGGTGGCACCACCGACATCGCCATCTTCCAAGACGGCATCATCCGCCACACGGCGGTCATCCCCTTCGGCGGCAACGTCATCAGCGACGACATCCGCCAGGGATGTCAAATCATGAAGAAGCAAGCGGAACAACTGAAGAAGAAGTTTGGCTCTGCCCTCTCTCAGGAGACCAAGCCCAACGAGATTGTGTGCATTCCAGGGCTTACCGGCCGCAAGCCGAAGGAAATTGCCCTGAAGACGTTGGCGCAGGTCATCGAGGCGCGCATGACCGAAATCATCGAGCACGTGCACTACGAAATCCGAAGCTCCGGGTTTGGCGACCAACTCATCGGCGGCATTGTGCTCACCGGTGGCGGATCGCAATTGAAGCATGTGACCCAGCTCTTCCAATTTGTCACTGGCTTGGATTGCCGGCTCGGCTTCCCCGCCGAGCACATCGCCAAGGCGCCTGAGGACACGTCCATCCCTTCGTATTCCACAGGGGTCGGCCTCGTGATCAAAGGGTACGACCACAAGTGGAACACGTCAGACAACGAATCCACTGCGTCCAATGCCAAGCCTGTGATCGACTTCGGATCCAACTTCATGAAAAGCATCAAGAATTGGTTCGAAACCGACGACGCCACTTGAGCTCCTTTCTCCTCTCCCACTCCTGAAATCCCCATCCCATGCACTTCAACCTTCCACAATCTTCCAACTCGCCCATCAAAGTGATCGGCGTGGGTGGTGGCGGCTCCAACGCGGTCAACACCATGTACCAAAAAGGCATCAACGGCGTCGACTTCATCGTCTGCAACACCGATGCCCAAGCGTTGGACATCAGCCCCGTTCCACGCAAAGTGCAGCTTGGTGCCACACTCACTGGAGGACAAGGCGCAGGCTCCCTTCCTGAAGTGGGCAAGAACGCCGCGATTGAAAGTCTGGATGAAGTGCTGAACTTGTTGGGGACCGACACCAGCATGGTGTTCTTGACGGCCGGCATGGGAGGCGGCACGGGAACGGGTGCTGCCCCTGTAATCGCCCAAGCGTGCAAAGAGCGTGGCATTTTGACAGTGGGCATCGTGACCGTGCCCTTTTTGTTTGAAGGTCGTCGCCGCAACCAGCAGGCCACCGAAGGCCTCGAACAGATGCGCGCTGCCGTGGACACCCTTTTGATCATCCGCAACGACAAGCTTCGAGAGTTGTTTGGCAACCAAACCATCCGCAGCGCGTTTGCCAACGCGGACCAGATCCTCTGCACCGCCGCCAAAGGCATCGCTGAAGTCATCACCCTCACAGGAGAGATCAACGTCGACATGAACGACGTCAACACCGTCATGCGAGACAGCGGACGTGCCATCATGGGATCTGGAAGCGCATCTGGCCAAGGCCGGGCCGCCAAAGCCGTCACAGAAGCGCTGGAGAGCCCCTTGCTGAACGACAGCGACATCACCGGCGCCGACCACGTCCTCTTGAACATCACCTTCGGTACGGAAGAAATTTTGATGGACGAGATCATGGAAATCACAGACCACATCCAAGAAGCTGCGGGTCAAACTGCGGAAGTCATTTGGGGGTACGGCACCGACGAAAATTTGGGCGAAGACTTGTGTGTCACTGTGATCGCGACTGGATTCGAAGGCAAGGACCCCGAAGCAGGCGCCACGCCATCGACGCCCAAGAAGCACTGGCTCTCCGGGGAAGATACCACCCAGGCAGAACCCGAAGTCCCTGCGGCGCCCAAGAGCGAATTGACTTCGACAGACGAAGCGCCGCCAGCAGAACCTTTCTTGCTCACCACAGAACACTCCTCAGCCGAGGAGGCTGCACCCGCGGACCGATTGAACTGGGATGTGAGTGCACCACAAAAAGAGCTCTTCCCCAGCGCGGAGCAAAACATCGAAAGCGAGGTGCCCTCGGACGCACACCTCAACAACCTCCCTTTGAACCAATTGAACCACGCCGAGGATACGAGCACACCCGAGGACTCCGCCCCTGAAACTGCCCCTGAAGTGACCCCTGAAGTGACCCCTGAAGAGGGATTTGTCATTTACAACTTGGACGATGCTCCTGAGCCCCAGGACTTGACGCCCGAAGCCCCACAAGCCTCGGAGCCGGCTGAACCCGCCGAGCCAAAGTCGCAGCCATCTGTCCAGCCCTCGCGCGAAGCGTTTGCAGAGCGTCAGCGTCAAATCACCAGGAACCTCGCCGACTTCAAGAGCAAGTTGAACTTGCCAGGCCGAATCGCCGACTTGGAAAACGAGCCCGCGTACAAGCGCCGCAACATCTCCATCGACGACACCCCGCACAGTTCAGAATCGCAAATGAGCCGCTTCCAGTTGAACGAAGAAGTGGACGCTGAAGGCAACCGCCGCTTCGAACTGCGGGACGACAATTCCTTCTTGCACGACAACGTCGACTGACATGGGACAACTCGCAGACCAAATCGCACAAGGCATCAAAGACGCCATGCGCGCCAAGGACCGGGATCGACTGGCTGCCTTGCGTGACATCAAAAGCAAATTGATGCTCGAAGCCACGAAAGACGGTGCCGGCGATGACGTGGATGACGCCACCACACTCGCCATCTTGAGCAAGTTGCTGAAGCAGAGAAACGAAACGGCCGCGCTGTACACCGAGCAAGGACGTGCAGACTTGGCGGCCGAAGAATCTGCCCAGGCCGCGGTCATCCAGGCCTTCCTCCCCGCTGCCTTGTCCGAGGCAGAGATTGAGGCCAAGGTGAACGCCATCGTCGCCGAGACTGGCGCCAGCTCCATGGCAGACATGGGCAGGGTCATGGCCTTGGCCACCGCTGCCATGGCGGGACAAGCCGACGGCAAGGTCATCTCCGGATTCGTTCGCAAGGCCTTGACCTCGTAAACCCGAATCCCCCCCTATGAACGCGCCTCCGGTTTCCGGAGGCGCTTTCGTTTCACATGTTTTAATTGTATCTACATCAATTGTGCCTACATTTGTGACGTGAAAACACCGAAAGCCCTTCAAATGTCGTCCTTTGCCTCGCCTCAGGAGCAACTGGCGTTGACGGTCCTCCACACGGCCAGCACCATGCTAAGCCATCATCGCACCCTGCTGAAGCCACATGGCATCACACCTGAACAATTCAACATCCTGCGCATCCTTCGCGGGCAGCACGGCCAACCCCTCGCCCTTCGCGACATCAGCGGACGCATGATCGACCGCAACAGCAACACCTCGCGTCTCGTGGACAAACTGACCACCAAAGGCCTTGTTCGACGTGAAACGTGTCCAAACGATCGCCGCCGGGTCGACATCGCACTGACCGAGAAGGGCCTCGCACTGACCACGACGCTCAAAGCCATGATGGACGAGAACATGCAATCGCTTCAAGTGGTTTGGTCTGAGGAAGACGCGCTCAAGGCCATCGACCTCTTGGACGCATGGAACGACACACAACCCTGAACTTTCAACCTCAATTCAACCTGCCATGACAAAACTCATGACCAAACTCATGATCCTCTCCGCCACTTGCGCGCTCAACCTCACCGCATTCGCGAACAACGACGAAGGCACCACCCGATACAAAGTCGACGCCGCCGCCTCTGAAATCACATGGCACGCCACGAAAGTGACTGGCGAGCACATGGGAACTGTCGGCCTGCTCAACGGATACATGTCTGTGGAAGACGGTGAACTCATCGCAGCCAACGTCATTGCCAACATGGAGGCCATTGCGTGCACCGACCTTGAAGGAGAATGGGGCGACAAGCTCATTGGCCACTTGGTGAGCGAAGATTTCTTCCACGTGGGCGAGCACAAAACAAGTGCTTTCTCGTTGCGTGAGTTGACGGCCACCCCTGACGGGGATGCCACCCACACAGTCACAGGAAACTTCACCATCCGCGGAATCACGAAGAGCGTGACGTTCCCCGCCAACGTGACTGAAAAGGATGGCACCCTGTCCATTCAAGGGGAAGTCGTGCTAGACCGTGCTCAGTTCGACGTGAAGTATGGCTCAGGCTCGTTCTTCGACAACCTCGGAGACAACCTCATCCACGACAACTTCACAGTGGGCTTCAATCTGATCGCTGCGGCGCAATAAAGCCTGGGAAACCGCATTTCAAAAGGCCTGCCCTTCGGGGTGGGCTTTTTTCATTCAGGCAGGACAACCCGGAGGTCCAAGCCCGTCACCACTTGGGGCAACCAAATCCTGGACAAGGCAGACAACGATCCGGAAGTCCACGTCGTCTCTGCCCACGTGCCTCGCCCCATTGGACTCGACCAAAACCACCCAACGTACCAACCAGGTTTCTCATTCTCGGCAGCTTTTTGAATGCCGATCTCTGCCAGCACCGGAACCGTCACAAAACGCGCGCGGCCTTGATAAGCCTGCAACACCCTGTCGTCCTCGGCGGTTTGAATCAACATGGACGCGATGGTCTCGCTGGTCTTCCATTCCAAAGCCACCCCGCCGCTCGCCTGCAACTCCGTTCCATTCCAGCCCAAAGGAATCCGAATGCCCCCCAAGAAAGGCAACCGGTACGCCAAACTCCTCAACTGGGGCAGCGTGTCCAACGTGACGATGCCCAAGGTGTCGTTGGCGTAAGCCGACATCACCAGATGCTCCCGGCGCACCCACTCGATGCCCCCGCCCAGCGTCCACCCTTCACGCAACCGACGGTGGATTCTCAGTCCAAATTCCGAGCCAAACTGCGGCGTCCACGTGCTTGTCAACCCCTGGGTGGTCCCATCCACCGGCTCCATGCCCAGGGCTTGGACAGGCACATGCATCCGGGTCACCACATCCAATTCCCATGGCAACCCTGGAGATTGGGCGTGCGCAGAGATGGACGTCAGCCAGCCCAACACGGCAAGCCCCAACACCGCAGCTGTGAACACCAGCAGACCCCATCGCCATCCTTTGTGGGGAATGAATGGGTCGCGGAATTCGCCGTGCACCAAGTTGTTCTCTCGAATGGTCACGCTGTCATGCATCTTGGCCACCCCAAACATCACTTCACCGTCCTCTTCGTGGCGTTCGTAGTCGACGCCCACCGCCGACAACCGCTCGGCAAACCGCTTGGCGTGATCTTGCTCACGGAAGACGAACACCCGATATCGGTTGTCCCCGGGATGGCTGTGATGGTTGACCCACCTCATGCGTTACCCTTTCAAGGTGGGCTTGAGCTCGTGCTTCTTCAACGACGACGGTCCTCCCTCCCGCCAACGCGTGACAAACTCAAGAGGCATTCTGTGGCTTTTGGGCCAGTCGCCTTCTGGGTAACCCACGTAAAACAGCCCCATCACCGTGCCTTCCTCTGGGAGGCCCAACGCTTCCTTCACTTCAGGCCGCACCATGAATTTGGGCGTCGTCCACTTCGCACCAAGGCCATACGCAGTGCACATCAAATGCATATTCTGCACAGCGGCAGCGACCGCCCAAGCGTTGTCTTCTTCCGAAATCCGTCCCTCGGGGTCGTGCACCCGTCCCAACCCAATCACGCAATTGCATGCGTCAAATCTCGCCCTGAGCTTGGCCACGCGGGCCTCGTTTACCTGGTCTGGCCCCACATGTCTGGCATACCACTGAGGCAAACCCTCTCTCAACACATCCAATCCCTGCCCTGAAAAAACCGTGAACCGCCAAGGTTGTGTCATGCCATGTGTGGCCGCCCACGTGCCTGCCTTCAGAATCTCCTCGACAATGTCACGGTGCACTTTCCTTGGCCCCATGGCCTCCGGAGAAAAAGAGCGGCGGTCCTTCATCAGCGCCGCCACATCACTCAGGTTGTGTCGCATGCCTCAAAGGTAGACCGACTACCCGAACTCAGCCCATCCAAGAGCCACTGTTGACATCGAGGGCTTGCCCTGTGAAAGTCGCCAACCTGGGCACATCCTCCCCCTCTCCAAGTCCAGAGAAGACGAAATCCACCCACTGCGCCATTTCCGCAGGTGTGGTCATCCTCAAGCTAGGCAGGATCGCCTCTTGCTGCGCCTTGCACGCCTCAAACGACATGCCCTGGGCATCTGCCATGGATTGAATGCTGTTTCTCGCCATGTCAGTGTCCACCCATCCTGGGCACACGGCATTCACCATGATGCCTTGGGGCGACCACTCCACCGCCAACGACCTCACCAAGCCCAAGAGTCCTGTCTTGCTCGTGACGTAGGCACTTTGCCCAGGCACTCCGAAACGTGCGAGCACGCTGCTGGTGACCAACACTTGCTTGACGCCCTCGGACCTGTTCAAGAAAGGTCGACTGGCCATAAGGGTGTTGTAGGTGCCCGTCAAATTTACCCGGATGATGTCCTCCCAACGGTCGTCCTCACCCCATTCATTTCCCCCTCCGATCCCCGCATTGGCAAACACACCTGTGAGTGGATGCTTGTCCAACCCAGCCTTCTCAGATTCCAACGCCGCCACCAAAGCTTGGGCATCCGACATATCCACCGAAAGGGCCACGTGCGATTCCGACCTCTGCATCGCAGCACGCACTTTCTCCAATGCTTTCAACCTGCGCCCCACGAGAAGGACGCGGAGTCCCTCGCGTTGGGACAACTTCTGGGCCACGGCCGCCCCAATGCCACTTCCCGCTCCAGTGATCAGTATTGAATTCATAAATTCAAAGAAACAAAAAGGCCCGGCTTGCGCCGGGCCTTTCCATTTTTTCAGTCGTTCAGATCAGCACTCCTGACCGAATGCAGTCAAGAACTCGAGCAAGTCAGCAGTAGACACTGAGCCGTCGCCGTTCAAGTCCGCAGGACATGGGTTTGCGATGTCGAAGTTGCAAGAACCGTCGTCAATCACAGCACCCTCGTCGTAGTTGGTTGCAGTCTGGTAAGTGCAGCCAGAGCATCCGTCGAACACACAGAGTTCAACATCCGAAATGTTCGCGGCAGCATCATAGTTGCACGCCGTTGGGATGCCGCATCCTTCGACACATGCATCGCCTGATCCCACATTGAACGTCACAGACTCACCGGCTCCACCTTGGACAATGCCTCCGAATGCTCCAGAGATGTTCCAAGAGATTTCACCAGGCCAAGAGCCTTCTGTCACGGTAATGCTGTAGCAACCGTTGGACAAGCAGTACGTGTCTGCCGCATTGGAACCGGCTTCGATTGTTCCAGAGCCAATGGCCGTGCCATCGACGCTGCTCAATTCGTACACTGCACCGTTCCAACCGTCTCCAAAGCTGTCGCTCATGTTGATGGTCACGCAGTTGTCGTAGCAGCAAGAGTCATCTTCAATGGTTGCCTCCGCATCGTAGTTGCACGCAGTGTTGTCGGTGCATCCGGCACAGGTCTCGTATTCACAAGAACCGTCTTCGTCCGTGGCTGTTTCGTCGTAGTTGCAAGCGCCAGCATCGGTGCATCCGCAAACCGCTCCACCAACAGAGATGGTGATGCCGTCGGTTGGTCCACCACTGGTCAACGCCCCACCGTCTTCAGTCAACACTTCCCATGACACTTCAGATGGCCAATCACCATCAGTCACAGAAACGCTGTAGCAACCGGGCTCGAGGCAAACCAAATCGTAGCCAAATTCAGGACCAGTGAAGTTGTCGTTGTCTACGAAGAATGCAGCGTCGTCAAGCGATCCAGAAGCAATCACGTCTCCAGCGAGGCTCGTGATGGTGTACTCTGAACCGTTCCATCCGTCGCCGAAGGCGTCGTACATGTAGAACTGGACTGGAGTTCCTGTTTCACTGTCACACACGCAGCTCCAAATGTCGCATGAACCATCTTCAACGTTGGCAGATTCGTCGTAGTTGCAGGCGGCTGGATCTGTACATCCTTCCACAACAGGTGCGCAAGTGAAAGACAAATCGAAGGCACCGTTGTCGTCAGTGGCTGGGTTGCCGTCGGCATCCTGTGCTCCCACGTAAACGTAGTACAACAAACCTGGTGTCGAAATGAACTCGAAGTTCACATCGTCCGAATCGAACAAATCGCATTCGCCCGTGCCGTCAGAGCTGATGGCGGAATCAAAGCACTCGAAGTCTCCAGCGATGTACGTTGGTTCCGTGCTGTACGGTGCGATGCTGATGGTCGCAGAGCCTTCTCCGCCTGTTTCCAATCCAGCGAAGCCCATGACATCTCCCAAACCATTGGTGAATGTTGCACCAGCTCCATTCCATCCGTCGGCGTATGCGTCAATCATGGACAACGTGTAGTCACCCGCGGGCAAGCAAATAGAACCAGTGGAAGGTGCACCTCCTGAGAGGGCAGTGTCGCCAGCGGCTCCAATCAAGTACCACGAAATTTCGCTGTCCCAAGATCCTCCACCAACGCTGTAGTTGGTGGTCACGAGACCCTCACCACATGCGTCTGCTGGAGGCGCGTCGATGCCGCCACCTCCACAAGCTGTGTCGGCAGTGAAGATGTTGATTTTGGAATCGATGGCTGAACCGCAAGTGCTCAAAGTGTGCAACTGACCGTCACCCACAAAAGAGTACCAAACACCTGCTCCAGGAGCGTTGTCGCAGCCGGCCAACCCGAGGGGTGAACCAGCGTTGGTGGAACCACCAGTTGAGCCTGTGGTCACCGTGTTGCACTCGAGGGCAATGGCGTCCTCACAAGTGTCGTTGACCGGAGTCACGCCCGCGAAGTCACAAGAACCGTCGTCCTGGTTGGCCTCAGCATTGTAGTTGTTTGCAGTTGAATCAGTGCAACCCAGGATGATGCCTGTGGTGGTGAATTCAAATTCGCCACAAGTGCTCTGGTCGTCTGTCCAAATCACAAAGTAGTAGTCCGTATCCGGCTCAAGGTTGGGCAAGAATCCTTCCACAGAACCTGCGCAAGTTCCTGTCACCACGCAACCCACGAAACCTGTGAGGTCGTCACATGTGCTTCCTTCCAACATGGCGAAACCGACCGACTCGTTGGTCAGGTTGGTGGTGTTGAAGAAGAACGTGTTGTAGTTCGCGCTGTTGAACGTGAAGTACACTGCGTAAGCCGTTCCGGAACCTTCCCAACCCAGCGCAATTTCTTCCGCATTGGCTCCACAAAGGGTGCCCACAAACGTCTCTCCAGTGACTTGTGCGATGGCGCCATCGCAGTTGTCGTTTGAAGGAGAAGTGGTGACAGAATCGTCGCATGAAGCCGAGATCACGAAATCATTGCCACCAGTGCCTTCCACACGGATGTAGTAGTCCATGCCTGTCATCGCAGACCAAGTCACAGAAGAGTGAAGACCTGTGCCGCAACCGTCACCGTTGGTGGCGATGCCAGACAAAGCACCACTTATGTCTTGGGTGAAGATGGCCAAGTTGGTGTTTGTCGCGTAATCAGTGCCTGCATCGAAGTCGTTGGCAGGCGTATCGCAAGTACCGATGGTGATTTGTTGATCGACCTCAGAGTTGATGACATACCATACGTCACCAGCACTCAACACTTCGTTTCCAAATTCAAAGCCTTCCAAACCTTCACCGTCTGTGGCATTTTCGAGAGAACCTGAAACGCTGAGTCCGCAAGCCAGGGCTTCCGCATCTCCAATTTCGTCGTTTGATGGTGGGTATCCACATGTTCCATCGTCCACGGTCGCAGAAGGATCGAAGTTGACACCATCTGGGTCAGTGCAACCCTCAAAGCCGCATTGACCAGTCAATGTGAAGTCCAAGCCATAGTCAGAGGCTGCGCCCACGGTGGCGTATGACGTGCCGAACTGGTCGCTCAAGTCGATGCTCACCTCGCCTGGCCAAGTGTCGTTCAAGACTTGGAAGTTGTAACATCCTGGCGCCAAGCAAACGTAGTCGGTACCCACTGTAAGACCGTCGCCAGTGAAGGCTGTTCCCAAAGAACCGCTGTCTTCCAAAGCTCCGGTTTCGAGGTTGTAGATGTAGTACTCAGAACCTGACCAGCCGTCTCCGAAGCTGTCGAACATGTCGACGGTCAAGATGAACGTACCTGGATCGCAGTAAATGCAGTCGCCAGGAAGCGTCGCGTTCGGGTCGTAGTTGGCAGCAGAGCTGTCCTGACATCCCACACAGCTGTAATCGCAAGAATCGTCGTTGAAGTCTGCGTCCGCATCGTAGTTGCAAGCTCCGGCGTCGGTGCAGCCGCTGGTGCAGCCTCCGTCGAAATCGAGGTAATCAACGCCTTCAGACGATCCGTCACCGGAAGCAGCATCGTCGATGTCCCCTTCCAAAATCACGTTTCCGTCGTAGTCGGAGAACGTGTAAGTCGCTCCATTCCAGCCGTCGCCGAAGGCATCGACCATCGAGAAGGTGTAGCAACCAGCATCGAGGCACAAGGCGGTTTCAGATGGCGCACCTCCAGTGGCCAAAGCGCTGTCAGAGTTGGCAAGGGTCCAAGAAATTTCAGAGTCCCAGGTTCCACCACCCACGGTCAATATTCCCGCGAAGGCTCCTTCACAGTAAGCGCAGTCTTCCGAATCAATTGTACAATCCGCACAGTAGTTGGTTGCAGTGGCGTCAAGACAGCCAATGCAGCTGTAGTCGCAAGAACCATCGTCGAGGGTGGCTCCTTCGTAGTTGCAAGCACCCTCGTCAGCACATCCTGCGCAAGACACGTAATCGCATGAACCGTCGTCGAGGTTTGCACCAGGGTTGTAGTTGCATGCAATCTCAACCGCACAGCCGTAGACGACACAGTCGCCTGAACCTGCGTAGTAGAAGAAGTCTGCGTCAAAAGTTGTACCAGAACCGCCGGCTCCAGAGCCACTGTTCAACACAACACCGTTCTGAACGACTTCCCATGAAGCCTCCTGACCCCAAGCACCCATGCTGATTTGGGCTGTGTAACAACCTTCGTCAGCACAAACCTCAAAGGACAGGGCAGAACCGCTGGCGAACTCAACAGAGTCGGTGCCGTTCAAGATGATACCACCCCAAGCACCTCCGCTGCCGAAGGACCAGCCGTCTCCGAATGCATCAGACAAGTTGAATGTCAAAACGTTGCCCAAGCAACAAGAACCGTCGTCCACAGTGGCTGCTGGGTTGTAGTTGCCTGCTGCTGGATCTGTACATCCAGGAACATCGGCGCTCACAGTGAGCACAACGGAACCCTGACCACCTTCGACTGCCAATTCGCCGATGAGGGCCCCAGAGTTGTAGAATTCGGCTGATGCACCGTTCCATCCGTCGCCGAAAGAATCGATGCCAATGAATGTGTAGTCGCCAGGAGCGAGACACCACGTGCCTGCCTCACCGGCACCACCCGTGAAGATGTTTGCGCCAGAAGCATCGTTGAGCTGCCATGAAATCTCTGAAGGAAAGGTGCCGTTGCTGATCGAGTAGTCGATCGCAATTTCACCATCCGCACATTGACCCCATGCACCTCCTGAAATAAGAAGAGCGAAGGCACCAAGGGCCGTCGTCAACTTTGTGTACATGTTGAACATAAGAACAGGTTTTGGTTTAGAACAAATAAAAATTTTCAATTCAGAGCGCCTGAACGTCAACGTTTTGACGTCGAAGAAGCGATTTGGTTGCCTCGGGGATCTGCGTTCACAAAAAGTGAAAAGACCCACCTCAACGGGCTAAAAGTAGACGAGTGTTGTGAAAAAACCAACCTTGCGTTAAGAAATTTTGTCGGGCCACTCACTCAATTCATCGGGCATTCGGCACCATTCATCGGATGGTTTCCCTTTAACACACTGAATTTCACAAGGTTTTTCCACAGGGCTTTCTTGGACCAAATTCGACATGGTCAAGGCGAGCATAAAACCTCACTCTCACCACATCTGAGCATGCCATGACGCCCCCAAGGGAATCACCCCTCTGGTTTTCAGCTCTCCAAGGTTGGAAACTGTGGTGTCGAACACGTGCTCAGAATCGTCCACCAGCCCCGCCTTGCGCTGGGCCCAAAACGTCGAAAGCGGGGTGCGCATCCAGGTGGATCCTGACGTCGGGCGATGCAATACGGCCATGCGGTCGAACACGTCGAGGTCGGCCATGTTTGGGTGCAAGCCGCCAATTTGCTTGAGCGCTGTGACTGAGGCGTCGATGCTGCATCCCGTGGCCTTTTGGGGGCGTTCATCTACAGCGAGGACCACCACCCACCCGTGCACGACCAAGGCTTCCGCCGCGAGCGAGGCCCCGTGCGCTTGCCAGCCGGCCACAAATTCGTCGAGATGCGACTGAACTGCATGCGCCTCGTCCGAAGTCATCCGCCGGTTGGCCACGTGGACCCAAACCCTGGCAGAATCGTCCAACGTCCATTTCTTCATGGCATCCTCCCAAAGACCTTCGTCGTAGTGCATGCCGAAAGGTCGTCAATTTCGCCGCCCCCCGTCCACCACCCCATGTGAGCAACACAAGATTTGGTCCTGCAATGCAACCGAACCTTGGCATACTTTGGTCTGTCTATTGAGCGTTGCAAGAATTGATGTGCAAGATTCCATGACGAGCCAAGCGTCGTTCTCCCCTCAGCCCCTGTTGACACATGCCTTCGCAGGCATGCTGCTGGCGTGGGTGACCCTGGCGCAATGCGCGCCAGTGTCCGCCCAATTGCCGCCGCCCAACCTCACCCATGT
This sequence comes from Flavobacteriales bacterium, assembly GCA_049610985.1. Lineage (GTDB taxonomy): Bacteria > Bacteroidota > Bacteroidia > Flavobacteriales_D > Sanyastnellaceae > UBA11663. Next base: position 50,110 of record JBMZAB010000003.1, on the reverse strand, counting down.
GAACAACGTGAACGCCGCCGGGAACGCCACGTTGCATTGGGATCAATTCTCCCCCGTCGGCGATGAAGAATTCGTGCAGAACGAGATCAAGGTGTTTGACCTGCAGACCAACCCTCTGGGCAACCAATGGCACATCATCACTTCTGAAGTCATCAATGGCAACCTGATTTTGCCCACCGGTTGGGTGATGCCCTCGTTCCTCTACGACGCCAACCAGCTGGCCCATTGCTACGTCGGCATCCAAAAGACAGAAGAAAACGACGCGGTGTCTGTGTCGGACATGTCGGACTTCCTGTGCTCCATCCATGTGGACATTTCGGAAGGAGCTGCGCCCGGGACGGTGGATTTGGTATGGAACAGCCCATACGCACTGTCAGGGCAAGCCGCTGGAGGTCCCTTTGTGTTGGAGCGCCTCGACGAGTCCACCGCACTGTGGGATTGGGTCGCCGACTTGCCTGATGGCGTGTTTGGTGCCAGCTACACAGACAACCCCGGGCCGTGCGTGCAAGCTTTGGTCTACCGTGTGCGCCAAATGGCGTCCAACGGAGAGGACGAGCACGTGAGCAACGTGGCCGACTTGGTCGTGGGCACCGTGGGGGGAGAGACCCCTGTCGTGTCCCACGTCGACGTCGCCAACGGATTGGCCCATGTGCATTGGACCTTTGAGCCGGCCGAAGAAACGCTCGGCTACATGGTGTACAAATGCTTGGGCAACGGCAGCGGGGCGATCGTGGGGACGATTGACGATCCCAATGCGTCCGACCTTGTCATTTCCACTTCGTTGGCGGCGACGGAGCAAGAAAGCTATCAAGTGGCTGCCTACGATTGCGTAGACGACGACGGCATGCCCAACCCTTCTGGCGCCGGAGACTGCGTGCGAACCATCTTTTTGGAGGCCAACCAGGTGCCATGCACTGACCGGGCATTGCTGGCCTGGGGATACCCTGTCGGCATGGCAGGCGACGTGGACCAGTTCATCCCCCAAGTCCGTGAAGGTGGGGGCGACTGGGTGAGCCTGGACACATTGTCTGGCACCGCCCAAACGATTGTCCATGAAGGGGCCGCCTTGGACTTGACTGTGGAATACCGCGTGTTGGCGGTTGGAGGCGAAGCCCAAACCGCCACCTCCAACCTGGTCGCAGTGTCGTTCGAATATCCCGACGCCCCCGAAGCTCCAGTGTTGGAGCGGGTGTCGGTCCTGGACAAGGGCAGCGTGGAGCTGGTGCTCGCCACAGATCCATTGGCCCAGGAGGTGGCCATCTACGAATTCCAGCGCTGGAACGAGGTCGACAGCACGTGGATTCCGTTGACGCCAAAGTACCCTTCGAGTTTGGGTTTCCCCGTCAACCACACCGACCCGGGCCTCAACACCGATGAATTCCAATACCGCTACCGTGCCGTGGCCTACAACGGGTGCGAGGCGGTGGTGGGCGAATCTCAAGAAGCCGAGACCATCTTGCTCAGGGCGTTCAGGAGCACCGCCCCAGGCATGTATAAGAACAGCCTTGTGTGGACCCCCTACAACGGTTTCAAAAACGGGCTGGACCGTTACGAAGTCTTGCGAAAAGAAACGACGGATGCCAATGTGTCGGGCCAGCCCTTGGCGACGGTCATCGCCATCCAGGAAACCCACGAGGATGAGGTGGGTGATGAGTTTGATTCCCCGGGCACGTTCTGTTACCAAGTCCTGGCCTTGGAAGTGCCCGATTCCTCTGAAACGCTCCAAGGCTCGGCATCCAATTGGGTGTGCCTGACTGAGGACCCCATCGTCTGGGTTCCCAACGCGTTCACCCCCAACCAAGACCAAACCAACGACTGGTTTCCTTGGCCTCCCGGCCAAGCGCAAGTGGGCTTTTTGGGACGTCCTCAAGGCGACAACCCCAACTTCAAAATGGACATTGTGTCGCGTTGGGGCACGTCTGTTTTTTCCTCGCAGTCCATCGACGACCCTTGGAATGGCCGGGTGGACGGACGGATGGTCGAGCAGGGATTGTACATCGCACACATCCAATACTTGGACGGCGCAGGGTCATGGCGCAGCCAAACCGTCCCCTTGACAGTTCTCCCCGGGAGGTGATTTCCTGGCCGCAAGCCATGTGACTGCAGGGCATCTGCATTAAATTTGCCCGAATCGCGGACCGAATTCACGTACGACAAGTCGAGGCCTGCGACCCAATCGCGATTCAAAACATGCCCATGGCCTCCATGCAAGACAAGTTTGTTGGTGAAGGATTGACGTACGACGACGTGCTCCTCGTGCCCAACCACTCGGAAGTGCTCCCACGTGAAGTCAAGCTTCACGCCCAATTTTCACGGAACATCCAGCTCAAGGCGCCAATTGTAAGCGCGGCCATGGACACCGTGACGGAAAGCAACATGGCGATCGCCATGGCCCGCAACGGTGGCATTGGTGTGGTTCACAAAAGCATGTCCATCGCCGCACAAGCCAACGAGGTTCGGAAAGTCAAGCGCTCGGAAAGCGGCATGATTCAAGACCCTGTCACCTTGACGGCAGACGCCACTTCAGGCGACGCGCTGGCCATCATGCGTGAGCACAAAATTGGCGGCATTCCCCTTGTGAATGCCGCAGGAAAGCTCGTCGGCATCGTGACCAACCGCGACCTCCGCTTCGAGAAAAACATGTCCCGCCCCATCACAGAGCTGATGACCAGCGACAACCTCATCGTCACCCAAGACGGGAGCGACTTGTCCAAGGCCGAACAAATCCTGCGCGAACACCGCATCGAGAAATTGCCCGTGGTGGACAGTGACGGCCAATTGGTGGGCCTCATTACATACAGGGACATCCTCAAGCTGAGCGAATTCCCCAACTCGTGCAAGGACCAATTCGGACGGCTTCGTGTCGCCGCGGCCGTCGGAGTGACCGCCGACACCCATGAACGCGTCGCCGCATTGGTGGACGCCGGGGTGGACGCCGTCATTGTCGACACCGCCCACGGCCACAGCCGAGGTGTGATGGACACTGTGCGCGCCGTGAAAGAGGCGTTCAGCACCATCGACATCGTGGCAGGCAACGTCGCCACTGCCGAGGCCGCGTTGGCCCTGGTCGACGCCGGCGCAGACGCCGTCAAAGTGGGCATTGGTCCAGGCTCGATTTGCACCACACGTGTCATCGCCGGGGTTGGCGTTCCACAGCTTCGCGCCGTCATGGAAGTGGCCGAAGCCCTCACCGGAACAGGCGTGCCTGTCATTGCCGATGGCGGCATCCGCTACACAGGAGACATTGTGAAAGCACTGGCAGGTGGTGGCAACACCGTGATGGTGGGCTCCATGCTCGCCGGCACAGAAGAAAGCCCAGGAGAGACCATCATTTACGAAGGACGCCGCTTCAAGGCCTACCGCGGCATGGGCTCGGTGGAGGCCATGCAGAAAGGCTCCAAGGACCGCTACTTCCAGGACGCCGAAGACGACCTGAAGAAACTGGTTCCCGAAGGCATCAGCGGCCGGGTTCCCTTCAAGGGCTCGATTCAAGAGGTCATGCACCAAATCATGGGCGGCCTTCGCGCCGGCATGGGCTACTGCGGGAGCGCCGACCTCCAGCAGCTGCGTGAGAAGGGCAAGTTTGTCCGCATCACCTCTGCAGGGGTGAAGGAAAGCCACCCTCACGACGTGATGATCACCCGAGAAGCCCCCAACTACAGCCTACGTTGAACCGAATTTTGAAGACCATGAAGACTTCCACATTCTTCCCCCGCCTCACAGGTCTGGCGACGGCGTTGACCCTGGTGACTGCAACCGTGTTCGCCCAGGACACCGACGTGCTTGACATCGCCGGCGAACGCGTGTCGTTGGCTGACTTTGAGCACGTGTTTGGCAAAAACAACAGGGACAGCGTATACACCGTCGAAGCCCTCGACGAATACATGCAGTTGTTCATCAACTTCAAGCTGAAGGTGCGTGAGGCGGAAGCCCTGGGCATGGACACCGCGGAAGCATTCAAGAAGGAACTCGCAGGATACCGCGCCCAATTGGCCCGCCCCTATTTGGTGGACACAGAGTTGTTGGACGCCCTGGTCGCCGAAGCCTTCGAACGCAAGAACCGAGAAGTTCGGGCAAGCCACATCTTGGTGAGTGTGGACGCCAAGGCCTCGCCCGCCGACACTTTGAAAGCGTGGAACCGCATTCAAGGGTTGCGGTCGCGCGTGGCAGCTGGAGAAGACTTTGAGACCGTGGCGCGCTCGAAAGGCGGCAGCGAGGACCCTTCGGTGGCCAGCAACGGCGGCGACCTAGGATGGTTCACGGCCTTCCAAATGGTGTACCCGTTTGAGTGCGCGGCGTTCAACACCGAAGTGGGCGACATCAGTGAGGTGGTGCGAACCCGTTTTGGCTACCACATTCTGAAGGTGGCTGGCAAGCGCAAGGCGCATGGGGAGGTGCAGGTGGCGCACATCATGGTGCGGATGCCGAGCGACGCGCCACAGGACCAAGTGGCCAACGCCGAAGGACGCATTCAAGAAGTGCTTCGCTTGTTGCGGAGCGGCGAGGACTTTGACGCCCTGGCATTGAAGTACAGCGAAGACCCCTCCACCGCGGCCAAAGGTGGCCTCCTTCCTTGGTTCGGAACGGGCAAGATGGTCGAGCCTTTTGAAGAAGCAGCGTTTGGCTTGGGAAAAGTTGGCGACCTGGCCGGGCCAGTTCGCACGAATTATGGTTTCCACATCCTCAAGTTGATCGACAAGAAGGAGTTGCCTTCCTTCGAAGAGAGCCAGCGCGAACTGACGAAAAAGGTGCGCCGCGACAGCCGTTCTGAAATCACCAAAACATCTTTTGTGCGTGGGTTGCAAGCCGAATACGGCGCCGAGGTCAGCACGCGGCGACGGGAAGCTTTGGTCCGCGCAGGATCCAACCTCGACAGCTTGTTCCACGCCGGACACCCACTCACAGGGGTGAAGTCAAGCGAAGTGTCTCGCACTTTGTTCAGCGTGGCCGGCCAAGCCCACACTGTGGGCGATTTTGTCGAATGGGTGAACGCGAGCAGGGTCCGGAATTTGGACCTCCCTTCTGCTGACAAAGTGAAGCAGGAAATTGACCGCTACCTGGAAACCATGTTGCTGGCCCACGAGGACACGCAGTTGGAGCGCAAGCACAACGATTTCCGGTTGTTGATGGAAGAATACCACGACGGCATCTTGCTCTTCGAATTGACCGACCAAAACGTTTGGAGCCGGGCCGTGAAGGACTCCGCAGGCCTTGTCGCCTACCACGAATCGCACCTGGACGACTTTGTGTGGGACGACCGCCTGGATGTGGCCATTTACACCTGCGAGGATGCCGACATCGCCAAGAAAGTGCGCAAGGCCCTTCGGAAGAGTGGCGACGTCGAAACCCTTCGCCGCGAACTGATTTCGGAGCGACCCCTCGCTTTGCGTGTCGAATCTGGCCTGTTCTCGCAAGGAGAGAACGCTTGGGCCGACCGCGCGTTCCTGGCCTTGGCAGATGGCTCTCTGGTTGCAGACAAGAAGGGCATGTTGATGCTCGAAACCTCTGAGGGAGGGTCCCAGGTGATTTTGGTGCAGGTCAAGGCCCAAATGGCGCCCACGCCAAAGGCCTTGGACGAATGCCGGGGCCAAGCCATCGCCGCCTACCAAGACCACTTGGAACAAGCATGGATTGAGGAATTGCGCCTGAAATACCCGCACGACATCAACCGCGAAGCCCTGTACAGCCTCGTCCGCAAATGACGCGTCGACTGCGCTTGCCGAATGGGATGGGCCCTTTGGCGCTGTCTCTGACGCTGTGCGTGGGATGTGGCCAAAGCACCTTCACGACTTCTGGGTTCGGGGAAGACGTGGTGGCGGAGGCCTACGGAGAAGTGCTCACCTGGGACAGCCTCGCACAAAGGGTGCCTGACGCGCTGGGGCTGGAAGACAGCGCCGCCTTTGCTGAACGTCTCATCGACAGATGGATGCGAGAACAGGTCATGCTTGCTCAAGCCGATGCCCAATTGAAAGAAGAACGCACGAGCCTGAACGCCGCGCTTGAGGCTTACCGTAGGAGCCTACTGATCAACACCTACGAGACCCGGTACGTGGAAAGCCGGCTTGATACGGACGTGGACGACCCCGAAGTATTGGCCTACTACGAAGATCATGCCGAGCTCTTTACGCTCCACGACCACGCCGTTCGGGTCTTGTACATGCACCTCCCTGACCCAGCGTCGTCTGCCATCGCCCTGGGGGCGCCCTGGACCAAACGCGACGCCAGGGCCTGGAACAAGGAAATGGACCAACTGAAAGAATGGCTGACGGCGGCAGATTCCGTGAGCATTCCCCTGCTGGAGAGATGGTGCATGGAACATGGCGCGGTGCACCACGTGGACCACGAGGCATGGTGGCGCGTTGCAGAGCTGTTGGACGAGGTGCCGCTCTCTCTCTACCGCGTTGAAGACCAAATTCAGCGCACCTCTCCACTCACCTTCTCGGCCGAAGGCCGCGTGTACTTCGTGCGCTTCCTGGATCACGGCTTGAAAGGAAAAGTCGCACCACTGGATGTGGCCAGAGACCAAATCGAAGAACTCGTGCTTCAAGGTCGGCGCCAACGCATGCTTGACGCACTGCGGGACACGCTCTTTCAGCAAGCGTGGGCGGAGGGGAAACTTCGTCGTGAAAATTTGTGACATCTTGCCTCGGCTTCACCCTGCCTGAACAGGGTCGAGCCGTACCTTTCGAGGCATGACAAGGACCTTGATGGCGGGCATGTTGGCCTTGTGTGGCCTGACGCACCTTTGGGCCCAACCTTCCTCCGACGCCTACCAGCGCATCGACGGGATCGTGGCCGTGGTGGGCGACGAAATCGTGTTGGCCAGCGATGTGCGAGACCGGGTCACCCAAGCCCAGCTCGAAGGACGCGAGGTGTCCGCCGACAACGAGTGCGGCCTCATCGAGTCCATCCTTTTCGAAAAACTCCTCCTTCACAACGCGCGCCTGGACAGCCTTGAGGTGACAGAGGCCGAAGTGATGGGAGAAATCGACCGACGGTTGACCTACTACCTCCAGATGTTCGGATCGCTCGAGGCGTTCGAAGCGGAGTATGGGAAATCCGTGGCCGAGTGGAAAGCTGAATTTCAAGACCCCGTGCGTGAGCAGATTTTGGCTCAAAAAATGCAGGCCGAAATCGACCAAACCGTGCGCTCCACCCCGGCCGAAGTCCAGGACTACTTCGACGCCATTCCTGCAGACAGCTTGCCCCTGATTCCAGAAGAATTGAGCTACAGCGAGCTGGTGATGCAGCCCGAAGTTGGGGAGGCCCAGAAAATGCGAACACGCAACACGTTGGACTCCATTCGCACCCTGGTGTCGACGGGCAAAATCAGCATGACATTGGCAGCAACTCGGTACAGCGAAGACCCTGGCTCGAAATACAAGGGAGGCTGCTACAAGAACATTGTGCGAGGCCAATTCGTGCCCGAGTTTGAAGGGGCGGTGTTTGAGACGGCGATTGGAGACTACTCTCCCGTGTTCGAGTCGGATTTTGGGTTCCACTTCCTGCGGGTGACAGACCGACGGGGGGAACAATACAGCGCGTGCCACGTGTTGATGAAACCCACTTTCGACCCACGTGCCTTGGAAATGATGGCGACCACCATCGACTCGGTGTCCGTCCAGTTGGCGATGGGAGAAACATCCTTTGACGCGGCAGTCCTCCGGCACAGCACGCGCGAAGCCACCCGCAACCAAAAAGGCCAGGTGGTCAACTCCCGGGATGGCGGCGCCCGATTCGGGGTCGATGAACTTGACCCCAACGTGTTCTTCCTGCTCCAGGACCTTCAGCCTGGCGAAGTCTCGGCCCCAGTGCAGCTGGTCGACGAAGACAACCGAGCGTATTGGGCGATGATCCGTCTTGAGGAGCGATTCCCGGCCCACCGCGCCAACCCCACGGACGACTACGCCCTCTTCCAACAACAGGTTGAAGCAGACATGCGCGAAGAAGCCCTGTCCAAGTGGATTGACAAGCGCATCGGTGAAACCTTTGTCAGGGTGGACGCCCCCTACCGCGACTGCGCCATGGACATGCCTTGGCTGACAGAATCCATCAACGCATCCGGAACGCTGCGCCGGACGAAGAACCAAGCCCCTTGATGGCTGGACTGGTCTGCCGGCTCAACCTGTGCAATTCGTCCGACCAGGACATGTCCAAGCAGACGGGCGTGGCTATCTTCGGGCAACAACCTTGAAGCTCCTGAACTGTGGCGAATTTTTCCGACGACAAATCCGCGCTTGACGCGCTCCGCACCCAGCACGAAGCCCTGCTCACCGAAGTGGGAAAGGTCATTGTGGGCCAAGAACACGTCATCCGCGAAGTGACGACCTCCATTTTTGCGGGTGGCCACATTTTGTTGGTGGGTGTGCCAGGCTTGGCAAAGACTTTGTTGGTCAACACCATTGCCCAAGCGCTGGGGTTGAGCTTCAACCGCATCCAATTCACCCCAGACCTCATGCCCAGCGACATCGTGGGGGCAGAAATTTTGGACGAGTCTCGTCAATTCAAGTTCGTCAAAGGCCCGCTCTTCTCGAACATCGTCCTCGCCGACGAGATCAACCGGACACCGCCCAAGACCCAAGCCGCCCTGTTGGAAGCCATGCAGGAACGCGCCGTGACCGCGGCAGGTCAGCGCTACGAGCTCCCAGCTCCCTTCTTTGTGTTGGCCACGCAGAACCCCATCGAACAAGAAGGGACTTACCCCCTGCCTGAAGCCCAGTTGGACCGCTTCATGTTCAACACGTGGGTGGATTACCCCACCTTCGAAGAAGAACTCAACGTGGTCAAACAAACGACTTCCGGCGGAAGCCAAACCGTCAACGCCGTCATCCGTGGGAACGAAATCTTGGCGTACCAAGACGTGATTCGCCGGATGCCCGTGGCCGACAACGTGGTGGGCTACGCCGTGAATTTGGCGGCCTCCACCCGTCCTGGACGAGACCGCGCCACAGCAGAAGTCAACCAATACCTCAGTTGGGGGGCGGGTCCCCGTGCCTCGCAGTACCTCGTGGTGGCGGCCAAAGTTCACGCGGCCTTGGCTGGCAAATACAGCCCAGACATCGAGGACGTCCAAGCCGTGGCCACCCCCATCCTGCGCCACCGCGTCGTGCGGAACTACAAGGCAGAAGCCGACGGCGTGACCGTCGAAGCCCTCGTCGACCGTTTGAAGTGATGTCCCTCGGAAGGAGGACTCAGGCTGGCAACAGCTTTCCGCAGACTTCTCCGAAATAGGGCGCCCGCATCACGACGGTGTCTCCGTCCTGAATGAATTTGCGTTCCGTGCCGTCTGGCATGGCCACAGGCTCCGTGCCGCGCCATGAGATTTCCAACATCGATCCGAAGGAACCTTTTTCAGGACCGGAAATTGTGCCACTCGCCATCATGTCACCAGCGCGCAGGTTGCATCCGTTGACAGTGTGGTGGGCAAGTTGCTGACGCATGTTCCAATACATGTGGCGAAAATTGGAACGGCACACGACCTGGCCAGAACCTTGGCCTTCAGGAACAATTTCCACCTCCAGCGGCACGTCGTAGTGGCTGTCTCCTTCGTAAGTCAGGTAGTCCAACACCGCAGGATCCTGGCTGGGACCAGCAACCCGCAAGTGGTCCAAGGCCTCCAACGTGACCACCCAGGGTGAAATGGACGAGCCGAAATTTTTGCCCAGGAACGGCCCGAGGGGCACGTACTCCCATTTTTGAATGTCGCGTGCAGACCAGTCGTTGAAGAGCACCAACCCAAAGATGTGGTCCTCGGCTTCCGCTGTGGTGATGCGCTCGCCCATCGGCTTGCCCTCGAACGTGATGAAGGCCATTTCAAGCTCAAAGTCCAGCAACCGCGAAGGCCCAAAGACAGGCGGGGCCTCCGGGACGGGACGCGTTTGGCCCATGGGGCGACGAATGGGGGTTCCGCTCACCACAATGCTTGAAGCACGGCCATGGTACCCCACGGGCATGTGCTTCCAGTTGGGCAACAACGCGTTGTCAGGGTCTCGAAACATCTTGCCCACGTTTCTTGCGTGGTCTTCGCTGGAATAAAAATCCGTGTAATCGCCCACCTCCACCGGCATGTGCATCTGCACTTCGTCCATCGACACCAAGCACGACGCGTGGGCGTCGTTTCGGTCACGCAGGTCTGGGCAGTCCTCGCGAAGCAACGTCTGGACGCGCTCGCGCAACGAGACGGTCACAGGCTTCCCAAGCTTCATCAGCGGGTTCAATACTGGGGCGGCCAGCACCTCAGCGTTGACCTCCACGCCGTTCAAGAAACCCAACGCATGACACGCACTCAAGTCGACGACATGGTCGCCCACACGCATCCCTGGTCGGGCGATGCGGTCTGGGGTGGAAAAGATGCCAAACGGCACATTGGCGAGCGGGAAATCGTGTCCCGCAGGCACGTCAATCCATGAGGTCAGGGTGGCATCGGTCATGGGACGAAATTAAGGATGGGTTTGCCGAACTTTGGAGGAATGGAATACGATTTGGAAGCGGAGAAGCAGGAGATCCTTCGGCGGTATCGAGGGCTGTTGCGCGCGGCCAAAAATTCCAAGAAACGCTCTGAGCGCAAGGCCATTCGAAAGGCCTTCGATGTGGCGCTGGAGGCGCACAAAGACATCCGGCGCAAAAGCGGTGAGCCCTACATCTATCACCCCATCGCCGTCGCCCGTGTCGTGGCAGAAGAAATGGGGTTGGGCACGACCAGCATCGTGTGTGCACTCCTGCACGACACGGTGGAGGACACCACGATGACCCTGGACGACATCGAGCAAATGTTTGGGGTCAAGGAGCGCGTCATCGTGGATGGGTTGACGAAGATGAGCGGGGTGTTCGAGCCTGGCACGAGCGCCCAAGCGGAAAACTTCCGAAAGATGTTGCTCACCCTGAGCGACGACGTGCGCGTGATTTTGATCAAGCTCGCCGATCGGTTGGACAACATGCGAACGTTGGAGCACATGCGGCCTGACAAACAGCAAAAAATCGCCTCGGAAACGTTGTACATGTACGCGCCGTTGGCCCATCGCTTGGGATTCTACAACATCAAAACTGAACTCGAAGACCTGAGCCTGAAGTACAAGGAACCCGAGGATTACGCCACGATCAGCGCTCGGTTGCGGAAGACCAAAGCGGTCCGCACGCGGTTCATCAACACCTTCACCGTGCCCATCCGACAATCGCTGGACGAAGCTGGGCTGAATTACGACATCATGGGACGCCCCAAGAGCGTCTTCAGCATTTGGAACAAAATGCAGACCAAGAAGGTGACGTTCGAGGAGGTCTACGATGTCTTTGCGATTCGCATCATCCTTGACACGCCTGAAAGCAGTGAGAAAGCGGATATCTGGCGCACCTACAGCATGGTCACGGACTTCTACCAACCCAACCCCGACCGGTTGCGCGACTGGATCAGCTTGCCCAAAGCCAACGGCTACGAATCGCTTCACACCACGGTGATGTCGCCCACTGGCAAGTGGGTGGAGGTCCAAATCCGCAGCCAGCGGATGGACGACATGGCCGAGCGTGGACTGGCCGCCCACTGGCGGTACAAGACCGAGGGCGGATCCGAGGAATCCGACGTCGCGCTGAGCCCCTCCGAGCGGGCCGAAGCCCTCGCAGCGAAGGGCGGCGACAACATCGATTCATGGCTGGGCCAAATCCGAGAAGTCCTCGAAGGCGGGGAAGCCGACGCCTTGAACTTCATCGACGAATTCAAGCTCAACCTCTTCTCCGAGGAAGTCTACGTCTTCACGCCCACTGGGGACCTCATCACCTTGCCGGCGGGCGCCACGCCATTGGACTTTGCCTTCCGCATCCACACGAAAGTGGGGTCGCAATGCATCGGCGCCAAGGTGAACCATAAGCTCGTTCCCTTGAGCGAGCCCTTAAGCAGCGGCGACCAGGTGGAGATCATCACCTCCCGAAAGCAAGCCCCCAAGGAGGATTGGTTGCAGTACGTGGTGACCGCCAGCGCGAGGTCCAAAATTCGGTCTGCCCTCAACGAAGAGGAACGCATCCAAGCGTTGGAAGGCAAAGACAAACTCCGAAAGTGGTTCCGCAAAATGGGGGTCGAAGGCCACAGCGACAACATGCTCGGCATGCTCAAGCGGTTCAAAGTCGACTCGCCCCACGCCCTGCATCACCGCATCGCCACGGGATTGATCGACCTGGACCGTGTGGGGGACTTTCACATTCGGTCGGGCCGCCTGGCGTGGGACAAAGGCCCGGAACCTCCCTCGTCCAAAGCCTACGTGGGCAGCAAAGAAGAGGCGGCAAGCCTCACACAACTCAAGAAAGAAGCCGGGGACGTCCTGCTCATTGGAGACGGCCAAGACACCTTGGACTATGGGCTCGCAGCCTGCTGCAATCCCATTCCCGGGGACGATGTGTTTGGGTTCATCACCGTGAGCGGGGGCATCAAAATCCACAGGCAAAACTGTCCCAACGCCACCAACCTCCTGTCGCGGTACGCGTACCGCGTCATGAAAACCGAATGGGCGAGCAAGGCGGCCAAGAAGTTTGAGGTCGGCGTCGGATTCACCGGCATCGACGACATAGGCCTGGTGAACGCCGTCACAAGTGTCATTTCGGCCGACATGCGTGTGGACATGCGCGCAATCAGCTTCGAGTCCAAAGACGGCATGTTCGAAGGCGCGGCGCGGGTCATCGTCTCCGACACAGAACACCTGAAATCCCTCATGCGCGCCCTCGAAGGCGTGCCAGGCGTTCACACGGTCGAACGCTTGCAAGAGGAAGGCTGACCATGCTCTTCAACTCCGTTGAATTTTTGGTGTTTCTCCCCTTGGTGTTCCTCGCCTATTGGGCGATTCAACCCCTGACGCGCACCGCAGCTGGACTCAAGTTCCAAAATGCCTTCCTACTGGTGGCGAGCTACGTCTTTTACGGCTGGTGGGACTGGCGATTTCTGTCGCTCATCGCGCTTAGCACCGGTGTGGATTGGTGGTTGGGAAGGCGCATCCACGCTTCCCGTAACGCCAGCGTGCGGTGGCTGACGCTGTCTTTGGTGGTCAACCTGGGACTGCTAGGGTACTTCAAATACGCGAACTTCTTCCTTGCCAGCTGGGTCGACGCGTGGGGACGCTTGGGCGTGACCGTGGAGACTTCCACCTTGAACCTCATCCTGCCGGTCGGCATCAGTTTCTACACGTTCCAAACGCTGAGCTACACCCTCGACATCTATCGCGGGAAGATGAAACCCACAGAGAGTCTGCTGGATTTCGCGGCCTTCGTGGGTTTTTTCCCTCAGCTGGTGGCCGGCCCAATTGAGCGTGCGAGTGCCCTTCTGCCGCAAATCCAGCGCCCGAGGACGTTCAACCTGAAGCTCGCGCAGAGCGGCTTGCGTTTGATGTTGTGGGGCATGTTCAAGAAGGTCGTGGTCGCCGACACCTGCGCGCCCCTGGTCGACAACATCTTCGCACACCATGATGAATACAGCGGCTTGACGCTCATCTTCGGCGCCGTGCTGTTTGCGTTTCAGATTTACGGGGATTTCAGTGGATACAGCGACATTGCCATTGGGACAGGGCGGCTGTTTGGCATCCAGCTCAACACCAACTTTGCGACCCCTTACTTCTCTCGAAACATCGCCGAGTTTTGGCGGCGTTGGCACATCTCCTTGTCCACCTGGTTCAAGGACTACGTCTACATCCCGCTTGGGGGATCCAGGCATGGCATGAACCAAACTGTGAGAAACACCTTCGTGATCTTCTTGGTTTCTGGATTCTGGCACGGCGCAAATTGGACGTTCGTGGCCTGGGGAGCGCTCCACGCGTTGCTTTTCTTGCCTTTGCTCCTGAACGGCCAAAACCGCAAGCACACAGCTTCACCTGTTCAGGAGAATGGACTTCCTTCATGGCGTGATTTGATGGGCATGGCCACGACATTCTCTTTGGTTGTGGTGGCCTGGGTGTTTTTCCGGGCGGAAAGTTTGGACCAGGCGGTCTCCTACCTCGCCCGTTGGGGTCAAGGTGGCCTCAGGCTGAACACATTCAGTGCGGCGGCTTGCTTGTGGATTGCGGTCATGATGGCATGGGAGTGGCTGATTCACATTCCAGCGTTCCGGACATGGTTCACGTCCCCTCGCCGCGGCATGGTTCTGCTTCGGTGGTCTGCCTACAGTTGCGGCGCCTGGTTTGTGGTGAAGCATTTTCACAACCAAGCCGATTTCATATACTTCCAATTTTGAGCCAGCATTGAAGCAGTTTGTCCATAGGATGGTGCGTTTCGCAGGGCTTCTCCTGGCCGTGTGGACCCTGGGGCTCCTTGCCTCGTTGGTCAGCCCCCAGGTGGAATCCACCTTGGTGGCCAAGCAAAGCGATTGGGGACACGTCAACCAGAAAACCTTGGAATGGCGTGAAGGCCATGTGTCGCCTGACGTCATGTTCTTCGGGAGCAGCACATGCTACTGTGGCATTGACCCCCATGCCTTGGAATCCCATGGTTTGAGGGGATTCAGCTTTTGCAGCAACGCCCAAGGTCCCCAGCACTCGACGGTGTTGCTTGAAGCGGCACTGAAGGACCATGTCCCGGCGATGGTGGTCTTGGACCTTTACCCCAGGCTGTGCACGGCGCCGACCATGTCCGCCGAACCCCTTCGGGATTGGGCTGTCAATGGCAACCTGTGGACCGCCCCGTGGCGCGATGCGATGCTGACCATGCTAAGAAACACCCAGGATCCTTTCGCCGCCCTCCAGATGCTGTACTTCGGCTTCCGGAACACATGGACCCCATCAGGTGACCGGGCCAAATCCGACCCCCATGGCGCGTATTCGGGTTTGGGATTTGTGCTGCGTTCTTTTCCTGCGCTCAAAGCCATGCCTGCGACAACCCCATCGTCCGGACGATGGTCCGCCACGGCCCTGGCGGCGGTGGACGCGGCCCGCAAACTGTGCGAGCAGCATGGCGTGTCCTTGGTGCTTCTGACCCCACCACAACTTGTTGAACAGCAATTGGATGGTCGTCCTTCGCTGTCAGGAATGGCATGGATTGACGGAAACGCCTGGCACGGTGCCAAAACGCCCAGCTTCTACTACGACGACCACCACCTCGTGGCGGAAGGGGCGGCCTCTTATTCCAGGTGGTTGGCCGCCGAATTGAACCTGCAATTCCAGCTGCCATGAATGATGTCGGTCCAAATTCGTCCCTGGGCGGTCGCATCATGATCTTGGCGGTCGCTTGGCTGTCTGCGTGGCAGGCCCAAACATTCCAGGCCCAAACCGTGGACATTTTGGCGGCTGACCAAATTGTGCGGGACCCCGCCGTCACTGACGCTCAGCGGCTGTTGGGCAATGTGCGGCTTGGACACCAAGACGGCGTGCTGCATTGCGACTCCGCTTGGCGGTTTGACGACGGCGTTGTTGAAGTGTTTGGCCAGGTCCGGATGGAACACCCTCCCTCGACCGTGCTCCTGGCCGACTACATCGGGCTGAAGCCCGACGTCGACTGGATCGAAGCCCGTGGGGACGTTCAGTTTGACCATGAAGGATCCACACTGACGGCCCCCAGCCTGCGCTACCAAATGGCCTCCAAAAAAGCACGCTACAGGCAGAGCGCACGCATCACCGACGAAGGCTGGACTGTGACAAGCCAAACCGGCGTGTACTTCGCAGAGGCCGAATTGTTTCAGTTGGGGGGCGAAGTCCTGGCGGTGTCAGACCAAGACACCCTTCGCAGCGATTCCTTGCATTGGGTCAGGCCTGACGACCACTATACGTTTTGGGGTCCCACGGCCTGGCGCTCGCCCGACTTTGCATTCACATGCCAAGCAGGCGACCTGCTGTTCGACACGCAGGGCAACGCCAAGCGGCCCACAGGCTGGCTCTCCGGCGCCGTGCGCGTTGCCGACGGGTCTGGCACCGTGGAAGGAGACAGCCTCCGATTTGGCCAAGAGCTGCATGAGGCCCACGGGCACGTTCGGTTGGCCAGCGCCGACCGTCAAACGGTGGCCCATGGCCACAGGGCAGAGCAGCACCTCTCCGACAGCCTTGACCTCGTCTTCGGGGACTCCGTGAACCCCGCCTGGCTCAGGCAAGTTGACGGCGAAGACACCCTGCACATTTCCGGCCTTGAGCTGCGGCGCACCCCCAACCTGTTGACGGTGGTGGATTCTGTCTGGATGGACTCGGAAGACCTTCAAGGCAAAGGCGATTCGCTGGTTTGGAATGACGACCTCGGGAAAATCGACGTGTTCGGGTCGCCACGCCTCTGGTCTCACATGGACCTGCTTTCCGGCGATTCGTTGACCATGTTCCTGGACGAGAACCGGCCCGAGTTGCTTTGGATGAGAAGCCATGCCGTGGTCCTTTCCCCAGCCAACGACACCCTGTCCCATCGCATTTCAGGACGCAACCTGGACGCCCATTTCGTGGAAGGCAAGCTTGACTTGGTGGACGTGCTCGGCAACGGCCAATTGAGCTATTTCATGGTCCCCGAGCCAGGCCAGGATGGGGAGGTTCGCGTGAACCAGGCGGTGTGCTCTCGGGTCTCGCTCAACGTGGCCGACAACGCCTTGATCGGGGTGGCCCTGTCCCAAAACCCTGAGGGCGGCATACGAACGGTGGGGGAAGGCTTTGATTTGGCCCCATTTCAAGTTCCCGAACGCCCCTTCAATCCCCCTTGGGAAACTTCTGAACAGGGCGACCTCGCTGATTGACATGTCCTATCTTCGCCGCTGCATGGCGAACGACGACATCTTCGACCAAGTGGAGGGGCTTTTCGAGGCTTACCTCGAGCAAAACAGGCACCGAAAAACGCCTGAGCGTTTTGCCATCTTGAGGCAGGTGTACGGCTACGAAGGCCACTTTGATGTGGACACCCTTTACGAGGTGATGGGCAAGGGAGAATACCGGGTGTCGCGGGCCACGTTGTACAACACGTTGGACTTGTTGCTGGATTGCAACTTGGTGCGCCGGCATCAATTCGGAGACCAAAGCGCCCAATACGAGAAATGCCACCGGGTCAAGCAACACGACCATGTGATCCTCGCCGACACCGGTGAAGTGCTGGAGTTTTGTGACCCCCGCATCCAGCAAATCAAGGCGACCCTCGAGGAGATTTTCGACATCGAGGTGATGCACCACAGTTTGAACATCTACGCCCGGAAGCGGGCCACAACTCCTGCGCAACATGAAAGTTGATGTGCTCCTGGGGCTCCAATGGGGCGACGAAGGCAAAGGCAAAATCGTGGACGTACTCACCCCTGAGTACGATGTGATTGCACGGTTTCAGGGCGGTCCCAACGCCGGCCACACCCTCGAGTTTGATGGCATCAAGCACGTGCTTCACACCATTCCCAGTGGCGTCTTTCGCCCCAACACCCTGAATGTTGTAGGCAATGGCGTGGTGATCGACCCAATCATTTTCAAGAAAGAAATCGAGGACCTCGGGGACCTCGGGGTGGACGTGGCTGGATGTTTGGCCATCAGTCGAAAGGCCCATCTCATCCTGCCCACCCATCGGTTGCTCGACGCCGCATCGGAATCTGCCAAGGGCAAGGCCAAAATTGGCAGCACGCTCAAGGGCATCGGTCCGACTTACATGGACAAGACCGGCCGCAACGGACTGCGCGTAGGGGACATTGAAAGCCCGCACTTCGAGTCTCGTTACCACAAGTTGCGTGACAAACACGTGGCCATGCTGGAGCAATTCGACAACTTCGAGTTCATCGTTGACGACACCGAGTGGCTGGAAGCGGTGGCGTTCTTGCGGACGCTCAAGCTGATCGATTCCGAGCACGAAATGAACCGCACATTGAAAGCCGGTCAGCGGATTTTGGCTGAAGGTGCGCAAGGCACCATGCTGGACATCGACTTCGGGACGTACCCCTTCGTCACGTCCTCCAACACCATCTCTGCAGGAGCCTGTACGGGCCTCGGAATTGCCCCCAACCGGGTGGGCGAGGTGTTTGGGATTTTCAAAGCGTACTGCACACGCGTGGGTTCTGGCCCCTTCCCCACCGAACTGCACGACGAAGTGGGCGAACAAATGCGGGCCGAAGGCCACGAATTTGGGGCCACCACAGGCCGACCTCGCCGTTGCGGCTGGCTCGACCTGCCCCAACTTCGTTACGCCGTCGACATCAACGGCGCGACACAACTGTGCATGATGAAGGCGGATGTGTTGGGCTGCTTCGACGACATCGAGGTGTGCACCCACTACATGCACCGCGGTGAAAAAATCGACCATTTGCCGTTTGGCATCCACCCGGACGAAGTGGAACCGGTCTACACCACCCTGCCCGGCTGGCCCGGCGACCTCACAGGCATCCGCACTTTGGATGAAGTCCCTCAAACGTTGCTGGACTACGTGACCTTCATCGAAGAAGCCGTGGGGGTGCCTGTGACCGTACTGAGTGTCGGCCCTGACCGGGCGCAGACGCTGGAGTTGAAACCCGGCGCTTGACCACCGAAACCCTTCTCAAACTGCTGGCTGCACCCCTTCGGTGGCTGCCAGATTGGGTGTCCAGCATCCCTGCGTTGCAACGCCACATCCACGCCCGGGCTCGGGCGTTGGGGGTGAACGTCGCACCCGATGCGTTCATCCACTTTGGCGCCACCTTCGAAGGCAAAGGAGGGGTTACGGTGGGCCACGGGGCCTACGTCGGCCGAGGCGTCCACCTACAATCGTCGTGGAATTGGGACGCACCCGAAGAAACTCAAACGTGGATGGCCGGCGACATCGTGCTGGGGGCCAAAAGCCGGGTTGAATCTGGGGTCCATGTCCTGCCTGGCACCCAGGTTCCGCGAGGAGGTCGCCTTAGAAGCGACTGCGATGGGCACCGCCTGCGCCAACCCGAATCCAACCCCGACCACGCGCCCCTTGAACGGCTCAGCGACAGGACGCCGGTGTTTGCCTTGGGCACGGGACGTTCAGGCACCCAAGCCATGGCGAAAGCCGTCGATGCATTGCCTTCGTGGACGGCGAGGCACGAAGGCTTTCCGTGGTTGAACGCCTTGGGGGCCATGAAGGCCCGCGGCGAGCTGACGCAAGACGAAATCGTGTCCCTCATGCAGCGGCGCTGGGGCACCTTTTTCAGCCCCACCGACTTCACGGTGGACTCCGACCAGCGCTTTTACAACCTGTTGCCTGAGGTCCACCGGGTGTATCCCAAGGCCAAGTTCTTGCTGGTCATCCGACCCCTCGCTAAGTTCGTGGCCTCCGCAGCGGCCATGGGCTGGTACGCCGAGAACGACCGACACGACCACAGGTGGAGCCACTACCGCCCCACGCCCCCATCCATCGACCCGCCATCTCCAGGCATCCGTCCACAAGTCCAGCACCTTGTGTGGTACTGGCAACATGTCAACGGGGCCATTCTGGACTTCTTCGAGAAAGTCAATCCTGACCAAACCTGCGTGGTGTGGCTTGGGGCCACCGAGTTTGAACAGAAATCGGCGGCGTTTTGCAACCTCGATCACTTGCAAATTCCGCCTTCCAACACCAGCAAGCACCGGCGGCTCCATAAGTTTGTCCTGGACGAAGAGGAATTGAACTCCTGTGCCCAAGTCCAATCTGCATTCATCCAGCGTCACAACCTTCACAACCCGCCGTCATGATTTACTGGTTCACAGGACAAACCGGCCATGGAAAAACCACCTTGAGGCTCAAGGCTTGGTCGTGCACCATGTGGACGGAGACGATTTACGCGCCTTGACCGTGAACGCAGATTACACACGGATTGGCCGCGAAGGCCTTCGCCCCAGGACGCATCCCCATGCCCTTGGTGCACATCGACACGGGAAACAACTTCCTGGAAACGTTGGAGTTACGTGAAAACCTCGTCGAACGCTTGGGCGCCCGACTCATTGTGGGCAGCGTTCAAGCCACCATCGACTCTGGCAAAGTCCAGTAAGAAACCGGCGCCAACGCCAGCCGCAACCGCCTTCAAACCACCACGCTGATCGACACCATCGAAGAGCACCAATTCGACGCTTGCATCGGGGGGGCACGTCGCGACGAGGAGAAGGCCCGCGCCAAAGAACGTTTTTTCTCCCACCGCGACGATTTCAGCCAATGGGATCCCAAGAACCAGCGGCCGGAGTTGTGGAACCTGTTCAACGGCAAGCACGCCCCAGGTGAACACTTCAGGGTCTTCCCGTTGAACAACTGGACCGAAGTCGATGTGTGGAAGTACATCTTGCGACACACGTCAAGCGAGAGCCAGTCGAGAATCGCCAAGATTCACCACGAAATCGACATCAACACCCTTCACAGGATCGAGGGGGTGACGGAAATTTCCGTAAACGCAATTGCACGCATCCAAATCAAGACTGCCTCCGAGGTACTCGTCGACGACTACCGTCGGAACAAAACCACAGGCTCCTTCTTGTTGATCGATCCGTCCACCCACCAGACGGTGGCTGCAGGTGTCATCGACGACCTGAACACCCAAGCCTGACTTCGTCAAGCCTGGCCTTCGCGGGGCAACTTCTTCAGGCTTTCACCAAAGGGTACTGGGCGAACTTGGCGTTGACGACGTCCCCGACGCGTTTCAACACCGCCGGGTCTTCAGGCGCCTTCAGGACCGCGTCCATCCACTCCACCAGCTCCACCATGTCATCTTCGACAAGGCCTCGGGTCGTCACCGCCGGCGTGCCCACGCGCATGCCAGAAGTGACAAACGGCGAACGCGTGTCGAACGGAACCATGTTCTTGTTGACGGTGATGTGCGCCTGGCCCAGGGACTGCTCTGCCACCTTTCCGGTCACGCCCTTGTTGGTGAGGTCAATGAGCATGAGGTGATTGTCTGTGCCGCCGCTGATCAAATCGTAGCCGCGCTCGACAAACGCCGCCGCCATGGCCTGCGCATTCGCCACCACTTGCTTGCAGTACGCTTTGTACGAGGGTTGGAGTGCCTCGCCAAACGCCATGGCCTTGGCGGCAATGACATGCTCCAACGGGCCTCCCTGCATGCCGGGGAACACGCCGGAATCCAGCAAAGACGAGAAGGAGCGTACAGCGCCCTTCATCGTGGTGATGCCCCAAGGGTTGGGGAAATCTTGGCCCACCATGATCACCCCACCACGCGGGCCTCGCAGGGTCTTGTGCGTGGTAGACGTGACGACGTGGCAATGCGGGAGTGGGTTGTCCAACAACCCGGCAGCAATCAATCCAGACGGATGTGAGATGTCCGCCAACAGGATGGCGCCCACTTCGTCGGCAATTTGACGGAAACGTGCGTAATCCCACTCGCGGGCGTACGCCGACGCCCCACAAATGATCATTTGGGGCTTTTCGGTCCGGGCCTTCTCCGCCACCTTGTCCATGTCGATGGTGCCGGTTTCCTTCTCCACCCCGTAGAATGTTGGGCGGTACAATTTGCCACTGTAATTCACCGGCGAACCGTGGGTCAGGTGACCTCCGTGGGCCAAATCAAATCCCAAAATGGTGTCGCCGGGCTTCAGACAAGCCAACATCACCGCGCTGTTCGCGGAGGCACCCGAATGGGGCTGAACGTTGGCCCATTCAGCGCCAAACAGTTTGCACAGCCGCTCGATGGCCAAGTTCTCGGCCTGGTCCACAAATTCACATCCGCCGTAATAGCGCTTTCCGGGCAAGCCCTCGGCGTATTTGTTGGTCAGGATGCTTCCCTGCGCGGCCATGACGGCCTCGCTGGTGTAGTTCTCGGACGCAATAAGCTCGGCCCCTTCGGTTTGGCGGGTGTGCTCAAGGCCCACAATGCGGGCAACTTCTGGGTCGGATTGGAGGGCGGGGTGCAGTTCTATGGACACGGCAATCGGGTTGTTTGAAGGCACCAAAAATAACCTGTCGGTTTGACCTGGCCATCGTTCCAGAAACAAATCGTCCACCGCCTGTCCTGGGCGTATTTTTCCGGTCCAAGAGTCCCACGTCATCAAGCACACGTCACCCCCCAACGCCCTCGCCGCAGAGACCTCTCCCTATCTGCGTCAGCACATGCACAATCCCGTGCGGTGGCTGCCATACGGGCCGGAAGCCTGGGCCAAAGCGCGGGCCGAACGCAAACTGGTGCTGGTCAGCGTGGGGTACAGCGCATGCCATTGGTGCCACGTGATGGAGCACGAGACGTTTTCCGACGCCGAGGCGGCCGATTTCATGAACGCCCATTTCGTGTGCATCAAGGTCGACCGCGAAGAACGTCCCGACGTGGACCAAGTGTACATGGAGGCCGTCCAATTGATGACCCGTCAAGGGGGGTGGCCGCTGAATTGCATCGCCCTGCCGGACGGGCGGCCCATTTGGGGAAGCGTGTATTTGCCCAAAACCCAATGGCTCTCTTCCCTCCAGGCCATCGTCGCCGTCGAATCCGAAGACCCCGACCGCGTGAGGCGCTACGCCACGAAACTGACCACGGCAGTGAAAGCCATGGGCCAGCCTTCTTCTCAGCCGGAGGCATCGTCGTTCCTGGAGGCGTTCGACAGCTGGGCCGAGTCCTGGGACCTCGAGCACGGAGGCCGGATGGGCGCACCCAAGTTCCCGTTGCCTTGTCAGCTTGATTTCTTGGGGCGCGCTTCCCATTCGAAATGCTTGGGTCCTGAAAGACAACGGTCCGCAGGAACACATGCATCACGCACCTTGGGCGCTTTGGTTCGAGGCGGCATCCACGACCACGTCGGAGGAGGGTTTGCGCGCTACAGCGTCGACGAGGCTTGGCACGTCCCTCATTTTGAGAAGATGCTCTACGACAACGCCCAAATGGTGTCGGCCCTTGCGGCTTGGGCGGACGATGCCCATCCCGAGTTCGCAGATGCCTTGACGCAGGCTGTGGCGTTCATGGAACGTGAGTGGCGGCTGGACCATGGCGGATTTTGTGCAGCGCTCGACGCCGACAGCGAAGGTGAGGAAGGCACCTACTACCTCTGGACCACCGCGGAATTGCAGTCTCTCCTCGCCCCGGACGAGGTGGCTCGTTTGGACTTGGCGTTTGGCTTGAACGGCCACAGCCTTTGGGAGCGCGACCAACATGTGCTTCGGCGCAAGGCCGACTCCGATGTGGATCGCCGTAACCTCCGAGATGTGCTTCACAAACTCCAGACCTGGCGCGACGGTCCAAGCGGACGCGTCAAGCCTGGCCTGGACCACAAGGTCATCACCTCGTGGAACGCCCTCGCCGCCATCGCCTTGGCCCAAGCTGCCCGGCGCCATGCCGACGTCCCCGTGAAGCTGGCCCTCCGTCTGGGAGCATACTTGCGCACCCAAGCACGGGTGCCCCACCGCCAAGACTTGCTGCGCCGAACGAGCCACGCAGACGGCGGCCCCGTGCACGAGGGGTTCGCTGAAGACTACGCCTTCACCGTGGAGGCGTTCCTTGAACTTCATCAGTCGACCCAGGACCGCAAATGGCTCCAGGAAGCCCGAGCCCTCATGGCGACCGCCATGGATCGGCTGTTCGACCCCGAATCCAACACGTTCTGGAACAACGCCCAAGGCTCCGACACGCCCTTCGTCCGCAGCCGAAGCATGGAGGACGGGGTCATCCCCTCAGCCAACGCTTCCTTTGCGTCGGGCTTGTGGAAGCTGGGATGGGCCCTCGACATCAAAGGGTGGCGGGAGCTCTCGCGCCACATGGTGCGGTCCCGTTTGGCAGGGGCGACCACCCTGGCCGAGTCCGGGAAATGGGGGCAGGTGCATTTGGACCAAATAGACGGCTTCACCACCGTCGTGGTGGCCGTGGGCTCCGATGATCAGCGGCAAGCCGTGACCCAGGCATGGTGGTCCTCGCAAAGACCTGGCACCTGGCTGGAAGTCGTCGACGCAGGAGATGCCCACATCCCGGCGTGGATGGAAGGAAAAAGCCCGGGTCCCGAGGGTCAGCCGCGCTGGTATGTTTGTCAGGAAGGCGCGTGCCAGCTTGCCGTCGACACTGCCGAACAAGCTTGGAACCTGTGCCCCTTGTCATGACATCAACCCCACCGCATTTCCGCACCCTTGCATGGACTGCGTTGCGTGCGGCCTTGTTGCTGATGGGCTTTGGGTTTTGTAGCGTCTCTGGTGGCGACATTTGGGCCCAGGAGGACAGCATGAGCCGAAGCGAGCGCAAAGCCATGAAGCGACGGGTGAAAGACGCGGCAAAAGCGGAAAAGAAGGCCAACAAGGAGTTTGAGAAGAACTACAAGGAGCTTCAAAAGCGCCATTACAAGCACCAACAGACCAGCCGAGAAAAGAACTTCATTCAGCCTGACGGGAAGGACGAATCGGTGTCTGGCCGAGAGGGGGGACACGCCAAAGACAACGTTCGAAAGCGCATGCGGAAAGGGCAACAGAAGGCCCGGAGAAATCGAGATGGCAGGGCCACTCCGTGGTGGCGTCGCATCCTGCTCAGGCGGTCTTGGAAAAAGGGCTGAAAGGCTTCACGGCCCTGGTTTGCAGGGTGTTCACAAAAGTTCGCAAACTGCGTGGCCTTGGCCTATATTTGGCCTCTACACCTGTATTGCCTGAAATTCTAGACGCATGATGCGGTTTGCAACATTTTTGGGAGCGATTTTGATGTCCTTCAGCGCCATGGCGCAAGTCGGCGCCGGAACGCTCAAGGGTCGGATCACAGATTTCGACACCAAAGAGTCCTTACCCTTTGCCAGTGTGATTCTGTTCTTAAACGGAAACCAAGTGGCCGGCACCAACACCGACTTCGACGGTGACTACACCATCAAACCCATCCAGCCAGGCACGTATGACGTGTTGTTCAGCTTCGTGGGCTACCAGTCCAAAAAAGTGACTGGTGTGAAGATCACCGCCAACAAAATCCAGTTCGTCAACGGCGAACTCGGGGCAGGTGTGATGATGGAAGAAGCTGAGGTTGTGGAGTATTCCGTCCCCCTGATCGACAAGGATGGTGGTGCGTCGGGCGGCACAGTGAGCCGTGAAGACATCGACAAGCTTCCTGGCCGTTCCGCCACGAGCATCGCCTCGACGGTGGCCGGTGCGAGCACGGCGGGCACAGGCGGCGGCGTGAGCATCCGCGGTGCGCGGACTTCTTCCACCTGGTACTACATCGACGGCATCAAGGTCCGCGGTTCCTCCGCCCTTCCGAAGTCTGCGATTGAAGAAGTGCAGGTGGTGACCGGCGGCATCCCCGCCAACATCGGTGACGCAACAGGTGGTGTCATCAACATCTCGCTTCGGAACTCGAGCCGCACCTGGTTTGGAGGTGGTGAAGTGATCACGTCCGGCCTCCCCACCGAAACCTCAGCCATCGGCTTGGACAAGTTTGGCTACAACCTCGCGGAAGGTTCTGTTTCTGGCCCGATTGCATGGCGCAAGAACGAGAAGGGTGAAAAGACCGACCCGCTTCTCGGTTTGTTCCTCTCCGGCAACTACACCTACCAAAAGGACACCCGACCCACGTTTGGAGGGGTGTACCGGATGACCGATAGCGCGCGGGCAGAGATTTTGGCTGCGCCTCTCCGTCAAAATGTGAGTTCCTCAGGGGAAATCAACGGTGCGTTGTACAACGCCGACTTCTTGACGCCTGACAAGTTTGAGCGGACGCCGACCCGCATGAACAACGCCAACCAAAGCGCCAATTTGGTGGCCAAGATTGACGTCAACACCAACGAAACCACGAGCTTGACCTTCGGAGCCACCGCGGCTTTGGGACGGGCGAATGAATTCGACCGCGGCCGTTCTTTGATGAACTGGGAGAACAACAACCAAACCACCAGCTTGGACTGGAGGGGTTACGTGAAATTCTCGCAACGCTTTGCCGACGAGGAGGAAAGCAGCTCTGCTGGAGGCTTGAAGAACGTGTTCTACAGCATCATGGCTGACTACTCCCAGAGCTACTTCAAGCGTGAGGACGCCAGCCACGGCAACGACTTCTTCAAGTACGGCCACGTCGGCACGTTTGACGTGTACCAGCAGAACAGCTACGAGTACAACGACCTCACAGGCCGCTTCGTCCACAACGGATGGGAGGACACCCTAGTGACCTACGCTCCATCTCCTTACAACCCCGAGCTAGCGGCCATCAACAACCAGTACTTCAATCTCTTTGAAAGCGAGCCCTACAACCCCTTCGTGGACGGCCCGTACGAGAGCTTGTTGACCGTCCAAAACGGAAACGCGCTGCTGAATGGCCAGTCCCCCAACTCGACTTATGGGTTGTGGAGCTACTTCGGCACCCAAGGCAACTCCTACAACATCAGCAACAACAGCCAGTTCCGCGTCAGTGCGGCAGGCTCTGCCGACATTGGGGACCACGCCTTGCAAATGGGTTTTGAATACGAGCAACGCCGTGACGCCTTCTTCTCACTGGGCCCTGTGGGGTTGTGGACGTTAGCGCGCTTGACCACCAATTCGCACATCAAAGAGATCGACGCCACGGACAGCCTGGTGACCAACGTGGGCACAGACTACTACGTGACTTACGACCGCTTGATCGGCGACAACCAATTTGAATTCGACGCCAACCTGCGTGGAGCCTTGGGGGCCGATGAGGATGAGTTGATCAACATCGACGCCATCGACCCAGGTTTCTTCACCTTGGACATGTTTGGCGCAGACGACCTCTTGAACCAAGGGTCGAACTACGTGACGTACAGCGGTTACGACCCTTACGGAAACAAAATGACCGACCGCCCCACCATTGAGGACTTCTTCAACGAAACCTCAACAAACGAGGTGAATGGCGTGAACTACAACACGCGCCCCATTGGTGCGTACGAGCCGATTTACATCGCGGGATACATCATGGACAAGTTCACGTTCGACGACATCATCTTCAACGTGGGCCTGCGTGTCGACCGCTTTGACGCCAACCAACCTGTTTTGAAAGACCCGTATGTGGTCGGCCAGTCGTACACCGTGGGTGACATTCAAGGCACTGACGGCGAAGGCTTGATTGAAACCCTCAGCGGCAACGCATTCATCCCTGAAAACATTGGCGAAGACTTTGCTGTTTACGTGGACGCGTTGGAAGGGCCAGGCTCCATTGTCGGATTCCGAGATGGAGACACTTGGTACAACTCGTTGGGCACAGAAATCACAGATCCCGACGTGTTGGCCGTGAACACCGCCTACCCTGCGCCATGGCTTAAGCCCAACGACAACGCCACGGAAGAAGATCCGTTCGCCCTGACGTCGGAAGCGTTCCGCGATTACGATCCTGCGGTGAACATCATGCCGCGCATCTCCTTCTCGTTCAACATCAGCGACGAGGCGGTCTTCTTCGCGCACTATGACATTCTGACCCAACGTCCCACATCGAGCAACCGCTTCTCCCCCATCGACTACTTGTTCTTGGAGAGCCGGAACAACCTCATCTCAAACCCCGATTTGCGTCCTGAAAAGACAATCGACTACGAATTGGGCTTCCAGCAAGTCTTGACCAAGACGTCAAGCCTGAAGATCTCCGCGTACTACAAAGAAATGCGTGACATGATTCAGGTGCGCAACTTCACCGGAGCGTACCCACGCCCATACAAAGCCTTCGGCAACTTGGACTTTGGCACGGTCAAGGGCTTCACGGTCGGGTACGACATGCGTCGCACCGGCAACGTTCGCTTGAATGCCAACTATACGTTGCAATTCGCGGACGGCACAGGCTCCACCACCCAAACGGCTTTGGCGCTCATCAACGCAGGCTTGCCCAACCTCCGGTCCATCAACCCATTCAACTACGACCAGCGTCACCGCATTGTCGCCAACGTGGACTACCGCTACGGTGCAGGCGAGGATTACAACGGTCCTGTGGTCACGTTTGGAGGAAAGGAGCGTCAGTTGTTTGCCAACACGGGCCTGAACTTCATCGCCAACCTCGGCTCTGGAACGCCTTACACAGCGTCCACCATCGCCACCCCAATCACCGGTGAAATCAGCCCTTCGACCGAAGGTTCGATCAACGGCAGCCGTTTGCCTTGGCAGTTCAGCTTGGACGCCAACCTGGACCGCAACTTCACGGTGACGTACGGCGGAGAAGGCGACGCGGCCAAGACAACCAACCTCAACTTGTACTTGTGGATTGGAAACGTGCTCAACACACGCAACATCAACTCGGTGTACCGTTTCACTGGCGTCGCTGACGACGACGGATACTTGGCGGCGGCCCAGTACCAGCCCCTCATCAACAGCCAAAACGACCCGAACGCGTTCCGGAACTACTACTCCATGTTCGTGGACAACCCGTTCAACTTGGGCTTGCCCCGCACAGTCCGTTTGGGCCTCAAGTTTGACTTTTGATCATGCCAAGCAAGACGATGAACCGCATTTTCTCATTCTCCACTTTGTTCCTCCTCGCCTCGACGGCGTGGGGCTACAAGTACGTCGGCGCAGGCACCCCAGGTGGCACAGCCGGCATGACCAACCAACCCGCCGTTCGCGCCGCAGCTTGTGCTCCGGCCACTGGCTTGCGTGACCTCGAATGGAACAACGTCCGCGCCCTCATTGAAACCGGGGGATCGTTGTGGCAGGACCGGGCCACCAGCCAAGCTTCGTATGAAGTGCCCAAAGGCGGAGGCGTCAGCTCGTTGTACGCAGGCGCTTTGTGGATGGGAGGCATCAGTCCTGACCAACAACTTAAGCTTGCGGCGGTGACCTTCCGTGGAGACGGAAACGACTACTGGGCGGGTCCCTTGACCAACGACGGGGCGGCAGAAGTGGACGCGACCACGTGCAACGAGTACGACGACTTTTTCGTGTCAACCCGTGCGGATGCGCAGCGCCACAGACAATACTTTGACGCGGTGGCCGCGGGCACCGTGGAAGAGGAGTTCCCCGAAGGCTACGCCATGCCTGCCTACTTCCGCGATTATCCAGCGCATGGCAACACAGACCTGAACCAAGACTACTACTTGGCGCCTTTCAAGGATTACGACGGCGATGGGTTCTATTCCCCTGAGCAGGGCGACTACCCTTGGTACGATTTCCTGTCTGAGATCGATTGCAAAAACCGGAAGCGTGAGGACTTGGTCCCGCTTTACGGCGACCGCAACTTCTACTGGATCTTCAACGACAAGGGCAACGTGCACTCCGAGTCTCAAGGCGAGCCCATCGGGATGGAGATTCGCGCTCAAGCGTTTGCTTTCTCCACCAACGACGAGGTCAACAACATGACCTTCCACAACTACGTCTTGATCAACCAAGGCACACAAACGTTGTCCAACACCTACTTCGGGGTGTGGGTCGACGCGGACGTGGGAACGGCCACCGACGACTACGTGGGATGTGACGTGCAACGCGGTTTGGGCTACAGCTACAACGGCGACGCGGTGGATGAACCTTCGAACAGCTCCATCGGCTATGGCGAAAACCCACCTGCAGTGGGCATCGACTTCTTCGAAGGCCCTTACCAAGATGCAGACAGCATCGACAACCCGTTGACCACCAACTTCGGCAACGCGATTGACTCGCTGGGCATCCCCTACGAAGGCATCGGCATCGGCTACGGCGACGGCATTGTGGACAACGAGCGCTTCGGCATGCGCCGCTTCGTGTACTACAACAACTCGAACAACCCCATCAACGGGGAGCCCGCCACGCCCCTGCACTTCTACAACTACATGAACGGGGTGTGGAAGAACGGCCAAAAGATGGCCTACGGCGGCGACGGTGTGAACGCATCAACTGGTGCCAACCTTGACGTCTCTTGTGACTACATGTTCCCCGGGGACACTGACCCCTTCAACTGGGGCACAGGTGGCACCACTGTGGAGCCTTGGACCGAGGTCACTTCTGGCAACCCTCCTGCCGACCGCCGCTTCATCCAAGCCGCGGGTCCTTTCACCCTCGAGCCTGGAGACTACAACAACATCACAATGGGTGTCGTTTGGGCACGTGCGACTGCAGGCGACCCGGAGGAAAGCGTGAAGCTCATGCGCATCGCAGACGATAAAGCTCAAGCGTTGTTTGACAACTGCTTTGAAATCGTGTCTGGTCCTGACGCCCCAGACGTGACCGTCCAGGAATTGGAGAACGAACTCATCCTGTACCTGACCAACAACAACCCCCTCTCGAACAACTTCCGCGAGGAATACGTGCAATTGGATCCAGGAATTCCCAAGTTCGACATCGAGGGCAACCAATACGACACCCTCAGCCGCTCGTACACCTTCGAAGGCTACCAGATCTACCAACTGGCCAACGAGCAAGTGTCTGCTGCGGATTTGGGTGACATCGACCAAGCCCGTCTTCTCTTCCAATGCGACGTGGTCAACGACATCGACGTTGTGGTGAACTACGTGCAGGACACGGAAATGGAATTGCCTGTGCCCAACCTGATGGCCAACGGCGACAACGAAGGCATCGCCCACAGCTTCCGTGTGACCAAAGACGCATTCGCCCAGGGCGACAACGCGTTGGTGAACCACAAGACGTACTACTTCATGGCGTTGGCTTACGGCTACAACAACTACGAAGAGTACAACCCCGTAACTGGTGCCGGACAGGATGTCCAGTACAAGGCGTCGCGGAAGGCGGCCGTTGGCTCGATCCGTGTGTACAGCGGCATTCCTCACAAGCCTTCTCCTGAGAGCGGCGGTTTGATCCAGAGTGCGTCGTACGGCGACGGCGTGGTGATGACGCGTTTGGAGGGCAAGGGCAACGGCGAGAACGACGTGGCCTTGACGCCTGAGAGCGAGGCTGCGCTTATTGCCAGCGGCTCGGGCAAGCTTGCTTCTGTGACCTACCAAGGGGGCATGGGCCCCGTGTCGGTGCGTGTCATCGACCCGCTTTCTGTGCCTGACGCTGAGTTTGAGCTCCGCGTGTTGGGCGAGGCCGGCGACCTTGATGAAGGCGAAGGCGTGAACTGGGTACTGACGAACGTGACGATGCTCGACACGGCCATGTCGGCCAGCGACTCGGCCAAGGCCATCGTCACCAGCGACCGCACCATCGACGTGCTCAACGAGCAGCTCATCTTGCAGTGGGGCCTCGGCGTCACCTGCCAACAGAAGGTGTACAGCTCCGGCGACGAGGTGGCCACGCCCCTCGGCTCAAGCATCACCTTCTCCAACCCTCAAGAGCCATGGCTCCAGGGCATCCCTGACGCCGAAGGCTTCGTGGAGAACAACTGGATCCGCTCCGGCACCCAGGAGGGCGACGCAGAGTCTCCGTACGAGTTGACCTACGACGACCTCATGGACGAGGAAGAGCTCTACGAGGGCTTCTTGGGTGGCACATGGGCGCCGTACTCTGTGGTGTCGTACACCAATGCAGGCGTCGAAGACCCTGCCACCGGTGCGACCTACGAGTTCTTGCCTCTTTACGCCCCCACACGTGACGACTTGAAGCGTGTGCAGCAGTGGAACACCCCTGAGTCGACCACCAGCGTCGACGTGGTCTTCACCAGCGACCGCAGCAAGTGGACCCGTTGCCCTGTGTTGGAGATGCAGCCCAACGACATCTTGGCGCAGAACGCCACAGGCGCCTCAGGCTCCATCGAAAAGATGAACCTCCGCCGTCACAAGTCGGTCGACAAGTTTGGTCGGACCGTCGACGACGCGGATGTGAACCAAGGTGACGCCACCCTGGTCAGCGGCACAGGCATGGGATGGTTCCCAGGCTACGCCATTGACTTGGCCACAGGAGAGCGCTTGAACATGGCCTTCGGCGAAGACTCGTGGCTCAGCGCCGACAACGGCAAGGACATGATTTGGAACCCCTCTTCCAACAGGCAGTACATGGGTGGCCAGCACTGGATCTACGTATTCAAGAGCGGCCAGGCCGCCTCAGGACAGGGCAACCGCATGCCTCCGTACGACCGCGGCCAGTTCATCATGAACGAGCTCGGCGACAACCCAGGCATCACCAACGAGAAGAAGGTCTTCCGCGACTGCGCGTGGGTCGGCTCTGCACGGAGCAACCCCGACTTCCCAATGCTCAGCATCGAAGACGGCCTCATCCCCAACGAGACGCGGGTGAGCTTGCGCGTGGCACGGGCCTACGACAAGTACAGCGCCAACGTCATCGACACCGACAACGTGGACAACGCTGAGAACTTCTGGGATCCCCTCTACACCTTCTCCACCAGCGACGTGGCCACACGAAGCGAAGAGGTGGCGGTGCTCGAGGAGATGCTTGAGGAAATCAACGTGGTGCCCAACCCGTACTACGCCTACAGCCAATACGAGACCAGCAAGCTGGACAACCGCGTGAAGATTGTGAACCTGCCTGAGGTGTGCACCGTGCGCATTTACAACCTCTCCGGCACCTTGGTTCGAACCTACTCCAAAGCCGACCCACTCACCTACGTCGACTGGGACCTCAAGAACGAAGCCAACGTGCCCATCGCTGGGGGCGTCTACATCATCCACATCGACGTGCCAGGCGTCGGTCAGGCCGTCCGAAAATGGTTCGGTGTGATGCGACCTGTTGACCTCGACAACTTCTGATCTGAACCATCCATGAAGAAGCACACTACCCTCCTCTTGGCCGGAATCTTGGCCGCAGGAACCGCTCTGGCGGGCAACCCTGACCGTGCCGGATCTGCCGGTGCAGGTCAGCTGTTGATCAACCCTTGGGCCGCGTCCAACGGACTTGCGGGCGTCAACATGGCCAGCGTCAGAGGCCTGGAAAGCACGTTCAACAACGTGGCTGG
Source organism: Flavobacteriales bacterium (assembly GCA_049610985.1). GTDB lineage: Bacteria > Bacteroidota > Bacteroidia > Flavobacteriales_D > Sanyastnellaceae > UBA11663. The sequence continues at coordinate 17,589 of JBMZAB010000003.1, read as the reverse complement.
TTTGGCGTTCGTCAACCGCAACGAATTGACGTTCTCCAACAGCATGTACATGAGTGGCACAGGCATCAGCATCAACTCGGTGGGTTTTGCGACGAAAGTCGGAGACTCCGGGGTGTTGGGACTGGACGTGTCGAGCATGAGCTTTGGCGACATCCCGATCACCACTGAAGACTTGCCTGAAGGAGGCATCGGCTCCTTCTCTCCCGCGTTCAGCCGCTTGGGCGTGTCGTACGCACGTGAGTTCTCCAACTCCATCTACGGCGGAATCACCATGCGCGTCGTCAGCGAAAGCATCAGCAACGTACGTGCGAGCGGGGTGTGCTTTGATGCTGGCATTCGCTACGTCACTGGAGAAAACGACATGCTGCGCTTTGGCATTGCATTGCGCAATGTGGGTGCGCCCATGCGCTACGCCGGAGACGGTCTGACCGTGACGGCCACCCCCCAAGGTGCAGACGAAGGCTTGACCGTGTTCCAGCGTTCGGAGAAGTACGAATTGCCATCGCTCGTGAACATCGGTTTGGCTGTGGACGTCGTCAGCAATGACAACAACACCGTGACCATCAACGGTCAATTCGTGTCCAACAGCTTCACCAAGGATCAGCTCGGCGCCAGCGTGGAGGCCAACCTCGGAGACCGTTTGGTTTTGCGCGGCGGGTACCTGTGGGAGCAGGGATTGCTGAATGCCGCGCAAGACGTGTCCACGGCCTACACCGGCCCTGCTGGTGGCATCGGGTTGAACTTGCCTGCTGGCACGGACGCCGTGTTGAAACTGGATTACAGTTACCGGACCACGAACCCCTTCAACGGCACACACACCCTTGGGGTCAAGATTGCCATCTGAGGCGGTCCGTCAATCTTTCTTATTTTCATGAACGAGAGGGTCACCACCCTCTCGTTTGTGTTCCAGCCCGTGCGGGGATGCCTCGAATCCAGCACGATCACTTTTGAATTCTCGACACCATGTCCAACGTTTCTTACTACACGGCAGAAGGCCTTCAAAATTTGAAGGATGAATTGCACCACATGAAAACCGTGGAGCGTCCCAAAATCAGCCAACAAATCGCAGAAGCGCGCGACAAGGGCGACCTGAGTGAGAATGCAGAGTATGATGCAGCCAAGGAGGCCCAAGGCATGTTGGAGGCCAAAATCAACAAGATGGAAAACCTGTTGGCCAACGCCAGGGTCATCGACGACTCCGACATTGACAACAGCAAGGTTTTCATCCTGAGCAAGGTGCGCATCAAGAACCAAAAAAATGGTGCGGAAGTCACTTACACGTTGGTGGCCGAGAACGAAGCCAACTTGGCGGAAAAGAAGATTTCTGTGGACAGCCCCATCGGCAAAGGCCTCCTGGGCAAGGCTGTGGGCGACGTGGCTGAAGTGACGGTCCCCGCGGGTGTCATCCCTTTTGAGATTTTGGAGATCTCGCGCTGATGGCGTCCATTTTCAGCAAGATTGTGGCTGGGGACATCCCCTGTCACCGGGTGGCCGAGAACGACGAGTTTTTGGCATTTCTGGACATCATGCCTCTGACACATGGGCATGTGCTTGTCATACCCAAGGAAGAGGTGGACCGCATCTGGGATTTGGAGCCTCAGCTCCTCGGCCGATTGCACCAGTTTTCTCAGAAGGTGGCCTTGGCGATCGAGCGTGCTGTGCCGTGCCAACGTGTGGGCCAGGCCGTCATCGGGTTGGAGGTGCCTCATGCGCACATCCATTTGATTCCGCTGCAGAGCGTGGCAGACATCAATTTCGAGCGACCCAAACTCCAGGTCGACCAGAACGAGTTGGCCGCCATGGCCGAGAAGCTCAGGGCGTCGTTCGCCTCAGTCTAAATCGAGCAGCGCCGTCCAAACGCTGAGCACGCCGTCCACTTCACGGGTCCAAATGGGCCTGACGTGGCCATCCACCGCCGTGATGTTGTTGTAGTCGCCGAAGAACACCTTGCCTTCAGGCACGAAGGGCGTATCAGACACCGTCCTGTTGACCCAAGTCTCTCCGCCGTCGGAACTCGACGCCACCACGACGTGGGTGGACCTGTCCTCCCTGGCTTCGTTGTGGCGGCGGTCGTAAAACACCACGTGCACATCACCGCGAATCGGATCGACCGTCATCCAAGTGAAGAACTGATCGCGGTCCGCGCCGTCATTGTTGACACGTTGGGTCGTGGACCATGTGGCGCCTTGGTCGTCTGAATGGGTGATCCACACGTCCGTGTCGCCATTTCGTGTGTCGGTCCAATTGATGTAAATCCGGCCGCGGTGCGGGCCTTGGCTGTGGTCCACCTGGGTCACAGGCATGCCATTCACACGGCCAATGCCAGGGATGGTTTGGTCCCAGCCCCCAGCGATCTCGCCCACCACCTGGTCGCCGGACCACGTAAGTCCGCCATCGAGACTCTTGTCAAAATAGATCCAAGACCCCAACGCCCAGGCCACGTACACCTCACTTTGCGTGCCCACCGCCGGAACAGCACCCTCGGCCGTGTTGTCGCCGTCCAAACAATCGCCGGCCTGGTCGCTCACCCGCACAGGGACGGACCAACGTTTGCCCTTGGCGTCTGAGTGGCTGCACAGAATCACGGTGCTGTCGCCCGGCACCTGGCTGCCGTATTTGTCGAATTGGGTCCAGCAAGCATGGATGCGGCTTCCATCGGGTGACACCGCCGCCCATTCCTTGTCCTGATCCTTGGGCGGAGTCAGACCCATGCCACCGCCGCGAGACCACGATTTGCCCCCGTTTTTGGAACGTTGGCACACGATTCGGTCCAGCAAGTCGTCGCTTTGCCAGCCCATGCCTTCCGGATCACTCAAGTGCAAGAAATAGAAGTCGCCGGTGTTGCTCGCCACCACACATGGGTCGCCAAACACCCCGAGGGGCGAAGTGAGCTTGTCCTTGGTCCACGTCGTGCCACCGTCGTCAGAGCGGTACACGTTGTCCAAAATGCTTCCAGCCACGACCACCTCAGGGTTGTTGGGGTCCATGGCAATGCTGGGTTCACAAGGCTGGTATCCCTCGCCTGACCACACATCAAGCTGCACGTTGGGCACTTGCGCACAGGCCGCGTGGCCGACCATGGCCATCAGGGTCATCGCCGCAAATTGAACCAGACGCCTCACAGGTGCAGGCCGTTCAAGGTGGCCACCAATTTGTCCAGTTCTGCGCGAATCGCCTTTTGGAGTTCCAAATGGTCTTCATCCGACAGGTCGTCTAAGGACGTATGGTGATGGTGGTGCTCGCCGTCGGCGTGGTCGTGGTTGCACGTGGCCCCAGGCAACAGCACCTGGTCAGACATCCACGACTGGTACTGCGCTTCAAGTTCGTCGAGTTGGGACAAGACCGTCGCCATTTTTTCCTTGACCTCCTTGGGCGTCTCCTCCATGCCCATCCGGGTCTCGAGGTCTTCCCGCACCATGTCAGAGCGTTGCTCAAAAGAACGCGCCACCAGGGTGGTTTCTTCATTCACAGCGCGCGCCTCTTTCATGGTGGCGCTGTCTTCGTGGGTGTGGCACGCCGACAGCAACAACGCCAACATGCAAACTCCAAATTGGACGAATTTCTTCATGATTGAAAAATACAACCGTGCTGCATCAATCCAACGGACGGGAAGGCACGGGGTCGTGGCCGGCCGTGCCCCAAGGATGGCATTTGGCCAGACGCTTCAAGGTCAACCACCCTCCTTTCCATGCCCCCCACTCCTCGAGCGCTTCGAGCGCATAATTGGAGCAGGTCGGCTGGTGCCTGCAATTGCTGCCCAGCAGGGGGCTCAAGAGGATTTGGTACACGCGCACCGCCCCTTGAAGAACCTTCTTCAAAACGGCAAGCGTTCCAACGCCATGACCAAGGACAAGGCGATGGCGCCACCGCACACAAACACGTGCTGGTCCCTGGCCGAAACGCCCAAGGAACGCACCAAGCTGGCCACGGCCAACAACACCGCCACGATGACCAATTGGCCGGCTTCCACCCCGAGGTTGAACCGGAACAACCCGCCGATGAAGTCCGCGGACTCGTCCCGCGCGATCCGAAAAAATGAACTGAAGCCGAGACCGTGGATCAACCCGAAGCCCGCCGCCATGGCGTACGTGACCTTCTTGGATTTGGACGACTTGCCGGCAAAAAACAAGGACCACAACGCGGTGGCCAAAATGGTGACTGGAATCAGAAACTCGACCCAAGCCCCTGAAACCCGAAAAACATCCAACGAGGCGATGGCGAGCGTCAAGCTGTGGCCCAAGGTGAAGGCCGTGGCGGTCAGCGCAGCCTTGCCAATGTGGCGCAAATCGTACGCGGCCACCAGCGCCAACAAATACAGCATGTGATCGTACCCTTCCCAGTCGGTGATGTGGGTGAGGCCCAGCACAAAATCGCTCATGACCCTGGTTTCAGGTGTTTGACAATTCGAAACGCGTGGTCGTGTGTGTCGTCCGCCTCATGGACGGCGAGCTCCTCTTCCGTCCACCCTTTCCATCCGTCCAAAGGATAGTACGCGTCCCCGTCGGGACTGGCGTCCACGTGGGTGATGTACTGCACGTCCACCCAACCCGCTTCCAAAGCTTGGCGATAAATCTGTCCACCACCGATGACGAAGCACTCCGTTTCTCCTTGTTGACGGGCCAAATCCAGCGCGTCCTTCAGGCTGTGCACGACATGGGCGCCTTCGGCGACGTACGACACGTTGCGCGTCACCACAATGTTGGTTCTCCCCTTGAGCGGCCTGTACTTCTCAGGGATGCTCTCGTAGTTCTTCCTTCCCGTCACCACGACGTGGCCCTTCGTGGTCTGCATGAAAAACTTCATGTCCAAGGGGAGGGACCACACGAGGTCGTTGTCCTTGCCGATGACCCCGTTCGTGGCCACGGCGGCGATTGTGCTGACTTTCATGCTCAAACGCTGACGGCCGCCTTGATGTGCGGATGGGGGTCGTAATTCACGAGCTCAAAGTCCTCGTACGCGAAGGCAAACAAATCCTTCACTTCGGGATTGATGCGCATTTGGGGCAACGGACGCGGCTCACGCGTCAACTGCTCACGGGCTTGGTCCACATGGTTCAGGTACAAGTGAACGTCCCCAAACGTGTGGACAAACTCTCCCGGCTCCAACCCCACCACTTGCGCCACCATCATGGTCAGCAGGGCGTAGGAAGAAATGTTGAACGGCACCCCAAGAAACGTGTCGGCACTGCGTTGGTAGAGCTGGCAATTCAACTTGCCCTCCGCCACGTGGAATTGGAACAAACAATGGCACGGAGGCAATGCCATCTCGTCGATGAAACTGGGGTTCCAAGCGCTGATCACGTGACGACGGCTGTACGGGTTGTTCTTCAGCTGGTCCAACAGCTTGACAATTTGGTCCGTGTGCGACCCGTCGGGGTTGGGCCACGAACGCCATTGGTAGCCGTACACCGGACCCAAGTTGCCTTGTTCGTCGGCCCATTCGTCCCAGATGCGGACCCCATTCTCCTTCAAGTAGGCGATGTTGGTGTCCCCCTTCAAAAACCACAGGAGCTCGTGGATGATGGAACGCAGGTGCAGTTTTTTGGTCGTCAACACCGGGAACCCTTCGCTCAAATCGAACCGCATCTGGTGCCCAAAACACCCCAAGGTGCCGGTCCCGGTGCGGTCTTCTCGCTTCACCCCATTCTCGAGGAGGTGGTTCAGCAAATCCAAATACGCTTGCATCCCTCGAAAATACTAGCCGTGCAGCTGCCTCCCTGCCTCTCGTGAACACGCGGTTGAAAAGACGCTTACAGCCAAACAGGCATGCGCTCCCCGGCGGGCACTTCACGCGTGCAAGGTGTTTCGTCGTCGCGGCGCACCGGCAGCGTCAACCGGTACACCACATTGATCACAATCAAGTGAAGCACTGCGGCCGCATGCAAAGGCAAGACGTACCACGGCCACGGCAATTCATTGAACACAAATGGGTTGTCCACCTTGGGGGCCTCGGTCATGTACATGTAATTCGCCACCACCTCAGAGGGAAACGCCGTGTTGATCGACCAATTGATGCCAGCCATCAGCGTGCTGGACAAGGCCACCAGACCGTACACCTTCACCCATCCCCACTTGAAGGGCCTCAATCCATAGGTCCGGTTCATCACAATCGGGACAAACAACAACGCCCCGTGGTTGATGTAGTAATGCACCAACACGGGCATCGCATCGCCCACCGTCAGTTGCGGGGTCAAAATGGCATGAAGGCCGCCCACAGTGCCCATGTACATCGTGAAGAGGTTCACCCACCGATTCTTCCAGAAACAATTCAAAGCGACCAACCAGATGTTGATGCCGCACATGTGAAGCGGCAGACTGCGATGAATGGAGTACGTGAACGACGGGCTGAAAATCATGTAGAATTGGTACCCCACTTGCATGGCCAAAATGGCCCAGCCCATTTGGCGCAGTGCGCGCTCCTTGGCGTCGCCTTCAAGCTTCCCAAAATGTCTCACCAAGGCCAATCCAGAGACCACCGTAACCGCCAAGGCGACCCAAAACCGGGGCTCGTCCATGTGAATGACGACGTCGTACTTGTTCATGTGTGAGGGCGTAAAGTGAGCGCCCAAAGTACAACTCTGTCAGAATCAGGACCCGGGCAACCCTTCGTGGAGCAGCGTTTGGGTCGGGAAGGCGAAGTCCAAGCCGGCCGCGTTGAACGTGTTCAGGATGGCCAAATTCACTTCGCCCGGCACATGCGCCCAGTGCTCGCCCTTCCGGATGTAATAAATGGCAGTGAGGTTCAAGCTGAAATCTCCAAAACCACTGAACCAAATGGTGTGGTCACCCTCCGTCTTGGGGTTGTTGGCCACGATGCCGGTCAGGAGTGCCAAGGCTTCTTCAATTCGTTCAGGCGTGGTGTCGTAGGTCAAACCAAGCACCACAGTGACTTTTCGGGAAGGCTCGGCTGTGACGTTCTCCACCACTTGGTCGGTGAACTGGTGGTTGGGGATGGTGACCAACCGATTCTCCAGCGTTTGGATGCGGGTGGAGCGGATGCCGATTTCCTTCACCACGCCATCGATGCCGTTGACCTTGACCCGGTCGCCTACGGTGAACGGCTTGTCCACGAAAATGGTGATGCCCCCGAAGATGTTGGCCACGAAATCTTTGGCCGCCATGGCCAACGCCAAGCCGCCAATGCCCACCCCTGCCAACAGAGCGCCGACGTCGTAGCCTGCGTTGGTCAATCCAGAAATGATGCCGAGCGTCCACACCAGCGAACGCAACGTTTTCTGCAGGATGGGGCCGAACTGAGACACCATCGAGCTGTCGGAACGCTGATCAAAGTGAAGAAGCACTGTGCTGACGACGGAATCCAACAGCCTGGCCACCATCCAGGTGACGTCCACGGCGATGAGCAACTGGAAGACGTGCTCCATGAAACCGTCCACCCCCTCCCCGAAATGAAGGTGCGCGTACCCCAGCCAAAAGCCGAGAATGACGATGCCCATGGCGATCGGCTCCTCGATTTGGTCGACCACAACGTCGTCCCATTTGGTGGAGGTCCGCGTCGCCCAGCGCTTCAACACGCGTTTGAACAGGGTGTACACCACACGCGCCATGACCAAACTCCCCAAAATGTAGCCCAAGGCTTGCAGCCATTCGGCCAACGGATTGCCCCACAAAACCGTGTCGTTCAGATACTCCATGGGCCAAACTTCGGTCAAAATGGCCTTTGACCGCCTGTTGCCACGGGTATCTTTGCGGCATGAGCCAAGACCACACACCCTCCCTTCCTCCAGTCGGCCCCGCATTGCGTTTGGGCGTGTTGGGCGGCGGGCAGCTCGGACGCATGATGATCCAAGAGGCGATGAACTGGGACGTCCGCGTGGAAGTGATGGACCCCAGCCCTGAAGCGTCGTGCAAGCACCTGACCACGCGTTTTGTGCAAGGCGATTTGAAAAAGGCCGACGCCGTGGTGGCTTTCGGGCATGGGCTCGACGCCATTACCGTGGAAATTGAGCACGTGAGCGTGAAAGGGCTGGAGAGGTTGGCCGACCAAGGGGTGGAAGTGGTGCCACGGCCATCGCATTTGGGCTTGATTCAAGACAAAGGCCTTCAAAAGCAAGCATTTGATTCTTGGGGGATCGCAAGCGCCCCTTACCGGCTCATCGAAAGCTTGGAGGACGTTGGGGCCATGGGCTTTCCCATTGTCCAAAAACTTCGGAAAGGGGGCTACGACGGCAAGGGCGTTCAAATCCTCAAGACCCCTGAAGACGCCCAAGCCCGGGGGTTCGACGCGCCCTGCGTCTTAGAGAAAGCGGTGGACATCGACAAGGAACTCAGCGTCATCGTGGCACGTAACGCCAAGGGAGACACGGCCGTGTACCCCGTGGTGGAGGCAGTCTTCAACCCTGAAGTCAACCTGGTGGATCACCTCATGGCCCCCGCAGCGATCACAGCCCAGCAAGAATCCGACGCACGGGCTTTGGCCCTGAAAGTGGTGACGTCCATGGACTTCGTGGGATTGCTGGCTGTGGAGATGTTTTTGGACGGCGACGGCGGTCTGTGGGTGAACGAAGTGGCACCCCGCACGCACAACAGTGGACACCACACCATCGAAGGCAACGTGTGTTCCCAGTTTGAGCAGCACCTCCGGGCGGTCCTCAATTTGCCCCTGGGGGACACCGGGCCGTTGCACCCCGCGTCGGCCATGCTCAACCTCATCGGCGAACCCGATGCGCACGGAACCCCTGTGTATCAGGGATTGGAAGAAGTGCTGGCGCTTCCCAACGTCCATGTGCACCTGTACGGGAAGTCCACAGTGAAGCCGCACCGCAAAATGGGCCACGTCACCGTCACGGGTCCAGACATCGACGCCGTTCAACGCGACGTGTTGAAACTTCGCACCCTTCTCAAAGTCTGCGGGTCCAATCCCGACTGACTTTTGAGTCACATGGAGCACCCACCCCCCCTTCGTGTGGCCGTGCTGGCCGGAGGCTACTCGGGCGAAGCCTCGGTCAGCCGCAAAAGCGCAGCCATGGTGTTGGCCCACATGGACCGGGTGTTGTATGCGCCCGTGCTCATCCACATCGACGTCGAAGGCTGGTGGTGCGAGCGTCCGAGCGATGGAATGCGTGTTTCTGTGGACCAGGGCACCTTTTCCTTCGCCAATGCCAAGGGCGAAACGTGGGCTCCGGAATTGGCGTTCGTCATCGTCCACGGCACACCCGGCGAGGATGGCATCCTCCAACGCAGCCTGGAAGCCGCGCGCATCCCCCACACGACCGCATCCAGCGCCATCATGGCGTTGACCTTCCACAAAGGTCAAACCACCCGCGCCCTTCGCGAGGCCGGGCTCCCTGTCGCGGCCTCAGCCGAGTTGGCCCCTGGTGAAACATGGGACGACCAGCAACAACGGGATGTGTTGGCCCAACTGGGGCTTCCCGTGTTTGTCAAGCCCAACGAAGCGGGCTCCTCCTTGGGGATTTCCAAAGTGAACGACGCCTCGGCATTGTGGCCTGCCGTCGAAGCTGCACGCGCCGAAGATGGGGGGTCGGTTTTGGTGGAGGCCAACTTGAATGGTCGAGAATTCACCTGCGGGGTCATCCCCGACGGGGCGGGCGGCCTTCAGGTCCTTCCCGTCACGGAAATCGTGACCGAGAACGAATTTTTCGACTACGCCGCGAAGTACGAAGGCCAGAGCCAGGAAATCACGCCCGCTGCGTTGAATGAACGAGACACGGTCCAACTGCAATCCACTGCACTCCGCGTCTACAAGACGCTCCACCTTCGAGGGATGGCCCGTGTGGACATGATGATGGTTCCAAGTGAAGTTGCCTATGTCATCGAGATCAATGGCGTTCCAGGCTTCAGCGAAGCAAGCATTGTGCCTCAACAAGCCGCCGCAGTTGGCCTGGACAAGCGCGCGCTTGTGACCCGCTTGCTCGAGACTGCCACGCTGTAACTTCTTCCAGGTCTCAACGCAAAAAAGAAGGGCCACCCCATCGGGTGACCCTCCCACGTTGAATGAAAACAATGAAATTGTTCTAGAGCTATCGCTCCGGGGTGGTTAACGAGACCCGCTAGACAGAAGTTTCACTTTTGGCCAAAAAAAATCAGCGGCGTACCCGATCCGGGTTTTCTGAAATGAACGCTTTCCAACCGCTCCCCCCTTTTTGCATGGTCGGGGTGGACAGTTGGAAATGGTGGCACAAGGCCACCGCCAGGCCGTCTGTGGCGTCCAAATCCTTGGGCATGTCTGAGGCGGGAATGTGAAGGGTGCGTTGGACCATGCCCGCGACTTGCTCTTTGGACGCCGCCCCACTTCCAGTCACGGCCTGCTTCACACGACGCGGCGCGTACTCGGCCACCGGCACTTCCCGCGCAAGGGCCGCCGCCAACGCCACACCCTGGGCGCGGCCCAATTTGAGCATGGATTGCACGTTTTGGCCAAAAAACGGGGCCTCCACCGCCATTTCGTCCGGCGCATGGGCTTCGATCAAGCCCGACACCCGGTCGTAAATGCGCTTCAGTTTGAGTGCATGGTCTTTGATCTTCCCCAAGTGCAACGCGCCCATCTCAATGAACTCCACCTTGGATTTGCCTTGTGTGCGAATCAATCCGTACCCCATGATGGTGGTCCCCGGGTCAATGCCCAAGATCACGCGTTCCTGAGGCTGTGTTTTGGGGGTGATGTTCGTCTTCATCGGTACATTCGGGGCCAGATGAAGCCCGTCACCCGGCCAAATTACATCTTCCTTCAACAGGTTCAGCCTTGGCTTCAACGGCACAAACGAACCTTGTCGTGGGGAACCACCCTGGTCGCCCTGGCAGCGATGACACACGTCTTGGCGTCGCACGGCGGATGGGCATCGCTGTCTCAGGTTCAGATCGTTCACCCAGCATGGTTGGCGTGCACAGCAGCCCTGGTCCCGTTGAACTTCACGCTGGAGGTGGTCAAATGGCGCAGACTCAAGCTTGACCACCTCGAACAAGCCCCAGATCATCTGCACACCTGGCGCGCATCTTGGAACGAAGTGTTGAAGGGACAGACGTGGTCCGTCCTGGGGCCGTCGCGCATGGTCGATGGGGTCGGACGCGTGGCGCACATGGGCGCCCCAGAACATGCCAAAAAAGCCGCCAAAGCCTTCGGGGTGGGCGCCTTGAGCCAAGGCCTGGTGACCTATGCCATGGGTGTGCCGGCCCTCTGGATGTTGGGGAAGCCAACTTGGGCCTTGGCCTTTGGAGCCGCCGTTGTCGTTGCCCTGCTTTGGACAGGGATGAAACCGACCTGGCGGGAAGCGTTGACATGGAGCGCCACACGCTACGCGGTGTTCGCCAGCCAATACCTGGCTTGCCTTGTTGCGATGGGTGCGCTCTCCAGCCAAGACGCATGGTCCCATGGGTTTCCTCGCATTGCAGGCGTTTGGTGCGTGACCACCTCCGTGCCGTGGCCCACCGAATTGGGCTTGCGTGAGTTGGCCGCCACGTGGGCCTTCGACGACCACATCCCCGCTGTGGTGGCAGCAACATTTGTGGTCTGGTTGTGCAACCGTGCAGTGCCCGCCACCCTGGGGCTGCTCATTCCTCGAGCGCATGGTGTTTGATACGGTGACGTGGGGCATGTGTGCGGTCTCCGGCCTCACCCTGGCTGTGCACGCCTGGACGCTCAAGCGTTGGGCGCGTGGCTGGAAAATGGCGGCGCAGGCGACCGCCTCCGTCGAGGCACCCGCCCAAGCCGACTTCGGCATTGTCATCCCCTGCAGAAACGAGGAGGACCGTCTCCCCCACCTCCTCGACGACCTGGTGACGGCCCTGCGCTCAAACCCTTCGCTTTCCCATGTCCTCGTCGTGGTGGTGGACGATTGGAGCGACGACCAAACCGCATCCCTTGCCCGCCGTCACGCGCTCCAACCGCACGTGGTGTCCATGCAAGAACACTCGTCCACGCCCAACGAGGGAGGGAAGAAAGCGGCGTTGCTCGCAGGACTTGAAGTCCTGAACACCTCGTGGGCCGTGACCCTGGACGCCGACGTGCGTCTTCAGCCTGAATGGGGCAATGCGTGGCTGCAAACCCTGGCGAGCCAACCCGAGCGTTGCGCCGCGGTGGCGGGTCCCGTTCGACTCTGGGATGGCCAAAACACGGAGACGTTCGGTCAGGTTTTGGCTTTGGATTACGCAGCACAAATGGGATGGTCGGTCGCCCAAATCGCCCATGGCCGCCCCGCGTCGGCCTCTGGTGCCAACCTCGCGGTCCGGCGATCTGCCTACCCGGACACGCGCCACCTCGGTCCGTCTGGCGACGACGCCTTGGTCTTGCAAACGCTGTCCAACGAGGGATGGGGTGTGGGATGGATGGACGACCCTCTTGGGATGGTGTCCACACCGCCCCCTCCAACCTGGTGCCAAACCGTGCAGCAACAACTGCGCTGGGCGGGCAAAGCTGGGCACTACCTCGCCCATGTGCAACGAACGGCCCTCTGGGTGGCGTGGACTGCGGTTTGTCCTTGGATGTGGGTGACGTTTGGCATCCTCAGCCAAGACGAATGGGGCATCGCCCTGGCGGTCGGATTTTGGCTGGGATTGACCGCACACAACGTGGCTTTTGCCGCCCCGGTCGCCAAATGGTTTGGCCTGCCGCGCAAACCGTGGCTTTGGCTGGGGCTCGCATGCCTGCAACCGGTTCAGGTGCTGGGGTTGGCGTTGGCTCGACTCGGGTTGCTCAGACCGTTTGGCATTCAACCCAAACCAACTTGGAAAGGCCGAACTTGCACCCCATGAGCCGTTTCATGTCGCATCGGTTGGGCGCTCTGGGCGCCTCGTGGATTCTGCTTTGGGTCTTCATTGCCTTGGTGGGAAGTCCCATTCGACCCGACGGTTCAGAACACGCCAACGCCCAGCACTTGGAACATGGTCTCTTGGCGCCAGGAGCCGTGTGGGAGGATGCGGCCGGTGAGATGCACACCGCGTGGCTCGGCACGGACCAATTCGGTCGCGACATGCTCAGCCGAATCATGGCAGGGAGCGGCATCTCTCTCTCTGTCGGGGCCGGAGCCGTCCTCATCAGCCTCATTCTGGGGTTGCTCCTTGGAGGCGTGGCGGGTTACTTCGGGGGCTGGGCCGACCGGCTCATTTCGTGGTTCCTCCAAGTCATGTGGTCGGTCCCCACATTGTTGATGGTGCTGGCCATCACGTTGGCGTTCGGCAAGGGGTTTTGGCAAGTCTTTCTGGCCATCGGTTTGACGATGTGGGTGGAGGTGGCCCGGATTGTGCGGGGCCAATTCATGACGTTGAGGGAAGAGACGTATGTGCGCGCGGCAGAGGCCCTTGGGCTGTCTTCCTGGCGCGTGATGTGGCGGCACATGCTGCCCAACGCCCTGGGCCCTTTGGTGGTGGTGTGCGCCGCCAATTTTGCCGCGGCCATTTTGATCGAGGCCGGGTTGAGTTTCTTGGGCGTGGGGGCCCAAATCCCCATCCCCTCCTGGGGCAACATCGTCAAAGAACACGCCCACCTCCTGACCACGTCCCACGCTTGGGCGGCCCTGGTGCCTGGCGGTCTCATCGCCAGCCTTGTGCTGGCGTTCACCTGGGTCGGAGATGGATTGAGGCACGCCACCCACGCAAATCCTGCAGTGTAACTTGTCGGCGATGACTCGATTGAGGTACGTCTTTCTCCAGGTCACCTTGTGTGTCGCGGCGATTTTTTCCCAATCCGATTTCGCGGTTGGACAGTCCGTAAGACCAGATTCGCTTTTGTGGGGTCCTGCTGGAGGGCAAGTGGAGATTGGTTTTCAAGAACATGCAGTCACCTGGCGCACCTCTCGAATGACTTTGCATGTGGACCCTTGGCTTTGCATCCGTCATGTGGGGGGAACCCCTCAACGGAACGACGAATCGGGATTTGAAGAGCCTTGGGACAACCTGCGTGGCGCGGCGTTTCGCGGTGACTTGGATGGTGTCTGGACAATCACGGGTTCGTTGGAAGAGTACCAGGGCATCCCCACCGCTTGGGAGCGGCATTGGATGGGTGAAAGTCGAAGCTTGCCTGGATGGGGCAGAATGAAACCCACCTCCGGTGGACGTGTGGACGTGGCACGCGGGCGAAGTCGAACGACCGGTCGATTTGCGCTCCCCAACCGCAGGGACACGTTCACTGTGTCCTTGGCGTACGACGCTGCGCAGTGGGGAAACGACCTTGCGCCCCTGGCACTGGACAGCCGGAGCGCACCGTATCCCCATGGCACGTTGGGTTGGAAAAAGGGCGACCGCATGACGGTGGAGGCCACCGCAGCTAGGCTGGCCGGCACCGAACTCAGCGCCTCAGGAGAGACCGGTCGTTCCTTCCGTCAAACCGATGCCGTGTGGACCATGTGGCATGGACGCCTTGGCGATCAGATTGACTTGGGTGTGTTGGCCGGCAGCCATCGCAACCGACCCTGGCTCCAGGAGCCAGATTCTGCCGCGCAATTCCAATGGTCGAATTGGGCAAGCGTGCAAGGAACTGTTCAATCTGTCAACGGTGCCCAGCGTTGGGCCGCAGAATGGGTCCCCCACGTTGCGAGCGCCCTCAGCTGGTCGAGCCATCATGGGGACTGGCGTGGGACATTCACCCTGGCGCGGGTCCAAACCCAAGGCACCGAAGACGTCCTTCCAACGCATGCGGGCACCCCACTCGGCACGCCCCTTCTGCCGCTCTGGAGCTTTGACAACTCCTGGGAATCTTCGGCCGTGTGGCGGAGCGAAGGTGCCGTGAGCTGGACGCACCAGCGCATGCGCGCCGGATTGCACGTGTTGACCCTGGCCAACCAATGGTGGTTGGAAGGTTGGGGGGCGTGGACCCTTCAGACAGAATGGCCCTTGCACCTCACCGCAGGATTCGAAACGTGGCAGCTTGAAGGAAGTCCCAACATGCCCAACGAAGGCCTTCGTTGGCGGGTTGGCGTGAGCCACACTTTGGTGATGTCTCCGGGAATGCCTACCTTTGCGCGACCATGTTGTCCTTGATACTCACCTGCTTGCTGGCATTTTGCGCCACTCTCGTAGGCATGCCGTCTCTCATTGCGGTTGCCAAACGCAAGCACTTGGTCGACGAACCGACTGAAGCCCGAAAGATTCACCACCGCTCCGTGCCCACCATCGGCGGACTGATGGTGTTTGCAGCATTGATGAGTTCTTCGTTGGTGTCGTTTGCCATCCAACAGCCCGATTCCAGCCAAATCTACATATGGGTCGGCATCTTGGGGGCCGCCATGTTGGTCTTCTTCATGGGGTTGAAGGACGACATCGTGGTCATGAGCGCCAGCCGCAAATTGTTCGTGCACATGGCCGTCGGGGCCTACCTCGTGGGGGCGCTCGACCTGCGCATCGACAACTTCGGAGGCCTCTTTGGTCTAGGACACATCCCGTTTTGGGTGAGCGCGCCGTTCTCGTGGTTTGTGTACATCGTGGTTGTGAACGCAGTCAACCTCATCGACGGATTGGATGGCTTGATTGGCGGCTTCGGAACCCTTGTCATGACCGCCTTCGGCGTCTGGTTCTTCCAAACTGGAGACTTGGCTTCGGCCATTGTCGCGTTCAGCACGGCGGGGGCTTTGTTGGGTTTTCTCGTCTTCAACTTCAACCCCGCGCGCATCTTCATGGGAGATGGCGGATCGCTGCTTCTCGGACTCATCGTCTACGCAATGGCCATTCGGATGATGCAAACGCCGGCAGAAGCGGCCTTGGATGGCTTGGTGCAACCTGTGGCCGCCATGTGCATGCTCGCCTACCCCCTGGTTGACACTCTCAGGGTGTTCACCTTGAGGGTGTTGGACGGACGTTCTCCATTCTCGCCGGACCGCTGGCACATCCACCACAAGCTCATGGAATTGGGCTTGGGCCACAAGAAAAGCTCCGGCGCCATTTGGCTGTACACCCTATTCTTTGTGTTGTTGGCATTTTTGCCGAACAGCGCTTGGTTTGGATTGGATGCGACAGGACAATTTGTGGTCCTCCTGGGACTTGCCTTTGGAATTGGAACCATTCCAGCCCTGCTCGTGCGGGCCAAATCCCAGGCGCCGGCAAATCCCGCCAAGCCCAAACCCACCCGACGCCGCGGGTCTTGGGCGGCGTGACCCAGACGTGAAACAGGGTTTTCGATGTCTGATTTGGGCCCTCTTCCTCGGAAGTGGTCTCGTGCACACGGCCTCTGCCCAGCGGAGCACCTCGCTGCAATGGCATTTGCCCATCGACCCTCAAGCGCGTGGGGTGGCCGACGCATGCGACAGCGCAGGAATCTTGGTGCCCAGCATCCAGCCCATGACGGGATGGAACCGTCCCCCACAACTTCAGCCTTCTGAAGAGGCCTTTTCCGGACTTCAAATCTTGGGCGAGGCCAAACAAGTGGCCGGCGAATTCAGCGCGCAATCCACCGCCGTCGGCCTAGGAGCTGAAGGGTCCTGGAATCGGCGGGGCCATTGGCACGTGTCTGCCACCCGGTGGCGGCTTCCGTTGGGCTTTCCGTTGGCCCACGAAGTCGGTCGACATGGAACCATGGACGGCCTCGGCCGAGCCAGCCTGTTGTCGCCCTCCATCGCCTCGGTGGACCGCCTGGAAGGTGCGGTGTCCTGGGCGGTGTCGCCTTCGGTGGCCATTCGGGTGGGCCAGGAGTCTCACCACTGGGGTCAAGGAGGACGGTCGCTTTTTTTGGACCGCCACATGGCCCCCGCGCTCGGAGCCCGTCTTTGGTTGGACGCCGGCATTGTCCAATACACGCACATGTTGCTTCGCACCAAACACCTCGAAGGAGACACCCTCCAACGGGGATGGATGGGCGCCCAGTGGGCGGAAGTTGCCTTGGGCGGAGGCTGGTCTGGGGCGCTGTTTGGCACCGTCAAGTGGAGCGCCGACCACGACATCGCGTTCCAAGGACGTGTGGAACCGCATTACCTCATTCCGTTTGGGGCTTTTCGCCCCAGAGAGTACATCCTTGGGTCCACGGACAACGCCTTGGTCGGCGCACAACTCGCCTGCCAAACCCGGCTTCGCAGAGGGCAATGGTTCAAGGGCTACGGCCAAGTGCTCTTGGACGAGTTCAGGGCTTCTGAGTTCATTGGTGGCGATTCATGGCGAACAAAGTGGGCCATTCTCGTTGGAGCTTCATCAACAAGTCAGTCCGACAAGTTCGCAGTCTTGGTTGAATGCGCGGCGGCGCGGCCTTGGACCTACAGCCACAAAAATCAGCCAAATTCTTACACTCATCTTCATCAACCCTTGGCGCATCCAGCGGGAGCCAACTTCGTCGAGGGCCGCCTTTGGGCGCGGATGACCTTGCTGGAAAACTGGACGCTCAAGGTTGCCCTGCTCCGACGGGTCCAAGGGCGATCCGAAGGAGGCGACGAGGGATTGCTGAATTTACCTGCAGGTGAAATGCCTTGGAGGCCATACACCGAGCGACTGTCGGATTACGGCATTTTGTGGCTGCAGGGAACCCGAACCGATGTGTTCCGCTTGGAGCTGGACCTGGCCTACCCGGTCGGAGACCGGTACGACCTTCCTGCCATGGAAGCATTCGTGCGCGCTTGGATGCGTTTGGAACAGCAAGAGCCCCCGGGGGCTTGGCAGGATCCATGGAATGCCAGCCGGATTGAGTTGGGCATCCGACAAT
>JBMZAB010000002.1:0-113844 GCA_049610985.1 Flavobacteriales bacterium | reverse complement strand
TGAAGTTGCAAGCTGCAGGATATGTGCAACCTTCCTCCTTGCTGCAACCGAAGAGCGCCAGGGCGGCGAACGCGAACGCAGGGATATTCAAGTGTTTCATAGGGCAAAAAGTACGACATGATTTCATCACCAATGATTCGGGTTAAGTCTCCACTTCTGTCACTATGAAACACTCTGCCCAGCCAAGAAACCGGTTGTCCAGGCCGCCTGGAAGTTGAAGCCGCCGGTGACGCCGTCGACGTCGAGCACTTCACCCGCGAAGTGCAGTCCAGGCACGATGCGGCTCTCCATGGTGCAGAAGTCGATTTCGCCCAGGGAGACGCCGCCACACGTCACGAATTCCTCCTTGAAGGTGGTCTTGCCGCGCACGGCGTAGACGTCGTTGAGGAGCGTGTTGAGCAGTTTGTTGCGCGCTTTTTTGCCCACGTCATGCCAAGGCATGTCCGGGTCGAGGCCCGCTTTATGAAGGAGGTGGGCCCAAAACTTCTTGGGCAGACCAAACGGACACGCGTTCGCCACCTTCTTCTTGCGGATGGCGGGCAGGGCGGCGTCGAGCAGGGCGGCAACTTCGGATTCGTTGGGGAGTCCGAGCCAGTTGATTTGGGCTTGGAAGGTGTAATCGCGGTCGGCCAACTCGCGGGCGCCCCACGCCGAGAGCTTGAGGATGCCAGGTCCGCTCATGCCCCAATGGGTGATCAACACCGGCCCTTGATGTGCCAGCTTTGTGCCTTGGATGCGGACCAACGCGTCAGGGACCACCACGCCCATCAGCTGCGTCACCGGCTCGTCGGGCATGTTGAAGGTGAACAGCGACGGCACAGGCGCGCTCACGGTGTGTCCGAGGTCGACGAGCCATTGCAAGCCCTCCAGCTTGGGGCTGCCGCCGGTGGCCACGACGACGCGGTCGAATCGCTCGCCATTCAGGGTCAACCCGCCTTCGGGCCGCGGCGTTAGGTCACGCACGGGCGATCGAAGCCGGACGTCGACGCCCAACTTCTGGGCTTCGCGGGTGAGGCAGTCGACGATGGTTTGGGAGTCGTCGGTGGTGGGGAACATGCGTCCGTCTTCCTCCGTCTTGAGTTTGACGCCGCGTGACTCAAACCACGCAACGGTGTCGGCGGCTTGGAAGGCGGAGAAGGCTTTTTTCAGGTGCTGGCCGCCGCGCGGGTAGTGCTTGGCGAGCGTGGCGGGTGAGAAGCACGCGTGGGTGACGTTGCAGCGGCCGCCGCCGGAGATTTTGACCTTGGAGAGGAGCTTGGCGGTCTTCTCAAACAGGACCACCTGCGCCGAAGGATGGTGACCGGCCGCCGAGAGCGCCGCGAAGAACCCCGCCGCGCCGCCGCCGACCACCGCCACCTTCAGTTGCCCGTCCATCCCCGCAAATTAGCCCACAAGGCCGGGGTGCGTGTATCTTGACGGACATGGAATATCTTGACGGACATGGAAGCGTTCCTCGATTTTTTTGAAGCGATGCCTTCGTGGCAAAAGCTGGTGTGGATTGTCGCATGCATGTCGGTGAACCTCCTTGTGGAGGGCATTCGTCCGATGTTCCAGGGCGGCTACCGGTCCTGGAAGCACACCCGCACCAACCTCACGTTTCTGGCCACGACCATGGCCATCAACTCGGCGTTCGGGGCAGCTTCGGTCGGGGTGTTCGCTTGGGCGGCGACCCACGAGATCGGGCTGCTCCACCTCTTCACGGCCCCGACCTGGATGGAACTCGTGGTGGCCATTGTCGTGTTTGACCTCATCGCCCAATACAGCGTTCACTGGTGTTTGCACAACGTCAAGCCGCTGTGGCGCTTGCACATGGTTCACCACAGCGACACGCACGTGGACGTGACCACCGGCACGCGGCACCATCCTTTGGACTTCGTGGTGCGCGAATGCTTCGCCCTGGCGGCGGTGCTCGTGTCGGGCGCGCCCCTGGCGTTCTACCTGTTCTACCGCATCCTGACGATCTTTTTCACCTACCTCACGCACGCCAACGTGGAGCTGCCTGAGCGCGTGGACCGGGCGATCAGCTGGGTGTTCGTTTCGCCCAACATGCACAAGTTTCACCACCACTTCGAGGTGCCCTGGACGGACCGCAACTACGGGAACATGCTGTCGATTTGGGACCGAATCTTCGGCACCTTCACCTACGGCAACCCCGCCGACATCCAATACGGGCTCGACGTGGCGGACGACAGCCGCGGCGACGACCTCGCCTACCAGATGGGCCTGCCGTTCCGCCGGGACGTCAAATCGTCTGCGTGAGCGACCTTTGCCCCATGCAATTGCTCGGAACCAAAGTGTGCAAGAAGCACGACCTCGGGGTGCACAACAACTTGTTTGGCGGCACCATGCTCAGCTGGATCGACGAATCGGCGGTGGCGTTTGTCAACGAGGTGTGCCACTGCCCCACGATGGTCACACTCAAGATGGAGGAGGTCTTGTTCAAGTCGCCTGTGAAGGAGAACAACCTGATCAAGATCTACGGCCAAATCGACCGCATCGGCGGCAAGAGCATCACCATCTCGGTCGAAGCCCGCAAATTCAACGTCTACAGCCAAGAAGAAGATGTCGTGTGCAGCACGAGCTTGGTGTTCGTCCGACTCGACGACGACGGCAAGAGCATCCCAATTGCCCAGCACGTTCGCGCCAAGCACCCGGACAAGTGCGCGTGATGTTCGGGCGACGTCGCGCATGAAAAAGCCTCGGCAGCCAAGCCGAGGCTTTTTTTGTGTTCCTTGTTGTGTTCGGTGTTGTGTCTTGACCGCTTAGCAAGGTTGGCCAAACGCCGCGAGAATCGCCAAGATGTCTGCCACGGTGACGGCGTCGTCGCCGTCCACGTCGCCTTCGCAGTCGATTTCACAACCGAAGTCGGAGAGGATGAGCAGGACGTCGGCCACAGTGATCTGGCCGTCGTTGTTGACGTCGGCGGGACAGGGGGTGAGCTCGTCTCCCGCAATCTCGCCGTCGCAGTTGTTGTCCACACCCTCGCCAGTGCCCGGCGCGCCGGGATAGATGCTGGCGTCGGTGTCGTCGCAATCTCCGGTTTCCAATGAAATGCCTGGGCCCAGTTCACAGACGTCGGCGATGCCGAGGCTGCCGCCAATGCCGTCCCCATCCAAGTCCTCGTACACGATGTTGTAAGGATAGATGCACGACCCGTCATCGACGGTTGCTTCGGGATCAAAGTTGCACGCAAAGACCTCGGTGCAGCCAGGCAATTCTTCACTCAAGGCACACACGTCGTTCAAGGTGAAGGACAGATCGTACGTCACCTCGCCACCTGAAGCCCAGCCGTTGTACGCTGTCACCGACCATGTCCCTGCTCCTGTCAGGCCTGCCGACGAGAGGTCCACGGAGGCGGTGTAGGTTCCGCTGGCCGTGCCTGTCCAGTCACCAGGCCAAACCGCGCCATACAACCCCAAATCGACGTCACATCCCGGTGAAATGTCATACCCACCAAACACGACGCATTGACCTTCAGGCGAGGTCACAGTCATGGCCATATCCCCAGGCCACGCCCCGCCGTTTCCAGTAAAATTCAAGGTGATGTCCATCATCCCAGCCACAGGGTTTCCAGTTCCTTCGAAGGTGAAGGGCTCGCTTTGTTGGGTGCCGCTGAGGGTGGCAACAAAAGCGCCGTCAGAGCTGCAATCGCAGCCAAATGCCGGGTCAGGCAAGAAACACGACCCGTCGTCCAACGTGGCGCTGGCGTCGTAGTTGCACGCCGCGCTGTCGGTGCAGCCGTAACAGCTGAAGTCGCACGAGTTGTCGTCGTTCACCGCCGACGCGTCGTAGTTGCAGGCCGTGGCGTCTGTGCATCCGCAAGCTTCGGTGCAAGGCTCAGGCAAGTTGGGCTGAACCAAGAACAAGCCTTCTTCAATGTGGCTCACCGCCACCACGCCGGAAGCGAAGTAGGGGTAGTTGGACCACGTGCCGTTGAACGCAGCGGAGTTGCTCGACGGGTAGATGTCGATGAAGCCCACTTCTTGGGCGTTGGCCGGATTGGAGACGTCCAACAAGCGCAATCCCGCCCTGTAGTTGCTTTGGTACGCGATGCCGTCCTTGATGTAGAGGTTGTGGTCAATCGCGGCGTTGCTTCCCACGTAGGTGTATTCCAAAAATGGGTTGTTCAGGTCTTCCACGTTGAAGAAATACGTGCGGGTGTTTGTGCCGCTCGATGTTTCGTCCAATTCGTCGCCGACCACAAAGTAGCGGTGGTCTTCCGTCAACCAACCTTGGTGGGTGTAGGCGGAGGTGCTGTATCCTTCGGCCGCAATCATGGTGGCGTCCGTGGGGTCGGTCACGTCCACGATGGTCACGGTGTTTTCGTTGCATGCAAACGCAATCTCCTTGCCCGCGTATTGCCCGTCAGGGCCGATGTAGTTCACCACTTGCGCGTCGTGGGTGTACCCGTCTTCAGAGAAGAACCCGAGCAAGGTGGGGTTGAGCGGGTTGGAGATGTCCATAATGTGCAACCCGCCGGAGGCGGTGTTGGTGCCCACGCCGTAGGCCCGGCCGCTTTCTTCGTTGATCACGATGTTGTGCGCATTGCCAAACCCGCTGTACCACGCGTCGCGCAACAAAGTCACCGGAGGGTTGGTGATGTCGCGCAGGCGGGTCAAATCGAACACCTGCATGCCGTGTCCTCCAGCCTCTGAAACGATGAAGGCGTGGTTGTTGTAGACCTTAATGTCGCGCCACAGGGACGACGAGGTTTCTGTGTTGACGTTGGCCAAATACACAGGGTTCAGCGGGTCGGAGATGTCGATGAAGGCGGTGCCGTTGGTTCGGCCCAAGATCACGTACTCTTTCCCGTCAAGCGGGTCGGTCCAGCCCCAGATGTCGTTCATCTCGCCGCTGCCCACCTGGTTCACGCCCATGGCAGAAAGCAGATCGACGTCGCTGCACGGGTAGTTGGTTCCGTTGTAGTTGGCGGAGCCATTCACGCATGGCGACTGCGCCAAGCTGGGGCTTGCGAGGCCCAAGATGAGCCAGGCCGAGGCGAGGCTGCTGAGGAGGGTGTTGAGTTTGGTCATGGCAGATTGTTTTTCAGGTTAAAGGCACGACTCTCCAAACGAGGAAAGCAGCGCAAGCACGTCGCTCACCGACGTGGCGCCGTCGCCGTCCAGGTCCACGGTGCAATTGTCAGCACAGCCGAATTCGCCGAGCGCCAAGAGCACGTCGCTCACGCCCACGAACCCGTCGCCGTCGAGGTCTTCAGGACAGCCCTGAGGAGCCTCACCGATGGAAATGGTTTGGGTGGCCGAAGTTGAGTTGCCGCAAGCGTCTGTGGCGGTGAACACACGCACGATTTGGTACGGTTCCGGGCACGGGCCTCCGACAGGATTTACAACGACGAGCACGGTGACTTCGCTGCAGGCGTCCTCTGCAATCGCATCGTCCAAGGGGATGTCGCCCTCGTCGCAGCTGATTGTGAGATCCGCGGGGACAAACACAAACTCAGGTGCATCCACGTCTACGTACAGGAGTTCTTGCACAAATGTGCTCGTGTTCCCACACCCGTCCACCGCCGTGTAAGTCCTCAAGATGCCGCTGCTGCCTGTGCAGCCTCCGCTTCCGCTGAAGGTGTCTTCGTAGGTCAACGAGGCCACCCCGCAGTCGTCGGTGGGGTCGGCCAATGCGCCTGGTACGCTGCCACATGCGATGTTCACCGTGGCCGAGGTGCCCGCGAAGTTGGGGCCTTCTGTGTCGACAGGTGTGCCGTCGTACATCCATGCGAGGTACACCAACTCGGGGTGCGCCACGTATGGATTCTTGTTGCCTTGCACGAGGTTGATCTTCGTGTTGCGGCTGATCTCCGCCGCATCAGGTGGGTCGTTCTCATGCCACTCGAAGAGCGTGTTCAGGTCTCCACATGCGGAGATGGCCGTGCCCTCGTCGGGGTACATGGTGTAGTAGTAAAACACCGCACGGGCCACGTCGCCCTTCTTGGATTCCCGAGGCTCCCACAAGCTGCCTGTTCCTTCGGACCAGTTGGCGCTGTTTGCAGGCTCGTTGCTAGTGGAGGTGTAGCTGTTGCCATTCACACCGTACCACTGGGCTTGGCTGTCGTTGACCTCTCCAAAGGGATCGTTGCTTCTGGAGCTGTTGGCGCTTCCGTGACAGGGGCGCAGGATGTAAATGTCGCTGCGCATCGGCTCGCTGCTCCCGAAAAAGCTCTGCGGCACGATGTGCTCGGCGTTGATGGGGTTGGGGTAAGTGACGTACCCCCCCGCTTGTTGGAAACCCGTATATATGCACTCCACGTTGCCGTTGCCCAAGATGTCGGTGTACCCGTACATCTGGCGCCGGCCTTCGTTGTATCCCAACGCGTCGTGCTGTCCGTCGTACCAATTGCTCTTGAGCCAGCCCCGCAGCTCTTCCAAGTACAAATCTCCAGGTGGGGTTGGCTGGCCCCAGGCCGCAAACGAGCCCAGCGTCAACACCCACAAGGCGGTCCAACGGGACACGACAGGGGTCAAGGAAAATTCAAATTGAAGGCGCATGTCAGAGAGTCAGGATTCAAAAGATACGGCGGGCGTCACGTTCTCGCACCACCTCAACCCTTGAAAGTCAGACGCATTCGTGTCACATAAGTTGCTTTTCACAGGATGTCAGCTGCGCTTGAGCACCGCATCAAGGCTCCACTTGCCGGCCCCCAACGCGCCCACAGCGGCAAAGCACACCAGGTAGAGCAGCGCGAGTTCCTTGTCTCCGAGGGGGTCGCTTCCGTGCACCACAAACGCCGCCACACCCATGGTGAACGCTGCAGGAAGGGCGGCCAAGCGCGTCTTGAATCCCACGACCATCATGGCCGGAGCAACAAGCTCGGCCAGCACGGTCAAGGTCAACGACACCTCGGGACCCAGGCCCATGAAATCGAAGAATTTGACACCTGATTCGGTGCCAAGTTGTTCGACGAGGCGCAGGAATTTGGGCCAGCCGTGGGTCATCATGATGGCGGAGGGCAACGTGCGAAGCAACAGCAAGCCTGCGTGGTGAAGGGTGGGGGTCATGGACGTCATTTATCTTGGCAAAACTCACCTCCAATCGCCAGCCATGAGAACCGCCTCCCACCTTCCCGCCACCGGCTGGATGTTCACAACCCTGACGGTGGGGGTTCTGGTGTGGACCTTGGCGATTCCCACGCCGTGCTGTGCGCAGCAGAATTTGCCGGGCTACATGTCCGTGAAAAAAGGTTGGTTCACCGACGGTTCTAAAGTCATCCTCGACGGCCAAACCTATCGCCCCGCCCGCGCCGCCGACCTTTGCGACGCCTGCTGGGAAGCCCGCGACCGTTTTGAATACGCCAGGCGCCTCCGCGTTCGAAGCTTCATCCTGGCCAACCTCGGCCTCGTCGAATCTGTCGTCGGAGCGCTCCGTCTCGAAGACGCCCGGGCCGTGGGCACGGCCCATGCCGCAGTTGGGGGGCTGTTCATGACGTGGGCTGCCGAGCGCGAGGCCAAAGTCCGCCAAGAAGTCGCCGCGGCCGTGGCGGCCTACAACCGGTGCAAGCTCCACCACACATTTTAAGTTCAACTCCTCAATGCAGCGCCTCAATTTCCCCAAGGTGCGCCCGAACAAGCGAATCGACCAAAGCACAGGTGCTCTGGTAGCCTTCAACTTGTCTCGCATGCATTTGGATGCGGTTTCGCAGTGAAATGTTGGCTTTGTAAAACGAGGTGTTGGAGTATTCTGACTTCATGTCCTCAAACCTTAAAAAGGTGGATGCTTTCTTTTTCGAGTCCGAGGAACTCAGGTTTTCAATGGCATGACAGAGGGGGTGGTGAAGGCTGTAGTACTCCCAGGCTGCATCGTCCACCAGTCGGTTGTTGTCTTGCACACGTTTGGAGACGAACTCATAATAGTCTTTGATTTCTTTTTCGACCTCGAGGGGAAATCGCTGAATGCGGCCGTTGTTGATCAGCGACTTGTAGGTTCCGTTGTTCATGAAGAACGTGGAATACGTGTAAACGTAGCCAACTTCCACGATGCTGTCTGCCAAGGCGTCGTAGGACATTGTGCCCGCCCGAAACTGTTCGATGTTTTCCAACAAGCGCGCTGTGTTGGAGTCAGCCCGAGCGATGGTATACGAGACGTATTCCAGCCTTTTGGCATCGACAGCGAGGTCTTCCAACATGGCTTTGGCGTCCGCCACGTGGTACCTGTCCAACTTCCGCTGTTCGTTCCATTCGTCCACCCAAAAAGACACGGTGATGCCGAGCACCACCACGAAAAACTCAAACACGTACTTGATGGCGAAAAACCGGTAATCGATGGGCGTCTTCATGTCGGGACAATTGGGTTGGTTGGGGTCGGCGTCAAGATATCATTGCACGTCTTCGAGCGAAAGGCGCATCCTCACATTCGCGCGGTCGTACACACAGTCTTCTGGAAGGGTCGCGTCGGTGAAGCCAAAGGTGCGGTAGATGTGAAGGGCACTTTCAAGTTTGGTGTGCGAGTAGAGCTCCACCACCTGAATGCCTCGCGCCTTGCAAGTCTTCAATGCAAAACGCATCAATGCTTTCCCAATGCCTTGCGACCGCAAGTCTTCACGCACCGCCATTTTGTTCAGCTCCACCACCCCTTGCCCCTGCGGCGTCAGCGCGAAGGTGGCCACCGCTTCGCCCTTCAGGACTCCCATGAAAATCGACCCTCCATGGTCCAAGATCATTTCCTTCGGCTGCTTGAGGACCTTCAGGTCGTAGGGCTCAATCAAAAACGAAGCTTCCAGCCACGCCCGATTAAGCTCAAAAAACGCCTCGCCATGTTCCGCAGAAAAGGGCACAATGGTCAACTCAGACAACACGGAAGACTTCGGCACGTGAATTCGGGATCGGGTTCAGAATGTTCTCGAACCTCGAAAGACGTCATTCCTTCGCTGCCATCCAAATCCCCATAGTGCAAGGACAGTGTCAAGCACAAAAAAACCCCGCGGGAGGGCGGGGCTTTTCGCTTTGGGCTGAGTGGGCAATACTGGACTCGAACCAGTGACCTCTACCATGTCAAGGTAGCGCTCTAACCAGCTGAGCTAAATGCCCAGAGCGGACGCAAATGTAAAGCGGACTTCGCGAAGTGCAAGGGCACCCATAGAATCTGTGAAACAGGTGGAAGTTGGCTGGGGATACGATAAGAGATCGGCGTGAATTTTGGCCTTGAAAGGGGATTGTCCACTGACCAAACCCACCCCAAATTGCGGCCGTGAAACTCGCACTCGTCGGCAACCCCAACACGGGCAAATCCACCTTGTTTCAGCGCTTGACCGGCAAGGCTGTGTCGGTGGGGAATTTGGCGGGTGTGACCATGACGGCGACGTCCGGCCAGTGCAAATTTCTGGGAGGTGAAGATTGGACGATCACCGACCTTCCCGGCTTGTACAACCTGCACGCGCAGTCGGAAGACGGCAAGGTGACCGAGCAGGTGTTGTTGGATCCCGGACATCCCCAGCATCCGGATGTGGTGGTGATGGTGGCCGACGCGAATGCGTTGCAGGGTCAGTTGTTTTTGGTCTTGCAAATCCGGGAATTGGGCATTCCATGCATGTTGTTGCTCAACCGAATGCACACCACGGGGCCCTCTCGGAGTGAGCTGCGCGCAGAGGCCCGTCGCCTGGAAGAGATTCTTGATTTGCCGGTGCGCGTGGTCAACGCCATGAAGGACAAAGCTGAACCTTGGGTGAGGGGCTGGGAACCTTTGTTAAGCTCCCCCAAGGCGTGCGCCGCCATTCGCTCCGTGCCCGCGTCGTTGGAAGCCGGGGTCCGCAACTTGAAGCCGCATTTGCCCGAGGGCACACCAGGTTTGATGTGCCATGTTTTGCGAATGCAGGAGGTGCCTGCTTGGCTCTCCGAAGAGGCCCAAGAAGCCTGGACCCAGGCACGCGCTCACATGCCCAGTCCAGCGTCGATGCAGCTTGAAGAAGCCAGCGAGCGCATGGCCCAAATCAAGGCGATTCTGCCCGCCCCTCCACGGGCGGTCCCCCAAATCGCGGGTCACCTAGACCGCGTGTTGACCCACCCGGTGTGGGGCGTCTTGGGGTTTGGGCTCGTCTTTTTCCTGATGTTCCAAGCCGTCTACAGCTGGGCCACCGTGCCTACCGACCTGCTTGACGGCTGGATGGCTTCTGGAATGGACGCAGTAAAAGGTGCGTCGCCTGACACGTGGTGGCGCAGTTTGATTATCGATGGCGTGCTGGCGGGGCTGGCGGGCATCCTGATTTTCCTGCCCCAAATCATGATCCTGTTTGGGTTCACAGCCTTGCTCGAGCACAGCGGGGCCATGGCCCGACTTGGCTACGTGGGCGACCGTTTCCTGAGAAAGCTTGGACTTGGCGGCAGAAGTGCCGTGAGCCTCGTGGGGGGATTGGCGTGCGCCGTCCCAGCGGTCATGGCGGCACGCGCCCTCCCTGACCGGCGTGAACGCTTGCTCACCATTTTGGTGACGCCACTCATGACGTGTTCTGCGCGCCTGCCCGTCTATGCGTTTCTCATCGCCTTTGTGGTGCCCGACGGCACGATTTGGGGATTGAACCGCCAAGGACTCTTCTTGTACGGCTTGTACATCGTCAGTTCACTTGCGGCCCTGCTGCTTGCATGGGGCCTGCACAAGGCATTGCCCACCCCTGATCGCCGGAGAGAAATGGCCGAAGAATGGCCGTCCTACCGTGTGCCTCGCATGAAGCTTGTGGCGCAGAACATGTTCCGCCAAGGGGCCGTGTTCGTCCGATCCGCGGGCCAGGTGATTGTCGTACTGAGCGTGGTGCTTTGGACCCTCGGATTCTTGGGTCCTGGTTCGTTGACGGAACGCCAAGCCATGGCGCCGACCAAGCGTTTGGAGACCAGCGTGTTGGGGGCTGTTGGAGACGCCATTGAGCCCGTCGTCACGCCACTTGGCTACGACGGACGCCTTGGCATTGCGGTTTTGTCTTCGTTCGCCGCCCGCGAGGTGTTTGTGGGCACAGTCCAAACCCTCTATCCCTCTCCCGATGGCTCCACCCCCAAGGTCAGTGAGCTGAAATCCCGATTGGCCCAAGAAATCCATCCTCGAACGGGTCGGCCTCTGCTGACCACGGCTTCAGCCGCGTCGCTCATTGTCTTCTACATGTTTGCGATGCAATGCCTGAGCACGCTGGCCGTGGTCCGGTCTGAATTGAAGAGTTGGGGTTGGGCGCTGGGTCAAACCTTCGGACTTACCCTCCTGGCCTACGTCCTGGCGTGGCTGACCCACAGCTTGTTGTCCTGATCAGGCCACAGTCGCCGAATCTGCAGCCACACGCACCCACAAGTGCGCCGCCGCTTCCTTGCGGACCGACAACGTCCGTCCGCACGTGCAAATGGCCATGGGGCCGTCGGCTGGAGCCACATGACGTACTTCCACGGATGATCCAATGCAGCATCCCATCTGCACGAGCGCCATCACCTCCTCAGGGGTGTCGACACGCTCGATGACCCCACACTCTGTGGGCCCCAAGTCGGATAGACGCTTCACGGACATGGCCACAAAAATAGCAGGCACTTCAAGTGGCTTCGGCTCCCATGTTTGGGGGATTTCCTTCATCTTGCGGACATGACGTCGCCCAATACACTCGTTTCCAGCGCATTTTTGACGCTTCTCGCCTTGTCCATGTCGTGGGCATCCAACCACGCCTCTGCCCAAATCACGTGGGACTTCGCCGAGCCCATCCCTGTCGCCGGCGAAGAATTCGGCAACCGTTGCCCGCGCCTGGCGTTAGACGCCGCCGGCAACCCCATGGTCTTGATGGGCAAATCTGGGGAGGGTCTGTTTCTGACGACCAGCGACAACGGCGTCTTCAACACCCCGATTCCCATCCCCACTTTGGAGAACGTGTTCATGGCCGACGCCGAAGGGCCCAGCATCGCGGTGCATGGATCCACACTGGGTTTGGCCTACCAAGTGTCCGGCGAATGGGCGACAGGGGGGCAGTACATGAGCACCCAAGATGGAGGCCAATCTTGGAGCGAGTCCTTCCCAATCGCCCCCAACGCAACCGAGGACCATTTCATGCCCATGCTCGCGTTTGACGACGACGGCAATCCATTTGTGGCGGTCAAGTTCGGCGACGACCCCATGGTGGTGGAAGGTGTGATGCGTTCCACCGACGGAGGACAAACTTTCCAACCTGCCCAGCCTGCAAGCGCCGACGTGGGGTCTGGCCTTGCGTGCGAGTGCTGCCCGAGCAAGACCATTTTTGGTCACGGACGGTACTACAGCGTCTACCGCCAAAACGACGAAAACCTTCGTGACATGCGCCTGGTTTCCTCGGAGGATGGCGCAACATGGGACCACCAACTCGACCTCGACCCCACCGATTGGATGATCAGCGCCTGCCCAGAGACTGGCGCCAGCCTCGCGTGGCTTCCCGACGGACGCCTGGCGTCCACCTTCCGAAGTTCAGGCAACGGCGCCTCCGAGGTCTATGTCAACGTGAGCGACGTGGCCAACCCCATGTCAAGCGAAGTAGGCGCCACCATTCCCGTCACCAACTTCATCGAAGCCGGCAACCAGGACCAACCCCACATCGCGTGTGGCCCAACCCACACCGTGGCCGTTTGGCAAGAGAATTCCGGTGGCTGGGAAATCCACGCCGCATCTTCAGCTAACGACGCCCTCCCAGGGGGTTTGTCCAACGCAGGCGTACCCGTCAGTACCTCGCTTTCAGGCTCCAACCTTCACCCGGAAGTGGCCATCCACGGCTCCAAGGTTCACGTCATTTGGAAGAACAGCGGAAGCGGTCAGGTGATGTACTTGCGGGGCACGTTGGAAGGTTCCGGGTTGGTGGAGTCGGGTGCAGAATCTGGCGCAACTTTGCGTCGCCTTGGGCCGGACTTGGTGCGCATTGAAGGGGCTATGCCTGGGGCGAATTTCAGTGTCTTGACACCTACAGGTGTTGTCCTTCACAGAGGCAAATGCGACAGTCAGGGCGCAGCTGTCTTGCCCGTTGAACTCGTGCAATCACAAGTGATCATGGTACAAATCCAGTCCACCATAGGCCAGGGATTGTTGCGGCTGGGTTTGGCCACCAACTGAATCGTGCTTAGACTCATGGCCACCGATTGCAGCTCGTCCTTGGTCGCGGGCGACTTTCCGTTTACTTTCGCGGGAACGGAAACGACCTACTGAAGACGATGCCCTCTGCAAAACGCCTTGTTATCACGAAGGAACCACGTTGGATGAAGTACGCTGGAGCCATGTTGGTACTCATAGGCTCTTTTGCCCTGATTCCATTCAAAGTCGACTACTTGGAGATGTTCGATTTGCCCATGTACGTGTTGGGTGGGACTGGAATCGTCTTGCTGCTCAGGGCGACTCAAAAAATCGGTTGGCACCTGGTCTTGGAGGGCAATGTGCTGTATTACTCCAAATTCAACATGTACAGTTCTTGGAAGCGCATTCGCTCCCAGGAATTTGCCCTGTCGCAGGACAAAATCACCAAGGTCATTGTCAGCGCCACAGCAATCACACTTCATTACGAACCGGGGCGAATGCTGACGTTCAGCACCCTCGGGCTGGACAATGCAGCCAAAGAGCGGCTTGTGAAACTTGAGCGTGCGCTTCAACCCAAAGGGGGATGAAGAAAAGCCTACTCATCGCAGTCGACTTTGACGGCACCGTGGTCGAGGATCGGTATCCAGCCATTGGCAAGCCCATGCCCTTCGCCATCGAAACGCTGAAAATGTTGCAAGCGGATGGACACCGTGTGATCCTTTGGACCTACCGCCACGGCAAAAAACTGGACGAGGCTGTGGATTTCTTGAAAAACAAGGGCACCCCACCCTATGCGGTCAACCGGTCTTACCCGGAAGAGCCCAGCCACCCCAGCGACGTGAGCCGCAAGATTCATGCGGACCTCTTCATCGACGACCGAAACTTCGGCGGATTTCCTGGTTGGGGGGTGATTTATCAAGAATTGTCGGGAGCCAAAGAGCGTCCGAAGTCGAGCTCAAGAGGCCTCTGGGCCCGTCTTCGCGGAGATTGATTCCGTTGGTCAGTATCGCTATTGGTTTGAGGGTTATATTCGCTCCACCTTACGCGAATGCTCTCATTCAACCATCCAACCAAATGTGGAATCACTTTGAGCAGCTCCTAATTCTGAAGGCATGCCCTCGGACTGCGGGACTGAATGTTGCGGGTCTTGTGCTCGTGTTCGTGATGTGCTGCACCTCATGTGTCCCTGTGGAGAGTCTGATTTATCTCCAACCTGACGAGGACATGGCTGAAAAGGTTCACATGTACGACAAGCAGGAGTATCAATTGCAAACCAACGACATCCTCGACGTCAAGATTTCATCTCTCAATCCAGAAGTCAACGCACTGTTCAACGCCTCTACGATGGGGACCATGCAGGTGGCGCAAGCGACCGCGCAAACGGGCGGAGATTTGTTTTACATCACCGGGTACAGCATTGACCAAGACGGGAAGATTGACATTCCCTTTGTCGGAAAGGTGGATGTGTTGGGGTTGAACTTGAACGAAGCCCATTCTGCGGTGAACGTGAAGGTTTCAGAACTCTTCACCAATTATCACCTTCAGGTCAAGTTGGGGGGGGTTCGCTTTTCGGCCCTTGGAGAATTCAACCGGCCAGGGAAACACGTGGTCATGCAAAACCAAGTGACGATCTTCGAAGCCATTGCCCTTGGAGGGGATTTGAGCCTGGTGGCCAATCGAGAGCAGGTCCGGTTGATTCGACAGCATCCAGAGGGCACGAAAATCCACAGCATCAACCTGCTGGACGACAGTGTGGTGGGCAGTCCCTATTATTTCATCCAGCCCAACGATGTGTTGTACGCCGAGCCCCT
This sequence comes from Flavobacteriales bacterium, assembly GCA_049610985.1. GTDB lineage: Bacteria > Bacteroidota > Bacteroidia > Flavobacteriales_D > Sanyastnellaceae > UBA11663. Next base: position 99,034 of record JBMZAB010000002.1, on the reverse strand, counting down.
TCCTCAGCGCTCCTGGGGCATTGGCATCACAGGGGCTCAAACGTTGAATACAATTGTGAGCACGTTGAGCACCTCCGCCGCATTGATTTTGTCCATCATCTCATTGAGTCGTTGATCCATGTCTGACCCACGGAAAACACAGGTTTCACCTCAAGTTTCGGACGAAATCACACTTCGTGACGTTTTGGACAGCCTTCGAGGTCTTCTCGCCCATTGGCCTGTGCTGCTTCTTTCTGCCTGCTTGGGTTTGGTTGTGGCCTTTGTGTTCAATCGCTACACAGCAGATACCTACAAGGTGTCCGCCACGGTGGCGGTGGAGGAAACCGAAAACCCATTGGCGTCGTCCATTGACGGAATGCTCAACTTGGGTTTGGGGTTCGGAGGCACTGGGATTGTGGACACCCGAATTGCTGTGCTGAAGTCATTTGCCCACAACGTTCGGGTTTCGCGCAACCTCAACCACGGCGTAATTCTGTTCAACAAAGGCCGATTGAACAAGCGAGAAATTTATCAGCCTGAGCATTTCTCGGTGGAGTTTGACGCAAACCATGACCAACTTCTTGGTGTTGATTTTTCTCTCACGTTCAATGAAAACGGCTACGTGTTGGAGACTTCTCAGGAAGCTGACAAATTGACTGTGTACAATTTTCACACTGGAGAAGAATCGAAGGACGCCGAATTGAGCGCATTTGTCCCTGAATCGAGCGAGCGTAAATACGCCGAGTGGATTGAGCATCCTTTGTACCGGTTTCGGGTTGACAAAGGCCCAAAGCTCTTGGAATTTTTGGCTGAGCAGAAGGCGACATCGTCGTCGTTTGAGTTCCAATCGCACGACCAATTTGCCAGTTGGGTCATCGACAACTTGAAAGCCCAAAGCAACGACAAGCAACAGAGTTCTTTGTTAACGCTCGAATTGGAAGGGCCTTTGATTCAGAAGCTGGCAGACTATTTGAATGCCTCCGTTGACGAACTTCAAGCTTATGAGCTTCGAGAAAAGAACTTGATGGCTGTGAACACCATTGATTTTATCGACAGTCAATTGGTGGAGATTGAGTACGATTTGAAACAAAGTGAGGCTGCTTTGGAGAGATTCAGGGCTGAGAATTTGATTGTGGATTTGGGCTCAGAGGCAGAACAGATGTTGGAGTATTTCATTCAGTTGGAAGAGGAAAAGGCATCGCTCAACCTTCAACGGTCTTTCTACCGATATGTGCTTGAATTTTTGGAGAACGAGCAGAACTATTCAGGACTCTCTCTTCCGACCTTGAGCACCTTCAACGACCCTTTGGTGGTTCAACTCGCAGGACAACTGGTGGAGACAAGTGTCGCCCTGGAACGGATGAGTTACAGCTTGGATGCCAACAATCCCGCGATTCTTGAGTTGCAAAAGGAAGTGCGCTACACGAAGCAGGCACTTTACAATGCCACGGAAAATGCACTGGCATCAAGTGACCTTGTTATGGCCGACATTGGCTCTCGCTTGGGAGAGGCGCAAAAGAAGATCAGTCGTCTTCCGGCCACGGAGCAGCAGTTCATCAACATCCAGCGGCAATACGAAATCAGCGGCAGCCAGTTCCAACTGTTGTTGGAGAAGCGTGCTGAGGCTGGCATCCTTCAGGCCTCCAACCTTCCCGACACCAAAGTCATCGACCCTGCGGTCGACCGCGGCCAAGAACCAATCGGTCCCAATCGTACTCTGAACTATGCCATTGGCTTGTTGCTGGGTCTGATTTTCCCTTCTGGAATGTTGCTGTTGGCCAACGCGCTGAACACCAAAATCAGATCGAGGCAAGATGTGGAGCGGCACACCTCCATTCCCATTGCTGGCATTGCGCCGCATTCAAAATATGGCACCAATTTGGTGGTCCTGAACAAACCCAAGTCTGCGGTGAGTGAGGCGTTTCGTGCCCTTCGCTCCAACATCAAGTTCATCGCCAAAGAGTCTGACGAAGGTCAAGCTCAAGTCATTGCCGTGACCTCCTCCGTGGGGGGGGAGGGCAAGACGTTCTTGTCCATCAACTTGGCTTCGGTCCTCTCCTTGGGCGCCCAGAAAGTGGTCTTGGTGGGTGTGGATTTGCGGAAGCCCAAAATCTTCAACGATTTTGGCTTGTCTAACGAGGTTGGGTTGTCCAATTACTTGGCTGGGCATGCTGGAATTTCTGAGATAGTCCAGAAATCAGGGTATAGCAACTTGGACATTGTTAGTGGTGGAATTGTGCCCCCCAATCCAAGTGAATTGATTCAAAGTGAGCGCTTTTCGGCCTTGATTCATGAATTGAAGCGTGTCTACGACTACGTCATTCTGGACACACCTCCAGTGGGATTGGTGGCAGACGCCCTTCAAGTCACGCCATTTTTGGATGCGATGCTCTACGTGGTGCGCTACAACTACACACAGGGCGAATTGTTGGCGTTCATCGAAGAGCAGCACGCCAAAGGGGTTGTGAATAATGTGAGTGTCATACTGAATGACGTGGGGCAGCAGAAGGGCTACGGCTACGGCTACGGCTACGGCTACGGCTACGGCTACGGTTACGGTTACGGTTACGGTTACGGCTATGGCGACGGTTACGGCTACTTCCAGGACGAAGGCAAGGCTTAAGAACAGCGCAGAGAAGATGAGTCAGGTTTTTTACAACATGGTCCAATCTCAGTTAGAGTTTTTAGGTTTTTCTGTGGTTGCCAAGGACTTTGGACGGCCATGGGGAGGTTTTTTGGTCATTGACGAGGCTCAAGCTCAGGAGTTTGCCAACCAATTTTTTGAAGGTCTGGACGTGCAGGATCTCAGAATCGATGGGAAGCTGAGCCCCAAGATTTTGATGGTCAATCCGAGGTCGCGCTTGTCCTGGCAGTATCACCATCGTCGGGCTGAAATTTGGCAGATTTATCGGGGAACGGTCGGCATCATCCGGAGCGATGACGACAAACAAGGACCTGTGGAGCATTTCAATGAGGGCGACCAGGTAAAACTCGCCCAAGGTGAGCGACATCGGCTGATTGGGCTCGATGACTTTGGAATTGTTGCTGAAATCTGGCAGCACACCGAGGAAGTTCCGTCAGACGAGGAAGACATCGTTCGGGTTCAAGATGACTTCAAGCGCAATTGACATGAAGAAGAAAGCAGTCATCGTATCAGGGTATTTCAATCCCATCCACAAGGGTCACCTTGAATATTTCAACAACGCCAAGGCGTTGGCTGAGGAGTTGATTGTCATTGTGAACAACGATCACCAGCGCGCATTGAAGGGCAGTCAGGCGTTTCAAGAGCAAGATGAACGCGTCATCATTGTCTCAAACATCAAGGCAGTGGACAAAACAGTGCTATCCGTCGACACCGACCGAACAGTATGTGCCACACTCAGGAAAATCGCCCAGGATTACGGCAACATGTATGATTTGGCGTTTGCGAACGGAGGTGACCAAAACAACGACACCATCCCAGAACGTCCTGTTTGTGAGGAAGTTGGAATAGCATTGATCGACGGATTGGGAGATAAAATCCAATCGAGCAGTTGGTTGTTGAAGAAGCGAAATAAATCGTCTTGAGAACGCGTGAAGTTGATCAACAGACATATTGCAAAGACCATTTCATGGCGCATTGTGGGCACTGCAGACACCATGCTGTTGTCTTGGCTGATTACAGGTAGTTTTGAAGCAGGACTGCAGATTGGCGCAGCCGATGTCACCACCAAACTTGTCTTGTACTATCTCCACGAAAGGGCCTGGTTCAAGTCATCTGTGAAAAACGCGAACAGAAGGCACCTTCTGAAAACCGTCACATGGAGGGTGATTGGGACGTTGGACACCATTCTCCTGTCTTTTTGGATTTGGGGAGATGGCGCACAAAGTGTGCAAATTGGTGGGGCTGAAACGGTGTCGAAGTCGGTGCTTTACTTCTTGCATGAAAAGATGTGGTACCGCATTGCCTTTGGGATTGAAAAATACCGGTCAAAGAGAGCCTCATGACAGAGCGACTTCACATCGTGCCTCATGAGCACGACATTTCTCCCCAAGACCGAGAGCAGCTTAACGGTCACCGGGGTTACGTGCTGTGGTTCACAGGGTTGAGTGGAAGCGGAAAGAGCACTTTGGCCTCGGCAGTCGAAAAAGAACTGCATCGGTTGGGCATCCGGACATTCATCCTTGATGGTGACAATGTGAGGGAGGGATTGAACAGCGACCTTGGTTTTGATGCGGCGTCTCGCGAAGAAAACATTCGCAGGATTGCCCACGTCAGTGCGCTCATGAAAGATGCTGGAATTGTTGTGCTCAGCGCATTTGTCAGCCCCTACCGGAAAGACAGGGCATTTGTGAAAGACTCGGTTGGAGGACAATTCTCGGAAGTCTTTGTCAGCACACCCCTGGAGGTCTGCGAACGTCGAGATGTCAAGGGCTTGTACGCCAAGGCACGGGCAGGTGAAATTTCAAATTTCACAGGGATCAATGCGCCGTTTGAAACGCCAATGAACCCGGCCATTGATGTGCCAACCCATGAAATGAACATTCAAGAAGCGACCGACATGGTCGTGCAGCATACCATCAAACAAATTGCACTCAACCATGAGTAACTATGCTTTAACCCATTTGGAGGAGCTTGAGGCCGAAGCCATCTACGTGATTCGAGAGGTTTACGCCCAATTTGACAACCCCGCCATTTTGTTTTCGGGAGGCAAAGACAGCATTGTGGTCACTCACTTGGCGAGGAAAGCGTTTTGGCCCGCAAAAATTCCTTTTCCCCTGGTGCACATTGACACGGGGCACAATTTCCCGGAGACCATGGCATTCAGAGATCAACTCGTGGATGAATTGGGGGTCAACCTCGTGGTGGGCTCGGTTCAGGCGAGCATTGACGAAGGAGCTGTGCAGGAAGAGACGGGCATGAACGCCTCAAGAAACGCTTTGCAGACCACCACGTTGCTCGACACCATTGAGCGGAACAATTTTGACGCATGCATGGGGGGAGCTCGGCGAGACGAAGAAAAAGCTCGCGCCAAAGAGCGATTTTTCTCCCACCGCGATGACTTTGGCCAATGGGACCCCAAGAACCAGCGTCCTGAGCTTTGGAACCTGTTCAATGGAAAGAAGCGTATGGGCGAGAATTTCAGGGTGTTTCCCATCTCCAATTGGACAGAAATGGACGTCTGGCAATACATTTTGAAAGAAGACATTGCCATTCCGGAGCTGTATTTTGCCAAGGAGCGGAATGTCATTTGGCGCAATGGCTCCTGGCTTCCGGTCAGCGAATTCATCACGCTGAAGGACACAGACCAACCAGCAATGAAGATGGTGAGGTTTAGGACGCTTGGAGACATCACCATCACGGGCGGACAGGCCAGTGATGCCGACACCCTTGAGAAAATCATCCAGGAAGTGGCCAGTTCACGTCAGACGGAACGTGGAAACCGCGAGGACGACAAGCGGAGCGAGAGCGCCATGGAAGACAGGAAGCGTCAAGGGTACTTCTAATCACAAAGACAGAACACAATGGACAACAACTTTGACACCCAAGGGTACCTGGACATGGAGCTCCTGCGTTTCACCACGGCAGGCAGTGTGGACGACGGCAAATCCACCTTGATTGGAAGGCTGCTCTACGACAGCAAAAGCATTTTCGAGGATCAAGTCGAGCAAATTGAACAAACGTCCAAGAACAAGGGCTTGGAGCACGTGGACTTGAGTCTGTTTACGGATGGACTCAAAGACGAACGCGAGCAAGGCATCACAATTGACGTGGCCTACCGCTACTTTGCCACGCCGCGCCGCAAGTTCATCATCGCAGACACCCCGGGCCATGTGCAGTACACTCGGAACATGGTCACAGGCGCATCGACAGCCAACCTCGCCCTGATTTTGGTGGACGCGCGCAACGGGGTGATAGAGCAAACCAAGCGCCACACCTTCATTGCGTCTTTGCTGCAGATTCCGCACATTTTTGTTTGCATCAACAAAATGGACCTGGTGGACTACGGCGAAGAGGCCTATCAGCGGGTGGTGAAGGAGTACTCAGATTTCGCCGCGAAACTCAACGTGAAAGACGTCCGATTTATCCCAATTTCGGCCCTGCATGGAGACAACGTGGTCAATCGCGGAGACAACATGCCTTGGCATGAAGGAGGAACGTTGTTGCACAACCTTGAAACGGTGCACATTTCGTCAGACCACAACCTGAGAGATTGCCGATTCCCTGTGCAAACCGTCATTCGCCCTCACAGCGATGAGCATCATGACTTCCGGGGTTATGCGGGCCGCGTGGCAGGAGGCGTCTTCAAGAAAGGCGACAGTGTGGTTGCGTTGCCTTCTGGCCTCGAGAGCAAAATATCAGGCATTCACACCATGACTGGGGAGCTGCAAGAAGCCTTTCCTCCCCAGAGCGTGACCATCACGTTGGAAGACGACATTGACATCAGCCGAGGCGATGTGCTTGTTCGTTCTGAGAATCGACCAGAAGGCAGGCAAGACCTTGACGTGATGTTGTGCTGGCTGAATGCCTCGCCTCCAAGGCCTCGGGCAAAATACGTGGTGAAACACACCACCGCTGAGGCTCGGGCCATGATCACGGAGATTCAATACAAGATGGACATCAACACCCTCCACAGGCTTGAGGAGGACCACGACATCAAGATGAACGACATCGCTCGGGTCAAGATCCGCTCCACCAAGGCGTTGTTCTCCGACGACTACACGACGAATCGTGTGACGGGGTCCTTGATTTTGATTGACGAAGCCACCAACGAAACGGTGGCAGCAGGAATGATTCGCTGAAGACATGAATAGAGTAGCACTTATTACCGGTGTAACCGGTCAAGATGGAGCGTACCTCTCCGAATTTCTGTTGAAGAAGGGGTATGTGGTCCACGGGTTGAAGCGCCGAACCTCGCTGTTCAACACCGATCGAATTGACCACCTTTATCAGGACCCTCACATTGACGGCGCCAAGTTTTTCATGCATTACGGAGACATGACGGACAGCACCAATTTGGTTCGATTGATTCAGGAAATTCAGCCTGACGAGATTTACAATTTGGCTGCGATGAGCCATGTAAGGGTTTCCTTTGACGTTCCAGAATATGTGGCAGATGCCGATGGAATCGGCACCCTTCGTCTGTTGGAGGCCATTCGCATTCTTGGCCTGGAAAAGAAGACTCGGATTTATCAAGCTTCAACGTCGGAGCTCTACGGGAAAGTTCAAGAGGTTCCACAAACGGAAACAACGCCATTCTACCCGAGGTCGCCTTACGCGGTGGCCAAGATGTATGCTTATTGGATTACGGTCAACTACAGGGAGGCGTATGGCATGTTCGCCTCCAATGGCATCTTGTTCAATCACGAAAGTCCCATCCGAGGGGAGACGTTTGTCACGCGAAAAATCACCCGAGCAGTGTCACGCATTGCTTTGGGGTTGCAAGACAAGATTTACCTCGGCAATTTGGATGCCAAACGGGATTGGGGTCATGCCAAGGATTACGTTCGCATGATGTGGATGATTCTTCAGGCGGAGGAAGCTGAGGACTGGGTGATTGCCACGGGAACGACCACGAAAATCAGGGATTTTGTCAAGATGGCATTCGACCATATTGGCATCGAATTGGAATTCAGTGGGGAAGGAGTCGATGAGGTCGCTAAGGTGGTGCAATGCCGAAACCCCCAGTATCAGATCGAGCAGGGAACAGAGGTTTTGGCCATTGATCCAAAGTATTTCAGGCCTACTGAAGTGGACCTGCTGATTGGCGACCCCACGAAGGCCAAGGAAAAGTTGGGCTGGGAGCCACAAATCCAACTCGCGGAATTGGTGGAAGACATGATGAGTTCCGACCTTAAGTTGATGCAAAAGGACAAGTACCTTGAGGAAGGTGGTTACCAAACCTTGAATTACTTCGAATGATATTGTCGAAGCAAAGCAAAATTTACATTGCTGGCCACCGAGGCATGGTGGGCTCCGCTTGCTGGAGGGCGCTTGAAGGGGCTGGCTATGTCAACTTGGTCGGCAAGACGTCGAAAGAACTGGATTTGAGGAATCAGGCGCTTGTTGACGACTTCATTGCCACGGAAAAACCTGACGTGATCATCGACGCAGCGGCCAAAGTCGGGGGCATCTTGGCCAACGACACCTACCCTTACGAGTTTTTGATGGACAACATGCTCATTCAGAACAACCTGATTCGGGCAGCGCATGATTATGATGTGCCAAAATTCATTTTCCTAGGATCGAGTTGTATTTACCCCAAAATGGCTCCGCAACCACTTAAGGAGGAATACTTGCTGACGGATTCCCTTGAGCCTACGAACGAGTGGTACGCCATTGCTAAAATTTCTGGTGTCAAGTTGATTGAGGCGTTGAGAAAGGGATACAATCGAGACTACGTCTCTCTCATGCCGACAAACCTCTATGGGCCCAACGACAACTTCGACTTGAAGTCCTCCCATGTGCTCCCGGCGATGATTCGGAAGTTTCATGAAGCGAAATTGAATGACCATTCCGATGTAGAGCTCTGGGGTACGGGATCACCCATGCGAGAGTTTTTGCATGTGGATGACTTGGCAAGTGCCGTTTTGTTTGCTTTGGTAAATGAACTAGACGAACCGCTGTACAATGTTGGAACTGGTTTGGATTTGACAATCAAGGAATTGGCCCTTCTTGTGCAGGAAATTACAGGACATCGCGGCCAAATTGTTTGGGACAAGGCAAAGCCAGATGGAACTCCCAGAAAGCTCTTGAATGTTTCGCGACTCAATGCTCGCGGCTGGAGAAGCACCATTGATTTGTCATTTGGTGTGAACGCCACGTATAACTGGTACCTAAATCAGGGCGAAGTGCGCACAGTGAAGGGACCATGAGCTTAAACCGCAAGGAAATCATAACTAGTGGCGCTCTCAAGGTTTGTGGTGCCGTGCTCACGGTTGTGGTTTCGATTGTCATATCAAGATTCTATTCTGCCGAAGACTTTGCAGGTTACGTCCTTTACACGAGGGTATTGAGTTTTGCTGTCCCTCTTGTGACGTTAGGTATTGGCGATGTATTGATTAAACATCGGGCAGCTGTAACGCTCGAACCTTTGGGTGAAAGGATGATTCTTTTCGGCCTTTTCCTATTCAGCGGAATTGCTTCAGTGATATATCTATTGGCTTGGAATAGTGGTGGCGATGACGACGCGTACTATATGTTTTCTTTGCCAGGTCTTTTTGTGCTCGAGTATTTCGGGTTTATCTTCATTTCAAGAAAGCGATTTACAAGGTCGTTCCTTGTCAATCGGATTATTCGATTAGTTCTTTTTTTATGCTCGCTTGTGGGAGTTGCTTGGTTTTCAATCTCTGAGATATCAGTTGGGAAGGCGTTTTTCTATACCACTCTTATCTCAATGATAATTGTCGGGATATCGTCGTTTCGAATACTTGAAAAATCCACCCATTTTAGTAGGGACAATGCCCAGATGTCACTAGTGCTTTGGTTGTCAAATATTATTGCTTTGTTTGCCAACAACTATCCAATTTTCCTTTTGGGTCTGCTCGGACTTAAGGGTGACATCGCGACCTTAGGTCCTGCGTTAGAAATTGCTGCGATGTTCAATTTCTTCGTGGTGTTGGCCAATACTTACGTTAAGCCAAGGATGGCTGAGCTTTATTCAGTAAGCGCACTACCCTCTTTGTCAGGGTTGGTGATGCGGACGAGCGGAATGTTGCTGCTCATTATTGCTCCCGGGGTGGTTGTGACCTTTTGTTTTGGGCATTCGCTATTAGAATTGTGGGGGGGCTATCATTCTACCCCTATTTGGGTCTTGTGGGTTCTAGTTGTTGCCCAAGTTGTTAATGGTGTTACAGGTCCGGCGGGGGTATTTCTTAACATGAGTGGCCGAGAATCTATTAGCCTTGCCATTAACACCTTGACTGTCGTCGTTCTCATGGGAACCTTACACTGGGGGCTGGATCGTTTTGAAGCCCTCGATTTGGTCGTATGGAGTATTTTTCTAACATCAGTAATGCGTAATTGCCTGAGGTACACAGTCATGCATTTTACTTTGAAGTCAGTATAAAATGATTAGCCATAAGCACAGGACAATATTTGTTCATATTCCAAAGTGCGCAGGAACAAGCGTTGAGGTGATGTTTTTGCACGACTTGGGATTGACCTATGCAAACAGAGCGCCTCTAGTGCTTCGAAAGAATGAAATCAGTGATCTTGGCCCGCCTAGACTGGCTCATCTCCGGGCTTCAGATTACGTAAGGCATCATTACATATCACAAAGCTTGTTCGAGAGTTATTATAAGTTTGCGATTACTCGGCACCCCTTTGATCGGTTGCGTTCAACTTATGTGTATTTAGGTTTCAATCGATGGATGAGTTTTTCAGTATTCATCAATAGAGTCGTAAAGCAATCCTTGGAGAAGCGTGATTACTTATTTTGGTTTCTGAGGCCACAAGTTCACTTTATTTTCGATGAGGAAATGAACTTAATAGTTGACGATGTTTTCGAAATAAGAAAAATCAATTTCTTGGCCGAGTCGCTCATAGATAAGGAAATCTTAAATGCTCCCAATGGTGTGCCAAAAGTTAATGTTGGTAATGAGCGAGGGTTTGTAAGCAAAAGAATACAAGACGTTAGGCTTTTACGTCGGCACTGGAAATCGGTTTTGTTGGGCCTTGGATCCCGGACACAACGTTCACCGCATTTATCGATTCGTGAAATGTACAGCGACGACTTCAAATATCTCGGATACGATTGACATGTCTGGTACGTCAAAGAGAGAGCTAGGGCCTCTTACATGGTTCATCTTTCCACAGTTTCTCATGGTTGCAGGGGTATCCTTTTTAATCTATCCGTTGCTTTTTTTTGAGTTGTTTAGAGGGTATCGTGGACAGTTTTCCCGCACAACTATAGTATTACTGATATTTTTAGTGGTACAATTCGTTCTAGGAATGGAACACGAGGTCCAATCGGCGCAGTTTCGAAGTGCGGTGATTCAGTTGTTCGGTTTCGCTCTGCTTATTATCGGTCCTCCGCTAGTTGAGAAGAAGCGGCAACCCCTAGAGATTTCGACAATGGGTCTGCGTAGTGTGCTAATGTTTTATTTTATCCTGGCGGGGTTTTCCTTGTTTCGGGGGACTGATTGGAGTGAAGCGTTATTCCAAATTTCTTGCATTTCAATTGTGTATTACCTAGGAGCAGCCGGAAAAAGGGGATTCCTTTATTCCTTGACGGTTTTATTGCTAAGTGGGGCTCGTGCAATTGCTGCTGGATGGTTTATCTTCAAAGGAGCAATGCGATTGAATCCACGCCGTTGGAAGGTGTTGTGTTTCGCGGCTATTCCCACATTGTTTGTTCTATTTGTAAACAGTTCGGATTGGCTGATCTCTCTCCAGAACTCGGGAACTTATTTAAAGGGAAGAACGGGGTATTGGCTGAATCTGGTTACTAATTCACCGATTTCAGTTTTCGGCAGTGGTTCGGGGTATTCAGCTGATATGACTAGCCAGTTTCTAGACCGATTCCAGTTGCCACACAACGATTATCTCAGGGTTATTTATGACTATGGTATTTTGGGTGTGGTGATATTTTGCCGCTCGCTGTTCATCTTGGATACCAGTAGAAATCTCTATGCTTTTTTGTTTGCTGTATTTTGTATCACTGGTAACCCTTTGTCTTTTCCTTCGGCAATTACAGGATTGGTCATGTCACATAAATATCGACTAGAGTGAAGAAAGTGTTTTTAATTGGAGCGCAGAAGGCAGGGACGACTTCGCTATTCAATGCCTACATAAACTCACCTGACGTTAGAACAGATGTAGAGTTCAAAGATTATCACATTTTCGACGACTCACTGATGCACGCGGGGAAGCATCAGAAGCATGTTCTCAGGGATGGTGCAGAGGTAGCCTTGTTACATGCGGGAGTGAATTACATGTATATGCCAGCTGCTATGCATAATATTGCTTCGAGAGTGGAACACGTAGAGTTGTTGGTATGCCTAAGAAACCCAGTGGATAGAGCGGTATCAGCGTATAATTATTTTAAGCAACTCGGACTTGAGTCTCGATCGTTAAATGATACGATGAAAGCAGAGTTATGTGCTCCTAGGTCCCTGACAGATCTCGATAGATCTTACTTACTCCAAGGGTTGTATTACGATGCACTCAAAACGAATGTTTTTCCAGCTGTTCCTCGTGAACGCGTGAGAGTGTTAGTATTTGAAGAGGTCTTTGACAAAGGTTCAATCAATTTGGCGCCCGTAAATAAAATCCTTGGAGTTGATTATGTCGATAGTATGAAGTTGCAATCTAATGCCAAGAGTGGGGTCCGCTTCTCGCGATTCAACAAGTTACTTTTCAGTCGCAATGCTGTGAAAAGCACTTTTTCTTCAATATTGCCCGTCTCACTGAGGTATCAGATTAGAGAGACATTGGCCAAATTGAACAAGATCCCTATCGGGGATCGAGTAATTCTTGAACCGGAGATTCGGAAAGAGATGTTGCGTTTCTTCAGGGATGACGTAGCGCAGTTAAGTGATGAGATGGCAATTGATTTTGTGAACAAATGGAAATAAAAAATCGCATCTTACTCTGCCTCCACCTTCCGCCTCCGACGCATGGTGCTAGTATCGTTGGGGAAATCTTGGTTAAGAATATAAAAAGCAGCCCCTTCTACGAGTCGACGATTATTAAAATTAATACCACCTATAAGCTCAGCGGTGGGCGAGTCATCATAAGTGTTTTGCGATTTGTGAAACTCGTATTGAGAACGATTGTTGTTTTGCTCAGAACTAGACCAGAGCTGATATACGTTACGCCTTCGTCGAAAGGGATCGCTTTTGTCAAGGACTATTTCTATGTTCGCTGCATTGCCTTTTTCTACGATGGGCCGATTTTAGCGCATTTCCACAATAAAGGTGTGCGAGAAAATACAGGGCGTTTTTCCAGAATATTGTACCGCCATTTCTTCTCAAGGGTGACACCTATTTTGTTGAGCTCAAGGCTCCTTGATGACCTGTCGGACTATTTGACTGCCGAAGATATTCAAATATGCGCCAATGGTTTAGGGACACCAACTGATGAGATTCCGACACGGAAAACATATGATTTTCTTTTTCTTTCTAATTTAATTGAGGAAAAGGGTATCTGGACTTTTTTGGAGGCTTGCAAAATGTTGAGAAATTCTGGTTGCGTTTTTACCGCTGCAGTCGTTGGGGCAGAGGCTGATGTTGAAATAAGGGTGTTGAAGGATTTTGTGGTAAATGAAGGGCTTGTTGACGTTGTCCACATTTTGGGTCCGCAGTATGGGGCGGACAAACGCCGTGTGTTCGAGCAGAGCCGCACATTTGTGTTTCCAAGTTATTATCACTATGAGTGCATGCCGCTTGCCGTTTTGGAAGCGATGTCATTCGGTCTTGCAATTGTGTCAACGCGAGAGGGAGCGCTGGAAGACTTGGTAGAAAATGGAATAAATGGCTTGATAGTGAAACGCCGGAATATCGAAGATCTTTTTGAAAAGCTGGCGTTTTTGCTAAGCAATGAGAAGGCATTATTGCTAATGCAGGAGTCGTCTCGGGTCAAATATAGCCGCGACTTCACGGAGCAGGCATTTGTAAATAGAATGGACCATATATTCAGAGCTGCGATTAAGTCATAAATCATTCTTTCGGGCCATCATCTGTCGTGGCGCCTTTTACCAACTGACCGCTCACAAAATGAGACATCATTTTTCGCACCTGCTCCCCAAGATTGATTCTGGAGAAGCCATACATAAGATTCAGGCGCATTTGGAGTCGGAGTCTAGAGCGGCATTGGTTATATATGCTTGTGACGCGCGGACATTGACATTGTACGGTGAGGGAGACCACTACATTACACAATCTTATCAGGAGGCGAACATCATTCTTCCTGATGGCAGACCGGTTTATTGGCTCTCAAAATGGTGGTTGAAAAAAAGCTTTACTCAACTCACCGGGCCTGGGTTGTTCGCAGCTGTATTGTCATCTGATGAATTACGCCTCAAAAGGCATATGTTTTATGGTGGTTCTGAGAGGACTGTTTCCACTCTGATGGCGAAATGCAGAGAACAAGGAGTTAACGTTGTGCATGCAGAGTCACCGCCATTCCTGCCTATTGACAAGTTGGAGGTGGGCAAAGTGAATAAGATGATTAAGCATCATAATCCTGACTTCTTTTGGTGTGGCTTGGGGGCGCCAAAGCAGGAATTTCTTTTGTACCAGTTGGAACGAGAAAACAATGTCGTTATGGTTGGGGTAGGCCTTGCGTTTGATTACTATTCAGGTACTGTGAGGAAAGCTCCGAATTTCATTTCGAAGCTTGGACTTGAATGGGTGATGCGCTACGGTCAGCAGCCTCAAAGGATAGGAAGATTCATTAAACCACTTTTCTATGTAGGAAGACTTCTGGTAATGGAAATCATCAGAGTGAGATTTCAGTCAGCCCGTCAGGGATAAGTGATTCGACTTTTGACATATCGTTCAGAGAGAGAATATTGTTGAGTTTCTCTCTAGCGTGCTTTATCCCAAAGTAACATTTAAATTTTCGGACCAGCGACAATCCTGGTATCATAGGTTGACCAATGTCGAAATCGCGGGGATGGAAGTATGTCATCACGTATTCTTGCGATTTGAAGAGATGATTGAGGTACCGCTCTGGTAGCAGCCTGAAGTACCCTCCTCCGCTGAACACGAAACGTTTGCCCAACAAGGAGGCGGTGTTCATGGGCAATTCAATCAGCTCATGGCCCCTTTGGGTGATGACTCTGCACGGCTGGTCTGTGGTGAATTGGGGCAATCCCCCATGTGCGCGGTTGGCTGGGAAGATGGAGCTATCGAAGCGGATACCTTCCTCGGCCATCACATCAAACGCCCACAAATTGGACTCTTTGATGGAAAATCCTGGAGCGCGATAGGCGTCCACGGTTTTGCCGGTCAAGTCTGACAAGGTTTGGATGGATCTGGACAGGTCAGTCCGGTATTCTTCTTCAGTTTGGTGGTAGGCGAGCTGGTGACAATGACTATGCGTTCCGATATGATGCCCAGCCTCGTTTATGCGCTTGATGATGTGGGGCTGTTTTTCAGCAATCCAGCCCAGGCAGAAAAAAGTTCCTTTCAATTTGTGCTCATCCATCAAGTCCAAAATAAGGCCGACCCCGTGGTCGATGCGGGACTCAAATTGACTCCAAGAGGAGGGGTTGGCGGTTTCAGGGTGATCCAGGATGTGAAACCAATCCTCAATGTCGAAGGTGATGAACTTCATCAAAAAAACCGTTTACCATTGGACTTAAATGCACGGACATCCTCTTTGGTGGGCCTCGAGAAGTAGGTCATTTCGCTTTCGTCATTTTTTATCGTTGGCGTGTTTTTCCCGAGCTCGGCAATCAGATTGCATGCCTCCACAATGGCGTCTGCCCCGCGAAATTTCAATTCCCAAATGAGTTCCGCTTGGGTTCTGTCCAATAAAGGCACTTCTTTTTGGACCACAATGGGACCTGAATCAATGCCTTCGTCTACAAAAAAGACAGAAACCCCAGTCTTTTCTTCGTCATATCGCATGACCCAAAACGAAGGCATGAGACCGCGGTATTTGGGAAGAAGCGCACTGTGCAGGTTGATTACGCCATGTGTGGCCGATTCAAACAAGGGTTGCTTGAATATCTCATTGCCTGCAAGTGACACCAAAAGGTCCGGTGCATAGCTCTGGATGGTCTTCAAGCTTTCGGGATGGTTGACACGATGAAGCAGCTTGACCACTTCTATGCCGTGCTCAGCCATGACCCCTCGCACATCCTTGGCGAAGAGCCCATGCACGTATTTCAAAATGTAATGAAGGGTGAAACCGAGCCCGAACACCTTGAAGGTGTCCAAGAGTTGCTTTGGCTTGCTTTCTTTCTTGCCAAACGGGGCCACATCAAAGAGGACACTCGCCGCTACTTCGTGACCTGCTTCTTCAAGTTTGGGAAGTAGGTACTTGTAGATTTTAGGAAGGTAGAAAGGGTCTTCTTGGGTGAGAAAAACTAGTCGCATGTTCGGAGTTGACTTGCTCGTGCAATTTAATGGCTAAGGATGATACGAGAGTCGTCAGTGTAATGAAGTACCGCTCGCGTTAGTGGTGGCCGTCCTGCAAATCTTCAATTAGTGCTATGAATGCGCGGTGGATGTGAACGTCGTTTTCGCCTAGAGTTCGACGATTGTTACGCACACTAACGACACGAAATGCTGGATGAAATGTTGCCCCTATTTCTGTGGTGTTCAATGATGTTATTATAGATGGAAAAGGCAGCTTGATATTCCTCATTGGACCTGATTTTCTGAATGAGCTCCCTTTTAAGGATTTCCTTTTCTTCTGTAGGATATGCTACCGTTAAATTGAAATTCGCTCTGCCCCTCCCTTTCTCTTCTCTCAACAGCTTTTTCTGTTTTATCCTGTCAAACACCAATTTTGTGTTCACCGTCTCTCGGGGATCTTCGTTAATAAGTGTTGCAAGTTGTTTTATTGTTCCGTCTAAATCGCTCGTGATATCATCGAAGCTTACAAGAGTAATCGAGCCGATATTTGCCCAAACCTTGAGGTAATATTCCTTGTATAAACGAAGTAAAGCAGAAAAAAACAACTTGGGCGCTTTTTTGCCAATCGAGTATTTCATTAGGAGCGACGATACCTGTGAGGCAGGTTCGCGAATCATAACAATAACAGGGATGTCTCTATCTATAGAATCTCTGACGCTATTAAAGACATGTCGGTGTCCGCCTACGCAGACCTTGGATTGAAAAGCTAATTCTATAGCATTTACACAGAAGCTATTCGCGCTCCGCGGTAACCCTTCAACCATTATATTAATATTGTTATTACAATTAACCGACTTGCGCATCCAAGTTTTGTTAGGAATGACATGTCTAATCTTGTAGTAAGCTGGTGAAAAGGTTATGAAAATTTGAATAAGCTTGAGAAGCATGGACATTGTACTGTTCTTATTTTTTTTATCTAAAGACGTCGGTGCACAAAGATTCTTCAGTGTGCCGGGGGAAGTTTGAGGTTTTAATTGCCTCGTTATGCCGGGTAATTATCATTCAAGAGCATCAATCCTGGGGAGGCAAAATAGGCACATTATCTGCAGAGTGAACCTAAGTATGTCATTGAGATGCAAGTGAACATTACTGGGAGATTGCGGAAGGACGCCAAGGTCATTTCATGATCCATGTCATGGGGTCTAGGGGTGTGCGCTCCGCCCCAGCCACTTTCCAGACTTCGAAGTGCAGGATGGCGTTGGTGTCGGCCTCGCCCCGGACGTGGCCGAGGAAGGTGCCGCGGTCGACGGATTGGCCTTTTTGAACGGGGCAGTCGCGCAGGTTGGTGTAGACCGTGCGGTAGCCGCCGTGGGTGACGATGACGCTGGTGCCTGCGCCAGGCAGGTCAAAGCGGCTTGACACCGTGCCCTCGAAGATGCTCAGCACGCGGTTGCCGGCGCCCGTGGTGATGTCCACGCCGTTGTTGTCGATGGTGATGCCGCTGAGGGTGGGGTGAGGCTGCCGGCCAAACCCTTGGGTCACCACCCCCCGCATCACAGGCCATGGCAGGTTGCGCTGGTTCTTTTCAAAAGCCTCTGACACGATTTTGCCGGCGGGTGTCAGGGCAAATTCGCCCGCCGCCGACGCGCGTTCCGCCTCCAGCTCCGCTTCAATGAGGCGCTTGATTTCGTCGCTCAGGCGCTGGCGCTCGCGTTCCTGCTCCTTTTGGGCTGTTCGGAGGCGAGTCTCTTCGGCACGCAATTCGGACACGAGTTTGGCGCGCGTGGAGCGGTCCTTGCGCAAGGCGTCGCGCTCTCGGGTTTGACGGTTCAGGGCGGCTTGGACTTCGCCACGCTCCTCGGCCAGGTCGACGCGGACCTCGCCGAGTTCGGTCTGGGCGGCTTCGATTTGGGCGATCTGCTGCTTTCGGACTTCGGAATAGGATTGAAGGAGGCGGAAGCGCAGCGCAGCTTGGTTGAAGTCCTCGGCCGCGAACACGAAGAGGAGCGGGTTCTCGCCCAGCTTCATGCGGTAGGCCTGCTGGACCATGCGCGCGTATTCGTCCTTGAGGGCGGCGACATGTCCTTCCAAGGTGCGCAGCTCAGAGTCGGTGCCGCGCATGGACCGCTCCAAGGAGCGGATGCTGGCTTCGTGGTGCCTCACGAGCTTTTCCCGGAGCTCGATTTGCTTGTCGAGCAGGCCCACTTGGGAGGACGCGTCGGCCCGGTTTTGGCGGGCCTTGGTCAGCAGGTTTTCCGTGGTTTTCAGTTGGGCGGTGATGCGGTCGCGCTCTTGTTGCAGGGAAGCCTTGTCCTGGGAGCCGGTTTGGCCCCAAGTGAGGCCCGTGAAGAGCCAAGCTCCGAGGAGGAGGATCGATTTACAGCTCTGTGCGGCGCTCAAAACCTTCGGGGATGCTGAACGGGAAGTCGTACGCGCGCCCAATCCGGCGGCGCTTCGTGTCAATGCGGGCGTCAAACAGGCCCTCAGGCCCCGTGGCGACCATGTGGACCCTCGACGGCAAGCGGCCGATTTCGGTGTCCTCAAATCCAGTTCGCTCGACCCGGATGGAGCGTTGGTTCACAAGGTCGTCCACCACGTCCTTCACGGGGTCGTAGGTGACGCCGTCAAGCCAATAGCGCTTGACGAGGAGCCCGTCGCCGTCGCCGGCTTTTTCGATCAGGCGCTCAGCTTTCTTTTCCTTCGCGACAATCGTCACGCTGTCGTCGGGCGCCATTTCCTTGCCTTCGAGGCCAATGAGCTTGCGGAGTTTGCGGTCGTATTTGGTCAGCAGCACGTGCTCCTGCCCTTGCACTTGGCTCTCAAACGTGTCCTTGGTGCGGTCCATCAGCAGCGGCCTCCCCAAGATCAAATCCTGGACCATGCCAAACGACACGGGCGACTGCAGCGCGTCTTCCATCACGTCGTAGTCGCCTTGGAATACGAAGCGCGCGCCGGGCAGCTTGCTGAGCACCTGCACGCTGTCGGGGGTGAGCAGGACCCGCGCAGCTTCCACACCCAACGCAGGGGAGATACTCATCCAAATGACGCTGTCGCGCGCCACCCGAACGTTCAGGGAAAAGCTCCCGCTTCGCCCCATGGCGCTGGCGGTCGACTCCATCCGGATGCCCATGGTGGTCCATTCAGGCGCCCGGGCGTCCAGTTCTTGAAGAAGTTCTTCTGCGGGCTTGAGCGGCAAGCTGGCTTGCAGCGCTTGGCCTCCGGAGCGGCACCCCGTGGTGGCCAGTCCCAGCGTCACGAGACATCCCAAGATGAACTTCGTCCAAGTCACGGCCGGTTCAGTTTGGGGGTGAGAACGTCGGGGTCGCCGCCGGCGTCCAGGGCGCGTTGCCACGCTTGTCGGGCGCCAGGGCGGTCCTCGAGGGCCCATCGGATGTCGCCTTCGTGTTCAAGGGCGACGGCGTCCGTCCCCATGCCGTGCACCTGGGCGTCCAGGATCCACGCAAGGGCTTCGTCGAAACGGTCCAGTTTGAAGAGGACGTAGGCTTGGGTGTCCATGAAGTTGCCCTCGCCCGACCGAAGTTCGTTGGCGCGTTGGCTGCATTCGAGGGCGCGCTCGAGCTTGGCACGGCCTTGGGGCAAGCTGTGCCTTCCGGCCAAGTAGTATGCGTGATTGTTGAGTACAAAGGCGTCCTCTACAGCCTTCAGGCTGCGTTCGAACGCGGCTTCGGAATCGTCGAAGGCCTTCAGGTCTCGGAGGGCAGACGCCAGCGCCGAAGCCAGGGCGCCCTCCAACACCGGGTTGTCCAACACCACCGCCAAACCCGCACGGTACGCGTCGGCGGCCAACGCCGACCTTTTGGACTCACGCAATCCCAGTCCATGGTAATAGTGCAGAAGCGGGTTGAGGGGGAAGCGCTCGACCGCCAAGCCTGCGCGGTCGGCCATGTCGGACCAGGCCGACAAATCGACGAGGATGGCCAGCAGGTTGGTCCACGACTCCACCGAGCTCGGTGCGAGCAGGAGGAGGTCTTCCGCCAAGCCGCGCGCTTCGTCAAGCTGGTTATGCTGGTAGGCCCAATCGCAGGCCAACTCCACCACCCCGGGGTCGTCGCCGTGGCGGGACATCATGACGTCCAACAAAGCGTCGTAGGCGACCGCAAACTCCTCGTCTTCTTGGGCGAACAGTCCGTAGCCCAGCAAGACCCGGACCTTGCGTTCCACCGCGACATCGTCGCTGGCCATGGCCTTGCGTAGATGGGGGAGTGCGTCGGGCATGCGGCCTTTGCGGGTGACCAATTCGGCCAATTCAAAATGCACCAGACCCCAGTCAGGACGCCGTTCGAGAAGGGCGTTCAACTCCTGTTCTGCGGCGTTGAGGTCCTCGGTGGCCATGAACCAACGGGCCAATTGCAATTGCAAGATGTCACTGTCTGGGAAGTCCCGCAGGGCGCGGTCCAGGAATTGGCCCAAGGATTTGGGGTCGGCCGTTTGTTCCACAATGCGCAACGCTTCCAGCCGCACATCCTCGTCCCGTCCTACCTGGGTTTCGTAGTGGTCGAGCAGGTTCAGGGTGGGCAAAATGTGCCCTTCAGAAAGCAGCAAGTCTGCGCATTCGAACAGCGCTTCCAAATCGCCGGGCCGGTTCACCACAAAGGGAGTCCAGTCTTGTTCCGCGCCGGCGCCGTTGCCTTGGG
The DNA here is from genome assembly GCA_049610985.1 of Flavobacteriales bacterium. Classification (GTDB taxonomy): domain Bacteria; phylum Bacteroidota; class Bacteroidia; order Flavobacteriales_D; family Sanyastnellaceae; genus UBA11663. The sequence goes on along the minus strand of JBMZAB010000002.1, from coordinate 78,389 downwards.
CAAGCCGCGCCAAGCCGCGGTGATAATGCACCCACGTGTTGTCTGGGGCAAGTTCGGCGGCACGGGTGAGGCGTTCCTCCGCCGCGTCGTAGCGTTCCAGTTCGAGGTCGATTTTGCCGAGTTGGTAGTGGAACGCGTGCTCGTCCGGTTCGGCCTCGACGCAAGTCATCAGCTGGGTGTAGGCATCTTGGAGGTCGCCCTTGAGCAAGTGCGTTTGGGCCTCGAAGTAGGCCATTTGCGTGTCTTTGCCGTAGGGGACGTCCCCTTGGGCCCTGCGGTCGGCCAGGGTGGACAAGGCCGTGCAGCTGGACAGCCCCAAGGCCGCCAACCCAGCCCAAACCCACATCGGCGTCCCGCGTCGTCTCATCCCCGCGGTTTGCCGAGGGTGGAGTAATCGCCAATGCTGGCGTCGTCTGGGGTGCCGTGCCATGCTGCGTGGGCACCGACCATGGCGCCGTCGACCACACAGTGTTCGAGCAGGCTGTCGCCGGCCACAAGCGCGTTGCTGACCCGTGCGTCGCGCACTGTGGTGCCTGCGCCGAGGGTCACGTTGGGCCCGACCACGGCACGCTCCAACACCACGCCCTCGCCAATGTGGCAGGGCTGCAGGATCACGCTGTCGGTCACCTTGGCCGAAGCAGGCACGGTGTCGAGGCGGCCTTCTTCTTCCAGGATTTGGAGGATACGGGTGTTGGTGTCGACGGTCACGCGCTTGTTGCCGCAGTCCATCCATTCGGACACTTCGCCAGGGATGAATTGGAGGCCATCCTGGGTCATGTTGCGCAAGGCGTCGGGCAATTGGTATTCGCCACCCTTGATGATGTTGTGGTCAATGAGGTGCTGCAGTTCACCTTTGAGACGTCCGCCGTCTTTGAACGCGTAGATGCCGATCATGGCCAAATCGCCGACCCACTCCTGGGGTTTTTCGACGTAGTCTGTGATTTTCCCGTCGTCGTTGGTCACCACGACCCCAAAGGCGGAGGGGTCTTCGATCCGCTGGCAGAAAAGCACGCCATCGGCGTTGGGGTCGATGGTGAAATCCGCGCGGAACAAGGTGTCTGCGAAGGCCACCACCACAGGGCCGTCCAAGAAGTCTTGTCCGCACAAGATGGCGTGCGCTGTGCCGAGCGGTTCGTTTTGGTGGCGGATGTGTCCCTTCGCGCCGAGTCGTTCGGCCACGGCGACAAGCTCCTTCTCCACGGCTTCGCCAAAGTCGCCGATGACAAAACAGATGTTGTCCACGCCGTCGTGGGCGGTGCGCACAATGTCTTCCACAAGGCGCTCCACAATGAGCTTGCCGGCGACGGGCACCAGGGGTTTGGGGACGGTCAGCGTGTGGGGACGGAGGCGGCTTCCGCGGCCTGCCATGGGGACGATGATGTTCATGAAATCGTGGTCATTCGGTTCCTGTGTGGCCAAACCCGCCTTCGCCTCGCTCGGAGGAGGGGAGGGCGTCCACCGTGTCGACGGCGGACCACTGGATGCTTTCGTATTTGGCCAAAACGAGTTGGGCGATGCGCTCTCCGTCCTCGACGGTGAAGGGCGCCTGGCCGTGGTTGATCAAAATCACCCCCACGTCCCCGCGGTAATCGGCGTCGACGGTTCCAGGGCTGTTGAGGACGGTCACGCCGTGCTTGTAGGCCAACCCACTGCGCGGCCGGACCTGGGCCTCGTAGCCTTGGGGCAACGCGAAGTGAAGTCCAGTGGGAATCAGGGCTCGCGCACCCGGTTGAAGGACCACGGGTGCGTCGAGTTTGGCGCGAAGGTCGAGCCCGGCGCTGTCAGGGGTGCTGTAGGCTGGCAACGCGTGGGGCGTGTTCACCACCACAGGCACGACCACGGGAGAGGCAGAGGGGCCTTCGCTCATGATCCTGGGAAGTTGGGCTTGCGCTTTTCCAAAAACGCCGTCGTGCCTTCCTTGAAATCGTCGGTGGTGAAGCACTTGCCAAAGCGCTCGATTTCCACCGCAAACCCGTCGCGGTTGTAACCGGCCAGCACGCTGTCGAGGGCCGCAGCCAGGGCGGTGGGGGCGTTTTTGGCCATTTTGCTGGCCAGGATTTGGGCTGTTTCCAGAAGCAACTCCGGCTCGACGACTTGGTTCACCAAACCGCACTGCAGGGCGTCGTCCGCAGGAATCATGCCGCCGGTGAGGACCATTTCCATGGCTTTGCCCTTGCCGACGATTTGGGCCAGGCGCTGGGTCCCGCCGTAGCCTGGGATCACGCCAAGGCTCACCTCGGGCAGCCCCATGCGGGCGTTGGTGGAGGCGACACGCACGTGCGCCGCCATGGCCAGCTCAAGTCCGCCGCCGAGGGCAAACCCGTTGATGGCGGCCACCACAGGCTTGCGGCTTTGCTCCACACGGTCGAACAAGTTTCGTTGCCCGCGGCGGGCCAAATCTTCGCCCTGCGCTTGGTCGAAATCTGCGAATTCCTTGATGTCCGCCCCTGCCACGAAGGCTTTCTCTCCGGCGCCCGTGAGGACGATGACCCGCACTTCGGCGTTGTCTTGGGCGGCTTCGATGGCCGCGGCCAAGGCGTCGATGACCTGGCGGTTGAGGGCGTTGAGCGCTTCAGGCCGGGAGATGGTCAAGGTGAGAATCCCGTCTTCCAGGGATTTCAGGATGGGTGAATCGGGCATGGGACGTTGCAATTGTGCAACGGCAAATTACGCAACGCCCACGCGCTTCGTGGACCCAGGACGGCTGTTCAACAAACGTTGGGTGTAGGGATGTTGTGGAGAACTCAGCAACTGCGTCGCAGGGCCTTCTTCCACGATTTCACCTTCTCGCATCACGGCGATGCGGTCGCAGACGGCCCCCACCACGTTGAGGTCGTGGCTGATGAACAAAAAGGTCAACCCTCGACGCTCGCACAAATCCTTGAGCAAGTCCAAAATCTCAGCCTGGATGCGCAAGTCCAACGCGGCCACGCTTTCGTCGAGCACCAAAAATTCGGGCGACAGGGCCAGGGCCCTGGCCAGCACAATGCGCTGGCGCTGCCCGCCGCTGAAGCTTCCGGGTTTCCGCATGGCATCCGACGCACTCAGCCCCACTTCTTCCAGCAACCCGGCGACCGAGGGACCTTGCTTGTCTGCGCGTGCGTCCACCGCCTCTTGCAACGCGGCGCCCACCGTCATGCTCGGGTTGAGGGCGGAGAAGGGATCCTGGAAGACGGGTTGCGCGGCGCGTCTGAACTCAGCTCCACTGGGCGCACCTCCTTTCCATGTCACGTCTCCTTCGTCCCATGTGTCGAGGCCCAGGAGGATGTTGCCGAGGGTGGATTTGCCTGACCCGCTTTCCCCCACAAGGCCCACCCGTTCACCTGGGGCGATGGCCAAATCCACGCCTTTGAGCGCGTCGAAGGTTTGTGTGGGCTTGCCCCACACGTTGGTGCGCGCCACAAACCGCTTCACCACGCGCCGCGCCGCCACCAGGGGCGCGTCGCCAGCAGGGCCCGCGGCAGGGTTCGTCGGCGCATAGGTGTTGTGGAGCTTGGGCATCGCGGCCAGCAGCGTTTGGGTGTACGGGTGCTTGGGGGCGTTCATCACGCCTTGGCACGGGCCGGATTCGACGACCTCGCCTCGACGCATGACGACCACGTGGTCGGCGATGTCTCGGACGACGTCAAGGTCGTGGGTCACGAACAGCACGCCCAGGCCGCGTTCGTCCCGGAGCCGTTGCAGCAAGTCCAGGATGTCCCGTTGCACCGTGACGTCCAGGGCTGTGGTGGGTTCGTCGGCCAGCAGCACCTTGGGGTTGCAGGCCAGCGCCAAGGCAATCATGACCCGCTGCTTTTGGCCGCCACTCAGTTCGTGGGGGTATTTGCGCTCGGAGCCTTGGGGCAGGCCCACCTCGTCAAACAGGCGCTCCACTTCAGCCCGGGCCGCTTCGCCCCTCGTGTTCCGATGAAGTTCGAGCGGCTCGGCAACCTGCGCCCCCACCCGCATCGACGGGTTGAGCGAGGACATCGGATCCTGAAATACCATCGCGACGTCTTGGCCGACCGGCGCGCCATGCCATCCAGGTGTGGCCCACACGGCGCCTTCGGGACCGCGGACCTCGCCGTGGGTGAGGGCGCCAGAATTAGGCAGGAGGCCCATCACGGCGAGGGAGGTCAGGGTTTTGCCCGAGCCAGACTCGCCCACGATGCACGTGGTTTGGCCTGGGAACACCTCGCACGAGACCTGCTTGACGACAGGCCGAGCCCCGCTGAAAGCGATGGACACCCGGTCGACGGTCAGGAGGGCGGCGTCTGACATCTGTGCTTACAGCGTGCCCCGGTTTTCTTGCTCGCGCTCGATGGCCTCAAACAACGCCTTGAAGTTGCCCTTGCCGAAGCTCTTGGCGCCCTTGCGCTGGATGATTTCGAAGAACATCGTGGGGCGGTCGACCACGGGCTTGGTGAAGAGCTGCAGCAAGTAGCCTTCTTCGTCCCGGTCGATCAAGATGCCCAGTTTGCGGAGCGGTTCGAGGTCTTCTTCAATCTCCCCGACACGGTCGAGGATGTCGTCGTAGTAGTTGTCGGGCACGTAGAGGAATTCCACGCCGCGGTCCTTCAGCGCGGTGACGGTGCTGACGATGTCGTCGGTCGCCACGGCAATGTGTTGGACGCCGGCGCCTTGGTAGAAGTCGATGTACTCCTCGATTTGGCTCTTCTTGCGTCCCTCGGCGGGTTCGTTGATGGGGAACTTGATGCGGCCGTTGCCGTTGCTCATCACCTTGGACATGAGCGCGGTGTATTCCGTGCTGATGTCTTTGTCGTCGAAGGAGACGAGCTGGGCGAAGCCCATGACTTCGGCGTAGAACTTGCACCAAGTGTTCATCTCGCCCCAGCCCACGTTGCCCACCATGTGGTCGATGTACTTCAGCCCCACGGGCGCGGGCTTGAAATCGGGATTCCAGGCCTTGTAGCCTGGCAAGAACACCCCGTTGTAGTTCTCACGCTCCACAAAGACGTGGACGGTGTCGCCGTAGGTCTTGATGGCGCTGAGCACCACCTCGCCGTCGTCGTCGCTGCGGACTTCAGGTTCAAACTCAGGCACCGCGCCGCGGGTGGTCGTTTCCTCGAAGCTCTTGCATGCGTCAGGCACCCAAAGGGCCACCGATTTCACCCCGTCGCCGTGCTTGTCGAGATGGGCGTTGAGTTCGCCGCCGTCGGTCAACGGTGTGGTGAGCACCAAGGTGATTTTGTCTTGGCGCAAGACGTAGCTGACCCGGTCCTTGGCCCCGGTCTCCAGCCCGCGGAAGGCGAGCGGTTGGAACCCCCAGGCAGCCATGTAGTAGTAGGCGCTCTGCTTGGCGTTGCCGACGATGAGTTCGACGTGGTCGGTGCCGAGCAAGGGCAGGAAATCGTGCGCGTCTGGCACGACTTTGTCAAGTTGGGTCACAGGTTCGGTGGCCATGGTGGTCGTGGTTTGGGCGGCTCAGAGCCAGCTTTGGTGGTAACCTTCGATTTCCAAATCCAAGGCTTGTTGGGTCACTTTCAAGGGGCGGAAGGTGTCGACCATGACGGCCAATTCTTCTGTGCGCTCCTTGCCGATGCTGCCCTCGTACGTGCCCGGGTGCGGGCCGTGGGGGATGCCGGCGGGGTGAAGGGTGATTTGTCCTGGCCCGACACCCGTCCGGCTCATGAAGTCGCCGTCGACGTAGTAGAGCACTTCGTCCGAATCGATGTTGCTGTGGTTGTAGGGCGCAGGGATGCTGAGCGGGTGATAGTCGTACAGGCGAGGCACAAAACTGCAGATGACAAACCCGTCGGTTTCGAAGGTTTGGTGCACCGGTGGCGGCTGATGCACGCGTCCGGTGATTGGCTCGAAGTCGTGAATGCTGAACGCGTAAGGGAAGTGGTAGCCGTCCCAACCCACCACGTCGAACGGGTGACTTGCATACATGTAGTCGTGCAGCATGCCTTCCTTCTTGATGCGCACCTTGAAGGGGCCTTCGCCTTCGTTGGACACGTCGCACAACGCCGACGGCGGACGCATGTCACGCTCGCAGTAGGGGCTGTGTTCCAGCAGTTGGCCGAAGTGGTTGCGGTACCGCTTGGGGGTCAACACGGGCGATGCGCTCTCCACCACCAGGGCACGGTTGTCCTCGGTGTTCCACTTGAACCGGTGCATGACGCCGCGCGGGATGACGAGGTAATCGCCTTCGCGGAATTCAATCACCCCAAACATGGTCTCCAAGACGCCATGGCCGCGGTGCACGAAAACCACTTCGTCTTGGTCGGCGTTCTTGTAGATGTCGTCTTGCGCCACACTGGGCGGGGCGACGAGGGCCACGGTGCAGTCCTGGTTGAACAGGGTCGGCACCCGAGAAGACAACCAATCTTGGCCTGGCTTCACCGCCCAGCCTTCAAGCTTGCGGCTGAGCAAGTTGCGCTCGACCGCCGCCAGAGGCCGGACGTCCTCGCTCCCCAGCACCTCCAGCACTTGGGTGGGACGCTGGCGATGGTACAGCAGAGAGCTCATCCCCACGAATCCAATGGTCCCGAAAAGTTGTTCGTGGTGCAGCTCGCCGTTGTCTTGGCGGAACTGCGTGTGGCGTTTGGGAGGAAGAACCCCGAGCTTCTGGTAGAACGGCATGGTGCCTGCAATTTAGGCAGGGCGGCTCCGTTTGCGTGCGCCCCAACTCACTTCCCGCCGGCGCCCATGGCGCGGGCGTACCAAGGCAGTTTGCCGTCCTTGTTCAACGGCCACTGAAGGCTGAGTTTCGTGCCTGGCCGAAGCGGGTCGGTGGGCTCCATGTTGTTTTTGCGGGCAAGCGCTTTGGTGCGGACGCCGTGCATCTGGGAGATCTGCCAAAGGTTTTGGCCTTGCCTCACCGTGTACCACGTTGTGGCTGCGTGGCCCTTCTTGGGTTGGAGGTAAATTCGGTCGCCTGCCTTGAATTCATGGTTCTTGGTGACTTCGTTGTACGCCCGGATCTGCCAAGGCATGATGTCCAAATCCTGGGTCAAGCTTGCTTGCGTGTCACCTTCCTCCGCGTACACGAACTGCACGCCGTGCTCGGTCGTCCGCAGGCGGTGTGAGCGGCTCAAGTCGAGCGTGCCGCCGCCGCTGTTGGCGCGGCGGACCACGTCGTGTTCCCGGACGTCGCGCTTCTTGGAGGCTGCGTCGTCGCGCCCCCCGTTGTTGGACGCCAACGCCTCTTCCCCAGGCCAAGTGCCGCCGGGCACGTCCAGTTCGTGGAGGTTGTGGCGCTCGATGAGGGTGATCAAGAGGTTGGCGTACTTGGGGTTGGTCGCGTACCCGCACGACTTGAGGCCTTTCGCCCAGCCCTTGTAATCGGTCGGCTCCAGCTCAAACAGCTGTGCGTACCGGTCCTTAAGCAAGAATTGGCTGTGATCTTCGTAGCTCTGCTTGGCGTCGTCGTAGACCCGGAAGCACTCGCCCTTCTCGTCGTCGTCGTGGTAGGTGCGCTTGCCTGTCCAGGTGGAGTGGCACTTGATGCCAAAGTGGTTGTTGGATCGCTGGGCCAACTCGCTCACGCCATTGCCGCTCTCCAGGATGCCTTGCGCCAAGGTGATGCTCGCCGGGATGCCGTACTTCTGCATTTGCGCCACGGCTTCATCTTGCCATGTGGCGATGTAATGCTCCTGCGTGGCGGCAGGCTTGGGGTCACCCACAGCCCCAACCACGTCTGCACAGAGCATCCCCGCAAAGGCCAAAAACAAGGTTCGGAAGGCAAGAGTCGGGATCTTCATGGCGCTGCAGATTCTAACGTCCAAGCTACCGTCAGATTGCTGCCAAAAGCGGGGTACAGCCCGGAGTTGCTCCCATGCGTCGTGTGGAAAACGGACCTCAGAGTTCGACCCCGGCGACCGTGCGAATCTTCACGCCTTGCTCGTCGTAGAAGCGCCACACGCCTGCCCTCACCCCGTTTTCGAATGTCCCTTCAATCGCAGTTTCGCCATTGGGATGGTACGTGATGTAGTCCCCGTGGGGCACGCCGTATTTGTAACCTGCTTGGGACCAAGGCATGCCGGAATCGAAGTAGCTGTTCCACACGCCGTGTCGCTTGCCGCCCGCAAATCCGCCACGCACGCTCAATTGCCCATTTTCGTGGTATTCGAGCCGCTCGACCAGCGTGTCCGCCCGAGTGACCTCCACAGATTTGTCGCGGCCGTCGGGCCACGACTCTGTCGTGGTGCGCGTCGGGGCGTCAGGGTCAGGACCGCACCCGATGGCCAGGCCCAGCACCCATCCCAGTATCATCCAACCCGACCACCTCATTTCACGCGGCGTATGGTGTACTCGATGAGGTCGCGCAAGGCGGCACGGGCTTCCTCGGACACGGCGTCGGTGCCGCCCAATTCCTCGAGCAGCGCGAGGGACTCTTCCTTGAGCCGGCGCATTTCGTCTCTGGCCCGGTCCATGCCGGGGCCTTGCAGGATGGCCTGCATGACTTCTTGCACGGCCTTGGGGTCTTCGCTGTGGTGTTTGACCAGCCGGATCAACCGCCGCCGTTCGCTGGGCGTGGCTTTGGCCAGGGTGTGGATGAGTGGCAGGGTCATCTTGCGTTCGCGGATGTCTTGGCCAGTGGGTTTGCCCGTCCGGTCGCCTTCTCCGAGGTCGAGCAAGTCGTCCTGGATTTGGAAGGCCAAACCCACACGCTCTCCGAGCCCCCACATGCGGTCCACCGTGTCTTGGTCCGCCCCGGCTGCAGCCGCCCCACACGCGCAGCACGCGGCCAGGAGCGAGGCCGTCTTCCGTCGGATGATGTCGAAGTACACCTCCTCGGTGATGTCCAAACGCCGGGCTTTTTCAATTTGAAGCAGCTCGCCTTCGCTCATTTCGCGCACAGCACGCGAGGTGATTTTCAGCAAGTCGTAGGCTTCGGCGTCCACGGCAGCAAGCAAGCCTCGGCTGAGCAGGTAGTCGCCCACCAGCACAGCCACCTTCTTCTTCCACAAGGCTTGGATGCTGAACACGCCCCGGCGCAGCGGGCTCTCGTCCACCACGTCGTCGTGGACCAAGGTGGCGGTGTGAAGCAGCTCGATGAGGGCTGCAGCGGTGTGCGCCCGGTCGATGGCCTGGCCGCGGTCGTCCACGCCGCCGTGCAGCCGTGCACTCAGAAACACGAACATGGGCCGCATCTGCTTTCCCTTCTGTCGAAGGATGTAGCGCATGACGGTGTCTAGCAGTGCCACGTCGGTGGTGACGGCCTGGCGGAATTTGGGCTTGAATGCCGCGATGTCTGCGTTCAAAAGGGCTTGCACGTGTCGAATGCCTTCAGGGGGTTCCGCCATGCGTCAAAGGTAGCGCCCGGGCCCGGCAGAACAGCCCCGTCGCCAGCACGGAAAGGGCCCCACGGGGTGGGGGCGTATCTTCGTGGCATGCTGCGCTCGATGACAGGATACGGAAAGGCGGAAGGTGCCGTCGGTTCCAGGAAATACACGGTGGAAGTCCGTTCGTTGAATGGCAAGAATTTGGACCTGTCGGTCCGCATGCCGTCCGTGTTGAAGGAGAAGGAAATGGAGCTGCGCAAGCAGCTTGGCGCGAGGATTGTGCGGGGCAAGAGCGACGTGGCCATCCACTTCGAAGCTGACGCCGCAGAGGCGCGCCACGAACTCAACGGCCCCGTGATTGAGAAGTACGTGGACGCCTTGCGCACGCTGGCCGAAAAAACCGACCAACCCACGGGCAACCTGTTGTCCACGGCGGTGCGGTTCCCAGACGCCATGCAGACGTCGCGCGAAGCGTTTGACCACGAAGCGTGGGAAGGCATCCACGCGTTGGTGGTGGAAGCGGCCGACCAATTCGACGCCTTCCGGGACACTGAGGGCGCCACGTTGCACGCGGATTTCTCGGCGCGCTTGGACATCATCGACGCCTTGGAGGCTTCGTTGGACCCGCTGTTGGACGCGCGGTTGAAGCGGGTTCGGGAGCGCATCCGGACCAATTTGGAGGAGACGGTGGACCGCGCGGCCCTCGACGAGGGACGGTTTGAGCAGGAGGTGCTGTACTACATCGAAAAGATGGACGTGAGCGAAGAGCGCACCCGGTTGCGTGCCCACATTGTCTACTTCCGCGACATCATGAACACCGGGTCGGCCCAAGGCAAGAAGCTCGGGTTTGTCTCCCAAGAGATGGGGCGTGAAATCAACACCCTTGGAAGCAAGGCGAACGACGCCAAGCTCCAGCGCATCGTGGTCCAAATGAAAGACGAGCTCGAGAAAATCAAGGAGCAAGTCCTGAACGTGCTCTGACCCATGCCCGCAGGAACCAAACCGCAAGGCGACGGCCGCGCCATCATCTTCTCTGCCCCTTCAGGTGCAGGCAAGACCACGGTGGTGCGCCACCTCATGTCCAACCCGGACTTGGCCTTGGGGTTCAGTGTGAGTGCCACGACCCGTGCCCCTCGCGCAGGGGAGACCGACGGCCACGATTACCATTTCTTGACCGTCGAGGAATTTGCGTCTCGCTTGGCCGACCAGGCTTTTGTCGAGCACGAAGAGGTTTACGAAGGGCTGTCCTACGGCACGTTGTGCAGTGAGGTGGAGCGGTTGTGGGCAGAGGGCCTGACGCCGTTGTTCGACGTGGACGTGGTGGGGGGTCAAACCCTCAAGTCCGTATTCGGCGACAGCGCATTGTCCATTTTCGTCATGCCGCCCTCCATCGGGGCCCTAGAGCTGCGGTTGCGAGGACGCGGCACAGAAGACGAAGCAAGCGTTCAGAAGCGCCTTGGCAAGGCCGCCCAAGAACTGGAAGCCGCCCCAGCCTTTGACGTTCAACTGGTGAACGACGACCTGGAGACGGCCTTCTCAGAGGCGACCCAGCTGGTCTCAAACTTCCTTCAACCCGACCCTGCCTGATTCATGGGCGCCGCATCAATACTTCAGCGTGTGGGCCTGTATTTCGGGTCGTTCAATCCAGTGCATTTGGGGCACTTGATCATCGCAAACCACATGCTTCAGCATGCAGATTTGGACGAGGTTTGGCTTGTGGTGACGCCCACCAGCCCACACAAACAAGGGGTTGACCTGATTCCCGAGGAACATCGCCTGCAAATGGTGAAGCTGGCGTTGGCGGACCATCCGCAGTTGCGCGCCTCGAGTGTGGAGTTTGCCCTGCCCCGCCCCAACTACACGGCGCGCACCATGGAACACCTTCGGGCGTCTTCCCCGGACACGGCCTTCAGCATCATCATGGGCCAAGACAACTTGGCGTCGTTTTCAACCTGGCAAGACCACAACGACTTGCTCGACCAGCACCGGTTGCTCATTTACCCGCGCCTTTCAGACCGCGCGGTGAACGCCCCCAGCGAAGTGGACCGTTGGATGGCGCACCCCCACGTCGAAGTCCAAAAGGCCCCGGTCATCGCCATCAGCTCCACGTACATCCGCGACGCCATCATGGCGGGGCACGACGTGCAGTTCTTGTTGCCCGACGCCGTGGTGGCGTACATCGGGAACAACCATTTCTACGAGCAGGCTTGACGCGGCCCAGCACTCATTTTCCGTTGTAGGTGCTCATCGCCCGGGCCAAGCCGGCGGTTGTGATGTTGAGCAGCGCATCCGTCGCGGTGGTCAAGCGCTCCTCCATCTTCCCCAGCTCCTCTTCGTCCCAGGAGCCGAGGACGTGGTCCACCTGCTTGCCCTTTCCAAATTCAGCACCAATGCCAAACCGCATCCGGGGATATTTCATGGAGTTGAGCACGGCTTGGATGTCTTTCAACCCGTTGTGGCCGCCGTCGCTCCCCTTGGCGCGCAGTCGGAGGGTCCCAAAGGGCAAATTCAAATCGTCCGTCACCACCACGGTCCGGTCGAGGGGGATTTTTTCGGCGTCCATCCAGTACCGAACGGCTTTGCCGCTGAGGTTCATGAACGTCGAAGGTTTCAAGAGCACAAGGGTGCGTCCCTTGAAACGAACGGTGGACACCTCGCCCAGCCTGGCGGTCTCGAAAGATCCTTCCAGACGTTGGGCGATGGTGTCCACCACGTCAAACCCGATGTTGTGTCGGGTGCCCTCATACTCCGAGCCTGGGTTGCCCAGTCCGACGATGAGGTACTTCATGCTGCGAGGAAATTACCCTTCTCCGCCTTCTCCACCTTCAGCCGCTTCACCGCCTTCAGCCGCTTCACTGCCTTCCTCACCGTCAAGTGCAGATTCGGCAGACATGGCTGCACGCGTGCGCTTGCAAGCCACCAAGAGGGCGCTTTCGCTGAGGAGGATGTCGAGGCCTTCAATGTCGAGGTCACGCACACGGGCGTTGTCGCCAATTTCCAAGGGCGAGATGTCCACAGTGAGGCATTCGGGGAGCTGGTCCACCAACCCGCGTACGGGCACGCGACGGTAGTTGAGTTCCAGACGTCCACCATTCATCACACCGATGGCTTGTCCGGTGGTGCGCAACGGCAACTCCACCTTCACGGGCTTGCCAGGCAAGACCTCGAGCAAGTCGACGTGTGTGACGCGGTCGGTGACAGGGTGGAATTGGATGTCCTGGATGATGCAGTCGACCTTCTTGTCGTTCAAGTCCAACTCGAGTTTGAAGACGTCTGGGTTGAAGACGACCTTGTTGAGTTCGACTTCAGACAAGCTGAAGTGACACTGCTCGGCACCGCCGTACAACACCCCGGGAACCCGGTTTGAAGCGCGGAGCGCGTCAGCATCTTTTTTCCCTACGCTCTCACGGAGAGAGCCGCTCAATGATGCAGTTTTCATGATGAAAAATTATTGGATGGTAAATTGTGTACTGATGGATTTGTTGCTCATCAAGCACTGAAGCACTTGGGCAAACATGTCGTGCACAGGGAGCACGGTGATTTTGGACGCGTTGACGTCCTCGCGCAGCGGAATGGAGTCCGTCACGATCAATTCTTTCAAGGAGCTGGCGGCGATGCGCTCATACGCCGGGCCGCTCAACACAGGATGGGTGCACACGGCCCGCACACTCAGCGCACCATGTTCCATCATCAAATCGGCCGCCTTGGTGAGCGTGCCTGCGGTGTCGCACATGTCGTCCACGAGGACCACGTCCTTGCCTTTCACGTCGCCGATGACCGTCATGCTTTCCACTTGATTGGCCACTTTCCGCTGCTTATAACAGATGGCCATGTCCACACCCATGGCCTTGGCGTAGGTGTTCGCACGCTTCGTGCCGCCGGTGTCCGGCGTGGCGATGCACAGGTTGTCGCGGGACACGTTGCTCTCCAACCAAGGCAAGAAGAGGGTCGATCCGTAGAGGTGGTCGACGGGCACTTCGAAGAAACCCTGGATTTGGTCGGCGTGAAGGTCCATGGTGATGACACGGTTTACACCAGCCGCCATCAACATGTTGGCCACCAATTTGGCGCCAATGGCCACGCGGGGTTTGTCCTTTCTGTCTTGGCGAGCGAAGCCGAAATACGGCATCACAGCCACAATGCGCTTGGCGCTGGCACGCTTGGCGGCGTCGATCAACATCAACAATTCCAACAAGTTGTCAGAAGGAGGGAAAGTCGACTGGACGATGATCACCTCTTTGCCACGCACGGTTTCCTCGATGCTCACGGCAAATTCGCCGTCCGAGAATTTTTGCGTGCGGACAGGAACCAGGGAGGTTCCGTAAGCGGCGGCGACGCGTTCCCCAAATTCTTGGGAAGCCGACCCCGCAAGGATCTTGATCATGTCAGACATGGACGGCGCTTGAGGCCGCAAAGATAGGCATTCTCAGTCTGCTGGGGCCACCAGCTTGAACCCCTTGCCGTGGACGTTCAGAATCTCGATGCGGTCGTCCCCTTTCAAGTGCTTCCGGAGTTTAGCGATGTAGACGTCCATGCTCCTTCCGTTGAAGTAGTTGGCGTCCCCCCAGATGTTCCGCAAGGCGTGGCTGCGCTCGAGCAAGGCGTTCTTGTGCTTGCACAGCATGAACAGCAGCTCGTTCTCTTTGGTGGTCAGGCGTTGGGACTCGCCTTGGAGGTTGAGGGATTGGCTGTTGTAGTCGTAGGTGTACAGCCCCACCGTGAATTCCGTGACTTCCTGCCCTTCTTCCGGCAGCGCGGCCGACCTGCGCAGGATGGCTTGGATGCGAAGTACGAGCTCTTCCATGCTGAACGGCTTGCTCATGTAATCGTCTCCGCCCACCTTGAAGCCTTCCAGGGTGTCTTCCTTGCTGGACCGCGCCGTCAAGAACAAAATCGGGATGCTGCGGCTGTCCAACCGGATCTCTTCTGCCACTTGAAAACCGTCTTTCCTGGGCATCATCACGTCGAGGACAATGAAATCGTAGGTCTCGCGGTGGTAGGCCTTCAAGCCTTCTGCCCCGTCCTGCGCCCAAGTGACTTGGGCGCCCTTGGCCTTGAGGTAGTCGGACAACAAACGGCCCAAGCTGGGGTCGTCTTCGCAGAGGAGGATTCGGATGTCTTTCATGTGGCTTCAGTCTTGTCAGGATGTTCAAACGGAAGGTTGAGTGTCAATGTTGTGCCCTCCCCCGGCTGACTTGCGATGTGAACCGAGCCCCCGTGGTGTTCCAACACATTTTTCACGTAGCTCAATCCCAACCCAAACCCTTTCACGTTGTGCACGTTTCCGGTGGGGACACGGTACAGCCGCTCAAAGACCTTGCCAAGATGTTCTTTGGCGATGCCAATCCCGTTGTCTTGGATGTGAAGTGACAGTCCGTCATGGGTTTGTTTGCTGCGAATGACAATGTGCGGGTCCTCTTTGGCGTACTTCATCGCGTTGTCGATGAGGTTGAAAAGGACGTTGGTCACGTGGATGCGGTCGAGCATCAAATTGGGGTTGGACGCCGTCAAGTCCAATTCGACCTTGGCCCCTTGCTTGTGCAGGCGCATGGCCATGTTTTTGACCACATTCTTCACCAAATCGTGCACGTTGAGCGGTTGCATGTAGAGCCGCATGGCCCCCGATTCGGACAGGCTGGCGCGCAATACGTTTTCCACGAGGACGCCCAAACGCTTGTTCTCCTCGCGGATGAGGCTGAGGTAATGCTTTTTGGCGTCGTCGTCGAACGAGGGGTCCGCCAACGCTTCGCTGGCCAGGCCAATGCTGCTGATGGGGGTTTTGAGTTCGTGGGTGAGGTTGTTGACCAGGTCGCGCTGCAGCCGGTCCAACCGCTTGGTCCGTTGAATGGCCAACAGGGTGTGGGCGAAGATGGCGGCGATGAGGAGCATCATGACGACGCTGAGGGCGAAGGCGCCGAGCATTTGGCCCATCAAGTAGCGGGGGAGTCGGGGGAAATGAATCCTGAATTGAAGGGTGCCCAAGGTGACGCTGTACCCGGTGCGCGGGGACAACAGCTCGTCCTGGAGGTTTTCGGCATCTTCAGGCAAGAACACCGGCTGCCCGAAACGGTTGAAGGCGCCAAACACAGGCACCGCGTCGATGCCCTGTTCCTTCAACGCGATGGTCAGCAAAGAGTCCATCGGGAAGGACTCCATCCTGCGCACCACCATGCGCTCCTCGGGGGCGAGTTCGTCGGTGCGCAGCAGATTGCGGTCTCTCGACCTGACTTCGTCAAGGTGACCAGCGGTCAACCATCTCGCCACAATTTGAAGGCTTTGCTCCACACTTTGGTCGAAGACCTCTTTTCGAAGTTTGGCAGATGACTCCAACCAATTCACCTGAACGGCGACCACCACGAGCATCGCCACAGTCATGGAGCCCACCAACCAGGGTATCAGACGGCCTGTCATTTGCGTAAGTTCGGGCCTTGTGCCGTCAATCGGTGTGCGGATGCGACGCGGAGCCCGCATGTGGCCAACAAACATTCACAACCGCTTAACATCCTGGTGACATCTGAAGTACGATCTCCCAAGTAGGTTTGAATCGGATTCAGGGCCGAAGAGAGAGCGGTTCATGAAATGCAGGTAAGACCAAGCCGAACGCGGCGTTGGTCGCAGGTTTTGGAAGCAGGATGCTTCCGCATGGAACGGCACCCATCGAGGTGCCGTTTTTTCTGCGCTTCGGTGAAATCTTGGATATCTTCGTTGGCCCACTGCATGCCATGATTCCCGCAGAAACCGTCGATCAAATCATGAACGCCGCCGTCATCGAAGAGGTGGTGGGCGATTATGTGGAGCTGAAAAAATCGGGCAGTGCGTTGCGGGGGTTGAGTCCGTTCACCAACGAGAAAACCCCCTCGTTTTACGTCTTGCCTGCCAAGGGGATTTTCAAGTGCTTCTCGAGCCAAAAAGGCGGAAGCCTCGTCACCTTTTTGATGGAGATCGAGAAGGTCAGCTACCCGGAAGCGCTCCGGATGCTGGCCAAGCGGTACAACATCGAGATCGTGGAGAAGGAGCGCACGCCCGAGGAAATCGCGGCTGCGACGGCCAAGGAGAGCCTCGGCAATGTGGTGGCGTGGGCCCAAAAGTGGTTCACCGACCAGATGCGAAACACCGACGCCGGCAAGGCCATCGGACGCAGCTATTTTGTGGAGCGCGGGTTTCGGGACGACGTGCTCGACGCGTTCCTGATCGGGTACAGCCCCGACACTTGGGACGCGCTCGCCACGGCTGGACAAGAAGCCGGGTATTCCGCCGAGAAACTCGTGGAGGCCGGGCTGTGCAAGCAGCGCGAGGACGGGTCGCTTTGGGATTTCTTCAAAGGGCGGGTGATGTTCCCGATTCGGGATGTGACGGGCCGGGTCATTGGATTTGGTGGCCGCACCCTGAGCACGGAAAAAAAGGTCGCGAAGTACTTCAACTCGCCAGAAAGCCCGCTCTACAACAAGTCGAAGGTGCTCTACGGCATGCACCTCGCCAAGCCCGAGATTGTCAAGGAGGAGCGTTGCTTCCTCGTCGAAGGCTACACCGACGTCATGGCCATGCACCAAGCCGGGGTGCGCAACGTGGTCGCGTCGAGTGGCACGGCATTGACGCCAGGCCAAATCCAACTCATCCGCCGCTTCACCAAGAACGTCACGGTCATCTTCGACGGCGACGCGGCGGGCATCCGGGCGTCACTCCGCGGCATCGACTTGCTGCTGGCCGAGGGCATGGCCGTGAAGGTGGTGCTGTTGCCGGACGGCGACGACCCCGACACCTTCGCCAAGAAAGTGGGCAGCGACGCCTTGAACAAGGCCATTCACGACGACGCCCAAGACTTCCTGGAATTCAAGGCGCGGTTGCTGGCGGACGAGGCAGGTTCCGACCCGTTGAAGCGGGCGGACATGGTTCGGTCTGTGGTGACCTCCATCGCGGCCATCCCGGACGCCATCCAGCGGTCCGTGTACTTGCAGACCTCGGCCAGCCAACTCGGCCTGTCCGAGGATGTGCTGGGCGCTGAAGTCGCCAAAACCCTCCACGCCGCGGCGATGGCCGAGCAAAAGCGGTCGGCTCAACAAGCCGCGCGCGGCCCTCAACCGCAAGGTTCTTCGACCGAGTACGATTCTGTCATGCCGTCGCCTGAGGGGATGGCTGAACAGGTGGAGGTGGACCCCCGCACCGTGGTGGAAGACGATTTGATCCGGGCGCTCCTGGAGTACGCGACCGACACCGTGTCCGTCACCCTCGAGCCGGAGACAGAAGGGGAGGAGGCCGAGGTGCTTGAGGTGCCATTCGCGGAGTTGGTCATCCACCGGCTCGAGGAAGAAGGTATTCAGATGCGTCAGCCGATGAACCAAACCTTGGTGCAGCGCTTCTCTTCCGAACTCGACCATGAACGCATCTTGACGCCAGAGCAGCTGACCCAAGACCAAGACCACGATGTGCAGCAGAAGGTCGCAGGGGCCATGATTCAGCAACACGTGCTGAGCCCCAATTGGTCAGAGCGCCACAAAATCTACCCGGTGGTGGAGAAGGATCAATTGATGGATTTGCTGGAAAGCGCGTTGCGGCGCCTTCATCTGTGGGACTTGAAGAAGGCCTCTGTCGAGGTGTCGGCCCGACTTCAGGGTGCCAACTTGTCTGTCGACACAGAGCGGGAATTGTTGGCCCAAAAAGTCGAAATCGACGCCCAAATCCGCCAAACCCTGGCGCACTTCGGGACGGTCATCCTGCCCTGACCCTTCCTTGAATTCCACGTCAGTCGGCACTCGGCCGGATGGCCCGAATGTGCATGTTGAGGGAGGTTCGGCCCCGGAACGTGTTTTGGACCAGGGTGAACACCACATCCATGTCTTTCAGCCTACGCACTTCTTCCAAGCGGTCGCCCATCCCAAATCCAATGGCCTCAAGGCGTTGTTGGGGAGAATCTGCAGATTGCAAGATGAGCTTCAGGTGACGTCCGCGGTGACCCACGGTGCGCGGAGGCAATGCCGCGACGAGGCGGCTGGCCATGAACACAGGCACGCCGTTCCCAGGCCCGAAAGGCGCCAAGCGTCCCATTTCCTGGAACACCTCTGGGGTCATCGCGTTCAAGTCGATTTCCAGGTGGTACGAGATGCTCGGGGCGGGAATGCGCCCGTTGACTTGGGAAGCGATGCTTTTTTCGATGGCGTTCTTGAACTCGTGCAGTTGGTCGCTGCGGAGGGTCAACCCTGCTGCCATGGGGTGCCCCCCAAACTGCTCCAGGTACGACCGGCAGTCTTCCAAGGCTTCGTGAATGTCCACGCCCTGCACGCTGCGCGCACTGCCCATCATGAGTCCGTTTTCCTCGCTCAACACAATGGTGGGTCGGTACCGTGCCTCCACAAGACGGCTTGCCACGATGCCGAGCACCCCTCGATGCCATCCCTCGCCGCACACCACGGTGCAGCAGCGGCCGGCAGGTTGTTCTGCCATTTGGGCCAAGGCTTCTTCCGTCATGTCCTCGTCGAGGTCGCGTCGCGCTTGGTTCATGGACTCCAGCTCGTAGGCGAGCTCGTAAGCCGTGTTGTCGTCCGACGCCATCAACAACTCGACGGCTTTGAGGGCGTGGCCCACGCGGCCGGCTGCGTTGATCCGCGGTCCCAGGGTGAAGCTGATGTCTCGCACGGTGTTGGGCACGCGCTCGATGTTGGCCACCTGGAGCATGGTCCGAATTCCGGGGCGCATGGTTTTCCTCAGCTTCCGCATGCCGTGGTGGGCCAGGATGCGGTTTTCCCCAGTGATGTCCACCAGGTCGGCCCCAATGCTCAAGGCCAACAGGTCGAGGTGGTCGTACACCGAGGACATCGTCAGTCCAATGCGGTTCACCAACGCGGTCAGCAATTTGAATGCGACCCCTGCCCCGGACAATTCCTTGAACGGGTAGGTGCATCCCTCCTGCTTGGGGTTGAGCAATGCGGTGGTGATGGGCAACGTGTCGGCCGGCAAGTGGTGGTCGCACACGATGGTGTCGATGCCCACCTCGGCGGCGGCGGCAAGGGCGTCAAAATCTTTGGTCCCGCAGTCCAGGGTGATCAACACCGTGCACCCCGACACCTTGGCGCGCTCCACCCCTTTGGGCGAGACCCCGTACCCTTCTCCGTAGCGCATGGGGATGTAGGGAACCACAGGCACTTGCAGCCCTCGAAAGAACGACGAGACCATGGCCACCGAGGTGGTGCCGTCGACGTCGTAGTCGCCGTACACCATGATGCGCTCCTTCCGCTCAATGGCCTTCATGATTCGGGCCACGGCTTTGTCCATGTCCTTCATCAAAAAAGGATCGTGGAGCTTCTCACGGCTGGGGTCCAAGAAGTCGTGGACCGATTCGGACGAGGCCATCCCCCGCTGGATCAACAAGGATGCAACCAAAGGGCTGAGACCCGTGTCTTGTGACAGACGTCCGACTTCTTGGAAGTCAGGGGCAGGCGCGGGTTTCCACTCGAGGTTGTCCATGGTGTTGAAGTTGTATCTTTCGGGCTGTCAAAATTACGCACATGAGCACTCCAAGTTCCTCCACCACCGGTTTCGGACGCCTGTTTTTGGCTTCCTTGGCCATTTGCCTGTCTGCCATCACCTTGTCCGGTTGCTTGAACGACGACAACCTCATCGGAGAGAACTGCTATGACGAGATTCTGAACAACCAGGAGGAGCTCGTGGACTGTGGGGGCCCAATTTGTGAGCCATGCGACCCTTGTGAGAACGGCGAGTGGGATCCGTTGCTGGGAGAGCAGTGGGTGGATTGTGGCGGCAGCTGCGAGCCATGCGCCACCAACTTCAACGGGGTGTTGGACGAAGGCGAAACAGGCATCGACTGCGGTTGCGAGGACTGCCCAGCTTGCCCTGAACTCTGCGGAGATGGCCTGTTGAACGGCTATGAGCAGGACGTGGACTGCGGCGGTGTGGATTGTGAGGTTTGTCCCACTTGTGACGACGGAGAATTGAACGGTGACGAGACCGGCATCGACTGCGGTGGCAGCGATTGCGACCCTTGCGAATGCTTGTGCGACTGCACCAATGGCATTCAAGACGGGTTGGAAGACTACATCGATTGCGGAGGACCCAACTGCGAGCCTTGCGCTGCAGAAATCACGTGGAACTCCTACGGCATCCAGTACTTCGGCGACGCAGCGGCTTCAGCCGAGATCGTGGGCACCAACCTTCAAATCCAAGGAACCAGCCTGACCGGTGCGCAAATTGGCTTTGTGATTGCTGAGCCCGTGGACGGCTGGTACAACGGCTACGTGGTGGCATTGAACCCTTCGTCCTTGCCCCAAGCTGGTGCTTACACCTCGACCGACGGCACGAACTACACCACGTTGATGGGCGGGAACACCACCTTCCAGATCAACTACATCGATCCTGTGTCTGGAGGGTACATCGTGGGCACGTTCAACGGTTCCATGCAAGACGCCTTGGGCAGCAGCGCCACGGTGAGCGGTGGGTCCTACGCCATTCCGATCAACTGATCTGAAGCCACACCACACTGACATTGTGCTGTGAATAAGGCGCATCCGAGAGCCCTCCTGGTGGGGGTTCTTCGCTTGAACTTCGTGGGACATGAACGTTTCTCTTTCTGCCCCTTGGGCCCGACGGGCCCGCCTTGCAGTGTTGGCCAGTTTGGCTGCACTGATCGTGTCGTCGACCGGTTGCGTCACTTCCAAGCAATATGAAGCCCTTCAGGTCCAACTCGACGAAGCAGAACTGGAGAACACAGAGTTGCGCTTGGCGCGGCAAGACGCCGAAATCAGCAGCCGGGAATTGGAGGGCAGGTTGTCGCGGTTGACTGGCGAAAACGACGCTCTGGCCGACGAGGCGAACATGTTGGGTACTGAACTTCAGCGGTTGCGCGATGAGGTGTCTCGTTTGACCGACTTGAACGAAGCCCTGACAAGCCAAAGCTCCGGCCGATTGAGCGACATTGCTGAGGAAAACCGCCAGCTGCTGGAGGACGTCATGGCCATCCGCGAGGAATTGCAGCGCCGCGAAGACGCCTTGAATCAATTGGAGAAGGACCTCAACGAGAAGTCGAGGTTGCTGGAGGCGCGGAGCCAGCGGGTCGAGGAACTGGAGTCGCTCTTGGCGGCCCGCGAACGCGCAGCGGAGGCCTTGCGTGCCCGTTTGTCCGAGGCCCTGCTGGGCTTCCAGGGCAAGGGGCTCAACGTGGAGCAGCGCAATGGCAAAGTGTACGTCCGCATGGAGGCCAAACTCCTGTTCTCCTCTGGCAGTGCGGAGGTGGACGTCGAGGGGCAGGCCGCCTTGACGGAGTTGGCGACCGTCATTGCCGAGCAAAGCGACCTTGAAATTGTGGTGGAGGGCCACACCGACACCGACAAGGTGAGCCGGACCACCACCCCCAGGAACAACTGGGAATTGAGTGTGTTGCGCGCGACGGCCGTCGTCAACATCTTGCTGGCCAACCCAGGCGTGGACCCATCGATGCTCGCCGCTTCAGGACGCAGCGAATTCCATCCCGTGGATCCTGAAGACAAAGCAAAGAACCGCCGCATCGAGGTCATTTTGGCGCCCAACCTGGACAGCTTGTTTGAGCTGATTTCAGATTGACGGTATTCGTCATCCACGCCCGGTCCAGAAACCAAAAAAGCCACCTTCAAAGGGTGGCTTTTTCATGGTTGCCCCACCAGGACTCGAACCTGGAAAAACGGTACCAAAAACCGGTGTGTTACCATTACACCATGGGGCATTCCGTTGAGGAAGGGCAAATATATGCAAGCCTAGGTAACTTCGTCGGACATGCAAGTTCAGAATTTCATTGACGGGGCCTTCTCTGGCACGTCCCAAGTCTTGAACAATGTGGCGCCCGGAACCGGTGAAGTGTACGGCACCATTCCAAGGTCCGGGGCCCCCGAAGTGGACCGCGCGATGGCGGCGGCCAAGCGCGCCTTTCCCGGGTGGTCTTCCACCCCTGTGGCGGAGCGGGCAGCGTGCTTGGACAAATTGGCGGACGCCGTTCAGCGGCACGCGGCCATGCTTGCAGAAGCGGAGGCCCGAGACAACGGCAAGCCGGTGTCGCTCGCGGGCCACGTCGACATTCCCCGGGCGGAGAAGAATCTCCGGTTTTACGCCTCGGGCATTCAGCATTACGCGAGCCAAAGCCACGCCATGGACGGGGAAGCCATCAACTACACCTTGCGCAAGCCGCTGGGGGTGGTGACCTGCATCAGCCCTTGGAACTTGCCCTTGTACCTGTTCACGTGGAAGGTGGCGCCAGCCTTGGCGGCCGGCAACTGCGTGGTGGCCAAACCTTCTGAGCTGACCCCCGTCACGGCCTACTTGCTCAGCACGTGGATTGAGGAAGCTGGCTTTCCTCCCGGCGTGTTCAATGTCCTTCACGGCCTGGGCTCGGAAGTCGGCGAAGCCATGGTGACCCACCCTGACATCGCGGCGGTGTCTTTCACCGGCGGGACCCAAACCGGCGCGCGCATTGCGGGCCACGTGGCTCCAAAATTCAAGAAAATGAGCTTGGAGTTGGGCGGGAAGAACCCCGCGATCGTCTTTGCAGACGCCGACTTCGACGAGGCGCTCAAGACCACCTTGCGCAGCTCGTTCGCGAACCAAGGCCAAATCTGCTTGTGCGGATCGCGAATCCTGGTCGAACGTACGATCTACGACAAGTTCAGGGACGCCCTCGTGGCCAAGGCGTCGAAAATGGTGGCCGACTTGCCACTGAAGCCGACCACCAAAATGGGGGCAGTTGTGTCGGAAGCGCACATGGAGAAGATTTTGGGTCACGTCGTGTTGGCCCAGCAAGAGGGGGGCACGGTGTTGTGCGGTGGCCACCGCGTTTACCCGGAAGGGGGAGAGGCCGGCTTCTACGTGGCGCCGACGGTGATCGAGGGGCTGGGCCCGGAGTGTCGCACGAACCAGGAAGAGATCTTTGGCCCCGTGGTGACGTTGCAGCCATTTGATTCCGAAGAGGAAGCACTGGCACTGGCCAACGATACGCGCTATGGCTTGGCGTCAACGGTCTGGACCACCGACTTGAAGCGCGCCCATCGTGTGGCAGCGGGCATAGAGTCTGGCATCGTGTGGGTGAACACGTGGCTGTTGCGTGACCTTCGAACGCCGTTTGGCGGCGTCAAGGCTTCAGGCCTTGGTCGTGAGGGTGGCTTCGAGGCGTTTGAGTTTTTCACCGAGCCTCAAAACATCTGCATCAAACTTTGATCACTCCCCTTGCAGGAGGTTCAATTGAATTTGCATGGAATCCACCTGGGCTTGCAAGTTGATCACCAACTGGAGCAAGTCCGAGCCCTCCGCAAACAAACGTCCCGCCGCAAGCACGTTGCCGGCGGTGTCCACTTGCAAGGCGTCGCTTCGGTCGTCCTCGGCTTCCCCGTTGCCCACCGCAAACAACAACCCGCCTTGGTTCAAGGCGTTCCACTGCCCGACCACGGTGCTGTGGGCTTGGTCGGCGGTGACGTTGTATCCGATGGCGCTGGCGCTGCTGGCGGAGGCCGTGGCGTTCCGGCCTGAGGCGTGGCTGTACAAGCCTGAAGCGGTGGACCGGTAGCCTTGGGCATGAGACGCGATGCCGGTGGCGTTCGATTGGTACCCTTCTGCGTGCGCGTAGTTGGCGGACGCTTCGGATTGGTACCCTTCGGCGTGGGAAGAACTGCTGGAAGCCACGGTGTAATAACCTTCCGCGTGGGCAGCCAAGCCCGAGGCTTCAGACCCAAACCCTTGGGAGTGGGCGGCCGTGGAGGTGGCGGAGGTGCCTTCTCCGATGGCGCTGGAACAGATGGCCGTGGCGGTGCTGTTTTGGTTGGTCACAAATGAATACGTTCCGCTTGCCGTCCCGCCTCGCCCGGACACTGCGGCGTAGAGTCCGGAGGCGACGTTGTCTTGGCCTTGGTTCAGGTTTTGAGTGATGCGCAAATCCCCAGTGACTTGGGCTTCGGGGCCCGATTGACCGAGTGGAATCACGTCGGCGAAGGTGCTCACGCCCAAGGCAAGTCGGGCGCTATCCAAGGTGCTGACTCCTGTTCCGCCACCGGCGACAGGCAGGACGCCTGAAGGCAAAAATGCAGAGCCGTACACAGAAAGGAACGCCAAAAGATCTTCAGATCCGACGGTCCCGTTTTCGTTGGCGTCGGGGTTGTAGGGGAACGCCCCTTGCGCCATCGCGCCCAGGGAAAACAGGCAAAGGGCCAATGTGAACAAATGCTTCATGTCCCCAAGATAGGCACGCCCCCAAAAGAGAAGGCCACCCCAGAGGATGGCCTTCAACGATTCGGTATGTTTTCATTCGTGGGAGGGTCACTCGGTCAAGAGCAATTTTTTGGTCGTGACAGAACCTGGAGCCGAAATGCGAATTTGGTACATACCCGCGCTCAGGCTGCGTGCATCGATGTTCACATTGTTCTGCCAATTGGGGATCAACTCGCCACGGAACACGTCTTGAACCACGGCGCCCCGCATGTCCACCAATTCCACCACCACGTCCACACGTTCTGTGGTGCCCAGGCTGAGGACGGTCAACCCTTGAGTCGGGTTGGGGAACAAGGATTTTACAGAAATGTTGTCGCCTGGCTTGCCGAATCCCTCGTCGGACTGAATCCCACCGGATGGCATGCCGCTGAGTGGGTTGACGAGTTCTTCGCTGCTTTGGATCGTGTATTCAAAGGTTGTCTCGTTGCCGGCACAGTCTGTGGCGCAGTAAGTGAGCGTGGTGCTCCAAGACTCGATGAAATCGAGGTCGCCGAACAAGTCACCTGAACCATTGGCCGCGTTGGCCGCGCCGTCCATCACGACTTCACCGGTGTAGTAGAACCATCCGCTGAACCCGAAGTTGGCGTTCTTGTTGTTGGCGCCGTAACCAAACTGGAATCCGAACAATTCGTTCGCAGGTTGGTGGCTCAAGGTCAAGTTGGTGCCTTCCAACGAACCAGAGCCCACCACAGTTCCTCCGGTCATCACCGTGTAGAACCACTCCTCATGGTCTCCCAAGCCGCAATCGGACTTGTACGTCTCTTCCCCTGGGGTGTCGAGCCACTCTTCCCAAGTCATCAACTCCTCGAAGTCGGCTTCCAAGAGCAACTTGGCATCGGGGTCGTCGATGCGAGAGGTGGCCATGGTGATGTGCACCGTGCCGTCCTCGTGCCGCTCTGCGTTTCCGCTGTCGACCACAAAGTGCTCGCCAGCCATGAAGTTGAACAACTGAAGGCCAAATGCCTCAGGAATGTTGTCGCAGGTCATGCCGTCTTCCATCACCGCGGGGGTCATGATGTTGCCTTCGGTTTCCCCTTCTTCTGTCATGAAGGGGTTGTTGTCGCCTTCAGTTTGGACACCCACCAGGTAGGTCAAATCCAAATCTTGGCCCACTGCGGCACCCAAGGTGAGGTTGAGGGCTTCGTTGGCCCCTTCGTCGCAAGGCACCGGTGTTCCACACAGATCGTTCGCCACTGGGTCGAGCAACACAGGCAAGATCACTTCGCCGAAGATGCTGTTGTAGGGCACGGTCACGGTGCCGCCGTTCGCCACACCTTCCAGTCCGCTGAACACAGGCACAGAGGTGTCGGTCACTTCCACCGTTTGGCTGTGGCTGATGCTGTGTCCGCATCCGTCGTCTGCCACCCAAGTGCGCGTCAGGGTGTACACGTTGTCGCACCCCGTGGCCAGGGTGTCCTCGGTGAACATCACCACCATATCGGTGCAGTTGTCCGACGCAGTGAGGATGGCGGCTTCTGGCACTTCGTGGCATTCGACCATGACATCTGCAGGGAGATCCTCGTTGAACACGGGGGCCTCTTCATCGCTCACGGTGATGGTTTGGGTCCGAATGCTTGTGTTGCCACAATCGTCCATCGCGGTGAACTTCCGCTCCATCACGAAGGCATTGGGGCAGGCGCCAAAGACCGTGTCCACCTCCAGAGTGATCGTGACTTCAGAACAATTGTCTGTGGCCGTGGCGTCTTCGAGCACGAGCACGTCCGAGCAGGAGGCGCTGTAATCCGAAGGAATCTCCAGTTCAGGGCTGGTGAAGTCCTGCACCGTCAAGATTTGCGTGTGCGAGATGCTGTGACCAGCATTGTCCGAGGCAGTCCATGTGCGCTCCAAGGTGTAACGTCCTGCGCAGTCGCCGGCAATTTCCGTTTCCACGAGTTCCACCATGGCCACGCCGCAGTTGTCGACCGCTTCCAACATGTCCGCTGGGGGCACGACTGAACATTCAGCCATGCCGTCGAGTGGCAAGTCGCCCACGAACACAGGAGGCTCATTGTCGCTGATGGTGATGGTCTGGATGCCAGACGTGCTGTTGCCGCACGCATCGACCGCCGTGAATTCCCGGCGCACCACGTAAAACAGGTCTCCTTGGATGGTGTCCGTCACCACCACCAATTCGGCACCAGGGCAGTTGTCCGAGAACACGGCGTTGGCCATGGGGTGTGGGTCGCCGCATGCAGCGCTGTAACTGGAAGGAACACTTAGGGTTGGTTCGGTGGTGTCCTGCACTTCAATGATTTGTTGTGCAGAGCTTACGTTGCCGCAGTCGTCTGTGGCGGTGAAGGTGCGCTGAATGGTAAAGGTGTTGGGACAAGCGTTGAATCCTGGAATGGTATCCACTTCCACAGTGATGACAGGATCTGCGCAAGCATCCGTGGCCGTGGCGTCGTCGTACACGATTTCTACATCGCACTCAACGGTGAAGCCAGCCGGAACAGTCAATTCAGGCGCGACGTTGTCCACCAGCAGCACACTTTGCTCGAATTGCGAGACGTTGCCGCACTCGTCCACGGCCGTGTAGAGACGGAGGTATCGCCCCACCGGCTTCACACATCCACCGCTGATTTCGTTGTCCACCCATGTCAGGGTCACGTCGCCGCAAATGTCTTCCACCGTGACGTAGGATGAGTCCATGTCAAATTCGGTGCATTCAAATTCCAGTTGCAGGTCCCCTGCAAAGCTTGCAGGGGTGGTGTCTTCAATGACGAAGTTGCCAATGAATGAGGCGCTGTTGCCACACACGTCGGTGGCGGTGAAGACCACAGAGCGGCTTCCAGTTGAGGCACAAGCGGCCGCAAATTCACCTTCCTCATGACTCCAAACGGAAGCGCTGCAAGCGTCGGTGGCAGTGGCCCCAGCATGGCTGTCCAACCAGGCTTGGTACTCGGCCAAATTGCCTGCACCGTCGCATTCCACTGTCGCATCCATGGCTCCGTCAATGACTGGCGCAGTGGTGTCGACGATTTGAATGGTTTGAGTTTGAGGGCCAGTGCTGTTGCCGCAGTTGTCCGACGCTATGAACGTGCGGGTGACGGTGTATTCATTCGCGCAATCGCCGCCAATCGTATCGGTGACTTCGGTGATCGTCACGATGCTGCAGGTCTCGTTGACTTCGGGCATCTCCAAAGGATGATCTGCGTCGCATTCTGCGGTGTAATCGGCTGGGAAGGACACAAATTCCATGAACGGCAAGAAGTTGACCGTGATGGTCTGCACGCCGACAGTGGTGTTTTCGCAAGCGTCGGTGGCGGTGAAGGTGCGCGTCACCACGTATTGGCAGGCGAATTGTGTGGTGTCTGTCTCGGTGACGAGGGTCACGTCGCCACAGTTGTCGAAGGCCTCGGCGTCCTCCACTGGATGGTCGCCGCCGCATTCTGCGGTGTAGCTTTCAGGGACAATCAGGGTTGGCGCCTCCTCGTCCGACACGATGATGATCTGCGTGGCAGTTGTTTCGTTGGCGCAATCGTCCGTGGCTGTCCACGTGCGATAGAGCACGAATTGGTTGTCACAGAAGGAATCCACAGAATCCACAGACAACGTGATGGTGACGTCGTTGTCGGTTTCGTCAACGGCGGTGGCATCTTCCAAGACCACCTCGGATGCGCAGTTGTAGAAGGCATTCAACGGGACAAAATCAAAAACAGGAGGAGTTACATCTACCAGGTTGATGACGACCTCACCCGTCCCGACATTGCCGCAAGCGTCGGTGAAGGTGTATGTGCGAATGTAAGTTGCTGCATCCTCGTCAAAATTGGGGTGAGACTGGAATGCACAGCCTCCTGACGCGGGGGCGTCGAAGAACGTGTATGGCCCAACATATTCGCTGCAGTTGTCGTAATACCAGGTGGGTACGGGTTCCAAGTCACCCAACTCTTCCCAGGGGGTGTCCGGGGGATAGGCCCCGCCCACAGCGTATTCATGCGCTGGAATCACAACCATTGGCATGCCGACATACTCAGGCGGTGTGGTGTCTTGCACGTGCACCACTTGCACGTGTTCGTTGGTGTTGCCACACGCGTCCACCATGTCCCAAGTGCGGGTCAGAGTGAACTCGTTGTCGCAAGAGCCGTCCACGCGTATTTCCTCGAAATTGACCGTCACTGGACCAAGGTCGCAGTTGTCTGTGGCGGTCAGAACCGCAGCGGGTTGAAGGTCTTCGCATTCCACAGTGATTTCAGCTTCAGGAATGTCTTCCACAAAGGCTGGCGGCGTGGTGTCCACAATCGTGATAAACTGGCTGGCTTGTTCCACGTTGCCGCAGTCGTCGGCCGTGACGAACCTGCGCTGGATGACAAAGTTGTTGGGGCATGCGCCCGGCAACGTATCAACGAGCACCGCCAGGTAGGGATTTGAGGTGCAATTGTCCACAACGGTGGCGTCCTCAAATGGATGCTCGTCGCTGCATTCGGCCGTGTAATCTTCCGGGATGGTCAAGACCGGCGCTTGGGTGTCGGTCACCTGAATCACCTGGGTGTGAGACACAGCGTTGCCACAGCCATCTTCCGCATCCCAAGAGCGGGTGATGGTGTAGTTGCCTGGGCATGCCGCGTAACCAATGGTCTCGTTGAACTCCACAGGGATTGGGCCACAATTGTCCGTGACGGTAAGCACCGCAGCCTCAGGGACAGATCCGCACTCCACTTCCAAGTACTCCTCTGGCAATTCCTCGTTCCACTCTGGGTCGATGGTGTCCACCACGACGAAGGAGGCAGAGGTTGTTGCAGTGTGGCCACAAGCGTCAGTGGCGATGAATAGCACCGTGATGGCCGCGTTGCCACCGCAGGTGACCTCATAACCAGTGAGGATGTTGGACCAAGTGATGTCTCCACAGTTGTCGGTGACCACGGCTCCACCTCCTGAAGCAAGCCAGGGCCCGAGATCTGCAGTGTTGCCTTCCCCGTCGCACTGCACGAGCAGGCCAACAGCTTCGCTCACCACCACTGGGGCCGTGTTGTCCTCCACGTTGATGGTTTGGACGTGGATGGTTTCGTTTCCACAATCGTCAGCAGCCACCCATTCCCTGCGGAGGGTGTATTCGTTGTCGCACACCCCAGGAATCACCGTTTCGGTGAATTGCATGACGATGGCTTGACAGTCGTCTGTCGCAGTGAACACCGCAGCTTCTGGGATGCTCTCGCATTCCACCGTGAGACCATCTGCTGCAAGGGCATTCACATCTTCCACAAACACAGGCGCTGTGGTGTCCACCACTTCGATGGTTTGCAATTGAGTTGCAGCGTTGCCGCACTGGTCGGTGGCCGTGAACGTGCGCACCAAGGTGTAGGATTGGGCGCAATCGCCGGCCAGGGTGTCCACGGTGACGGTGATGTCGGCCGGGCCGCTGCATCCGTCGGTGGCCACGGCGTCGTCAAATGGGCGAGTGTCGCTGCAGTCGGACACCAAATCCTCTGGGAAAAAGTCCCAGATTGGGGCTGTGGTGTCCTCGATTGTAATCGTTTGGACTTGAGTTGTGGCGTTGCCGCAATCGTCCGTGGCAGTGAACGTCCGCACAATGCTGAACGATCCTGGGCAGTCACCTGGAACCTCTACACGGTTTTCCACAAGGACGATGTCCGCTGGCGCGGTGCAGTTGTCTGTGACTGAGGGCTCGAGGAACACCTCCTCTCCACATTCTACGGTCACGTCGGCCGGGAAAAAGTCAAATTCAGGCGCCACCTCGTCCACAAGGGTGATGAACTGGATGAACGTTTCAACATTTCCACAGGCGTCGGTCGCGGTGTACACACGTGCAACCTGTCCCACAGGTTCCAGGCATCCTCCGGCGGTCTCGTTGGTTTCCCAAGTCAATTCGAAGCCACCGTATTCCTGGCTTGCATTGATGTATGAAGTCAATTCGTCGTAGGCGTCGCACGCCACTTCGATGTTGGCGTCCCCTTCTAGGGTTGGCGCGATGTTGTCTTCAAAAGTGAGGACCTGCACTTGGTTGTGCGGGTTGCCACAAACGTCTGACACGCTCCAAGTCCGCTCAATTTGGTAGGACCCTTCGCCTTCCGCCTCGCAAAGCCAAATGGGGTCGCTGTCCACGTAAGAAGGGGTCAAATCCGAAGTGTAGTAGGCGCAATTGTCGACAGCCACAGGCAGCCCTCCCACCGCTTCTGGAGCGCTGTCGGCGTTGCCGCTGGCGTCCAAAGTAAGCGTCACGTCCTCAGGGAAAATCAGGAATTCTGGGGCAGTCAAGTCCACCACGGGGATGACCTGCTCGGCGTAGGATACGTTTCCGCACTCGTCGGTCGCGGTCCACTGGCGGTACCAAGTTCCTGCACATCCACCGCCCACCAACACGGCCTGCACGTCAAACGTCACGTCGCCGTCGGATTCGTCCACGGCACCGCCTTCGTTCACCATGAATGTCGGGTCGGCCATGAGGTCGGCCAACCCATTTGTGCACTCAATGGCTTCGAGAAATTCGTTGGGATTGGCCCAAACAGGGGCCTGCGTGTCCACCAGGACCACCCTCTGCTCCGCGGTCGCGATGTTGCCACATGGGTCCTCCACGGTGTACACACGATCGTACACCACGTCGCCTGAAATGCCCAAGCACGGCTCGACGTTCGGGGTGAATGGAACATCTTCCCACGTCACAGTCAAGCTGGCTCCGTCGACACTCAAGCAGTCGTCCAGCAACCAGAATTGGGCTTGGATTTCTCCAATGATGGAGTCCTGCATGTCGGCAGTCACCACCAAGCTGCCGTCACCCGCGTATTCGGTGTGCTCCACCTCAAAGACGTAGGAAGCCCACAGGTTGGGTGCCTCGGTGCTGGACACGGTCAAGGTGAAGGTCTGGACGGTCACGTTGCCACAGCGATCCACAGCTGTGATTTCGCGGTCGATGGTGTAACAAGGTCCTTCGTCGTTCAGAGTCACCTGGGAGTCTTCCCATGAGATCTCCACCGGGGAGTCGATGTCGTCACCCACCATAGACCAAGCATTCGTGGCCACGCCAGACCAAATGCCATCCGTTTCGGTCCATTCCACAAGACTGCAATCGGTCACAGTGAGGCCAAAGTCAGCATCTTGGCTGTATGCACCACAAGACATGTCGAGCAAGGTGGTGTCCAATTCAATCACAGGGGCCTCGTCGTCGCTGGTGTGGAGGGTTTGCACGAACGTGGTTTGGTTGCCACATCCGTCCACAGCAGTGTAGGTCCGGGTGATCAAGCCGTAGGGGCTGCACCCTTCTTCCTCCAAAACCTGGGTGAAAGTCAAGTCGACGCCTGCACAATCTTCGGGCTGGAAGGGCACCGCATTCAAGTCGCTGCAAGAGATTTCGAAGTCGGCAGGAACATTTGCGAAAGACGGTCCTTCCGTGTCTTGAACCGTGATGACTTGGGTGTGCTGGGCCACATTGCCTGCGTAGTCGGTGGCAGTCCAAGTGCGGTTGACTTGGAACTGTGTGTCGCAAGGACCGTCGATGATTTCCTCTGCGAACTGGACGGAGCCACAAAGGTCTTCAGTCGACGTGTTGCAGCCGGGGTAGTCTGGGTTCCAGTTGTCGCAGTTGTCGCCGGTGCCGACGCATGGCACTTCAATGAACCAGTCGCCGCAGTCGTCGCCGACAATGGTGCTCCATTCCAAGGTCACATCTTCAGGGGCGCCCAAAAAGACAGGCGCTGTGGTGTCCAGGAGCTCCCAAAGCTGGGGCACATGTTGGGAGAAGCCCGTTGCGGGGTCGACCCTGGCATACATCAATTCCACATATTCTCCATCGCAGCCAGGGGCAGTCAGCTCAGGGGCGGTGGCATCGGCGATGATGTCCCCCGTCAGACCCGACACAGGCGTGCCGTTCAACACACCTTGCCAACCAAACCATCCTCCGAAACCGTATTCGCAGTTGTGGTTGTTGGCCCCGTCTCCGAGCTGGAATCGCTTGGTCTGTGAGACAGGCATGTGGTTGAGGTAGAGCTCTCCGGCCATGGACCCTGTGCCGACGAGACGGGACATGGTGTTCTTCAAGGTGTAGACCTGAATTTGGGCGGCGTCAATGTTGCATTCGCTCTGGGACAGCAAGTCCGCGTCAGACTGCGCCTCAAGCCATTCTTCGGCGCTTTGTTCCGACTCGAAGTAGATGTCCACATCAAAGGAAATCGAAGGGTCGTCCGCGTTGAGCACTGAACCCTTCAAGTGGGCGGTGCCGGATCCATGGTAACGGGTGAACGTCAACGGGTTGGCAGGGTCTTCCAAGAAATAGTCAGAAGGGGCACCGGTTTGGACAGCCAGCCCGTAGATGCGCAGCACAGCATCAATGCCAGGCCCATTTGCGGTGGTCAATGTGTGCGTGGACATTCCCAGGTCGGTGAATGCATTGACACTGCAGAAAACGTCGGTTTGGTCACAAATGTTGAGCGCTTCCGCCTCGGGATCGCACGTCAATGGCAAGTCTTCGGCGCATTCCACGGTTTGGTCGGTCAAGCCATTCATAAACTCGGGAGCGCAGAACGTTTCCACGTCGTGATTGACGCTGAAGCAGCACGTGGGGTCCACGTTGATTTGCTGCGCGTACCCGAAGGCGTCCAATTGGATTTGGATGGGGTCGCAGCCACCATCATAAAAGTTCAGCAACGCCGTGCAAGTGCAGAGATCCACGGTCCATTCACCCATGATGACTTCGGAACCGTCGACCACTGCGTTCATGTACCCGGGGTAGGAGAGTACAACTTGGAAGTCGT
Source organism: Flavobacteriales bacterium (assembly GCA_049610985.1). Classification (GTDB taxonomy): domain Bacteria; phylum Bacteroidota; class Bacteroidia; order Flavobacteriales_D; family Sanyastnellaceae; genus UBA11663. Next base: position 45,226 of record JBMZAB010000002.1, on the reverse strand, counting down.
CGGTCAACCCTGGGGCGAATTCGTCTTCCCCGCAGGTGGAGGTGATTCGAATGGGGAGGCCGTCGAACTCAGATTCGCAGGAGTAACCCGGGCCCGGGCCGTTGCACACCCCGCAGTCGTCAAGTTCCCCAACGCACTCGTCGACGTCGTCGCAGATGCCGTCTCCGTCCTCATCGGCCAGACAAGAGCCTCCGCACTCACCAAGTGCGTCCCCGAAGTCGCAGCTTCCGTCGTTGGTGTTGGCCCCAGGATCGTAGTTGCACGCGGTGGGGGCGTTGCAACCTTCGACAGCGGCAATGCAAGATCCGTCGTCGTAGAACACGGAAGCAGGGTCGTAAGCCACGTAGTTGATGGCTTCAGAGTCGGTGCAAGCTCCACATTCACCGTCGCCAGAGCACAGTGGGAACGTCACGCGAATTTCGCTGTCGGGGTCGCCGTTTTCGAGAAACTGCACCGACAATTGGCCTGAAAGTGTTCCAGAGGTTGTGATTTGCGCCACTGGGATTTTGAGGTCGGCGTGGTTGGCGGCGAACCCGCTGTGCGTTCCGTTGCCATTCAAGGCTGGCAGGTGGAACCAAGCAAATCCAAGCACGTCACCTTCGGTGTTGATGTTGGTTCCTGCTGGTGTGGACCCAAGAAATTCTTCGATCCACTCTCCACTCCCTGCTGTCAACAAGGGGTGGTCGCCGTCGGCCGTGGTGGCCCCAAGTGTGAGGTAGCTGTCGAATGCCAATTCTGGGAAAGCGCCAAAGACGGCTGGGTTGATGCCACTTGCATTCCAGCTCAGATTGGTGGGGTGGTTGTACCATTCACCAGACGTGGATTCCAGAATCATGGGGTTTTCCGCGTCTCCGCCGCACGAGATCAGAAAATCGTCGTCGTTGAGCATGTGCATCGCCAAACGGTATGTGGTTTGGCCAGCCAGTTCCCCTTCGGTGTGGACGGCGACTTGCTCCACTTCCAACCAATAACCCAAGGGGACATCAGTGGAGTTGGAAAAGCCATCTGACAATTGCGGCGCAGCGCTCAGCGTCAGGCAGGACACTGCAAAGCACAGGATGAAAGTCAAGGAGTTCTTCATTGTCGAGAAGACTTGATGAGGTTGTGTGAAAGAAGCGTTCAACTTCAATTCCCGGCACGTGCGTTGGGTTGCTGTGCGCTCGTGGCGGTCCCAAAGGGAGTTCAGTGAGTCGTTCATGTTGGATGTCGACGGCATATGGCCCATCTCAAGCGAAAATAATACATAAACTCGAACAAATCAAACATAAACACTGATTCGTCGGGCAAAAACATATTTTGGTCAGTTTCGTAAAAGTACGAACGCCCCACCAGGTTCAAGCCCAGAGTTTTAGACATTTTGTCCACACGAAATGGCCCCAGGCCAAGAGGCTTTTTTGAAGACGGAAGTTGGAAGGGTCAGGCGACCACGTTCACAATGCGCCCCGGCACGACAATGACCTTGCGAATGGCCTTGTCTCCGAGTTGTTCAAGCGTCTTGTCATGGGCCCGGACGAACGCCTCCACTTCAGGCGGGGGCATCGACGCCGCGAGCTCGATTTTGAAGCGAACCTTGCCGTTGAATGACACGGGGTACATCACCGAATCTTCGACCAAGTACGCGCTGTTGGCCACGGGCCATGTGGCGTCAAGCACCGAACCGGCCCCTCCCGCTGAGGCCCAGAGTTCTTCAGCCAAGTGGGGGGCGTAAGGGCTTAGCAAGATGGCCAAAGGTTGGAGGGCGTTTTGCCCCAGGTTGTCTGAGGCCGAGGAGAGTTCGTTGACGGCAATCATGAGCGCGCTGACCACAGTGTTGAACGCGTGGCGGTCGAGGTCGTCTGTGACTTTGGCAATCGCCTTGTGGACGATTCGAAGGGCTTCTTCAGAGGCTTCGGCGGGCATCGGACCGCCGGCGAGAGCTTGGGTGTACAGACGCTGCGTCTTGCGCAAAAAGTTGTGAACCCCGCTGATGCCCTGGGTGTCCCACGGTTTGTGCTGGGTCAGAGGCCCCAAGAACATTTCGTAGCAGCGCAGGGTGTCGGCGCCGTAGCGTTCGACCAAATCGTCCGGCGTTTGCACGTTGTACTTCGACTTGGACATCTTCTCCACTTCGTGTCCGCAGAGGTAGGAACCGTCGTCTTCCAAGATGAACTCGGCTTGGGCGTATTCCGGCCTCCAGGCTCGGAACCCTTCGAGGTCCAACTTGTCGTTGTCCACGAGGTTGATGTCCACGTGGAGCCGCTGGGTGGCGTGGGCCTTGCGCTGGCTGGCCGTCACAAACGTGTCTGTGCCTTGGATGCGGTACACGAAGCTGGAGCGCCCCAAGATCATCCCTTGGTTGATCATCCCTTTGAACGGTTCGTCGAAGCCAATGTGCCCGCGGTCGTGAAGGAATTTGGTCCAAAAGCGTGCGTAAAGCAGGTGCCCAGTGGTGTGCTCGGCCCCGCCGACGTAGAGGTCCACTTGGCCCCAGTAATCGCTCTTGTGGCGGGCGCAAAACTCCATGTCGTTGTGGGGGTCCATGTACCGCAAGAAGTACCAACTGCTCCCCGCCCAGCCAGGCATGGTGTTTGTTTCCATGGCATCGCCTTGGAACACTGGCCAATCCTCTTTTGCGGCACGGGCTAAAGGCGGTTCGCCATCTTCGGTGGGCAGGTACGCGTCCACTTTGGGAAGCGTCACGGTGGCGTCGGTGATGCGCTGGGCGACGCCTTTCACGTACTTGATGGGGAAGGGTTCACCCCAGTAGCGCTGGCGGCTGAACACCGCGTCCCGGATGCGGTGGTTGATGGTCCGCGACCCCACGCCTTGGGCTTCCACCCAATCGATGGCCAGCGGAATGGCGTCGGCGGCTTTCATGCCGGTCCATTCGCCACTGCCGCAGAGGACGGCACCCTTGTCGGTGCACACCGCTTCTTGTGTGTCGATCCCTTCAAAAATGGCCGGGATGTCGAGCCCGAAGTGCGTGGCGAATTTCCAGTCTCGTTCGTCGCCGGCCGGCACCGCCATGATGGCGCCCGTGCCGTAACCGGCCAAGACGTAATCGGCGATCCACACGGGAATCAACGCGCCGGAAATCGGGTGCACGACGTGCCCGCCGGTGAAGACCCCGGAGATGGATTTGTCGACTTGCCGGTCCCGCTCGGACTTGAGCCCTGCGGCGGTGACGTAGGCTTCCACTTCTCGACGCTGTGCGTCCGTCGTGAGCGGGTCCACCAAAACGTGCTCCGGCGCGAGGACCATGAACGACACGCCGTGAAGGGTGTCGGGGCGGGTGGTGAAGACTTCAACTTCGGCGCCCGACGTATCTGGTTGTCCTTGGTCATCGGCGACCGCAAAACGAACCGAGGCTCCTTCCGACCGTCCAATCCAGTGACGCTGCGCGTCTTTCACGCTGTCTGTCCAATCCAAGCCTTCCAGGCTGTCGAGCAAGCGGTCGGCGTATGCGGTGATGCGCATCATCCATTGGCGCATGGTCTTTTTCACGACGGGGTGCCCGCCACGTTCTGACAGGCCGTCCTTGACCTCGTCGTTGGCCAGCACCGTGCCCAGGGCAGGGCACCAATTGACTTCGCTGTCCGCGAGGTAGGCGATTCGGAAGGCCATGAGGACCTCGGCGCGTTCCTGCTCGGACATGCTGTCCCAGTCGGTGGCCGTGAAGGTTCCGTCGAAATGCGCCCCAAAATGGGGGAAGCTCAGTCCCTTCCACCAGTGTTCGTCGCACGCGGCGTGGACATTAAAATTGCCGTTCTGGGCGAACGCCTCGACGAGTTCAGCAATTGGTCGCGCCTTTTGGGCTTCCATGTCGTACCAGCTCTCGAACAGCTCACCAAAAATCCACTGGGTCCATTTGTAATAGGAGGGGTCGCTGGTGCGGACTTCCCGGGACCAATCGAAGCAAAACCCGAGCTGTTCCAATTGGTCGCGGTACCGGGCGATGTTCTGCTCGGTGGTGATGGCGGGGTGTTGGCCGGTTTGGATGGCGTACTGCTCCGCCGGAAGGCCAAAACTGTCGTACCCCATGGGGTGAAGGACGTTGAAGCCCTTGTGCCGCTTGTACCTGGCGTAGACGTCGGACGCGATGTATCCGAGTGGGTGCCCCACGTGCAAGCCGGCCCCGGAAGGATAGGGGAACATGTCCAACACGTAGTACTTGGGTTTGGAAGTGTCTTCGGTCACCTTGTAGGCGTCTGAATCCTTCCACGCGCGCTGCCATTTGGCCTCAATCGCCCGAAAATCGTAGTCCATGCGGCAAAGTTAATGCCCCATACTCGACCTTCGCTTGCGATGAATCCCTTGAAATCACTGGATGTGGGAGCCCGTGTTCCGCCGCTGTTGCAGGGGCTCTGTCGGGTTATTTGGCCAGGCACAATTTGGTCGGTGGCAGGGTCGGATGCGGTGCACCTCACGTTCGACGACGGGCCAGACCCCGAGGTCACCCCATGGGTGTTGGACATCCTCGCCCAACACGGTGCCAAAGCCACGTTTTTTGTGGTGGGCGACCAGGCAGCAAAGCATCCTGACATCTTGGACTTGGTGAAGAAGGCGGGTCATGCAGTCGGAGGACACACCATGCGTCACGAGCTGGGCTGGCGCACCGGCACCACCCCCTACGTGAAGTCGGCGTTGGCATCCATCGACGGTTTGCAACCGTTGTTTCGTCCGCCCTACGGGAAAATGACGCCCGCCCAGGCGCGGCGCATCGGGGCCCACGCGGACCTCATCATGTGGGATGTGTTGAGCGGCGATTTTGCCTTAGACGCGCAGCACGCGCAGGAAGTGGCCACAGCCCAAGCCCGACTTCAACGGCGCACCAAGCTCGGCAGCGTGGTTGTGTTTCACGACAGCGCCAAGCATGCCGCCGGGCTCAAAGCGCTGCTTCCAGAATACCTCAGCTGGCTGTCCCAGAATGGTGTTTCGATGAAGGCGATCAGTCCTTGTCCGACACGGCGGCTTCCCGAAGGAGCTTGAGCTTCGCCTTGATCTCGTCGATTTCGCGCTGGTAACCGCGGATGGTTTTTTGCGCTTGCTCGCGGATCGATTCTGCGCCCTTGCCCGTGAACCGTTCCATGTTCTCCTCGGTCGACGTGATGCGCTGCTGCAGGCGGCCAATCTTGTCGCGCAGGATGCTCTGCTCGCGACGCAGGTCACGGGAATCGCCTGAGGCGAGCTTTTCGATGCGCTTGGAGTAGGTCTGCACGCTGCGTTCTGAACGGGCCGCGCTCAAGGCGTCGTAGTGCTTGTCCATGGCGGTGCGGAACCGTTCCATGATGCTGTCGAGGCTCTTTCTGGGGATGAAGCCAATCTCGCGCCATTCGGTGCTGAACGCCTTCAAGGTCTCGAGGTCGGCGTTCCGGTTGTCGGAAAGGGTGAATGCCTCGATTTTATCGAGCAGCACCTGCTTCAAGGCCAAATTCGCCTTCTCCTCTTTGTTGCGGTCCGCAAACTGGGCCTTCTTGGCTTTGAAGAACACGTCCTGTGCCGTCCGGAAACGCTTCCAGAGCTTGTGCTCGTCGCCTGGTGCGCATGGTCCAGCGGCTTTCCAAGCTTGCTGCAATCGGACCATGGCGTCGGACGTGACTTTCCAATCCGTGCTGGACTGAAGCGCCTCGGCTTCTTCGATCAACTTGACCTTTTTCTCTTTGGCCACTTTGCTTGACGCCTTGACGCGGTCGTAGAAGACTTGCTTGCGCTCAAAGAACACGTCGGCCGCCTCCCGAAACTGGCCCCAAAGCGCCTCGTTGTGCTCCTTGCCTGCAAAGCCCACGGCTTTCCACTGGGCCTGCAAATCGACAACCTGCTTGGTGGCGGCTTGCCAGCTTTTGTGGTCGTTGACGTCTTGCGTCAAGACTTCTTGAAGGGCAGTGATCAGGTTCTCCTTCTGGGTTTTGTGCACTTCAAATTGGGCGCGGATGCCGTCGTAATAGGACTTCACAGCATCAAACGTTTCGCGCGTCAGGCCAAAAAAGGTGTCGGCCAATTCTTGGTATGTCTCTCGCGGAGAGGGCCCCACGTCGAACCACTGCTTTTGAAGGCCCCGCGCCAGGGTCTCGCGCTCTTTGAGGTCTTCAATGGTGGCGAGCGTTTTCGCTTGCTCGATCAAGCCTTGCTTCAACCCCAGGTTCTTCTGCAAGTCGTGCTCTTGGAGCTGCTTGTAGATGTTGATGTTGTAGAAAAACTCGTCGCGGAGACGGTGATACTCGTCGTGAATCTCCTTGTAGCGATCGCCAGGGACGTCGCCCGTGGCCTCCCACTTCTCGCGGACTTCGTTGAACCTCGCGAACGCCGCCCCGATGTTTTCTTCCTCCTGGATGGTCTTGCGCAGCTCGTCAATGAGTGCGGTCTTCACCTCGAGGTTCGCCCGCTGCTCCTCTGCAATGCGCTGGCGCCAAGCCTTTTCGCGTTCCTTGAATTGGGTCACCAATTCGTTGAAGACCAATTCTTCAGGGCTGGGCTTGAATTCGAATTTCTCGTCGGCTTCGTGTTCTTCTTTCTCCCAAGCGTCTCGCTGGGTGCGGAAGTCTTCTTGAATCAGACTTCGAAAGGAATCAATCTCGGTGCGCACATCCTTGCGGATGGCCTCCAAATCCTCGTTGGTCAAGAGGGTTTGGATACGTTGCAAAATTTCTGACCGCATGGCGGTAAAGTTGAGGTTGTTGAGGGCCGCAATTTACGGGGTTTTGATGCACCTTCCGCGTGTGGAAAGCGAATTGAAGGAGCCCACCCCCCCTGCAGCTGTGCTCGAACGCATGCGGGCGTGGTGTGGGATGAGGGACAGGTCGGAGCGGGAGGCGGAAGAGAAGTTGAAGGGCCTGCTGGCCAAGATGGAACCCCTGGCGTCGGCCACACTCAGGGGGCAATGGGTGTGCGACTGGATGGACTTGCTCGTGGAGGAAGGAAGCCTGGACGACGCCCGCTGCGCGGACTCGTACGTGCGTGTGCATTTGGAGCACAAGTCTTGGGGCCCCTTGAAAATCAAGGCGGGTCTGTCCACCCGTGGCGTGGCCTGCATCCACATTGACCGGGCACTGGCCCAATTCGACGAGGCCCGATGGCAGCGGGAAGCTGACGCCTTGGCGGCGCGACGGGCGGACGAGTTGGCGACCCGCCGACCGCGGGTGGCGCGGTGGTTGTTGGGCCGCGGATTCCCCCAGCGCATGGTGCTCCACGCCCTCGACCGCGCGGGACAGGGTTGAGCACAAGGGCTTGGGCCCGGGCGCGTACTTTTGTCCCATGTTGACGATGGACCAAATCGCAGCCTTGGGCAAGCGCGTGGACGAGTTGAAAGGCTACCTCGGCGTGGAGCAGAAAAGGATGGAAATTGCCGAGGACGAGAAGCTCACCCAGGACCCTGAGTTTTGGAACGACCCCAAGGAAGCGGAGAAGGTCATGAAGCGCATGCGGACCAAGAAGGGATGGGTTGAATCCTACGACAGTTGCGCCTCCGCGGTGGAAGACGTCCAGGTGCTTCACGAATTCATGAAGGCCGGCGAGGCCGAAGAATCCGAGGTCAACACGGCCTTCGAATCCGCCCAAACCGCTGTCGAGGAGCTCGAGTTCAAGAACATGTTGAGCGCGGAGGAGGACAGCTTGAACGCTGTGATGCAAATCACATCGGGCGCCGGCGGCACAGAGAGTTGCGATTGGGCCTCCATGCTCATGCGCATGTACCGCATGTACGGCGACAAGAACGGCTTCAAGGTCAAGGAACTCGACCTTCAAGACGGCGACGTGGCAGGCATCAAGCAGGTGACCATGGAGTTCTCGGGAGACTTTGCGTTTGGCATGCTGAAAGGGGAAAACGGCGTGCACCGTCTCGTGCGCATCAGCCCATTCGACAGCAACGCCCGACGCCACACCAGTTTCGTTTCAGTGTACGTGTATCCCTTGGTGGACGACACCATCGACATCCATGTCAACCCGGCCGACATCACCTGGGAAACGTTCCGCTCCGGTGGGGCAGGGGGGCAGAACGTGAACAAGGTGGAAACGGGTGTTCGCCTGCGTCATGCGCCGACGGGCATCATCATCGACAACACCGAAACCCGCTCCCAACTCGGCAACAAGGAAAAAGCCATGCAGCTCCTTAAATCGCAGCTGTACGAGATGGAGATTGCCAAACGCAACGAGGCCCGTGCGGAGATCGAGGCCGGCAAAAAGAAAATCGAATGGGGCTCACAGATTCGGTCGTACGTGATGCAGCCCTACAAAATGGTCAAGGACGTCCGCACCGGACACGAGACCTCCAACGTCGACGCCGTGATGAACGGTGACATCGACGGATTCCTTCGGGCCTACCTCATGGGGGAAGGCGCCGGAGCCGACCACAGCGACGACGTGTGAACGCCGCCGTTCCATTGACAGATCCGAACACTTCCTAAACCCACAAACCATGTCGACCCGCATCGAAAAAGACACCCTTGGTGAAGTTCATGTGCCCGCGGACAAATACTGGGGCGCCCAAACGGAGCGTTCACGCAACAACTTCAAGATTGGCCCGGTGGCGTCGATGCCCATGGAGGTGGTGCGAGCCTTCGCTCACTTGAAGCGGGCTGCGGCCCTGACCAACGCCGAACTCGGGGTGTTGGGCGCCGGCAAGAAGGACTTGATTGTGGCGGCATGTGAGGAAATCCTCGCCGGCAAGCTGGACGATCAATTTCCCTTGGTGGTGTGGCAAACGGGGTCAGGCACCCAAAGCAACATGAACGTCAACGAGGTCGTGGCGAACCGCGCTCACGTTTTGGCGGGTGGCGTTTTGGGCGAAGGCGACCGTCCTGTCCACCCCAACGACGACGTGAACAAGAGCCAAAGCTCCAACGACACGTTCCCCACTGCGATGCACATTGCGGCCTACAAGGCTGTGGTGGAAACCACCCTTCCTGGGGTGGAGCGGTTGCGCGACGCGCTGAAGGCCAAAGCCGAGTCGTTCCACGAAGTGGTGAAGATTGGCCGCACCCACTTGATGGACGCGACGCCTTTGACGCTGGGGCAGGAGTTCGGCGGGTACGTGGCGCAGCTGGAGTTCGGGTTGAAGGCTTTGCGCAACACCTTGCCTCACTTGGAGCAGTTGGCCTTGGGCGGCACGGCCGTCGGCACCGGGATCAACACCCCAGAGGGTTACGACGTCCGGGTCGCGGCGCACATTGCTGAATCCACCGGCCATCCCTTCGTGACCGCCGAGAACAAATTTGAAGCGCTCGCGGCCCATGATGCCATTGTGGAGACGCACGGCGCGTTGAAGCAGCTCGCTGTTTCGCTGAACAAAATCGCCAACGACATCCGCATGATGGGTTCAGGCCCGCGTTCAGGCATTGGCGAATTGTTGCTGCCTGCCAACGAACCTGGCTCCAGCATCATGCCAGGCAAAGTCAACCCCACACAGTGCGAGGCCATGACCATGGTGTGCGCCCAGGTGATGGGCAACGACGTGGCGGTGACGGTCGGAGGCACGCAAGGCCATTACGAATTGAACGTCTTCAAGCCGATGATGGCCCGGAACATCCTGGAGTCGGCACGCTTGCTTGGCGACGCGTGTGTGTCCTTCGCAGCACATTGCGTGGACGGCATCCAGGCCAACGAAGCGCGCATCACCGAGTTGGTCGACAACAGCTTGATGCTCGTGACGGCACTCAACACCAAGATCGGGTACTACAAAGCGGCTGAAATCGCCGGCAAGGCGCATGCCGAGGGGACCACGCTTAAGGCCGCGGCGCTCGCAACCGGTTACCTCACCGAGGAGGAGTACGACGCGTGGGTGGTGCCAGGAGACATGGTGGGACGCCACTGAGGCTCACACCAACGGCTCTCCTATCTCGCGCTTCAATTCGCCCACCAGGGTCTTGACCCATTGCTCGTCCGATGCCGGGCACACCAACAAGGCGTGTGGGGTGTCGACCACAATGTAGTCGTGCAGCCCTTTGATCGCCACGAATTTGTGGCCGGCCTCTGAGGCTTTGCCCACCACCAAGTTCTGGGTGGCGTCCACGGCGTGCAGCTCCACGTTGGCCACGGCGTTCCCTTGGTCGTCCTTGGACAGTTTTTCTTTCAAGCTGCCCCAGGTGCCCAGGTCGGACCACCCGATGTCGCACAAGACGACTTGCACATTGGAGGCCTTTTCCATGATGCCGTAGTCGATGCTGATGTTTTCGCAGTTCCCATACACCGCCGCAAGGGCTTGAGCGTCGTGGAGGTCCAATTCGGCGAAGTCGTGAAGCATGTCGGGCAGGTGGTCTTCAAACGCCCGCTGGATGTTGCGCAACGACCACACAAAAATTCCGCTGTTCCAACAAAAATCACCCGACGCCAAAAACGCCCGCGCGGTCTCCAAGTCTGGTTTCTCCGTGAACGTTTTCACTGGACGCACCTCAGCGAGCTCTGTGTCGTGCGGCTCCTCGTGCTGGATGTAGCCGTAACCGGTGTCTGGGCGGGTGGGTTGGATGCCCAAGGTGACCAGGCTGTCGGTGTTGCGTGTGGTTTCTAATGCCGTGGTGCACACGTCGAGGAACCCGGACTCGTCCAAGATCAAATGGTCGGAAGGGGCCACCACCATGGCCGCCTCAGAGTCGCGCGCCGCAACGACGGCATTGGCATAAGCAATGCATGGCGCGGTGTTGCGCATGAACGGCTCGCAGAGGATGTTCTCCTCGGGCAACCGCGGCAAGTGTTGGGCCACTTGGTCTTTGTAGCGCGCGTTGGTCACCACCAAAATGTGGTCGGCCGGCACGAGCTTTTCCAAGCGGTCGTACGTCATGCGGATGAGTGACCTCCCCGTGCCCAGGATGTCCAAGAACTGTTTGGGTTCTTCCGATCGCGACATCGGCCAAAAACGAGAGCCGATGCCTCCAGCCATGATGACGGCGAAGGTGTTGGGAATGTGGGCCATGGGGGTCAATGGGGTGGTTGAGCAGGCATAGACCACTCTGGGCAGGTGGGGCACTTGCCTTTCGTCGCTTTGGTCGTGGTGCATCCCGTGCAGGTCAAACCAACACAGAGCGAGACGACCGAGAGAACTCGAAAGAAGTTCAGGTTCATGGCCGCGAAGTTAACTCTTACCTTCGGGGCATGGGTCTCTTCTTCCACATCGGGCGTTACGCGTCGTTCCTGCGGAGCGTGCTCAGGCGCCCTGAAAAGGCGTCCGTGTTCCGGCGTCTGCTGGCAGAGGAGATGGCGGCCATTGGACTCCAAAGTTTGGGCATTGTGGTCTTGCTCAGCGTGTTCATGGGCGCTGTCATTTGCATTCAAACGGCCCACCAAATCGGAGGCTGGATTCCGGTGTACACCATTGGCTTCACGGTGCGTCAGACCATGATCCTGGAGTTCAGCCCGACGTTGATTCCCGTGATTTTGGCGGGCAAAGTGGGTTCCAACATCGCGTCCCAGCTGGGCACGATGCGGGTCACCGAGCAAATTGACGCGCTGGAAATCATGGGGGTCAACAGCGCGGGACACCTCGTGCTTCCCAAGATGTTGGCCGCACTCATTTGCATTCCCTTCCTGGTCATCTTGAGCATGGGTCTGGGCATCGGCGCTGGAGCCTGGGTTGCTGTGTCGGCAGGGTTGAGCTCCATGGCCGATTTCGAGTACGGCATGCGCATCGACTTCAACGCTTTCGACGTCACCTACGCACTCCTCAAGACCTGCGTCTTTGCATTGATCATCAGCTCGGTCAGTGCTTACCACGGGTATCATACGTCTGGCGGTGCCCTGGAGGTGGGTCGGAGCAGCACCAAAGCGGTGGTGTACGCGGTGGTGATTGTCATGATCGCCAATTTGTTGTTGACCCAAATGCTTTTGGGCTGATTCTGGCGCCATGATTGAAATCCACCGTTTGTTCAAATCCTTCGGAGACCAAGAGGTCCTTCGCGACATCTCCGCCACGTTTCATCCAGGTAAAGTCAACTTCATCATTGGCAGAAGCGGATCCGGGAAAAGTGTGATGACAAAGTGCACCGTGGGCTTGCTCGAGCCGGACCAAGGGCACGTGTCTTATGACGGGCGCGATTTCACCGCCATGGACCGCATGGGCCGCAAGGCCGTGCGTCAGGAAATCGGCATGCTCTTTCAAGGCAGCGCCCTCTTCGACAGCATGACCGTGGAAGAGAACGTCATGTTTCCATTGCGCATGTTTGCAGACCACAGCGAAGCAGAGATGCGGGACCGTGCGGCGTTCTGCCTCGGGCGTGTGGAGCTCCCTCACGCGGCGGTCAAATACCCTTCCGAATTGAGCGGGGGCATGCAGAAGCGCGTGGGCATCGCCCGGGCCATCGCCATGAACCCGAAATATTTGTTTTGCGACGAACCCAACTCCGGGTTGGATCCTCAAACAAGCATTGTCATCGACAACCTCATCGGGGATTTGACCGCGGAATTCAACATGACGACCGTGGTCGTATCTCACGACATGAACAGCGTCATGGAGGCGTCGGACTTCATCCACTTCGTGCACCAAGGCCAAATTGCCTGGTACGGTCCCTCAGACGACCTGCTTCATGCCGAACACCCCGAGCTGGAAGCCTTCATCTTCGCCTCCAAGCTCATGAAGAAAGTTCGATCGAACCCGACGCCCAGGCCATGAGTGAGCAGTTTGAGCCCTACACGCTCCCGCGGTTGACAGACGAGGAGATGGTCGCCCAAAGCAGGGCGTTTTTTGAAGAAATGAACACACGCAGAAGCGTGCGGGTGTTTTCTCCAGATCGCATTCCGTTGGAGGCGGTGCGCCATTGCATCGACACAGCAAGCACGGCGCCTTCAGGTGCGCACAAGCAGCCTTGGACGTTCTGTTTGGTCACCGATCCGGCGCTCAGAAAAGAAATTCGGAAGGCGGCGGAGGAAGAAGAGTTCAAGAATTACCACGGCCGCATGAGCGAAGTGTGGTTGAAGGATCTCAGGCCCTTTGGCACCGACCACATCAAGCCCTTCATCGAAGATGCGCCGGCCTTGATCGTGGTGTTCAAGCAGGTTCACGACACGGCGGACAGCACTGGCAAAAAGCCCAACTATTACGTGAACGAAAGCGTGGGCATTGCGGTGGGCATGTTGTTGACGGCACTTCACCGCATCGGACTGGTGGCCTTGACCCACACGCCCTCACCCATGGGTTTTTTGGCAGATGCATTGGGTCGCCCGGACAATGAGCGGGCGTTTTTAAACATCCCCATTGGGTTCCCCGCCGACGGGGTAGAGGTGCCGAAGTTGTCGCGCAAAGCAAGGACGGACTTCCTCGTGGAACACCACGGGTGACGGTTATCCTTGCGAATTCGTTCAAAAGTTTCACACAGGCTTGCGAAGGCCTCGAAACGCGCCGTTAATTTGCGCCCGAATTCAAACAGCACAATCTCTTATCATGTCTGATATTCAAGAAAAAGTCACCGCGATCATCGTGGACAAATTGGGCGTCGATGCAGGCGAAGTTTCCACTGAGGCGTCATTCACCAACGATTTGGGCGCGGACTCTTTGGACACCGTGGAATTGATCATGGAGTTCGAAAAGGAATTCAACATCGCCATCCCAGACGACCAAGCTGAGAAGATCAGCACGGTGGGCCAGGCGGTCGATTACATTTCGAAGAACGTCGGCTAAGTCCACTTTCGGACTCAAATCAACCATTTCTGTTTTGGAGCTTCGTCGCGTCGCAGTCACGGGTTTGGGGGCCTTGACGCCCCTAGGCAATGACGTTCAGTCTTTCTGGGGCAACCTGGTTCAAGGGCAGAGCGGTGCCGCGCCGATCACGCGATTTGACGCGACGAATTTCAAGACGCAGTTTGCCTGTGAGGTCAAGGATTTTGACCCGTCGGAGTGGATCCACCGCAAGGATTCACGAAAGATGGATTTGTTCACGCAGTATGCCGTGGTCACCGCGGAGATGGCGTTGAAAGACGCTGGCCTCTCTGCGGAAGAAGGCGGCAACCTCGATCCCGATCGCGCAGGGGTCATTTGGGGTTCTGGCATCGGAGGGTTCCAAACCTTCATGAACGAAGCCAAGAACTTTTACACTGGAGACGGCACACCCCGGTTTTCGCCGTTCTTCATTCCAATGATGATCACGGACATTGCTCCTGGTCACATCAGCATCCGCAACAACCTACGAGGGCCCAACTACGCCACGGTGTCGGCATGCGCGAGTTCCACCCACGCGCTGATTGACGCATTCAACACCATCCGCCTCGGCAAAGCCGATGTGGTGGTGACGGGCGGGTCTGAGGCGGCGGTGACCGAAGGCGGCATAGGCGGATTCAACGCATTGAAAGCCCTGTCCACGCGCAACGACGACCCCGCCCGCGCTTCGCGTCCCTTCGACGCCACGCGCGACGGCTTTGTCCTTGGCGAAGGAGGCGGGGGCATCATTTTGGAAGACCTCGAGCACGCCCGTGCGCGCGGCGCCAAGATTTACTGCGAAATGGTCGGTGGCGGCATGACCGCAGATGCCCATCACATCACGGCGCCACACCCTGAAGGATTTGGAGCGCGTAACGTGATGAAAAACGCCCTATACGACGCCGGCTTGTCTCCTGCAGACATCGACTACGTCAACGTGCACGGCACGTCCACCCCGTTGGGAGATGTGGCCGAGGTCAAGGCGATTCAGCAGGTGTTCGGCGACGACGCGTACAAGTTGAACATCAGCTCCACCAAGAGCATGACAGGCCATTTGCTCGGCGCGGCGGGTGCCGTGGAAGCCATGGCATGCATCATGTCCATCGTGGACCAGGTGGTGCCGCCCACCATCAACCACGCGCACGAGGACGAAAACCTCGACGCCAAGCTGAACTTCACCCTGAATCAAGCCGAGAAGCGCGAGGTGCGCGCGGCGTTGAGCAACACGTTTGGCTTCGGAGGCCACAACGCGTCAGTGGTGTTCAAAGCCCTTTCATGATTCGTGTGGTTCTGCAGCGGTTGGGACAGGTTTCCCAGTCGGGGCCGGACAAAAACATCACGACCCTTGTGCGCCGGGAATTTGGCTTGCGCGCCAGGGCACGTCACCGCGGTGCGTACGACGAAGCATGCACCCACAGTTCCATGCTCGATGGGGACAAGACTGGCCTGAAGAGCAACGAGCGCCTCGAGTTTTTGGGAGACGTTGTGCTGGATATGACGATGGCCCATTACCTCTACCGAAATTTCCCTGAAGCCCAGGAGGGCGAGTTGACCAAACGGAAAAGCCGCATCGTCAACCGCAAGAACCTCAATTTGCTGGGCAAGAAAATGGGCCTGCACCACCTCATCAAGGCCAAAATGCGCCGCGAGGACATCCACGACACCATGGTGGGGAACGCGCTGGAAGCCTTGATCGGTGCAGTCTACCTCGACCACGGCTTCGACAAAACGCGAAACGCGCTGCTGGCGATGCTGAAGCGGCACGGCATGGAAGACCAAGTCAACGAAACGCGGGACTTCAAGAGCAAACTGCACCATTGGGCGTCGAAGCGCAAGAAGAAGTTGACGTTTGAGGTGATTCGCGACGACAGCAACGGGGGGGAGGAGCGTTATGAAATCGCCGCCAAAGTGAACGGGGAGATGCTTGGCATCGGGGTGGGCCGCAGCAAGAAGCTGGCCGAGCAGGAAGCCGCCCGAAGGGCTTGGAAAAAAGTGTTCGACCGCCGCCAAGGAACGTCCAAGCGCGCGGAAGCCACCTCCGAGGAACAGCCCAAGCCACAGCGTCGGAGACGTCGCCGGAAACCGACTCCCAAGGACTGACCATGCTCCACACGCTGGAATGGGAATACGAGCTGGACTATGAGTTGTTCGGACTGAGTTCAACCGTCGGGTGCCACCGCTTGGCGTGGTCGATGAACAAAGCGTTTGGTTGGTCCATGTCTTGCGACCAGGACGTGGTGTCGACCCATGGCCGCGAAACCGAGACGGTTCACCCTTCGATGAGGTACGTGAACCAGGCCGACGGCATTGCGGTGACCTTGGTGTTGAATCGTCTGGCGGAAGGCATGCTCTTGGAGGGGGTGTCTGGGCTGGATTATTTGGTCTTGCTCAACCACCATGAGCTGGCCGCACATGAATTCTTGGCCCAACTCCGGCAACTCCGAGAAGTCTCGTACGCCATGGCGTTGGACCCGGAGGCCTCCGGCGCCATCGAACCCCTCTCGGTGTTCGATTGACACCCCCAGATTGAAGAATTAACCGCAGGACAACTTGCGGAAGTCAGAACTGCCCCCATTTTTGCATTTCGCAGAGGAAACGCCCTCGCCCACCTTACGCGCCCACCTTATGACGCAATCCGCAGCCAGCGCCAAGAGCACCAAAATTGTGGCCACACTCGGCCCTGCCTCGTCTTCTGAAGACGTCCTGAAGACGTTGATTCACGAAGGCCTGAACGTGGCCCGAATCAACTTTTCTCACGGATCTCACGACGTGCACGGCGTCACCATTGACACCGTGCGTCGTTTGGACGAGGAGCTCGGCACATACACTTCTGTGTTGGCCGATTTGCAAGGCCCCAAGTTGAGGGTTGGTGACATTGAAGGGGGTGAAATGTCTTTGGTGGAAGGTGAGACGTTGGTGGTTCGTGTGGGCAAGGAGATGGGACGCGACGGGGTTGTGTACACCAATTACGAGGCCTTCGCCGCCGATGTGCAGCCCGGAGAACGCGTGCTCATGGACGACGGCAAGCTCGCCTTGCGGGTGAGAGAGACCAACGGCAAGGACGAGGTGAAGTGCGAGGTGGTGCACGGCGGACCGTTGCGCCCCCGCAAAGGGTTGAACCTTCCTGAAACCAAGGTGTCCTTGCCTTGCATCACGCCGAAGGACCAAGCCGACCTTGAATTCGCCTTGTCGAAGGACGTCGATTGGATTGGGCTCTCCTTTGTGCGTCAAGCGTCGGACATCCAGGAACTCAGGGATCAAATCAACGCCGCGGGCAAGCATGCCCGCATTGTGGCCAAAATCGAGAAGCCCGATGCCATCGAAGATTTCGACGCCATCCTCGAAGCGACGGACGCTGTGATGGTGGCTCGGGGCGATTTGGGTGTGGAAATGCCCATGCAGGAGGTGCCGTTGTTGCAGAAAGACATTGTGCGCAAGTGCATGGCCAAGGGCAAGCCTGTCATTGTGGCCACGCAAATGCTCGAGAGCATGATCGAGTCGGCCACGCCCACGAGGGCGGAAGTGAACGACGTGGCCAACGCCGTGTTGGACGGCGCAGATGCGGTCATGCTCAGCGGCGAGACCAGTGTCGGCAAGTACCCGGTGCACGCCGTTCGTGCCATGCGGCACGTCATTGAAAACATCGAGTCGAAGGGCTCGGTGGACCGCTTTGAGCGCCCTCCCTTGCACCCCGACGACGAACGCTTCATCTCGGACAGCATCTGTTACAACGCGTGTCGTTTGGCTCGACGGGTGAATGCGAGGGCGATTGTGACCATGACCTTTTCAGGTTACACCGCCGTTCAGGTGAGCAGCCAACGGCCCTCCGCCACCATCTTCATGTTCACCGCCAACCCCAAGGTGCTGAGCCAAATGAGCCTGGTTTGGGGGGTGTACGCCATCCCTTACACGAAAATGGTGAGCACCGACCACACCATCGCAGACATCAAGGCGCTTCTGCTGAAAGAGGGCAAGGTGAAGGATGGTGATTTTGTGATTCACCTGGCGTCGATGCCGATTGCCGATGCCGGCATGACCAACATGGTGAAACTCAGCCGCGTCTGATCGTTTCTCGGCCAGGCGCCAAACGGGCATGATTTATCTTCGCGGGCGCAGCCCGCGGAGAGTCGTGGGAGGCGCATTTGAGAACCTTCCAACCGACCCCCGATGGCGTTGAAATTTCCGGAACGTGGCCCACTGAATTTGCCTGCACTCAGCGAGGAGTGGCTGGCCATTTGGGACGACGAAAAGACCTTTGAGCAGAGCGTGACGTCGCGCCCGGCCGACAAGCCTTACGTGTTTTTTGAGGGTCCCCCCAGCGCCAACGGCAAGCCCGGCATCCACCACGTGATGGCCCGGGCCATCAAGGACATCTTCTGCCGGTTCCAAACTTTGAAAGGCCAACGTGTGGAACGCAAGGCGGGATGGGACACCCATGGACTCCCTGTGGAGCTTGGGGTGGAGAAAGAACTCGGCATCACCAAGGAGGACATCGGCACCAAATTGACGGTGGAGGAGTACAACGACGCCTGCCGCAAGACGGTGATGCGGTACACCTCGGAGTGGAACGAGTTGACCCGCCAGATGGGGTACTGGGTGGACATGGAGGCGCCCTACGTGACCTACCACACCAAATACATGGAGTCCGTGTGGTGGTTGCTGGCCCAAATGCACAAGAAAGGGTTGCTCTACAAAGGCTACACCATCCAGCCCTACAGCCCCATGGCAGGAACGGGGTTGAGTTCGCATGAATTGAACCAACCTGGCACCTACCGCGACGTCAAGGACACCACAGTCGTGGCCCAATTCAGGGCGACGGAAGACTCGAAGGCCCAGTTGTTGGCCAAGTGTGGGTTGCAGGACAAGGGATTGAATGTGGACTTTCTGGCCTGGACGACGACCCCTTGGACGCTGCCGTCCAACACCGCTCTGACGGTTGGGCCGGCCATTGACTACGCCGTTGTCCAAACGACGAACCGGTACACCAACGAAGAGGGCTTGGTGGTGTTGGCCGAAGCCCTCTTGGGCAAGCAGTTCGGCGGGAAGAAAGACCCAGATCATGAGGTGTTGGCGGTTGTCCAAGGCGCGGACTTGGTGGGCTTGCGCTACGACGCGCTGTTGGATTGGGCCCAGCCGATGGACGACCCTGGGTCGGCCTTCCAGGTCATCCTCGGCGACTTCGTCACCACAGAGGACGGCACGGGCATCGTGCACACCGCCCCCACGTTCGGGGCGGACGACGCGCGGGTGGCCAAAGACGCTGGCGTGCCTGCCATGTTGGTTGACGACGGGCATGGCCATGGTGTGCCGCTCGTGGATTTGCAAGGACGTTTCAGGGTGGGGCCGTTTGCCGGCCGCCATGTCAAAGCGGAATTCGACACGGACGCCCCAGTAGACGCCAAACCCCTCGACGTCGAAATCGCCATCCTGCTCAAAGAGCGTGGCCAGGCGTTCAAGGTGGAGAAGTACGAGCACAGCTACCCGCACTGCTGGCGCACGGACAAACCCATTTTGTACTACCCGCTGGATTCGTGGTTCATTCGCGCCGCAGAGGCGAAGGCGCGGATGCAGGAGTTGAACGACACCATCACTTGGAAGCCGGAGAGCACAGGCACGGGCCGTTTCGGAAAGTGGCTGGAAAACGTGAATGATTGGAACCTCAGCAGGTCGCGTTTCTGGGGCATCCCGCTTCCCATTTGGCGGACAGAAGACGGCTCAGAAGAGCGTTGCATCGGATCGGTGGAGGAGTTGAAGGCGGCGTGCGATGAGTCGGTGCGCGCAGGGGTCATGGCTTCCAACCCGTTCGACGGTTTCACGGTCGGCGACATGTCTGACAAGAACTACAACGCCATCGACCTCCATAAGCATGTCGTGGACGAGGTGGTGCTGGTGGCCCAAGATGGCCGCCCCATGAAGCGCGAGGCGGACCTCATCGACGTCTGGTTCGACAGCGGAAGCATGCCTTACGCCCAATGGCACTATCCGTTTGAGAACAAGGACAAGGTGGACGGCGCCCAGGCTTACCCTGCGGACTTCATCGCTGAAGGGGTGGACCAAACCCGTGGTTGGTTCTACACCTTGCACGCGATTTCAACCATGGTGTTTGACCAGGTTGCCTACAAGCGCGTGGTCTCCAACGGCTTGGTGTTGGACAAAAACGGCCAAAAGATGTCCAAGCGTCTCGGCAACGCGGTGGACCCCTTCGAGACGCTGGCCAAATACGGGCCGGACGCCACCCGGTGGTACATGATCACAAACGCCCAGCCTTGGGACAACCTCAAGTTTGACGTGGCGGGCATCGGGGAGGTGCAGCGGAAGTTCTTCGGGACCTTGCACAACACCTACAATTTCCTGGCACTTTACGCAGGGGCCGACGGCTACCAAGGCGGGGAAGCGGAGGTGGCTTACGCGGACCGGCCAGAGATCGACCGCTGGATTTTGAGCCGCTTGCAGGGGCTGGTGGAGGAAGTGGACGCTGCGTACGAGGCGTTGGAACCCACACGCGCAGGCCGCGCCATCCAGGACTTCGTGGTGGATGAATTGAGCAATTGGCATGTGCGTTTGAGCCGGCGCCGCTTCTGGAAAGGGGACATGAACGCCGACAAGCAGAGCGCCTACCAAACCCTCACCACCTGCCTTCGCACCGTGGCCCTGATGGCCTCGCCCATCGCGCCGTTCTACATGGACCGGCTTTACCGGGACGTGACCGGCGAGAACGTGTCGGTGCACTTGGCGGATTTCCCCACGAGCGACGCCGCCCAGCGCGACGAGGCGCTCGAAGCCCGCATGTCGTTGGCGCGTCAATTGTCGTCCCAGGTGCTGAGCTTGCGGAAGCGCGAGAAAATCCGCGTACGTCAGCCGCTAAAGCGCATCATGGTTCCTGCGTTGGACGAGGCGACGGCTGGTCACCTTGCGGCCATTTCCGAGTTGGTCAAGAGCGAGGTGAACGTGAAAGAGGTGGAAGTTTTGCGCGACGACAGCGCGTTCGTCAAACAGGCCAAGGCGGATTTCAAGGCCTTGGGTCGGGCGATGGGGCCCCGCATGAAGGCGGTGGCGGCGGCCATTGGCGGCATGTCGTCTGCGGACGTGTCCGCTTTGGAGCAGCACGGGAGGTTTGCCCTGGACCCGGGGGATGGCCAAGGTCCCATTGAGTTGACCACGGAGCACGTGACCGTCCAAACCCAAGACATCCCAGGATGCCTGGTCTCAAGCGAGGGCGGCGTGACCGTGGCGTTGGATGTGGTGCTGGATGACGCGCTGAAAGCAGAAGGCTTGTCGCGCGAGTTGGTAAACCGGGTGCAAAACCTGAGGAAAGACGCGGGGTTGGAGATCACCGACCGCATTTCGTTGACGGTCTCTGCAGAAGGTGAGCTTCGTCGTGCACTCGAGTCCAATTTGGACTATATTCGAACGGAAACGCTGGCGACGGAAGTGACTTGGACAGAGGAGGAAGCCGGCGAGAACTTGCAGCTTGAAGACGGTGCGTCGGTTTGGGCTCAAGTGACCAAAATCTGACCCGCACGCACACCCACAACGCCACACCTTATGGCTGAATTGAGATACTCCGACAGCGACTTGAAAGAGTTCGAGGCCCTGATCCATGAGAAGATTGCCAGCGCGCAAGAAGACCTGGACCAGTTGCAACGCTCCTTGTCACACAGCGACGACAACAGCACCGAGGACACCGCCCCCACCTTCAAGATGATGGAAGACGGGTCGGAAACCATGAGCCGTGAGGAAACGGCTCAACTGGCGGCGCGGCAGCAGAAGTTCATCCAGAGCTTGCAGAACGCGTTGTTGCGGATCAAGAACAAGACCTACGGCGTGTGCCGTGTGACCGGCAAGTTGATTCCCAAGGAGCGCCTGCGTTTGGTGCCCCACGCGACCCTTTCCATCGAGGCCAAGCAGCGTCAGTGAGGCCCACGCTTCGACAGCTTGTGTGGCGGGTGCTGGTGCCCGTGTTGGTATTGGATCACTTGATGAAGTTTTGGGTCAAGACCTCCTTCACCGTGGGCGAGCGCAAGTCGTTCGTGCCGGGCATCCTTGAGTTGCAATTCATCGAAAATGAAGGCATGGCCTTCGGATGGGCCCTCCCCGGTGTGGCCGGCAAATTGCTGTTGACCGGGTTCCGGTTGGTGGCAGCCGTGGTCATCGGTTTTTACATCCAGCGTCGCATCACAGAGCGTGCCCCCAAAGGCGTGCTTTACAGCTTGACCTTCGTCTGGGCCGGCGCGCTCGGGAACATCGTGGACAGCGCGGTCTACGGTCGCATTTTCAGCCGCTCAGGCTGGGGGACGTTGGCGGACGTCCTGCCTGTGGACGGGGGCTACGCGCCTTGGTTTCAGGGCAACGTGGTCGACATGTTTCACTTCATCGTGACCTGGCCTTCTTGGTTTCCCATCGAGTCTTTGGCGGGACGCGAGGTCTTCCCGCCAATCTGGAACTTGGCCGACGCGGCCATTTCAGTCAGCGTGATTTGGATGCTGTTGAACCAGCGCTCCTACTTCCCTTCGGTGCGCTGAATCATACCGCGGCCGGAGCCTCGATCCAATCCCCGTGTTCTTGGATGAGTTCGATGAGGGCTTGCACAGCCTCGTCCTCCGGGACATTTCGCCGCACCACTTCCTTTTCCTTGTACAGGGTGATTTTCCCAGGCCCGGTGCCGACGTAGCCGTAGTCTGCGTCCGCCATTTCGCCAGGGCCGTTCACGATGCATCCCATGATGCCAATCTTCACGCCTTTGAGGTGGTTGGTCACTTCGCGGATTTTGGCCGTCGTTTCCTGGAGGTCAAACAACGTCCGTCCGCAACTCGGGCAACTGATGTACTCGGTCTTGGAGATCCGGGTGCGCGCCGCTTGCAGGATGCCGAATGAAAGTGCGTTTCGCTTCTGCAAGGGAGCGTCTGCGGCGTCAAGCCAAATGCCGTCGCCCAAGCCGTCAATCATCGGACCGCCAAGGTCGGTGGCCGATTGCAGGGTGAGGCGTTCTTCGTCCAAGCCTTGCCACGTCCGACGGAGCACGACTGGGGCGCGTAGGCCGAGTTCATCGAGCGCAAGCACCGTGGTTCGGAGGTCGACCATGGCGTGAACGTGTTGGGTTTCCACCACCCACACGACGTCTGGACGCATGGCGCCGTCGGTGGTCTTTGTGGCTGCCGCGAGCGCTTCTGTGACGTAGGCACGCGTCACGCGAATCCAATGGGTTTGGCCTTCGGTTGGGGCGGGAAGCGCGTCGATCGCCTGGGCGGCGGTCCAAAGCGGAATGTGTTGGGTTGGGGGCGAGGGCAATCCGCGCCAAGCGTCGGCGTCCACCAGCACTTGCAAGGTGCCGGGCAAGCCAAACGTCAAGGGCGCTCTGCCCGCATACACGTAGTCGCATGCCGCCTCGTCCAGGTTCCACTTGTCCAAAGGCACGCTGTACCGGTACCCTGCGCCAAACAGGTGGGCAGGCTCCGTGTCTCCGTCTCTCAAGG
The DNA here is from genome assembly GCA_049610985.1 of Flavobacteriales bacterium. GTDB lineage: Bacteria > Bacteroidota > Bacteroidia > Flavobacteriales_D > Sanyastnellaceae > UBA11663. The sequence continues at coordinate 22,162 of JBMZAB010000002.1, read as the reverse complement.
TGTGGACCACCACCGGCACGTGCTTGCCGCCGACGTTGTCGACTTCCCCGCACACCCTTCGGCTGTAGTTGAAGGGGTCCAAGTTGTGGTCGACGGGCGCGATGGGTTCGTGACCGTGGCGAGAGGTGTACCGCTCCACGAGCATCCGTCCCACAGGCATTTCAGCTTCTGGTTCTTCGGTCAAGCTCACCCGCACGGTGTCGCCGAGGCCGTCCTCCAAGAGGGTGCCGATGCCCAGGGCGGATTTGACCCGGCCGTCTTCGCCGTCGCCGGCTTCTGTCACGCCCAAATGCAACGGAAAGGCCATGTTTTCCTCGGCCATTCGGGCCACGAGCAGCCGGTACGCTTGCACCATCACCTGAGGGTTGGAGGACTTCATCGACACCACGACGTCGTGGTAACCTTCGTCCACGCAAATCCGCAGGAATTCCAAGGCACTTTCCACCATTCCCAAGGCCGTGTCTCCGTACCGACTCATGATGCGGTCGGACAAGGACCCGTGGTTGGTGCCGATGCGCATGGCCCGTCCAAGGCGTTTGCACTTTTGGACCAAGGGCGTGAATTTCTCCCGGATGCGAACGAGTTCTTCCGCGTACGATTCGTCGGTGTACTCGAGGTTTTCAAACCGCTTTTTGTCGGCATAATTGCCGGGATTCACGCGGATTTTCTCCACGTGATCCGCTGCGATTTCTGCGGCGTTGGGCGTGAAGTGGATGTCCGCCACCAACGGCGTCTCGTGCCCTGAAGCACGGAGTTTGGCCACGATGTCGCCAAGCGCCTCGGCGTCCCGTTTGCTGGGCGCGGTGATGCGAACGAGCTCGCAACCCACGTCGATCATCCGGACGCTTTGCGCCACAGTGGCCTCCACGTCCATCGTGTCGGTGGTGGTCATGGACTGCACCCGAATGGGCTGGTCGCCGCCAATGCCGATTTGGCCGACACGCACTTCATGCGTTTGGCGTCGTGCGTAATTGAAACGGTCGGGGCAGTAGGAATTCTGGCTCATCGTCAAGGTTGCGCTGTGAAGATAACCGCTGACTTGCACGGATGTTGCCCTGGGCCGACTTGTACTTTTGAACCCATGTCATCCTCCCAAACCCCTGACGCCACAGACCTCCATGCGGTGGTCGTGGGTGGGGTTGCGTTTGGGGACCGAAGCCGGGTCGTCCGGTTGTTGACAGGAGCGCACGGGTGCATTCCGCTTTGGGTTCCCAACGCGTCCAAACAAAGAGCCCTCTGGCACCCCATGGCGTCGCTTGAGGTGAGCGACTTGAAGCCCCGAAAAGGGCAAGGACTTTGGAACGCCGGAGAATGCCGGCGGGCGGACAAGCAACTGCAACTTCGCCGAGACCCCGCCCGGTCAGCGGTGGCCTTCTTCCTGGCTGAGGTGCTCGCTTGCAGCCTGGAAGAAGGGGCGCCTGCCCCAGAGGTGCATGCCCTCGCATCAAACGCCTTGCGTTGGTTGGAGGACGAGCCCGACGTGCCCTGGATCCACGTCAAGTTCATGGCCCACCTTGTGGACGCCCTCGGGATGATGCCCTTGTTGCCCGAGGACCCGACGTGGCGCATGGACGTGAACACAGGGGAATTTGTGCCCCAAGAACATGCACCTAAAACGGCCTTGGACCAAGCGGTGGTGGCCGGCATGAGGCAAATTCCTGGCATGGAGTTTGCCGAGCTGGACACGCTGAACTGGAACTTGGACATGCGGAAGGCACTCGTGTTGGGCGCCCACCGCCACATCCAAAGTCAGCTCGGCAAAACCCGAGAATTGAAAAGCTACGATGTGCTCGAAGCCTTGTTTGCGTGACGTCTGGTCCTGGACTCCCCTGGTCCTGGCTGGGGTGCTGTGGTGCTGCAGCCTGGCGACGGCACTGCATGCCCAGGTGACTTCCTCCGGTCAAGAAGGCGAGAAGAAGCGCCTTGTGGTCCGCACCAACGGCGCCCCCATTCCGTTTGCCACCGTGCTGAACACCAGCACAGGTCAGGCCATGGCCGCCGACGCCCAGGGTGTGGTGATGTTCCCAGCCTGGGGCCCCACCGACACCTTGCGGGTGCAGTCGTTGGGCTACGAGGAATTGACGGTGGTGCCCGGCGCATCCCCGCTGAGCACGCTGGAACTGCAACCGGCCATGTTTGCCATCGAGGAAGTGGTCGTGGCGTCCAACGCGTTGACAGGGACGGCCATGTCCAACATGGGGGTGTCGCAGGTGGCGAAACTTACCACGCGCGCCCCGGTCCTCACCACGGAGACCACCGGCGACTTGCTCGAAGGATCGGGCCAGGTGCACCTCCAAATGAGCCAGCAGGGAGGCGTCAGCCCAGTGCTGCGCGGCTTCGAGGCCAACCGCGTCCTTTTGGTGGTGGACGGCGTCAGGATGAACAACGCCATCTACCGGGCAGGACACGTGCAAAATGCGGGCACCGTAGATCCGTTTGCCATCCAACGCACCGACGTAATCATGGGTCCGAGCAGCGTGCTGTATGGCAGCGACGCCCTCGGAGGTGTCGTGCATTTTGTGACCCAGGCGCCGCGTTTCTCTTACGGAGGCACAGAGGTGAAGGGCAAGGTGCTGACCCAAGGAAACACCGCCAATGGCGGTTGGGCAGGTCACGCCGAAGTGGCTGTGAGGGCGCCACGGTGGGGGTCGGTGACCCAGGTGTCGCACCGGCATTTTGGAGACTTGAGGATGGGCTCGTGGCGCGCCCATGGCGACAGCACGTGGGGGCTGGTCACCCACCTTGTGGAGCGCAGGGTGGGACGGGACGTGTTGGTTGACAACGCCGCCCCAGAAATCCAAGCGCCCACGGGGTACAGCCAATGGGACCTTCAGCAGCGCATGAGGCTGCGGTTGCGCGAGGGGTTTGTCGACGTCAACGTGCAGCACAGCACCACCACGGACGTCCCTCGTTTTGACGTGTACAACGACCGGGTGGGTGCGTTGCCCAAATGGGCGGAGTGGCGCTACGGTCCCCAAGAGCGGACCATGCTGGCGGTCACGCACCAGAAGGCGTTCTCCGGCGGATGGGTTTGGACCACGTTGGGGAGCCTCCAAGACGTTGAAGAGTCTCGCATCAAAAGGCGCTTTGCGCAGGACCTCAAGGTCACCCAGCTGGAAAACGTGCGCGTGTGGGGTTGGACCTCGGTCTTGAGGGGACGCATCCGAGAGTGGCGTGTGGAAGGCGGCTTTGACGGGCAATGGAACCGGATCGCCTCGTCTTCCACGGGCACCGACATCGTGACCGGCGCCGAGAGTTTGGCCCAAACCAGGTATGCGGACGGCGGTTCTTCCATGAACACCTGGGGGGCGTTCGCTTCAGCCCAACGGAACGTGGGTGACCATGAATTTCGAGGTGGCCTTCGCTACAGCCATGCCGCCGTTCTGGCGTCGTTCGTTGACACCACGTGGATGACCCTGCCCGACCCAATGGTGAATCAACAAAAAGGGGCGCTGACGGCCAGTGGAAGTTGGACGGGTCCGATTTCCCCGCATTGGCAGGCTGTGACCTCGGTGGCGAGCGGGTTCAGGCACCCCAACGTGGACGACTTGGGCAAAGTCCGTGAAAAGGGCGGCTATGTGCTCGTGCCCAACGCGGACCTCAAGCCGGAATACCTCTACACCGCAGAGCAAGCGGCCACGTGGATGTTGAGGCCTGGAAGCGACGTGCTGGTGGTCCAAGGCGCCGCGTTCGCGAGCTTGTGGCACGACGCGATCGTGCAGGCAAACGCCACCCTTGGGGGCGACACCACCCTGGTGGTGGACGGCGACACCGCCAGGATTCAAATGAACCAAAACTTGGACCGGGCTTGGGTGCGCGGGGCCAGGCTGGAGGTGTCGGCCAAGCTTTGGCCCAAGACGACTTTCCGCGGGGTGGTCAACTGGACAAGTGGCATCGGATTGGGTGACGAGGGGTTGCCGTTGCCCCACATTCCACCGACGTTTGGGTTGGTGGAGTTGGTGAAAAAGGGGGAAGTGGGACGCGTGGGTACGTCTGTGCGCTACGCCTTCGAGAAGCGGGCGGAGGACTACGGCCCTGGGGCCACGGACAACTTGGACGAGGCGCTTCCCACAGGCACCCCAGGGTGGGCTGTGTGGAATGTGGAAGGCTCGGTGCGTGTCACGGAGTGGTTGGAATGCAGGGTGTCCGCGTTGAATCTGCTGGACTTGCATTACCGCACGTTTGGCTCAGGGATTTCAGCGCCGGGCCGGAACGTGAGGATCACTGCCACCGCGCTATTCTGAGTACCTTCGAAGCATGCTGTTTGCCGACGTCGTGGGACACGAGGCCTTGGGGGCCAAACTCCGAGAATCAGCCCGTTCTTCACGCGTGGCACACGCCCAGCTTTTCGAAGGACAAGAAGGGGCAGGCGCGTTGGCGTTGGCCCGGGCCTACGCCCAATACTTGACCTGCAGCCAGCCTGGGGAACACGACAGTTGTGGGGTCTGCACCTCTTGCCAAGCCCATGCCAAACTCCAACACCCAGACGTGCATTGGTGCTTCCCTTTTTTCAAGGCGGATGGCCAGGAAAAGGCCACCTCGGAACCGCACCAATCCACGTGGCGTGATGCCATGTTGGCCGGAGCGTACTTGGGGGTGGAAGACTGGCTGGAGCAGCTGGGCGCCGACCGCAAACAGCTGTTCATTTCAGTCGACGAAGCCCTGGAAGTGAATCGAAAGCTGGGATTGAAGTCGTTCCATGGCGGCTGGAAGGTTTGGATTTGCTGGTTGCCTGAGACCATGCGCGTCGACACGGCCAACAAATTTTTGAAGCTCATGGAGGAGCCCACCGACCATACGGTGATGCTTTTCGTGACCCAGCACGCGGACCGCCTGCTGGCGACGATTCGGTCCAGGGTTCAGCGCATTCACGTGCCCAACTTGGGGCTGGAGGCGGCGGCCCAAGGGCTGGTCGACAAGTTTGGGCTTGCGCCTGACCTGGCGTCAAGCTTGGCGCACGTGTCCGACGGCAACCTCGCCATGGCTTTGCGTCGTGCGAAAGCGGGGTCGGACCAGCCGGACTTGGATCGGTTCAGCGCTTGGATGAGGGCCTGTTGGGCCCGAGACGGCCAGGCCATGGTGCAGGGTTCCGACGACTTCGCATCGCTCGGTCGAGAAGGCCAAAAGCGCTTCCTCCACTACGCGTTGCACTTGGTCCGGCAGAGCATCGTGGGCCATTACGGGGCCCATTCGTTGGTGCGGTTGACGGAGGGGGAGCAAGGCTTTTTGGCCAAATTCAGCAAGTTCATCCACCACGACAACGTGCTGGAATTGAGGCAAGCGTTGGAGGACGCCCACAGTGATGTGGCGGGCAACGTGAACGGCAAGTTGGTCTTTGTGGATTTGAGTTTGCGCGTGCACCGGTTGTTGCGGATGCCGGCGGGCGCCAATTGACCGTCCGTCGTTACCTTCGAAGCATGGGATGTGCGACGTGCAGCAAGGGCGCCGATGGGTTGCCAAGAGGATGCAAGAACAACGGACGTTGTGGGGACTGCGGATGCGGAAGCATGTCCGTGTTCGACTGGCTTGAAGGGGTTCCCCTTCCGAGCGGTGCTGCGCCGTACGACGTCGTGGAAGTCCGCTTCAAGAACAACCGCAAAGGCTACGTCCGCCGTCCACAGTCGATGACTGTGCACGTGGGCGACGTGGTCGTGATTGACTTGCAGCCAGGCCACGACGTGGGGGTGGTGAGTTTGACGGGAGAACTGGTGAAAAGCCAACTCAAGCTCCGCAAAATCAAAGACGACCACGAACTAAAACGCGTCGACCGCAAAGCGACGAATGACGACATCGCGTTGTGGCACAAGGCGCGTCAGCGCGAGGACGAGACCGTGCGCGAAGCCCGTCAAATCATTCGCCGTTTGGGCATTTCCATGAAGTTGTCGGACGTCGAGTACCAAGGAGACAACGCCCGCGCAACCTTCTACTACACTGCGGAACAGCGCGTGGATTTCCGCGACTTGGTCCGTGAGTTGGCCAGCACATTCGACGTGCGAATAGACATGCGTCAAATCGGCGCCCGCCAAGAGGCCGCCCGCATCGGAGGCATCGGCGTGTGTGGCCGCGAGTTGTGTTGCACGTCTTGGCTCAAGGATTTCCGCTCGGTAAGCACCGGCGCCGCTCGATACCAGCAGCTGTCGTTGAACCCCGGCAAGTTGGCGGGGCAGTGTGGCAAGCTCAAGTGCTGTTTGAACTTCGAACTGGACCAGTACGTGGAGGCGGTGAAGGAGTTCCCTTCCCCCAACGCCAAAATCCGAACTCCCAAGGGCAAGGCGGTGGTGTTCAAGATGGACATCTTCCAGCGTTTGGTGTACTTCCTGCAACTCGGCGAGCCTGGGTCTTCTCCGATTGCCATGAACGTCGAGGACGCCAAGGAATTGATCGCCGCTTCCGAGAAAGGGGAGGTGGTTGGATCGCTGGCATCTTACGAGATTGAAGAGGAAGTCGACGAGGTGGACAGCACCTTCGGCAACGTCGTGGGTCAGGAAAGCCTCACGCGTTTCGACGAAGCCAAGCGCAAGCGCCGTCGCAACAAGCGCAAGCCCAAGGGCAAGTCCGGTGGCCAGTCTTCTGGCCAAGGCAATGCCCAAGCATCGAAGGACGACGCCGGCAAGAAGCCGAGCCGGAACAAGAATCGGAACCGCAACCGCCGCCGTGGCCAAGGTGAGGGTGGCGAAGGCCAACAGGCCAAAGGGGAGTCCTCGTGACCATTCGGACGGCATGGGTGGCCCTCGTCTTGACGGCATGGCTGTCCAGCTGCGGCACCCCTCCTGTGGTGGCCGAAAGCCAAGAAGTGTCCCTCGAGGGGTGGAGTTCTGAAGACGTGTTGCGCTTTCAATGGGACATGGACGACACCTTGTCCCGGCACGATTTGATGCTGGATGTGCGCCACGCCCAGGACTACCCTTATTCCAACCTTTACTTGTTCTTGACGTACCGTTTCCCCAACGGCAAGTCCAGGACCGACACGGTGGATTGCACCCTTGCCGACGAGCTCGGTCGGTGGCGAGGGTCGGGGTTTGGCGACCTCGTGGACCAAAGATTCCTGATTCAGCAAGGGATTCAATTTCCATTGAGGGGACGTTACTTTCTTGAAGTGACGCACGGGATGCGCACCGACCCGATGACCGACATCTCGGACGTGGGCATTCGCTTGGAGCGCCCCTGACGCATCCTGGGTCAGGAGGGCCGGAGCTCGGTGGGGAATTGCGTAAATTCACGTCCCTGCCAGAAAACACGCCCATGAATCTGAAGACCACCACCCTGTTGCTCGCCCTCACGATGGCGTACGGATGGTTGCCGACCACGTTGTTGGCCCAAGCCACCACCGGAGAGGCCCATCCTTGCGGATTGCATGACGCCCATGCCGAGTTGTTTGCGCTTCGTCCGGGCTCTCGCGCTGCGGCATTGGAGGCCGAGCGCCAATTGGAATTGGAAACCCAGCAAGGTGAATTGGCGGGCAACCGTGCCGAGGTGTTGGTGATCCCTGTGGTGTTCCACATCATCCACTTCAACGGCCCAGAAAACATCTCGGCCGCCCAGATCCGCGACGCCGTGGACGTGTTGAACACCAACTTCCGCGCTTTGAACGAAGGCACGAGCCAGGTGTACCCCGACTTCGCCGATTTGGTGGCGGACGTCGAGATTGAATTCCGTTTGGCCCAAAAGGACCCCAACGGCAATTGCCACCCGGGCTTCAACCGCATCGTCAGCGAATTGACGTACGTGGGCGACTCCGAGATGAAGTCCCTCATCCAATGGCCGCGCAACAAGTACCTGAATGTGTGGGTCTGCGAGTACGCCAACGGCGCGGCCGGGTACGCGTTGTACCCCGGTTCTGTCGCGGGCGGCCAAAACTCCGACATGGACGGCATCGTGCTTCAGCACACGTACTGCGGAAGCATCGGGACCGCCAACTTCTACCGCTCACGGACGTTGACCCACGAGGTGGGCCACTGGCTCAACCTTCGCCACCCTTGGGGCAACAGCAACAACCCTGGGCAGCCTGAAAACTGCGACGAAGACGATTTGGTGGACGACACCCCCAACACCTTGGGTTGGACGTCCTGCGACATCAACGGCGAAAGCTGTGGGTCCTTGGACAACGTCCAGAATTACATGGAGTACAGCTACTGTGGCCACATGTTTACCCAAGGCCAAAAGCAGCGCATGCGCACCGCGGCGCTCTCGACGACTGCCCAGCGGAACCAGCTGTCCACCCAAGCCAATTTGGAGGCCACGGGTGTGGCAGGGCCCGACAATTTGTGCGCCGTGCAGTTCGTGACCGACCGCCAAGTGATTTGTGTGGGCGACAGCGTGAAGTTCACCGACGAGAGTTACCACGGGGTGACCGGATGGGCGTGGGAATTCGGCGACGGCAGCTCAGAATCCGGCGCCGGTGAACTGTACCACACGTTCGACGCCCCAGGCAGCTACGACGTCACGCTCACCATTTCCAACGAGGGGGGAGAGACCAGCGACACCTTCGAGGATGCCGTGGTGGTGCTGGATGCCGGGGACATGGACCTGCCCATGGCGCAGGGCTTTGAGGCTGCTGAATTTCCTTCGGAAGACTGGTTCATCGAGGACGTGTTGATGGACGGCACTTGGGAAGTCACCTCGGACGCGTCGGCGTCTGGATCTCGTTGCATGACCATTGAGAATTGGACCAACAACGTCGAATTTAACGACGACTTTTTGCGTTCGTCCACCATGGATATGAGCCAGGCGGAGGAGATCCACATCAGCTACAAGTGGGCTTACGCCCACAAGGGAACCAGCGAGGACGACGAGACCGACGACCGACTGCGCATCAGCGTGACTGGGGATTGCGGCAATGACTGGGACCTGCGCCGGATGCACCGCGGCTTCATGGACTTGCCTTCGGCAGACCCCACCCCATTCCCCTTCACGCCCAGCGGATCTGAGGAATGGAAGCAGTTCACCATCGTCTTGGACAACGAAGAGTACCTCACGGAATTCTTCCGTGTGCAATTCGAGTTCGAAAGCCGGCTGGGCAACAACATCTACCTCGACGACATCAACATCACGGCGTTTGGCAACGGAACCATGGATTTGGCCGACGTCAGCCGACCTGAATCGTGGGTGTTGGCCCCCAACCCCACCACGACTTCGTCGACGGTGGCGTTCAACCTCGGCGCCCCCACCGAGGTCATGGCCACGTTGCAAGACGTGTCGGGACGGGTGGTGCGCACCGAGCGCAAATGGTGCGCTTCAGGCGCCCAGGAATGGACCTTGGCGGCACCGACCACCCCAGGAGTTTACCTCTTGCACCTCGCGGCGCAAGATGGCCCTCAGCGCGTGTGGCGTTGGGTGGTTCGATGAGCCCCTTGAGACCCAATCGATGAAACACAAAAAGGCCCGCCAATTGGCGGGCCTTCTCGTTTCTGCAGGTTAGGAAGGAAGGACTCAATCTTTGCTTCCGACCAAGAGCGACACACAGCCTTCATGCAAAATGGCGGCGTCCGTGTCGGGGACTTGGATCCGGAAACGAAGTCGTTGGGCATGCTGCAAGCTGAAGTCCACGCGGTCTTCGCCGTTGGTGTTGCTCCAGATGCGGATGCCTTGTTGGTCGAGGATGTCGAATGTGACGTCTCCCAGAACGGGGTGGGCACACACGGCCACACGGTATTCCGTGGAGGGCAAGAAAGTGACACTCAATTCAGCCTCGTCTCCTGCGATGAGGACGGCCGAGTTGTAGTTGTCGTTTTGAGCGTACCCCTCCAACACTGGGAGGCAGTTGCGCTTGGTGAAGGTGCGACATTGCGCGGAGGCCGAAGCCGAGAGCAACGACAGAACGGCGATGCAAAGGGAAAGGCGCTTCATCGATGGATTCATGACGTTTACTTGATGAGTTCGTTACGCACCGAGCCCACGGCCTCGGTGATTTGGGACAGCACTTCTTCGCTCGCGGTGTAGCTCGGGCCGCCTCCGATGATGAGGGCACCACCGCTCTTGGTCACGTTGCTGTTGGCTTCTTCTTTTTCGACGGCGTCAAATGCAGTGACGATCGGCTGCAATTGCGCCACCATTGCTTTGAGCTCGGCAGATTGCTCGTAGCTCGTCACCAAATCCAGCACGTCTTCCATCACCAGTTTTTGTTCAGCGATGCGTGTACGGAGTTCTTCGTTGGCTTGATCCACGTGACGTGTCGCGAGGTAGAGGCTTTCCACCCACCCGGCCGCCACAAGCATACCGCTGAGGTCCTCCTGCCCGTTGGACTTGAGTTTCTCATTCATGTTGAAGAACGCCTCTGACACGATGGCCACCAAGGAGTCTTGGCGGGCCCGGTTCTCTTCAGCGCGGGTCAACAGGTCGTCGCCAATGACGTCGCCCACCCCCAAGTCGCGGGCGAGGCTCTTGACCACTTCGAGGTAGGTCAAGCTGATGGCGTTTTCTTCAAAAATGGTGGCGTAGCTGAGGTCTGCACCGTACACCCCCAAGTTGATCGCCTGGCGGTCAGCGGTGACGTAGTTCGAAGCGGCCAGGGCGGAGTGCAAGTGCTCTTGGGAGAACTGGGCACCCGTCTTCTGGACGATGCGTGCGGTTTCCATGGGCGTGGGGGCCGCACGGAAGATTTTCTTCAAGCGCGCGGTCCGTTGGGTCACGGAAGCGCCTTCAGACAGGGAATCCCCAGATGTGGTGGGGCTGCTTTGTTCTCCGCAGCTGGTCAAGGCGAAGATGCCAGCAGCCAAACCGAGGAACAGGGTGTTGCGAAGCTTGTTCATGCGTTTCAGGTTGGTACGAATTTGGAGGTTCGTTCCAGGTGTACGCATGTGCGCGCAAAAAGTTCTGCACGCCAAATTGTGTACCGGAGGTCAGTGCGCCTCGAGCCAGGTCTGCCCGTGGGAAACTTCCACCTCCAAGGGGACCTCCAACTTCGCGGCCTGCTCCATGCACGTCACCAAGAGTTGCTTCACCTTGTCGAGTTCGTGCACTGCAGCATCCACCACCAATTCGTCGTGCACTTGCATGATGAGCTTGCTGTCCATGCCTTCAAGCGCCTTGGCGACGTCAATCATGGCCACTTTGATGATGTCCGCGGCGGATCCTTGGATGGGGGTGTTGACGGCGTTTCGCTCCGCAAAAGCCCGCACCACAGCGTTGTTGCTGGAGATGTCAGGAAGCGGTCTGTGACGTCCCATGAAGGTCGTGGCTTGTCCTTCCTCCCGGGCCTTGGCGACGCAATCTTGGGTGAAGGCTTGCAATCCTGAGAACTGGGCATGGTAGGCCTCGATGATGCCCTTGGCTTCTCGGCGGGGGATGCCGAGCGTTTCCGCCAGCCCAAACGCCCCCTGGCCATAGAGGATGCCAAAGTTGACGGCCTTGGCTTGGCTTCGTTGGTCGCGTGTGACCTCGTCGAGCCCCACCCCGAACACCTTGGCCGCCGTGGCTGCGTGTATGTCTTCCCCTTTCTGGAACGCTTCAATCAGCCCGCGCTCACCGCTCATGGCCGCAGCGATCCTTAGCTCCACTTGGCTGTAGTCGGCGGCCACCAGCACGCGGTCGGCAGAGCTCGGCACAAAGGCCTTCCGAATTTCACGGCCTTGGGGCGTGCGGATGGGAATGTTCTGGAGGTTGGGGTCCTTGCTGCTCAAGCGCCCAGTGGCTGCGACCACCTGCATGTAGGTGGTGTGAACCCGTCCGGTGTCGGGGTGGATCAGCGCGGGAAGCGGTTCCACGTAAGTCGACCTCAGCTTCTTGAGTTTCCGATACTCCAACACTTCCGCCACGATGGGGTGGGCGTCCTTGAGTTTGCTCAGGACCGCCTCGCTGGTGGGGTATTGCCCGGTCTTGGTCTTTTTGACTTTGGCCGGGATTTCGAGGTGGTCAAACAGCACGTCCCCCAACTGCTTGGGCGAGTCGATGTTGAACGGGGTCCCGGCATGGGTCTGGATGGACGCTTGAAGGGTCTCCAATTGGGTCGCCAATGCGACGCTGAAGGCCGACAAGTGGTCGGTGTCCAAGGCCACCCCTTGGATTTCCATGTGCATGAGCACAGAGAGCAGCGGCATTTCCACGTCCCGGTACAACGTTTCCAATTGGCTCTCGGCCAGCTTGGGCAACAGCACCTCGGCGAGTTGGAGGGTGATGTCGGCGTCCTCGCATGCGTAGTTGACCACCTCCGCGGGAGGCAGGTCGGCCATGCTTTTTTGGTTCTTGCCCTTCTTGCCCAGCAACGCCGTGATGGGGATGCACTGGTAGCCGAGGAACGACTGGGCGAGGGCGTCCATGCCGTGCGGTTGGTCGGGCTCGAGCAGGTAGTGGGCCACCATGGTGTCCTCAAGACGGGCGCGGGTCAGGTCTACCCCGTGACGCGCCATGATTTTGCCGTCGTACTTGAGGTTATGGCCCACGACGGTCGAGCTGGCTGACTCCAACAAAGGCTTGAACACCGCCCGAATGTCTGGCCACGACTCTGCGTCGACAGGCACGTAGGAGGCCACGCCGGTTTTGTGGCTGAAGGACATGCCCACCAAATCGGCAACCATGGCGTCCAGCCCTGTGGTCTCGGTGTCGAAGGCGAAGCGCCCGGCCTCGGCCAACGTCTTGGCCAGGTCGGCCCACGCGTCAGGGTTGTCCACCAACGTGTAGGCCACCTTCGACTCGTCCAAGGAGGACAGGGTGGAGACGGAGGGGGCCACTTCCATGGCGGCGTCAAACATGCTCAGCTGGCCGTCCGAATCGTCGCCGCTGGCTGCGGCCGCCGGGGCTGCGGTTGCGGTTGCGGCCGGTGCGGCGCTTGATGTGGCCACGTCGCCCAAGAGCCGGCGGGACAAGGTGCGGAATTCGAGCTCCTCGAGCAGGGGCGCGAGCGCAGCACCGTCGGGCGCCGACATGGCCATGTCCTCGAAGTTTTCGTCGAACGGAATGTCGAGGACAATGGTGGCGAGCTCGCGGGACAAGAAGGCCAGCTCTCGGTTGGCTTCCACCTTCTCCTTCATCTTGCCTTTCAGCTGGTCGAGGTTGTTGTACAACCCTTCCATGGAACCGTAAGCCTGGAGGAATTTGATGGCGGTCTTCTCGCCGACCCCGGGCACGCCTGGGATGTTGTCCGCCGAGTCACCCATCAAGCCCAACAAGTCGATGACTTGGGCAGGATCTTCAAGCCCGTACCGCTCCCGAACTTCATCGGGCCCCCACACGGTGGGCGGGTTGCCGCCGCGTCCAGGACGGTACATGCGAATCTTGTCGCTCACAAGTTGGGCGAAGTCCTTGTCTGGCGTCATCATGAAGACGTCAAACCCTTTCTTCTCGGCGCGTTTGGCCAAGCACCCGATGAGGTCGTCGGCTTCGTAACCAGGCGCTTGCAACACTGGAATGCGCATTCCTTCCAGGATCTTCACGATCCAGGGCACACTCAGCTTGATGTCCTCGGGGGTCTCGTCTCGGTTGGCCTTGTAATCCTCGAATTGTTCGTTCCTGAGGGTGGGCCCAGGAGGGTCAAACACCACCGCCAAGTGTGTCGGCTGTTCCCTTCGCACCACCTCGAGCAACGCATTGGTAAAGCCAAACACCGCAGACGTGTTCATGCCCTTGGAGTTGATGCGCGGGTTTTTGATGAATGCGTAGTACGCCCGGAAAATCAGGGCGTAGGCGTCCACAAGAAAGAGCTTCTTGTCGGAGGGAGGGGTGATCATGCGAGGCGGTTCTTGACGATGGGCACGGCGCTGCAGGCTTCGCCGAACATGAGGGACTTGACAATCGGACCCAAGTGCTGGGTGAACGTCACCAGGGTGTTGGGCCCGCCTGCCGTGGCGCAACCCTTGACGATGACGCGCTGGCCACGGTACGTCTCGAGGTCGAGGTCGAGCACGGCGTCGTGCCACGCGCGTTGCATCGCGTCCGCCTTGGACCCCACCATGGCCAGTGCTCCGGCCGTACGCAACGTCTGGGCCACGAGCATCCAAGCCCAATCCGGCAGGATCGCATCGGTGGTGCAATGCAGTGCCACGAGGTGGCCAGTGTGGGCGGAGGCGTCCCAGCGTTTGACGCTGTCTCTGAAGTCTTTTTCCCGAAGGACAAACCCTTGGTCCAGCCATTGCGACACGTCCACCACGTCCACTTGACGGGGCTGGAGTTCTCGGCTCAAATCAAGTTGAATCAAGCCGCTTTCTTGGACACGGTTGACCAGGGGTTTTTCCATGTCCCGAAGCTACATCACGGGGTCACCAGACCCAATTCAGACGTCAGGCAATTCGGAGCCCTTCGTCGGCGCTTTCTGCGCCTCGGGCGTGGACCATGTCGCTCACCTTGGCCACGATCGCTTCCGCGTCGTAACCGCACTCGGCATAGAGCTGGGCTTGGGTGCCGTGCTCGATGTACCGGTCGGGCACACCGAGGCGAACGACCTTGGCAGCGTAGCCTTGTTCCATGGCCCACTCGGTGACGGCGCTTCCCATGCCGCCTTGCACGCAACCGTCCTCGACGGTGATGACGTCCTTGAAACGGCTGAACACTTCGTGCAGCAACACTTCGTCCAACGGCTTGACAAACCGCATGTCGTAATGCGCCGCAGACACGCCCTGGGCTTCCAATTTCTCTGCGGCAGCAACGACTTCGGTGCCGATCGCCCCGATGCTGAGCAACGCGACGTCGTCGCCGTTGCGGAGGCGTCGTCCACGGCCAATTTCCACAGCTTCGAACGGCGTTTGCCATTCAACCATGGAGCCTGTGCCGCGTGGGTAGCGGATCACGAAGGGACCATTGTGCTCCTGAGAAGAGGTGTACATGAGGTTGCGCAACTCCTGCTCGTCCATGGGGGCGCTGACCACCAGGTTGGGAATGCAGCGCATGTAGGCCAAATCGTACACCCCGTGGTGGGTCGGTCCATCGGCCCCCACCAGCCCGCCTCGGTCGAGGCAGAACACCACGTGGAGGTTCTGGAGGGCCACGTCGTGGATGACTTGGTCGTACGCCCTTTGCATGAACGAAGAGTAGATGTTGCAGAACGGCACAAGTCCGCGCGTGGCCATGCCCGCACTGAACGTCACCGCGTGTTGCTCGGCGATGCCCACGTCAAACGCCCGATCGGGCATTTCCTCCATCATGAACTTCAGGCTGCAACCGCTGGGCATCGCTGGGGTCACGCCCACAATTCGCCGGTCCCTCTTGGCCAACTCGATGATGCTGTGTCCAAAGACGTCTTGGAACTTCGGGGGCTTGGGGGTGGTGTCTGTGGACTTCACAATCTCCCCAGTCACCTTGTCAAACAACCCTGGGGCGTGCCACTTGGTGGGGCTTCCCGCCTCGGACGGCGCATAGCCGGCGCCCTTGCGGGTGACCACGTGCAGCAGTTTGGGACCTGGGATGTCCTTGATGTCCTCGAGCACTTTGGTCAGGTACTCCACGTCATGGCCATCCACCGGGCCGAAGTACCGGAAGTTCAGCGATTCAAACAGGTTGCTCTGCTTCAGCACGGCCCCCTTGATGGCGTGTTCAACTTTCTGAGCAATGGCTTGGGCGTTGGGCCCAAACTTGCTGATTCGACCCAACAATTCCCAGACCTCGTCCTTGACGCGGTTGTAGGTGTGGGAAGTGGTGATGTCAGTAAGGTAGTCCTTCAACGCCCCCACGTTGGGGTCGATGGACATGCAGTTGTCGTTGAGCACGACGAGCATGTTGGTGTCCTCCGCACCACCGTGGTTGAGTCCTTCAAAGGCCAACCCCGCAGTCATGGCACCGTCGCCAATGACGGCCACGTGTTGGGTGTCCTTGGCCCCGTTGTGGCGGCTGCCCACGGCCATGCCGAGGGCGGCGCTGATGCTTGTGCTGCTGTGCCCCACGCCAAAGGTGTCGTATTCGCTTTCGCTCCGCTTGGGGAAGCCAGACAGCCCTTGGTATTGGCGGTTGGTGTGGAATTCCTTCCGACGGCCGGTGAGGATTTTGTGGCCGTACGCCTGGTGGCCGACGTCCCACACGATTTGGTCTTCAGGGGTGTTGAAGACGTAGTGCAACGCCACGGTCAGTTCCACGACCCCCAAGCTTGCGCCGAAGTGTCCTCCTTTTTCAGAGACCACGTCCACAATGAATTGACGAACGTCGTCCGCGACCTGCTGAAGTTCTTCAGGCTTGAACTTGGACCTCAAGTCCGAGGGGTGCTCGATCTTGGAGAGGTGTGGGCCGGCGGCGTAAGCGTCCATGGAATTCAAATCATTGGTTGAGGGGATGTAACAAATCTAACCCCCTCGTGTTTCCTTTCCGCCCAAAAGACGTCAAGCCAGCACCTGCGCGGCCAAGCCGAGCAAAATGGCGCGGCCGTCGGAGTTGGCCAGGTCGTCGCTGCAGGCCCGTTCCGGGTGCGGCATCATGCCGAAGACGTTCTTGCCCTCGTTGCACACGCCGGCGATGTTGAGCAAGGCCCCGTTCGGGTTGCTCATGGCGTTGACTTGACCTTCCTCGTCGCAGTACTGAAACAGGATTTGGTCGTTGTCTTGCAACGCCTTCAGGCCCTCGTCGTCGATGTAGTAATTGCCTTCGCCGTGCGCGATGGGAATGACCAACGGGGTGTCCTTGTCGCACCCTGCCGACACGGCCGCGGACCGAGACACGGGCTTGAGGTGGACGTTGCGGCAGATGAACTTGCGGCTCTCGTTGTGGCGCAGGGTCCCTGGCAGGAGCCCAGCTTCGCACAAGATTTGGAACCCATTGCACACGCCCATCACGCGTCCTCCACGGTTGGCGAATGCGACGACCTCCTCCATGATGGGAGAAAACCGGGCGATCGCACCACTGCGCAGGTAGTCGCCGTAGCTGAAGCCCCCTGGGAGCATGACCGCCTCGCACCCTTGCAGGTCGCGGTCTTTGTGCCAGAGTTGCACCACCTCAAATCCGAGGTTTTGGCCCAAGGCCTGGACCATGTCCATGTCGCAGTTGGAACCGGGAAACGTGACAACGCCAATTTTCATGGTGCGAAGGTCGGCATTCTCAAGCGCATGGGCATGCCATCCAAGCCGCATTTTCCCATGTTCGTCCACATTGGTTTCAGAACTCTTCAGGGCGTTGTGTATTTTCGCTCCGCAATCTCGCAGGCATGAACACCCAAGATCTCATCACCCCCCTCGCTCAGTTCGTCGAATGGACGTTCCAAACCGTGTTGTTGCCCATCAGCGACATGTTCAACTGGGGCGTGATTGCGTTGGGCCTCGCGGGCCTCGCGTTTTGGCTTTGTCTTCAGTCGAAGTACAACGCCCGCGCCGAGCAGGACGGCACCATCATGTGATTTTTGGGGCGTCTCAAATGACGTCCTGGCCGATGTCCCTGCGGCAATTTTTACCCGCAAACGAAATCGAATCGGCCAACTCGTAGCTCTTCTTTACCGCGTTTTCTGGGGTCGCCGCCATGGCTGAACACGCCAACACGCGCCCTCCTGCTGTCACCACATTGCCTCGGCTGGTGGTGGTGCCTGCGTGGAACAGCAGCGCGTCCTTGTCCGCTTGCTCGGGCAACTTGATGGTCTTGCCCTTGGGGTAGGGTCCGGGGTAGCCTTCCGACACCAACATCACCGTGCTGCACGTACGGGGGTCAATCTGCAAGTGGTATTCGCTGAGCAATCCCGCCCCCATGTTCTCAAACAGGTGAAGCAGGTCGGATTGGATGCGTGGCATGATGACCTCGGTCTCTGGGTCCCCCATGCGGCAGTTGTACTCCACCACGTAGGGGTCGCCTCCCACCTTCATCAGCCCAAAAAAGATGAACCCGTTGTACGGAATGCCGTCCGCCGCGAGTCCCTTCACGGTGGGGATGATGATTTGGTTCAACGCCTTCTCGTGGAACTCCGCGTCCATGAATGGCACGGGGCTGATGGCGCCCATTCCGCCCGTGTTGGGGCCGGTGTCGCCTTCTCCGATGCGCTTGTAGTCCTTGGCCGAGGGCAGCAGGTGAAACGCCTTGCCGTCGGTCACCACAAACATGCTGCATTCTATGCCGTCCATGAATTGTTCAATCACCACGCGTTGGCCCGCCGCGCCGAAAGAGGATCCGGACAGCATGTCCTTGACCACTTGCTCCGCTTCGTTCAAGTCCTCGGTGATGATCACCCCTTTGCCTGCAGCCAAGCCGTCGGCTTTCAAAACGTAGGGGGCCTTCATCCCATGGAGGAATTTCACCGCGTCGTCCACTTGCTCGCCGGTGAACGCGCCGTATCCCGCCGTTGGAATGTTGTGGCGCTTCATGAATTCCTTGGCAAACGTCTTGCTTCCTTCCAATTGGGCGCCCGCCGCGCGTGGTCCAATCACCACCAAATCGGGGTGCTTTCCACAGTCTTGCAAATGGTCCACCAAACCGTCCACGAGCGGAGCTTCGGGACCCACGATGACCATATGGATGCTGTGCTTCTTGATGGCGCGGCTTACGGCTTCGTGGTTGGAAGCGTCCAACTTGAGGTTGGTCGCCACCCCGTCCGTTCCAGCATTTCCGGGGGCCACGAAGAGTTGCGTCAAAAACGAGCTTTGGGCGAGCTTCCAAGCGATGGCGTGCTCCCGTCCACCGGAGCCAATGAGCAAGACGTTCATGCGCGTAAAATTACGCCATCCCTTGCGGGGACAGGTCTTGAGGTTATCCACAAAACCCGCACTTCGGGGCTACCTTCGTTCTTGTGCTGAGCGTTGTCATCATTGCCAAAAACGAGGCCCACAACCTGCCCCGATGCCTGCAATCCGTGAAGGGGTTGGCCGACGAAGTGGTGGTGGTGGATTCCGGTTCCACTGACGGGACACTGGAGGTGTGCGCCCAGTACGGCGCTGCGGTGCATCAGCGTGACTTCACCACCTACGCCGACCAAAAAAATTGGGCGGCCGACCAAGCTGCCCATCCCTACGTGTTGAGTTTGGACGCGGACGAATCGCTCAGCGACGACCTCTTGAAGGAACTCACGGCGTGGAAAACCCTCGCTGCGTCGTCCGATGAACTGCCCTTCGACGCCTGGTCCCTGCCACGGCTGACCTCGTACTTGGGCACGAGGGTGCGCCACGGAGGATGGTACCCAGACCGAAAAATCAGGTTGTGGCGTCAAGGCACAGGGGACTGGCAGCCCGCCCATGAAGGTGGGATGCTGCACGAAGCCTGGATCCCTCGGATCCCGAGCCGCGTGGGCCAGCTCAAGGGCGACTTGCACCACCACAGCTACCACCGGTTCTCGGACCACCTTCGTCAATTGGCCAAGTTCTCCACCCTCGGTGCGGCCGACGCCAGGCTTCAGGGCAGGTCAAGCCACCTGCTGACACCATGGTTTCGCATGGTTTTTCAATGGTTCAAACAAGCCGTCGTCCAGTCGGGATGGCGAGACGGCGTCACAGGCTTTCGGATCGCCCGTTGGAGCGCGGTCTCCGCGCATTGGAAGTGGCGCCAAGTTCACGCCGCTCAGGCTTGGGACGCGCGCCAAACCGTAGGCATCGTTCGCACGGACGCCCTTGGGGACAACGTCTTGTCGCTTCCCATGGCGGGGGCCTTGAAGGCCCACCACCCCGAGGTGAAGGTGGTGTGGATTTGCAAGCCCTACGCCGCGGATGTGGCGCGGGCATGCGGGCATGTGGACGAAATCCGAACCTGGGACGGCACCGATCACAAGGTGGTGGAAGGGCTGGATGCGGTGGTGTTTGCCTTTCCGGAGCCTGCCCTGGTCTGCGCTGCAGCCAAGGCGGGGGTTCCCGTCAGGGTGGCGACAGGTCGGCGGTGGGTCACAGCCCGTCACGCCACCCGGAGGGTGTGGCGCAGCCGCAAGACAACACCTGCCCATGAAACCCTTCAAGGTCTGCGCCTTTTGCACGGCTTGGACGTGCCTGCCGCGTTGCGTTTCCCTGAAGCCAGCGATTGGCACGGGTTGCTGGAGATGACCCCTCCGCTCGGCGCTTCGGTCGCCCAAGCCGCCACAGGTCTTTCAAACGACCTTTGGTCTCGCTTGGTGGTGCTGCATCCAGGCAACCATGGGTCTGCCAACGGTTGGTCGGTGGACCGCTTTCAAGCGCTGGGTCATCGTCTCACCCAGGCCGGTTGGGTCGTGGCGGTCACGGGCACCGAGGCGGAGAGGAAAGCCTTGGGGCCTTGGCTGAGCGAGTCTGACGTGGTGGATCTGGTGGGCAAGTTGGACATGCCTGGCCTGCTGGGGGTGTTGGCCCATGCCAAGCTTTGTGTCGCCTCGAGCACCGGGCCGCTGCATTTGGCCTCCGCTTTTGGAACCCCGGTGGTGGGTTTGTACCAAGCTCAAGCGCCGTTTTGGCCTGCGCGCTGGGCGCCCTTGGGACGAGGTGCGGTCCTGGAGACGCGACAAGAAGCCCCCGAAGGAGGCTTGGACATTTCTGTTCAGGACGTCGCGGACGCAGCTTTTGGATTGTTGGCCTGACGACCACCGGCCAGCGCCCACCCCAACGCCGCAACCATCGCGCCGGCGTGGGTCTCCAACGTGTCCTCGAACACGCAACTGAGTGCGACCACCAATCCGCCCCACAATGCGCCCTTCACAGTCCGAGTCACCCACATTTGTGACCCCATAAAAGCGAACCACAGCATCACGGCAACCAGGCCTCCGGTGACCCCCCACGTGAGGTGTTGCATGTGGGCACGGTGCTGGTGCTGAGAGGCCAAGCGGGTGCCAGTCGCCTCGTATCCTTCTTGAAGGGCCATTTCCGCGTCTCCTGCGCCGTGTCCGACCCACCAAGCTTGGTTCCATGCATGCCAACCAGCGGTCCAATGCTCGAGACGCTGAAAGACAGAGTGTCCAGAGGGATTGCCCCCTTCCAGCCACGTTTCCCATTCCCAGCGGAACGCGGCCAGGCGTGCCTCGAAGCCATGGCGTTCCACCACGGAGGTGGCCCCGGATTCAATTCGTTTCACCTCGGCAGGGGTGAGCTGAAGGATGTGGGCTCCGTCCTTGGGCCAACCTTTCGACGTCAGGTACCGCCATAGGCGCGCGCTGAGGGGGAAGCCTGCCTGGCTGAGTGTGGTCAAGGGGACGTCGGAGATCTGGTCCCAAGCTTGGTCCCATTCCGTGCGACACACGTGCATGTGCAGCCGGTGGCCGTTTTCGGAGGCCAAACGCTCCGGCCGATGCTGGTAGGGGTTGCCCCAGGATGTGTTGGTCGGCCAGGGTTGGTCAGGCAAAGGGGTGGGTTGGAGCACCCAAGCTGCGGCCATGGCCGCAAGTCCAGTCAAGGTGAGCACCCCGCCGCGGTACCATGGCTGCCAAGTGTTTGGAATGCGGTGCAATCCGATCCAGACCCAAGACATCGGGAGGAGCACCGCGCTGGTCAGCGAGCCCGTGGCCCCCACAAAGGCGGCCCACACGATGGAAAACAAGGCCAGTTGCCACATTGCCCTGGACGTGGCCGCCCAGCCCAATCCGAGCGCGGCGAACAGAGACAGCCGAACGTGTGACACCCAGGGCGACCAGTCTCGGCCTTCCAACACCTCACCTTGACTGAGGTGCCATCCACCCCAAGCAAGACAAACCATCAGCGCCAAGCCGGCGCTCCCGAACACCCAACCTTGCACCCTCGAACGGTCTTGTTCGCTCATGCCCAGGGCAGGCCAGGCCAACATCAACACCAGAATCGGCCATTGAAGTCCCAGCACGCGCCAGCCCCAGGACACGTCGCTTGTCCACACCATGGACAACGTGCTCCACCCCAGCAAGGCTCCCAGCCAAAGGATGGGCATCCAAAGCGGAGAAGAGGTCAGGTGGTGTCGCGCCTGCGAGGATGTGGAAAGCGCCCAAAGGGCCAACACCCCCAGCAAAAACGTGCCCGTGGACATGGCGGCGTGCGAAAACGGAAGCCCCCACACAATCGCCGCCCAACCTGCAAGAGACAGGGTGTTGAGGCGCGCAGGGGTCATTTGGAATCGGGTCCGGCCAACACACTCAGGTATTCACCTGATTCGAGCAGGGCCACAGCCTTGAGGGCCACCTCGTCTTGCTGGAGGCCGTGCTTGAACTGGCCTGTGGTGTTGTAGAGGTGCACGACCAATTCCTGTTCCAAGGCCCGTCGGATGGCGACTTTGTGGCGGACGAGATCGGCAGACACGTCTGCGGCCAACCCCGCACGCAGGGCGTCAAATGCCTTGGCATTGGCGTCGTCGAGCCACTCGGCTTCGGCTGTGGCTTCGAGCTTTTGGAAGGCTTGGAGGCTTTCGGAGGCGTAGGGGACGT
>JBMZAB010000001.1:0-133568 GCA_049610985.1 Flavobacteriales bacterium | reverse complement strand
ACTTTGTGAAGGCAGGAATGCCTTTGTCTGACGGTGCAGTGACGCCCAACGACATTTTGAACATCATGGGCCCAACCGCCGTGCAGGAATACATCGTGAATGAAATTCAGGATGTCTACCGCTTGCAAGGTGTGAAGATCAACGACAAGCACTTTGAGGTCATCGTTCGTCAGATGATGAAGAAGGTGGTCATTGAAGACGGTGGCGACACCCAATTCCTCGAGAAGCAAATCGTGGAGAAGGCAGATTTTTTGAACGAGAACGACCGCATGTATGGCATGGTGGTGGTGACCGACGCAGGTGGTTCCGACCAACTCAAAGTGGGACAAATGGTGTCTGCCCGTCGTTTGCGTGACGAGAACAGCTCATTGACCCGCCGCGATCTCGCCAAGGTGGAAAGCCGCGACGCCATTCCAGCGACGTCTCGTCCGCTTTTGCAGGGCATCACGCGTGCCAGCTTGCAGACCAAGTCCTTCATCTCTGCGGCTTCCTTCCAGGAAACCACGAAGGTGTTGAATGAAGCGGCTGTCAGCGGCAAGCAGGACCATCTGTTGGGCTTGAAGGAGAACGTGATTGTGGGCCACTTGATCCCAGCGGGAACAGGCACACGCAAGTTTTCCGACCTGAAGGTGGGGTCACGCGAAGAGTTCGACGCCCTCGTCGCGCACGCATCTTCTCAGGAAGACTGACTCTTGCTTATCCGAACATGAAAAAGGCACCTCAATGGAGGTGCCTTTTTTCTTGCCCTGTGTTGGGAGGATGGGAAGTTCCCTCGCGTCATTGTTGTTCGATGGCGCGGGCTGCTGCTGTGGCAGGGTCTTCGCCGGACGACGAAGCGCCAGGTTTGTCGGTGCCACAGAAGCCAAAGAGGCAGTTTTCCTTGATGACACGGTCCACAAAATCAGGCACCATGGTGACCCAAGCGTCGTCTCCGCGTTTGATGCTTTCAAGTGCGGTCCGACTGAAGATGGACAACACCTCGGGGTCGTAATCCTGAATGTCCAGGATGCGTTTGTTGAACACGAGGTAGTCGTACAGTGGTTTGAGTCGAGGGTGAATCGGCGTGGTCTCTGACGTCCAAAGGGCCTCAGATTCTTCGTCCTTCCATGGGTAGAGGAGGATGCGCAGGTCTCGGGAGAAGAGGATGCCAAACGCCTCGAGGATGCCTCCGTTGAGGTTGCGGTAGTACTTCTCGTTGAAGATTTCCACCATCGTGGCTGCGCCCATGATGACGCCCATGCGCTTTTTGGTGTGGCGGGAGAAGAATTCCACCAGCTTGTAGTATTTCTTGTAGTTGCTGATGAGCACGGTTTGGCCAATGCTGCAAAGGACGTCTGCGCGGTCGAGGAAATCCTGCTCGTCGATGTCGCCTTCCGCACTGAGGTTGTTCAAGGTGATCTCGAACAGCACCTGAATGTTGTCGGGGTCAACCTTGTTTTCTTGTTTGAACATTGCCAGTCCCTTGGCAATCATATCGATGTTCACCTTGGTCACGGGGCGAAAGCTTCCGCGGATGGCCAAAATGTTTTTCTTGTACAGCACGTCGGCGGCCTGGCGGTTGCGGCCGTCGGGTGAAAAAATCACCGCGTCGGTCATGCCTTGCTTGACAAGCTGAAGCGACAAAAGGCGGTTGTCGACATCGGCAAAGGCCGGGCCGTTCATCTGAACCATGTCGATTTCCAACTGGTCTCGGTCAAGGTTGTCGTACAAGCTCTGGAGCACCTCCTTGGGGCGCTTGTAGAAGTAAAAGGCCCCGTAGATGAGGTTCACGCCGAGCATGCCTGCTGTTTGCTGTTGCAGCAAGGCGTCTTGCTCGTGGAGGCGCGCGTGCAGGATGATCTCGCTGGGCTCGCTTTCTGCGGACGTTTGGAACCGAATTCCAAACCAGCCGTGACCTTGAATGGTCTTGTGGTAGTTGATCGTGGCCACGGTGTCTGCGAAGGCGAAGTATTGCTTCGTGGGGTGGTCTTCCCGAGTGATGCGTTCCTCAATCAGGTTGTACTCGTGGTCGAGCATCTTGTCGATGCGCGCCTCGCACACGTAGCGCCCTTTCGCTTCCTTGCCGTAGATGGCGTCGCTGAAGTCCTTGTCGTAGGCGGAGATGGTCTTGGCGATCGTGCCGGACGCCCCGCCCGCCCTGAAGAAATGACGCACCACCTCTTGGCCTGCGCCGATCTCTGCGAACGTGCCATAGAGGTCGGGATTGAGGTTGATCCGAAGGGCCTTTTGTTTGGCTGAGAGGATGACGCGTTCCAAGTCCACAGCGTAGAGATCGATGTTTGTATCAAAGGTAAGGATACCTTCGCGCCATGGCCATTGGAGAAGCGGAGAGATTGAAACGCCTTGTGTTCTTGGGAACTGGGACGTCCCAGGGGGTGCCGATCATTGGGTGCTCGTGCGAGGTGTGCCGCTCCGACGACCCGCGCGACCAGCGGCTTCGCACTTCTGTGATGATGGAAAGCGACGCCACCCGCTTGGTTGTGGACACCGGTCCAGATTTCAGGATGCAAATGCTTCGGGAAGGGGTGACGAAGTTGGACGGGGTGGTGTACACCCACGAACACAAAGACCACCTCGCCGGCATGGACGACGTGCGGCCGTTCAATTACATGCAGAAGGCCACCATGCCGTTGCACGCGTCCGCGCGGGTGGAGGAAGCCTTGCGCCGTGATTTTCACTACGCGTTTGAAGAGGGCCGACACGGTGGGGTGCCCAACGTGGAGATTTTGCCCATCGAAGACCATGGGACGGTTCAAGTCGGGCAACTCTCGTTGGAGGCGGTGCCGGTGACACACGGCAAACTGCCCATCCATGGGTTCGTGGCCGGGGATTTGGCCTACATCACAGACGCCAGCGCGTTGCCGGCATCCACCATGGCAAGGCTTGAAGGCGTGGAGGTGTTGATTTTGAATGCCTTGAGGCCTGAGTCTCATTACAGCCACTTCAACTTGGAGGAAGCGCTGGAGGTGGCCGCGCACGTGGGGGCCAAACAAACGTGGTTCACCCACCTCAGCCATTTGATGGGCACCCACGCCACCCGGGACGTGGCCCTGCCTGCAGGGGTGAATTTGGCGCATGACGGCTTGGTGTTGACCCGAGAAGGGGAAAGATGGGTGGCGTCGACTTCGTCGTGGTGGAACACAAAGTGACCTTGACCTCATGATTTGGATGAAGCGGATCGGGCGGTTGCCCAAGTGGATGTTGACCGTCTTGGCGTGGAAATTGACCGTGTTCGCTTGCCTGTTGGGCGGGTACCGAGGCAAAATCGTGCGCGCCAACCTCAAGCGGGCGTTTCCAGAGGCTTCCGGATGGACGCGCGCGGTTTGGTTTGTGACGTTTCAGCGCCACTTCATGCAGCTGTTGATCGAGTCGGCCAAGCTCTTCACCATGTCCCAAAAGAACGTGGAGTCCGGCATGCCTCATCACAACGTGGAGGTGGTCCAAGCCTTGCACGACCAAGGGAAACACGTGTTGGTGGCCGGCGGCCACATGAACAATTGGGAGTGGAGCGCCGTGACGTTGAATCAGGCGTTGCCACATCGATCCATGGCCCTGTACAAGAAGCTCAGCGACCCCAAGGCGGACAAGTTGATGCGGTTCTCCCGCCAACGGTTTGGGCTTGAAATGGTGCCGACCAAAGAAGGGCGTGCCTGGATGAACGTCGCCCAGCACGGGGATCCTGTGGCGGTGGTCATGGGGTTTGATCAAAGTCCGGCCGACCCCTCCAAATCCTGGTGGACCACGTTCCTTGGCACAGAAACGGCGGTGTTCTATGGATTGGAACAATGGTCCAAGCTGTACGACATGGCAGTGGTGTACGCCAGCATTCGTCGCCATGGTCCTTGGCAATATTCGTTGACGTATGAATTGGTCTACGACGGCGAAGAGAGGTTGGAAGAGGGGGAAGTGCTGGACCGATGCTTGGCCAAGCTGGAGCGTGAGATTGCGATGGACCCTCCCCGCTGGTTGTGGTCGCACAAGCGATGGAAGCACAACCGACCTGAGAATAGTCCCGTCCATCCAAGGCGTCACCGTCCAGAACCTCGAACTTAACCGCATGCATCCCATGCAAGGAAAAGCACCACTGGCCGAGCGGATGAGGCCCACCACACTTGACGGTTACGTCGGACAAGCCCACTTGGTGGGGGACGGGGCCGTGTTGCGTCAGGCCATGCGGGCAGGGACGTTGCCCAGCATGATTCTGTGGGGTCCGCCTGGCGTGGGCAAAACCACGCTGGCGCGGCTGATTGCCCAGGAGTCGGGAAGGCCGTTCCACAGCTTGAGCGCCATTCACAGCGGGGTCAAGGACGTGCGCAACGTGTTGGATTCCGTGAAGCGCGACGGCATGTTTGCGGGTCGGGCCTTGTTGTTCATCGACGAGATTCACCGGTTTTCAAAGTCCCAACAAGACAGCTTGCTCGGTGCGGTGGAGGCAGGAACCGTCACGCTGCTGGGCGCCACGACGGAGAACCCTTCGTTCGAAGTCATTCCGGCTTTGCGGAGCCGTTGTCAAACCTACGTGCTCGAACCACTTTCGGCAGAAGTGCTCCAGGGCCTCATGGCACGTGCACTGAGTGAAGATGCCAACATGGCGGCGAAGGCGGTCAAGTTGGAAGAAACAGAAGCCTTGCTGAGGGCGAGTGGCGGCGACGCCAGAAGGTTGTTGAACACCCTGGAATTGGTCGTGGACAGCCTGGCGCCCAACGCCGATGGCCACCGCGTGGTCACCAACGACAAGGTGCTGGAGACCATTCAGAATGCGCCATCCAACTACGACAAGGGGGGCGAGCAGCACTACGACGTGGTGAGCGCGTTCATCAAGAGCATCCGATCCAGCGACCCCAATGCCGCCGTGTATTATTTGGCCCGCATGGTGGAAGGCGGAGAGGACCCCAAGTTCATCGCACGTCGCCTCTTGATTTCGGCTTCCGAAGACATTGGCAACGCCAACCCCACGGCGTTGGTGCTGGCCAACAACACCTTCGCGGCGGTGGAGCGGATTGGTTGGCCAGAAGCCCGCATCGTGTTGTCGCAGTGCGCCGTGTATTTGGCCACCAGCCCCAAGAGCAACGCCTCGTACAAGGCGATTGGGCAAGCTCAGCATTGGATCCAAACCCACGGCGAAGCCGCCGTGCCCTTGGCGCTGAGGAACGCCCCGACCAAGCTCATGAAGGACTTGGGTTACGGCAAGGGCTATGCCTACGACCACGAAGCGTCGGGGCAATTCAGCGGCCAGGAATGCCTGCCGAAGGGCATGGAAGGAACGGTGTTTTACGAACCGGGCAACAACCCCCGAGAGCAGGCGACACGCGAGTGGTTGCGCCAGCTTTGGAAGACGAAATACGGGTACTGACCTGGCGCCACAGCTTCACCAGCCGGCGTCTGTGCGCTGGAGGGTGCCCATGTTGAAGTGCTCGGTTTTGAGAAGTCGGCCGTCGGGGTCGTAGTGGTACACAGGGCCGTCCAATTCCCCTTGGACGTATTCGCCTTCTCTTGAGATTTGGACGCCGCGCATCACGCGTCGTTGCATCGTTTCTCCGAGTTGGGGGTCTTTGAAATCTTCCAACACGAACCCACCCTGGTCGTACCATTCGCGGAAAGGGCCGTCCAGTTGCTTGTCCTTGTAGGTGTGCTCGGACGCGGGGCGCTCCTCGCCGTGCCATTCGGTGAACGTGCCGTTGACCCGGATGGTCTCGAGCAGTTGGCCGTCGCGGTACCTGTGGATGTGCTGGAGCCGACCATCCTCGAGGTAGAATTTCCAGCTGCCTTCCTCCACACCGTTCAGGTAGGCGCCCTCGCTCAGACGTTGCCCGCCGCCGTAGAAGGCCTTGAAGGGGCCGTCCAAGGTCCCGTTGCGGTAGGTCAACTCTTGGCGAGGAAGCCCGTTGTCGTGCCAGGCTGTCCACGTTCCATCGAGCTCATCGTTCACGTAGGTGGCTCGCTCAAAGACTTGCCCTGAAGGAAGAAAGCGCTCTTCCAATCCCTCTTTCACTCCGCGGTCGTAATTCAATTGGGTGGTCGCGTTCCCGGCCCCGTCGAACAGCGTCCAAGACCCGTGCCGAACGGGTGGGGTGGGCCTCGACGCTTGGACGTCACCACGGACCCGGATGTCCTGATGCAGGTAGCCTCCCGTTGCGGCCACGCGGCCATCGCGGGTGAACATCTGCACGTTCGATTCAAGCGGGTTTTCGCCGTGTTGGAGGTGCGTGATGGCCGTGCCGTCTTCCCGGAAATACCACCATTCGCCAGACGGGCGTCCATGGTCAAACTCACCGCGGTAGTACAATTCCCCACCACCGTACACGCGGATCCACATGCCATGCCTCAGCCCATTGGCATCCGAGGTGCTGTGGTCCACGCCATAGGCCCCCGACGGCCAAGCGTTCTCTGCGTTGAGCGGCCGGTCGTGCACGTCAGGCTGGGCAAGCGTGTGACCAGTCAGCCACAGGAAGCACCATGCAGCCGTCACACCGAGGTTGGGTCGAGGAGGAATCATGGAACAAAGATGCACCTCCCCGTGGACCGAGGGCGGGGCTTTGGGTACTTTTGCTATCCCAAAACCAGGATTCATGAAAGTGACTGTTGTCGGTGCCGGAAACGTAGGCGCCACTTGTGCAAATGTGCTGGCGACCCGAGAAGTGGCCAACGAAGTTGTGTTGTTGGACATCAAGGATGGCTTTGCCGAGGGCAAGGCGCTTGACATTTGGGAGACCGCGCCCATCAACCTGTACGACACTCGCACAGTGGGGTCGACCAACGACTACTCCAAAACTGCAGGCTCTGACGTGGTGGTCATCACCAGCGGACTTCCTCGGAAGCCCGGGATGAGCCGCGACGATTTGATCGCGACCAACGCAGGCATTGTGAAGACCGTGACGGAGAACGTCATGAAGCACAGCCCTGACGCCATTTTGGTGATCGTGTCCAACCCGTTGGACGTGATGACCTACTGCGCGTACTTGAACGCCAACATCGACAGCAAGCGCGTGTTTGGCATGGCAGGCATCCTCGACACCGCGCGTTACCGCGCCTTCCTTGCGGAGGAGTTGAACGTGAGTCCCAAAGACATCCAGGCGGTGTTGATGGGTGGCCACGGCGACACCATGGTGCCACTCCCACGCTACACCACCGTGGGTGGCATCCCTGTGACCGAAATGATCGACGCCCACAAGCTCGACGCGATTGTGGAACGCACCAAGAAAGGAGGAGGCGAGATTGTCAACCTGTTGGGCACGTCAGCATGGTACGCACCAGGCGCGGCCGCAGCCCAAATGGTGGAAGCGATCGTGCGTGACCAGCGCCGTGTCTTCCCTTGCTGTGCATGGTTGCAGGGCGAGTACGGCGTGAATGACTTGTACCTCGGCGTCCCCGTGATTCTCGGCAAGAACGGCATCGAGAAAATCATCGAGCTCAACTTGAACGACGACGAAAAGGAATTGCTCCGCACCAGCGAGGCCGCGGTGCGCGACGTGAAAGGCGTGTTGGACCGCCTCAGCCTCTGAGTCAGTCCGGCAACTTGATCCATGTCAAAGGAGCGCCTTCGGGGGCTCCTTTGTCGTTGGTCCAAACCAGGATGTAAGCCCCGGCTCCCCAACCACGGGTGTCCAGACCTCCTGACGCCATTCCAGCCACAGCCTGGCGGTGCACCCGTTGACCATGGATGCTCCAGACATGGAGTTCTCCTGTGGCGACGCGTCCTGCGCTCCATTGAATCGCCTCCTGTCCAGGGTTGGGCATGACGCGAGGGTTGAAGGCAGCATGCACGGCGGTTTCGGCGAGTGTCTCTGTGGACCCCTCGCTTCCCTCGAAGGCAAGCAATCCGCCGTTTTGGATGCCGACCAGACCGTCCAAGAGGCCGTCTTGGTTCAGGTCGGCGAAGGCCGCGGCCGCCCGAAATCCTGGCTGGAGGTTGAAGACGTTGTCGTTGACCTCCACCAAGTCGGCGTCCCAATCTCCCGTGAAGAGCCCGAAGTCCTGGACGCGGCCCACTTCGTTGGCCACGAAGACCCGAAGGCCCTCCTCGGTTTCTGTCAACGCTGGAACGCAATACCCGTTGATGCCAAGCAAGTTGTCCACGAGCAGGCCGCCCCAGGTTTCCCCGTGAATGGGGGAGGTGTACACTGACCAGGCGCCAAGGGCGTCTTGCTCCACCAAGGTGAGCGTCCCGTTTTTCTCTCCCACCACCATGTCCAGATCGCCGTCACCGTCCATGTCCAAGAGCTGGGGGGTGGCGAACTGCCCGACGTCGATGGCGCTGCCGGTGTTGACGTCGGGAATGGACAACGCAGCGAGCACATAGCTGGGCCATTCGCCTGCCTCGGCAACGTTGTCGAATCGGTGGAGTAGCCCGAGTTCATCACCCACGATGACGTCGAGGTCGCCGTCACCGTCCAAATCGCCAAAGGCGGGATAGGCGCTCTCAATCTGGAAGGCGGACAAAGGAATCCAATCGTCGTTCACCTTGTCGAATCGTGGCTGCCCTGCGGAACCGACGTTGCGGTACGACGCCACGAAGGCTGGGGTTTGGTCGATGCCCTCATGCCGCTCCTTGTTGGCGACAGCCAAGTCGTGCAGGCCGTCGCCGTCAAAATCTGTCAGCACTGGGTAAGCCCCACGGCCCATGTCGATCATGTCGCGTTGGAGGTAGGCGCTGTCCTGAAACGCCCACAGCGGTGCGTCCTCTGACCCGGTGTTTTTGAACCAGTGCACCCCTGCATCGTCATTGGTCTCGAGGGGGGTGTTGGGGGAGAAGAGCAAGTCTTTGGTGCCGTCGAGGTCCACGTCGAGGTGGAACGCGGCTGGGAACCGAGGCAGGTTGACCGCTTGGTCGCCCCACAAGTTGGCAGGGAACTCCGTGTCGAGAAACACGGCGCTGTCCAACCCTGCGCTTGAAGATTCCATCACCACCCCAATGGTGGAGGGGTAGGTGACGTCGCTGACCAACAAATCCTTGGGGCCACCTGCTTCGAGTTGGAGGGAGGTCAGCGCGCCTCCTGCGTGCAGTCCCGACCGATTGACCTCCGAGGCAAGGATGCCCGGATCTGCCACGTTGAAGGAACACTCGAAATCATCGCCGATGTACAGTGCGTTGTTCTCTGCGGCTTCTTCCAACATGCCGTAGCAACGGTTGGTGCAAACAAGTTCAAGGCCGCAAGGCGATTGACCCTGAAAGCGGTACAGCGTGGTGGCTGTTTCCGTGAACGTGATGATGTCCAGGTCGCCGTCGTCGTCGTGGTCCATGATGGCAGGCAAATCCATGCCAATGCAGATGACGGGGAGTTCGCTCACCCCACTGCCGAAGTCAAAGCTCGCGGTCAAGTCCACGGGAGTCGCGCTGAAAGAAGGAGCTTCTCCGGCCGCGGTGGTGTTTTCAAACACCCGAATCCCATTCATGTGACTTGTGAAAATGTCCGCCTTTTCGTCGCAGTTGTAGTCTCGCAGAAGGCACCAATCCACCATGTCGGGGAATCCCATGGCCCATTCCCAGTTGACTGTCAGGGCCCCATCGGTCAAACGCTCAAAAACAACCACCCGACTTCCGTCGCGGTCGAACGCCATCAAGTCGTCGTCCCCATCCAGGTCGGCGTCGAATGGCGACCATTGAGGGGCGGTCAACCCCCCGGTCCATGCGTGATCGAGTGAATCGCCATCATGCAGCACCGCCCACGTGGCCCGTGTCCAGGTGCCCGGAATGGTTTGTGACCATCCGGTGCACACGACTCCGATGCTGAGGAGGAGGACCGTAACGGCTGGTAAGAAGCGCATGAGAGTGGGTTTCAGGCAGAACCGCCCGAGCGGCGTCAAAGTTGTTTGGTTCAACGCAAAAACGCAGGGGTCATCACCACGTCGTCCAAGGCGAGCACCGTGCCGTTGGAAGTGATTACGTCTCCGCTGCGCACCCGGGCGTCGTTGATCGTGATCCCGCCCCGCACATTCACAGGGAGGGTCTCGCCGGCCAGGCATTTGTGGCTGTCTTTGGCCTTGAACTTCTCGTATGTGAGGTTGGAAGGCAGCACGTGATGCCCCACGAATTGATCAAGTTCTGCACGGTACTCCTGGCGGGTCAGCAACTTCCATTCACCCATGGCTTCCATGGCTTTGTCGGTGGGAGCCAAAAGCGTGACGCCTTGCCCGTGAATTTGCTTTGCCAGGGTGGACTGTTTCACCAATTGGCCAAAAATGGAATGCAATTTTGTGCTCACCACGTAGCGGTACGGACTCAAGTTGTTTTCCACTTCGTCTTTCGACATGGACTGTTTTTTCAGGACGTCCTCTTCACGTTGTTCCATGCGTTCTCGGGCAGCAGGGCTCATTTTTGCGGTGGGAGCGGGATCGGGCTCTTTGTTTTCTTCTGAAGTGCAACCAGTCAGCGTCAGGGCCAACATCACACCGACCGTGAAGAACATGTGGAATAAAGTTAGCTTCATGGGCCCAAGTTAAGGCCACCGATGTGGGTGCAATCTGTGTACTTTTGACACGAGGATGCAATGATCAAACCCTCAACTTGATGAAACACGTTGGAAACACCCCCTTCGACGCGCGTTTGGATGCCGTCGGACTTGAAGGCGTGGGCCGAGCCCATTGGAACCTTCCCCCTGCCAAACTCATTTTGCAAACCCTGCTTCGCGGAGAAGGGGTGTTGACCTCATCCGGGGCACTGGCCATCGCCACAGGCAAATTCACAGGCCGATCGCCCAAGGACCGTTTCCTTGTCAAGGACGCTTCCACCGCCGAAAGGGTGGATTGGGGTGACATCAACCAAGCCCTGTCTCCAGACCATTTTCAAACGCTGTTGCGGGACGTTCAAGCCCACTTGAGCGGGCGGAGTGTTTTTGTCAAAGATGCTGCCGTCGGGGCCGACAAGCGGTACCGCATTCCGGTGCGTGTGGTCGCCGAAAAGGCTTGGTCTTCGTTGTTTGTGGACAACATGTTTATCCGGCTCTCAGAAGAGGAGAAATGGGTGGCGAACCCAGAGTGGCACGTCATCTGCGCGCCCAGCTTTCAAGCCGACCCTGCACGCCATGGTTGTCGCCAAGCCAACGTGAGCGCCATTGACTTTGGCAAGAAGACCATTGTGGTGGTCGGCTCGGGTTACACAGGCGAAATCAAAAAAGGCATGTTCTCGGTGATGAACTACATCCTGCCGGTGGAGCACGATGTGTTCCCCATGCACTGCTCGTCCAACGTGGGCGAGGATGGGAATGTGGCGGTTTTCTTCGGTTTGTCAGGAACTGGAAAGACCACGCTCAGCAGCGACCCCAATCGCGCACTCATCGGCGACGACGAACACGGTTGGACTTCGGAGGGCATTTTCAACATGGAAGGGGGCTGCTACGCCAAAACCATCCACCTGGATCCTGTTGGAGAACCTCAAATTCACAGCGCCATCAAGTACGGGGCGATGTTGGAGAACATCGGGTTTGAGGTGGATGGGGTCACCCCGAATTATGACGACGACAGCATCACACCCAACACCCGGGTGAGCTACCCGATTCACCACATCACAGGCGCGGTGCCTTCTGGACAAGGCGGCCATCCCACGGACATTTTCTTCTTGACGTGCGACGCGTTCGGGGTCCTGCCTCCGTTGGCCAAGTTGAACAAGGGCCAGGCCATGTACCACTTCTTGTCCGGTTACACAGCCAAGGTCGCTGGCACAGAAGCTGGAGTTGTGGAGCCACAAACCACGTTCTCTGCGGGATTTGGTGCGCCATTTTTGCCGTTGCACCCCACGGAATATGCCCGCATGCTGGGAGACCGTATGGACGCCCACGGCGTCCGGCTTTGGTTGGTCAACACAGGTTGGACCGGTGGGGGCTTCGGTGTAGGAACACGCATGAAGCTTGAGCACACCCGCGCCATGATTTCGGCGGCCTTGGATGGGAAGTTGGACGACGTTCCCATGGTGGAGCACCCCGTGTTTGGCTTGAACGTGCCCGCCACTTGCGACGGCGTGCCTGACAGTTTGTGGGACGTCCGAAGCACCTGGAAAGACCCGGAGGCTTACGACGCGGCGGCACAGAACCTTGCCAAGCGCTTCGAAGCCAACTTCGCCCAGTTTGAGGCGGCGGCCTCCGACGACATGAAGGCAGGGGCCCCTCGCGTGGGGGTGACCTCCGTCTGAAGAGCCACGGGGCACGATTACCTTTGCCCCATGCACACCTGCTTTCATCCAAACCTCAGCCCTGGGGTGCTCGAATTGACCGAGGAGGAGGCCCTTCACGTTGTCCGTGTGCTGCGGATGAAGGAAGGGGGTGCGGTGCGGTTGATGGATGGCATGGGCGGCGTGGCCATCGGCGAGCTCGTGCGGGTGGGCAAGCGCCGGGCCTCGGTGCATGTTGCGGAGGTGTCTCGTTCAGGAGAACGTCCTTCGGGATTGAGTCTTCTGGTGGCTCCCACCAAGCACACCGACCGCTTTGAATGGCTGGTCGAGAAAGCCACAGAGTTGGGGGTCAAGGAAATTCTCCCTGTGTGGACTCGTCGCAGCGAGCGTCGTACAGACAAGCACGCACGCTGGTCCAAGGTGGTCGTGGCCGCGACCAAGCAATGCCAAAGGCCATGGATGCCGGTGTTGCATGAAGCTTGCCCACTGGAAGACGTGTTCGACCGCCATCCGCATTTGAAGGAGTGTCAAGGTGCCGTGGCGCATTGCGACGACACGCTGTCCGGCCTCCCAAGTAGGGTGGCATGGCCAGACTGGCAATCCAACCACGTGGACGCCTGGCTGGCTGTGGGGCCGGAAGGAGATTTCACCGTTGAAGAAGTGGAGTGGCTGCACGCGTCTGGAGCCACGCCCGTTCACCTCGGCAGCCTGCGCTTGAGGACAGAAACGGCAGGCATGGCCGCCGTGGCTCAGTTCACTTGAGTGGTTGCATCCAAGCGTTTGCCACCAGCTTATCTTTGAAGTATGTCGTCGTTGAAACTCTTGGTGCGTGTGACCATCATCTTGACGGGGTGGGGAGCTTGGATGGGCCATGGATGCACCTTTTGTCAAGGGGCATTGGACGACCTTGATCTCGAGGTGATGGTTCCGCCAGGTGGGGTGCTGGACAATGGTGTTCCCGCAGATTTGCCAGTGCAATCCGGCGATTTGCTTTTGTCACTAGTCCAAAGTCCGACGAGCATGTTCGCCGCGCTGGTCGACGACGAAGCCAACATGACATGGGCGGAGCAAACACCGTTTCGAGGCTTCTACATGAAGCCTTGGGCCCCTGGCGAGTTTGTTTGGTACGACTACAGTTTGCGCAAGTGGACAGTTGTGGATGCGTCGTTCACCACACTGGATACTTTAACCCAGTCTTTTGCCCCTGACGACGACTACCATGACGTACATCGCTTCGAGGATGGGACTTATTTGGTGGTGTTGCTGGAGGAAGTGTTCGAGGATTTGACCAGCATCGGCGGCCTTGCCAGCGCCAAAATTCTCAACCCTCGCTTGCTGCATCTTGACCCGCAGGAGCAAATTCTTCGTGAATGGAGCGGACTGGATCACATGCCAGTGGACTCAGATTTGGACAACCTGTTGTTTTCCACTGTGGACTATTTGCACTGGAATGCCATGCAATTTGACGAACATGGTGGGCTGCTGTTGAGCTTCCGAAACCGAAATCAAATCGTGCGCCTTCGACCTGACGATTGGTCCATTCACTGGAAGTTGGGAGGGGAGGATGGCGATTTCATGCTTTCGGATCCGGGGTGGAATGGGTTTCACGTTCAACACGACGTTCATGACTTGGGCAATGGTCGGATCCTGTTGTTTGACAATGGGATTTTCAACAACAGTGGATTTTTGTCAAGGGCATTGGAGCTCACCTTGGACACAGTCAATTTCACCGCCCAAAACAGCTGGCAGTTCGCCCACCCAAGTGGCATTTACGCCGCCGCACAGGGGAGTGCCATTCGTCTCGAAAATGGCAACACCCTCATCGGTTGGGGAACGGCAGGAGTCCCGGAGTTTGGCACACGGGTGACAGAGGTGACACCTGACGGCGACATTTCCATGGAAATTCGACTTCCGCCAACCGCCAACCTGTACAGGGCCAGAAAGTACCCGGAGGGCATGCTGACAGGATGCCTGGTAGATTCGGCAGTGAATGTCTCGAGTTCTCCCTGGCTTTTGGCGGAAGCGACTTGTTTGTTTGGCATAGACAGCGACGGCGATTCCTGGACCGATGTGGATGGCGATTGCAACGACTTGGATGCCACCGTCTATCCTGGTGCACCCGACCTTCCTGGAGATGAGGTGGATCAGGACTGCGATGGGCAGGATGCGGTGCTCGGTTGCACCGACGTGTCCGCCATCAACTTTGACCCTGCAGCGACTGTGGATGGAGGCACGTGTCTGCATGAGGTTGAATTCAGGGTTGACTTTTCGCAGGAGATGGCTGAGGACAACTTCAGCTGGAACCTGCTACAAAGCACCTGGGCGCTGTCGACAGTCAACGCCTTAGATCCCCAGTCCTCCTGGTCCTTGCAACCTTCCAATGCGGCTTGGCAAACGGTGCAATTCACTGTGTTGCTTGGTTCAGGCATGTACCAAGGTCATGTGATTCGCCCTGACGGCTTGGCGGAAACCATTTTTCGACAATTCGAGGTCAACCCAGGCGATGGCCATGTGGATTTGGGAACCTCGTGCTTCAATCTGAACGAAGCATGTCCCGGTTGCACGGACCCCATGGATGTGGCGTTCAATCCCTGGGCCACCGAGGACGAAGGATGCCAAGGTTGGATTGTTCAGGGCTGCACGTATCCGGCTGCAGCCAACTTCTCAGCCGACGCCAACCAAGACGACGGCACCTGCATTTTCCAAGTCACGAGCGAATGTCCCGCCGATGTGGACCAAGATGGTTCTGTGACAGTGTCGGATTTGATGGTGTTGTTGGCTTCCATCGGTGCTTTATGCGAGTGAGGTTACTTAGCGGGTGCGGTGGGCACTGGCATCCAATGGGTCACGTCTGAGAAGTAGTGGTTGCTGTTGCCCTCGCCCGCCCAAAAGTGCACGCCATACTTGGATGCTTTTTCAGCGTTGTGCAGGTAAAAATTTTCGCAAAAACGCAAAACGACCACCTCTCGCACTTCGAATGCCAGGGATTTCCCAGGCAAAAAAACCTTGTTTCCTGGAATGTAGCCCAGCACGCGCTGGTCGTGCTTGGGCAGGCTGTCTTCGACGGAATTCCAATCTTGGATCATTTCCCCGCGAATTTTGGGGTTCTTTTTTCCAAGAACGCGGCAACACCTTCCGCGTAATCCAAGGTCTCAGCCGCTTGAAATTGCAATTCCAACTCCAAACTCAGCTGTTCTTCAAGTGAGTTGGTCAATCCGGCGTGAAGCGCTTTCTTGGTCATCCCCAACCCCTTCGTGGGCAGGTTGGCCAACGTTTGAGACAATTGACCCACTTCCGAGTCAAACTCCTCTTCAGGGGCAGCCAAATGAATCAGGCCCATCGATTCGGCTTCAGTTGAAGACAGGGGGGCGCCCAGCATCGTCAAGGCTTTGGCTCGGGCCATCCCCACGAGCCGAGGCAACCAAAACGTGCCACCGCTGTCGGGCACCAGTCCGATGTTGGCGAAGGCTTGGATGAATTTGGCCGAATGTTTTGCCACGACAAAGTCGCATGCGAGTGCGATGTTGGCGCCGGCACCGGCGGCCACCCCATTGACTGCAGCGATGGTGGGTTTTTCCATGTTGCAGATGAGTCGGATGCTGCGGTTGTAGGTTTCTTCGACGATGATCTTGAACCCGGGAGAGGTGTCAGAGGTCACCTCCTTCAAATCTTGTCCAGCGCAGAAGGCGCGACCCGAACCGGTGATGACCACGCACCTGACATTGTCATCATGCGCCGCGGCGTCCAGGGCTTGTTGAAACGCCTGTCCCATTTTTTGGTTGAAGCTGTTGAAGACCTCAGGGCGATTGAGCGTGATGGTCATCACGCCATATTTAAGGTGCGAAAGGATGGAATCCGTCATGGATGCAAGGTAACCTTGTCTTCCACGAAAAAGCCCGAACCAGAAGGCCGGGCTTTTCATTGAAGGAGGCGTGGGGCCACAATCAGCGCGCGACTTGCAGGTTGCGTGAGTGTATGATGCCGTTGGATTCGAGTTGCACCCTGTAGCACCCTGCTTGAAGCGCAGAGACATCCACCGTTGTGGCAGTTTGGGTCAACGCCCATGTCATGACTTCACGCCCGCTCAAGTCGAAAATGGCGAGTTGGCATGGCTGAGCCACCCCAAGCTTGACATGCAGCACATCCTGTGTCGGGTTCGGGAACATTTGCCACTCCAGGTGGACGAAATTGTGCACGTTGTCTGCAACCCCAAGGCTGTCACAAAACACCTCCATGCACCCCGCTCCATCAGTGACTTCCACGCAGTAGGCGCCGTCCGGCAATCCTACCCATGCAATGGATGCGTTTGGCGATTCGCTTGGGAATCCAGTGGGGTTGAGGTCACCGTCCAGCAATTCAAATTCGTAAGGGGGAATTCCGCCTTCCATGTCCAACGACAAGAAACCTGTGGCGTTGTTCGTGGACAGAATGCCGACCATCTCGGAACACAGGCTGTCCACAGCCAACGCACATGGGTTGTAGTTGCATGCCGTTTCCAAACCGCACCCCAATTCGAAATTCTCGGCTGGGGCGAAGTAACTCCCGAAAAAGCCATTGATGTATCCTGTTCCGTCGTATTGCAGGCTGTACTCATTTCCAGCGGCGTCGAGGACATTCATGGCTTCACCACACAAGCTGACAAGCTGTGTGTTCAAGTCGGCCACCACCAACTCAAAGCCTTCCTCAATCAAAATGGCTTCCACGTCTTCGTCCAAAGACCACATCATGCCGTTCTCCGTGGCCACCAAAGCGATGGGCAAACTCTCAGACACCGCATATCCGCCGGCACACCCCAATTCATCATCCACCAGGCCAATCACAAATTCCAGCCCAGAACCGTATGAGGCAGAGAAGAAATCACAAGGCCCAGGCGCTGTGGCGGTGCTGTCGTAGTTGCACGCCAAGCCGTTCATGCACCCTTCGGTGCCACCACAACTCACCAAAGGAGTCGGATCCAATTCAAGGGGCCCTAGGGGCGTCAAGTCGACATTTTGAAAAGCTGCATATTCGCTCGGGTAGCGGTGGGCTCGGAACGTCATGTTTTGGTTCATGCTGGGAACACTGCCTTGGGCGACCGGAGACGCAAAGCCTCCAGAATTCACCAACGGCGTTTTGTACCGCCACGCCAGCTCACCGTCGGGCGTAATTTCTCGTGTGTCTCCCCAGCGGCCGAAGCAAATCAGGCTGTTGCCATTTTCCAGACGTTGAAAAGAGGACAGTCCAGAGGAATAGAGGGAGTCTTGAGGAACGTAAGACCAATCGAAAGTTTCGGGCAGGTAGGTGCCTTCGTTTGAACCAAACGTGTTGTCGTAATCCGTGTACGATGGATTGAGGAGGTGCACAGAACTGTAGGGGTCCCCGTTTTCTCCTGGAACACGGTTGTTGAAGACGGCAATTTTCCCGAAATCCGGATTGGCGAGGGTGACATGGTCGTACACCCAATGGCAGTCGTGCTGGTAAAAGAGCTGTTTGTCTTCAGGTGTCCCCATGTCATAAGCCTCGGGGTTGCCCCAGCGCCAAAGCAGTTGACCTGGTGTGAAATTGTCGTAATCGACGATCCAAAGCTCATTGAAGGTGGGCACGCTCAACATGAGATGTTGGAAATACGGGTTGTAGTCGATGGCATTGATGTGAAGCCAATCGCTCGCCTGACTGCTTGGGGTGCCGTAGTTCAAATCGATCTTCTGAACAGATTCGCTGACCACCCCGAAATTGGACTTGGTCTCGTCAAAATCTTGCACGAGGTGGTCCCAGGCATGCCATTCCCACACAACTTCGGCATCACCTTCGTTGTTGGGGGACAATTCCAAGATCATTTCAGACCACAGCCCGTCTTCTGGAATCAAACTCGTGTCTCGCCCCGCCTCCAGCGCTTCGTCTGCGGTGAAGTGCTCCCAGGCGATGGCAAACACGTTGCCATCTGGTTTCACTTCGATGTCGTGGTGCAAACGTGCTGTGCTGTCGTTCAGCGTGAATGACCACAACGTTTCGTTGTCCCAAGTTCGACGTTCGATCGTGGCCCCACCGCCGCCGGCCCAAATGGGGTCGTTTGAAAACACCTGTGGCCTGTAGGTCAGAATGAGGTCTCCGTTCTCTTGCAGGTATGCCACGTTTCCAGGACGGAGCGTGTCCTCATTGGCCCAAGTGTGCACCACTTCCCCACAGAAGTCCAGCAAGTAAACATGGGGTTGGTTGTGCGGGTAGAGCAGCGTGTATCCATCGTCCACCATGTTGGGCTCGAAAGCGGTGGTCCCAATGGTGTTTTGCGCGAAGCTTCCCGAGAAGAGGGTCGCGAGGAGTGCGAATGATGTGAGCTTGTAAATCATCGTGGTGTGTTTGAAGCAGGGAAGTTAATCAGGCCAAACTTGTTCAATCCGTTGTTTTGAAATGAAAGACGCCTGTCGCGCCCATTGGTTGCATTGTTGGAGCTCCTCCAGGGTAACCCCCAAATGGGTGGTCAAATGCTCGCACTCTTGTATCAGGGAGATGTCCATTACACCGGGGTCGTCCGTGTTCACTGTGGTCCTCACCCCAGCGTCCATCAACTGCTTGAACGGGTGGGATTTCAAATCTGGCACAGCCCGGGTGAGCACGTTGCTCCAGGGGCACAATTCCAAAGGCACACCGTCCTTGACCAGCCGAGCCACGACCTCGGCGTCGTGAATGGCTTGGACCCCATGTCCGATGCGGTCCGCCCCCAATTCATCGAGGGCAACCAAGATGTTCTGCGCCGCACCAGGGACGTCGGGCTCGCCGGCATGAACGGTGATGCCAAGTCCTTGGTTTTTGGCCTTTAAGAACAACGGCGCGAAGGGGGAGGCGGGGTAGGACACCTCGTCATCTGCCAAGTCCATGCCCACAAAGTGCGCCTTGCGTTCCAACATCCAATCGCACCAATGGGCGTTGTCTTCCACAGATTTGATGCGTTGAAGAAGGCCAATCAGCCCCACAACCATGGGGTAAGCCGCCTCTGCGCGGGCCATGCCTCGCAAGATGGCCTCGAGCATTCGGTCGGCGTCCATGGCGGGGTGCACGTCCAACAAGAAAGAGGGGGCGTACCTCAGCTCCAGGATGCGCACATTGCTCAGCAAGAACATGTCTTCACAAACCTCGAATGTGAGTTGCTCGACTTTGGCCTCGGTGTCGACGATGTCCCTGGTGTTCAGGAATTTGTGGAGGACGGTGGGCAAGTCGTCCATGGGTTCTTGGATCAAGAATTCCCGGTCAAAGTCCTCCTGGCGCACCACGTCCATGCCCTTCTCCAAGGCCCACCCTCGCAAGGTGGACTTGCGGAAGGCCAGCTCCAAGTGACAATGCAATTCCACCTTGGGCATGCGTTTCAGGTCGTCGTAGCTCATGCCACCAAGTTCGACCGAGGCCGACCGTCCTCCAAAAAGAGGCGGCGTAACTTCGCGCCATGGCCGTGAACATCAAAAACAAAAAGGCGTCCTATACCTATTTCCTCACCGACGAGTTCACGGCGGGACTGGTGCTCTCTGGGTCAGAAATCAAATCCATCCGTGCGGGCAAGGCGAGCATCGCCGAAGGCTATTGCAGGTTTGACGCTGGCGAGCTGTGGGTCCACAACATGTATGTGGCGGAATACGCCAACGCTGGATACATGCCCCAGGACTCGAAGCGAAAGCGTAAACTCTTACTCCAAAGAACGGAGCTTAAAAAGCTGGAAAAGAAGGTGAAAGATGTAGGTGTTACGCTGGTTCCGACCTTGCTCTTCATTTCTCAAAGCGGGTACGCCAAGCTCAAGTTCTCGGTGGCCAAAGGGAAGAAGCTTCACGACAAGCGACAAAGCCTGAAGGACAAAGACCAAGCGCGAGATTTGGCCCGGATGGCCGATTGACGAGTCAGGAGTTGGCTTCCTGGGGTGCGCCAATGACAACCCTGTACTGGTCCACAAACTCTTCCCAGTCCCACAAGAAGTGCTCCATCACTTCACGCAAGTTTTTCTGAAGAATGGGGTTGGGGACATTCATGTCGGCGAAGTACGCCTCTTGGTGGGCGATGACGTTGTATTTGTAGCACACCGCCCTCGTCATGGCGGTCAAGGTGTTTTTGCTTGGCCGGTTGATCTCCTTCATGAAGCTTCGGTACTCTTTCACTTTGCGTGCGAAAGTGTCGGGAGGCAGTCCCAGGGAGAACCCAAACTTGGCGCAGCATCGCTGAATGATCGCACGGTCCACGCCGTTGTTGAAGTGTTTGGGAATCAAGCTCAAGTTGGCGCTCACCACAATCATCAGAAACCGGCCGTAGTCGTCTTGGCTGAGGTTGGGTGAAGACTCGAATTCAGGGGCGTTGTTGAGGAATTCTGCCACTTGGGGCCAGCCCTGCTCCACCGTCTCGAAAGAGGTGTTGACGAAGATGTTGGCCACCTGTTCGTCGGTGAGTTTTTTCTTCGAGAGCCA
Source organism: Flavobacteriales bacterium (assembly GCA_049610985.1). Lineage (GTDB taxonomy): Bacteria > Bacteroidota > Bacteroidia > Flavobacteriales_D > Sanyastnellaceae > UBA11663. The sequence continues at coordinate 113,045 of JBMZAB010000001.1, read as the reverse complement.
GCTTAGAAGTCCCAGGTTCTTCATCCTTGGAATTCAAAGCTATTGGGCCACAACACGCGTGGGGGGTGGGGTGTCATGAACGCTATCCACAGGGTTATCCACAATGGAGGTGGCCTGCCAAGGGCGTGATTTAATTTTGCCGCGTGTATCAAAATGTCCTCAAGCCCCTGTTTTTTTGGATGACTCCAGAGCGTGCGCACTACGCCGCCATGGACCTTTTTGTGCTCGCATCACGCATTCCTGGTGTGTCGTGGTGGTTTCGTAGAAAGGTGCGTCAACAAAATGAAGGTCAAGAGATTGAGGTGGCTGGGTTGAAGTTCCCAAACATGGTTGGTTTGGCCGCAGGGTTTGACAAGGATGCGAAGTGGCTTGACGCCTTGGCGCTGCTCGGCTTTGGGTTTGTGGAGATTGGCACGGTGACGCCGAGGGCGCAATCTGGCAACCCCAAGCCCCGGCTTTTTCGCTTGGTGGAAGACGAAGGCGTCCTCAACCGAATGGGGTTCAACAACGAGGGGTTGGTGCCAGCGGTGGCGCGTTTGGTCCGCCGGCCTGAAGGGTTGGTTGTCGGGGGCAACATTGGCAAGAACAAGATCACACCCAACGACCGGGCGGTGGAGGACTACCTCGCATGCGTGGACGCGATGCATGCCCACGTGGATTATTTCGTGGTCAACGTGAGTTCTCCCAACACGCCAGGATTGAGGGAATTGCAAGACAAGGAGCCGCTCACGGCGCTTTTGCGTGCGGTGGTGAAGCGAAATGCGGGCCATCCTGGGAACCGTCCTGTGTTCTTGAAAATTGCGCCAGACCTGACCGACGGCCAGTTGGACGACATCGTGGACATTGTGCTCAGCGAAGGGGTCGACGGCGTGGTGGCCACCAACACCACCATTTCCAGAGAAGGTCTGGCCACCGATGCTGAAACCGTGGAGGCCATGGGGCCAGGTGGGGTGAGCGGCGCACCGGTGCGGGAGCGGGCCACCGAGGTGATTCGTTATTTGGCCGCCAAGAGCCAAGGTCAATTCCCCATCATTGGGGTGGGAGGGATCGACAGTGTCGAGGCCGCCCAGGAGAAATTGGACGCAGGGGCGAGCCTCGTTCAGGTGTACTCCGGCATGATTTACCAAGGGCCCAGCCTGCCAAGCAGGCTGGTGCAGGGGTTGGCCTGAACCACGGGTTCAGGGCCGACCGTGGAGTTCGTGCCACGTGGGGGCCGCCTGGTCTAGCCGAACCCCTTTTTCGGTGTGGCGGACGGTGCAGGCCGCATTCACCGCGTCGTGCTCCAAAAACAGCGTCCATGCCTCATCGGCTGCCGTGTCCAAGAACAGCTTCTTCTCTTCCAACGTGAGCAGAGGGCGTGTGTCGTACCCCATGACGTAGGCCAGGGGGATGTGTCCTGTGCTTGGCAGCAAGTCGGCCATGAAGGCAGTGGTCTTGCCTTCCTCATGCCTGAGCAGTGGGATCATTTGGCTTTCTGTGTGTCCGTCGGCAAAGAAGATGTCCCACCCTTCAATGCCCATGGCGTTCCGTGTGACGCGTCCTGTTCGCTCCACCATCTTCAGCTGGCCCGAGTCCCCAAGGGGTTGCAGGTTGTCGGTCAAGAACGACGCCTTTTCTCGTGCGTTGGGGTTCATGGCCCAATCCCAATGCGGGCCGTTGCTCCAAAACGTCGCGTTGGGGAAAGCGGGGACCAAGCGGCCGTCCGACCTGCGGACAACCGCACCTCCCACGTGGTCAAAGTGCAAGTGCGTCAGGAACACGTCGGTGATGTCTTCCCTCGAAAATCCAGCTTGCGCCAAGCTCGAGTCCAAGCTGTGCGTTCCATGCAGGTGGTAATGGCTGAAGAATTTCTCCGACTGTTTGTCCCCAATGCCGCAGTCGATGAGCACCAGGCGTTCACCGATTTCGACGAGCAGGGAGCGCATGGCCCACGTGCACAAATTCTGGTTGTCTGCCGGGTTGGTTCTGGACCAAAGTTGTTTGGGCACCACCCCAAACATGGCCCCCCCGTCCAGTTTAAAATTCCCGGTGTGAATCGTGTGAAAGCGCATGGTGGAAAGGTATGATGACCCAAGTGAGTTCAGTACATTTGACCTTTGATTCACGCCCATGCTTGACGCCCTTTCGCCCGTCGACGGACGCTACCGGAGACACACCCAAACGCTCGCCACCTGGCTGTCCGAACAAGGACTGATCCAACACCGGGTCGAGGTTGAAGTGGAATACTTCCTGGAGTTGGTGAAGATCCTGCCCCAGTTGGCTGATTTCCCCCAGGAGAAAGCAGACGCCCTTCGGGCGGTGTATCTCGAGTTCTCGGCTCAAGACGCCCGGTGGGTAAAAGACCAAGAGCGCGTCACGAACCACGACGTGAAGGCGGTCGAGTATTTCGTGAAAAACGCGATGGACAAGTTGGGCGTGGGGGCGTGGAAGGAGTTTGTCCACTTTGGGTTGACTTCTCAAGACGTCAACAACACCGCGATTCCGCTGTCGCTGAAACGGGCGACAGAAGGTGTGGTGTTGCCGTTGCTGGACGAGGTGGTTTCCGACTTGTCCCGTTTGGCCTTGGAATGGAAGGATGTGCCGATGTTGGCACGGACGCACGGGCAGCCGGCGTCGCCCGTGACCCTGGGAAAAGAGCTTCAGGTGTTCGTGGAGCGCTTGCGCAGCCAGCGCGTCGGGCTTGCCGACGCCGTGTATGCTGCCAAGTTTGGTGGCGCCACTGGACAATTCAACGCCCATCGGGTGGCCTACCCTGACGTGGATTGGCCGGCGTTTGGTCATGCCTTTGTGGAGGGCAAGTTGGGCCTGACGCGCACCCCATTGACCACCCAGATTGAGCCGTACGACCACCTGGCGGCCTGGTGCGATGCCTTGCGCCGCGTACACACGGTGATTCTCGATTTAGACCGCGACGTGTGGACGTACATCTCCATGGACTACTTCAAGCAAAAGATCGTGGCCGGTGAAGTTGGGTCTTCCGCCATGCCACACAAAGTCAACCCGATTGACTTCGAGAACAGCGAAGGCAACTTGGGGGTGGCGAACGCCTTGCTCGGTCACTTTGCCGAGAAGTTGCCCGTCTCCCGATTGCAGCGTGACCTCACCGACAGCACCGTGATGCGCAACCTCGGGGTGCCCCTTGGTCACAGTGTCATCGCCATGAATGCCACCCGCAAGGGGTTGAGTAAGCTGGTGTTGAACAGGGACAAGATTGCCGCCGATTTGGAGGCCAATTGGGCCATTGTGGCCGAAGCCATTCAAACCATCCTCAGGCGCGAAGCCTATCCGGAGCCCTACGAGGCATTGAAGGCCTTGACCCGCACCAACGGCACCATCAACCAGTCCGTCATGCGTGAATTCGTGGATGGGTTGGACGTGTCCGACAAGGTTAAATCGGAGCTGAATGCCATCACCCCAGCGAATTACCTCGGATTCGCGTCAGATTTGGTGTGCGGATGAGGTCCGTCTGGACCCTGACACCTCTGATTCGTCACCAGCGAGGCCAAGTGCTGTTGGTGGGGGTGCTCCATGCGTTGAGCGCCGTGCTGTCTTTGTTCACGTTCCTTTCCGTGGTTCCGTTTTTGCGCATTCTGTTTGGGGCAGCGCCCAGTGCGGGTTCCCAAGAAGGGGTTCTGGCGTGGGTCAGCCTCAGTTTTGACGGGTTTGTTCAGTCGGAAGGAGCATCCGTGGCCTTGGCGGTCCTGTGTGGTGCAATGGTGGTGCTGGCGCTTTTGAAAAATGCCGTCCAGTACGCGGCGCTCTACGTCATGGCGGGCATCCGCACTGGGGTCAGTCGCGATTTGAGGCAAGACCTTTACGGCAAGCTCATGTCCATGCCCATGGCGTGGTTTTCCGAGTCCAAACGGGGAGACGTTATGAGCCGATTTACCCACGACCTGATGGAGGTGGAGCATTCGATCATCGGCTCGTTGGAAGCGTTGTTGAAGTCGCCGCTCATGGTCCTTGTCAGTCTGGCGACCCTGTTGGCCCTGAGTTGGGAACTGACGTTGTTTGCATTTGTGCTTTTGCCAGTGACGGGCGCGTTGATCAGCCGTTGGTCCAAGCGCCTCAAGCGCCACGCCCAAAAGGGGAAGGAAGAGCTTGGCCAATTGGTGACGGTGTTGGAGGAAACGCTGTTGGGCATGCGGATCGTGAAGGCATTCAACGCCGAGGCGCAATTCACAACGTCCTTTTCTGAGCGGAACCACGGCCATTTCAAGGCGATGCGCCGAATGCATCGCCGCGAAAGCATGTCTTCCCCGATGAGCGAGGTCATTTCTTTGTCGGTGATGGCGCTGTTGTTGGCCTACGGCGGGTCGCTCGTTCTCGCGGGAGATTCGGTGTTGTCTGGAGATTGGTTCATCGGCTACTTGGTGGTGTTTTCTCAAATCATCCCTCCAGCGCGTTCCTTGGCCGACGGGTACTTCCGCGTGTCGAAGGGCGTGGCTTCATTGGACAGGCTGAACGAGCTGTTCGACGTGTCGTGGTCCCCGGAGGGAGATTTGGGCGATGCAGGAGCCGAAGCCCCCACATGCCGGCGGGCCCTGGTTTTCGAGGATGTGGTGTACCGTTATCCTGAACAGGATGCCCCTGCCTTGAATGGCCTCAACCTCACCATCCCTGCCGGTCAAGTGGTGGCCTTGGTGGGTCTTTCGGGGTCGGGCAAAACCACGGCAGCGCACATGCTGAGCAAGTTCGCCAACCCAGATCAAGGCACGCTGTGGGTGGACGACACCGACTTGAGGACAGTCTCAGGCCGTGCTTGGCGGGCCAAGTTGGCGGTGGTCACCCAGGACGCGTTGCTCTTCCACGGCTCCATCGCCGACAACATTGTGCTGGGCGATCCCACCCCCGATTGGGAAAGGATGCGCCTTGCAGCGGACGCGGCGCACGTGTTGGAGTTTGCCGAGGCGTTGCCCCAAGGCCTGAACGCCAAGGTGGGAGACAGCGGTGGCAAGCTCAGCGGGGGGCAGCGTCAGCGCGTGGCGTTGGCGCGGGCGTTGTACCGAGACGCGGATGTGCTGCTCTTGGACGAGGCGACGTCCGCCTTGGACGCCAGTTCCGAGTCGATGGTGCAACAGGCGCTGGAGCAAGCGGTGAAGGGGAAAACTGTGGTGGTCATCGCCCACCGCATGTCGACCATTCGGGAGGCCGACACCATTGCGGTGCTCGAGGGTGGCCAAGTGGTGGAGCAAGGAACGCACGACGAGCTGATGGCCATGGACGGGCGTTACGCCGAGTTGGATCAACTGCAACGGAGAGGGTGAGTGCGATGTTTGTGTCTGGGTTCACGTTCATCAACAGCGCGGTCAGGTTCGACTATCCCATCGTCGAGGCGATCCAGAGCATCATGCCGCTTTGCGACGAAGTCGTCGTGGCGGTGGGCGACGCCCAAGACGGCACGCGTGCATTGATCGAGGGCATCCACGCGGACAAGATTCGGATCGTGGACACCGTTTGGGACCACTCTTTGCGAGAAGGTGGACGGGTGCTGGCTGTCGAAACGGACAAGGCGTACGCGCACATTTCACCCCAGGCGGACTGGGCAGTGTACATTCAGGGCGACGAGGTGCTCCATGAACAAGACTTGCCCGCCATCCGGGAGGCCATGGAACGCCACCTTTCCCGAAAGGATGTGGATGGACTGCTTTTCAAGTACAAGCATTTCTATGGGTCTTACGATTTCGTTGGAGCGTCGGACCGGTGGTACGCCCACGAGGTTCGAGTGGTCCGCGCGGTGTCTTCCGTGAAGTCGTTTCGAGATGCCCAAGGATTTCGCATACGGAACAACGAGCTCCTTCGGGTTCTGCCTGTGGACGCCACCGTGCACCACTACGGGTGGGTGAAGCCACCCCAGGTGATGCAGGACAAGCGCGTGCAATTCAACAAGCTCTGGCACGACGACGAATGGGTGGAAACCCACGTGGTTGGTCCAGAATCGTTTGCCTACGAAGACCACATTCGGTCGTTGCACCAGTTCGAGGGGCCACATCCCCAGGTGATGCAGCGCAGGGTGGCCGCCATGAATTGGACGTTCTCCTTCGATCCTTCCCAGAACCGATGGACGTGGAAGGAACGCTTCAAGGCGTTGGCCAAAAAGATGGGCATCAACCCCAACTACGCCAACTACAGGTTGCTCCGCCGTTGAAAGAGGGCATGTGCCACTTGGGTTGCCCCGCCTTGTCAAAAATGGCCCACATTTGTCCATGCCTCGGTTGACCTGGATGTTTCGAAACCGCTGTCCCCAATGCGGACAAACCCATTTGTTTGTGGAGCCCAACGCCTACAAACTTCGGAGCACGGCCCACATGCACAAGGATTGCGCCGCGTGCGGAGAAGATTTCGAGCGCGAACCAGGCTTTTACTTTGGGGCGGCGTATGTGAGTTATGCCTTGACTGTGGCCCTGTGGGTGGCGGTGCTCGTGGCGATGATGGCGTTTGACGCGTGGGGGTGGATGGAGTTTGGCATGTTCACCCATCCTGGCACCTACCTGACGACGGGATGCACCATGCTGTTGGCTCTGATGCCAGTGATTTACAGGTTGAGCCGTTCCATCTGGATTTCGATGTTCACGAAAACCCGGGCATGAAAAAAAGGGACCCTCACGTTTGAGCGTCCCTTTCAAACCAAATCGCCTGATTCATTGCGCCGTTGCCAGCGCATTAACCAAAACCGAATCCCTATACCTGGACAGGTTGCAAAAGGTTACACTCCTGGCAAAAAAAAAGTCGTTAGGCTTGTTTGGAGCGCTCCTTGTCGGCCTGGTCGCCTTGCACGCGGATGCTCTCTTCGTGGACGGACGCCAGGATTTTCGACAGGAAGTCATGGTTCAAGCCCATTTGACTGGCCCATTCCAATCGGCTTTTCACGATGTCACGCCAGCGCGCCACGCTTAACAACGACCACTTGTTGCGGTGCTTCAAGGCGCCAATTTCGCGGGCCAGGGTCATGCGCTTGTCCAGCATGTGCAACAGCTGTTCGTCCACGCTGTCGATTTGGAGTCGGAGTGCGTCCAAGGACTCTTGTGCGTCGTTGTTGACGACGTGTTGGACAGGCACGTCCAGTTGGGCGAGCAACTGGGCCAGGGCGGCTGGCGTGATTTGTTGCTCGGCGTCGCTCAGGGCTTGTGCAGGGGAGGGGTGGCTTTCAATCATCAGCCCTTCCATCCCAAGGTTCATGGCACGTTGGGCCACATCTTGCAAGTGTTCGGCCTTGCCTGAGATGTGGGAGGGATCGCAGAACAGAGGAACCTCCGGCATCTCGGACCGCAACGCAATTGGAATCTCCCACATGGGCGCGTTGCGGAACTCAGAGCTGCCGTAGCTCGAAAAGCCTCGGTGCAATCCACAGACCCGCCCTCGGGTGCACGAGGCAACGCGTTCGAGCGCCCCGATCCACAATTTCAAGTCGGCGTGCATGGGATTCTTGACCATGACCAAGAGGTCGGTTCCCTTGAGCGCCTCGGCGATCGCTTGGACGGCGAAGGGACTCACGGTGGTGCGTGCCCCGATCCAAACCGCAGACATGCCCGCGTCAAGGACCTTCTCCACGTGCTCTGGGGTGGCGACTTCGGTGATGGCTTTGAGTCCTGTCGTGGCCTCGGCTTCCATGAGCCAAGGAAGGGCTTGTTCTCCCCGACCTTCGAACGAGTTGGGCCTGGTGCGCGGCTTCCACAGGCCAGCTCGGAAGAACTGAACTTGTCCGCCTTCCGCCAAGGACTGAGCCGTGTGGAGCACCTGCTCTCTGGATTCTGCGCTGCATGGACCAGCCACCACCACCGGACGCTTTTCTTGTCCAAACAGGTGGTCGGCCGAGAAGCTGGCAGACGGGTTTCCATGAACCATGAATCAAAATTACGGGTCGACGGCATGGACGCCTTGCTTCTCATCACAAAACGGCAGGTTTCAGGCACAAAAAAACCTCAACGCACGCGCCGAGGCTTTTGAAGTACCCAGAACTGGACTCGAACCAGCACGCCCGAAGGCACAGCCGCCTGAAGACTGCGCGTCTACCAATTTCGCCACCTGGGTAAGCGGAGGCCGCAAAGGTAACGCATCGGAATTGAAGTCAACTCACTTCAACGTGCTCGGGCAGACAAAATCTGTGGTGGAGATGGAGGTGGCTTCGATGGCTTTGAATCCACCCAACACGTCGATGCCGTTGTGGTATCCACGGGCCTTGAGCATGGAGTGCGCGATGACGCTCCGGTATCCTCCGGCACAGTGGATGTAGAAGAGCGTGTCCTTCGGAATGCATTCAAGGCGGTTGCCCAAAACTTCCAAGGAAGCGTGTGCCGCACCCTCCACGTGCGAGGCGCTGAACTCGCCGTCCTTTCTCACGTCCACCACGCAGGTGTCCGGATGGTTGGCCAGTACGTGTTCAAACGCTTCGGCGTCCACGGTTTCGATGTGATCGGTTTCCTTGCCTGCCGACACCCATGCATCCACGCCCCCTTCGAGGTGGCCGAGCACCTTGTCGAATCCGACGCGCGAAAGGCGGGTGATGGCTTCTTCGATTTGGTCGTCGTTGGCGATGAGCAAAATCGGTTGCTTCACGTCAACAATCACCGCGCCAACCCACGGGGCAAACCCGCCTTGCAGTCCGATGAAGGTAGACCTTGGGACATGTCGTTCAATGAACTCTGAGGTGGGTCTGACGTCCAAAACCACTGCCGAAGTTTCGTTGGCCGCGGCTTCGAACGCGTCGGGGGACAACGCCCGCGTGCCGCGCGCCATGACGTCATCGATGCTTTCGTACCCACCCTTGTTCATCGCCACATTCAGCGGGAAATAGCCGGGAGGGGGCAGGAGGCCGTCGAGGACTTCGTGCACGAATTCGTCTTTCGTCATGTCCTCGCGCAACGCGTAGTTGGTGGCCTTCTGGTCGCCCAGGTTGCCGACCGTTTCCTTGCTCATGTTCTTGCCGCAAGCCGACCCTGCGCCGTGGCCAGGGTAGACGATGGTCTCGTCGGGGAGCGTCATGATTTTGAGGCGAAGGCTGTCGTACAAATGTCCCGCGAGGTCCTCCATGGTGAGGTCGCTTTTCTGCGCCAAATCAGGACGCCCCACATCACCCAAGAACAGGGTGTCGCCTGAGAAAATGGCGTGGGGTTGGCCTTGCTCATTCCGCAGCAAGTATGTGGTGCTTTCCATGGTGTGGCCTGGGGTGTGGAGCACTTCAATCTCCACTGCGCCCAGGTGGAGGCGCTCCCCGTCTGTGGCAATGTGTGCGTCGAATCCGGGGTTGGCGTTGGGGCCAAATACGATGGGGGCGCCGGTCTTTTCGGCCAGCGTCACATGCCCAGACACGAAGTCCGCGTGGAAGTGCGTTTCAAGGACGTATTTGATGCGGGCGCCGCGGCCCTCAGCCAAATCGAGGTAGGGCTGCACTTCACGAAGGGGGTCAATGATGGCCATTTCCCCTTGGCTTTCGATGCAATACGCGCCTTGGGCGAGGCAGCCGGTGTAAATCTGTTTGACTTCCATGGCGACAAAGGTACAGCCTCGGTCCAACCGTAAAGGGACACTTGAGTCACCCTGATGCGTAACCCAAGTGGCTCAAGAACCGACCGTGGACGAGTGCTGCTGAGCCATGGCTTGGTTGCGCTGCGACACGGAGCCGGGACGTTTAAACTCGGCCAAGGCGTCGTCCACGTTCAGTTGAAAAGAGATGCTCCCTTCTTCCAAGAATCCGTCGGACGCAAGGCTGTCGCGCACGGGGCCGATGGCGCCGGCCAAACACACCTGAAGGCCATCCTCTCGCCACTCCTGGATCAGGTTTTTGAAGGTTGCTCGGGCACTCGCGTCGATGTGAGCAATGGTGTCGGCTTGAATGACGATCAACCGAAGTGGTGACCCTTTGCGCGTCACCCACGTTTGGAGTGTGCGCTTGAAGTGACTCTGGTTGGCAAATGTCAACGCCCCGTCGTAGCGGACCACGAGCACTTCGGGCAAGACCACCGCATCCTTGAAGCGTTCCACGTTCCGGTGCACGCCGTGGACGTTGCCCAGAACAGCGTGGTGGGGAGTCATCATGTGGCGAATCCAAAGGGCCAAGGCGAGGCTGACCCCCACGCCAATGCCTGTTGGCAAGCTCACAAATAGGGTGGCCAGGAAGGTGATGACCAGCACGCCAGCCTCCCATTTGTCCTGGTTCCAAAGCTTGCGAGGGAACCGCATGTCCACCAGACCTGCCACCGCCACCAGCACCACGGCCGCAAGGACAGTGTTGGGAAGGTGGTGGAAGAGAGGGGTCAGCAGAACCAAAGTCAACGCCACCACCGACGCCGCAACCCAGGCCGTGACCGGCGTCCTCCCGCCGGATTGTTCGGTCACTGCTGTGCGGGAAAACCCTCCCGTGGTCGGGTAACTTTGAAAGAACGCCCCGAGCACGTTGGCCATTCCCAGGGCTTTGAGTTCTTGGTTGGCGTCCACGTTATAGTCGTGCTTTTCTTCCACGGCCTTGGCCACGCTGATCGCTTCCATGAAAGCCACCAAGGCCAACGTCAACGCCACAGGGAGCAAGGCCTGGACATCCGACAGGTTCCACGAGGGAAGGGCTGCAGCCGGGAGGCCGCGAGGAATGTGGCCCACCACTTGAACGCCTTGAGCCTCGAGCCCCACGCCCCAAGACACAGCGACGCTGCCCAACACGACCATCAATGCAGCGGGCACTTTGGGGGCCCACGTCTTCAGACCCGCGAGGATCCCGATGGCTCCGAGTCCCACGCCGAGTGTGAGGCCGTGGGTGGAGGACGAATCCTCCAGCAGGTGGCCCAACACCAGGTGTGCTTGGTTGCTGCTTTCGCACGCAACTCCAGCCAAATGCGGCAATTGATTCAGCCCAATCAACAATGCTGCGGCCGAGGTGAATCCGCTGATGACGGGCTTGGACAGAAATTGGACCAAGAACCCCATTCGCAGCATTCCCATGCCCCATTGAATGAGACCCATCATGATCGAGAGCAGCAGCGCCAATTCAATGTATCGGTCTGTCCCCGCCAAAGCCAGTCCGCCCAGCCCCGCAGCCACCAACAGGCTGTCCATGGCCACAGGCCCCACCGCCAAGTGCCTCGATGTGCCCAACAACCCGTAGACAATTTGAGGGACCAAGGCCGCGTAAAGGCCATAGACCACAGGCAATCCAGCAATCATGGCGTACGCCATGCCCTGAGGGATGAGCATGATGCCCACGGTCAGTCCAGCAGGCCAATCTCCCTTCCATTGCGCTTTGGAATAGGCGCGCAACCAAGTCAAAGAAGGAATGTGGGGGAGGAGTCGCACGGAGCCAATCAATGGCCGCCAAGGTACGTGCCGTAGAAAGGAGGGTATGTGACCCCGGTTGCCCCGTGGTCAGAAAGTGGTCATTTCTATGGCGTTGCGGTGCAAAGAAAGCACCCCCTCTTTTTCAAACCCTTTCAGCAGCCGAGACACCACCACCCGTGAGGTGTGCAGGTCATTGGCAATGTCCTGGTGGGTCGTGTGAAGGGTGAGGTTTCCTTGAACTTTTACTTTGTCGGAGAGATACCGTTTCAAGCGGGCTGACAAATCCATGAATGCCAACGCGTCGATGGCTTGAAGCATTTCTTCCAAGCGGCTTTGATAGCTCTCCAGCACAAACGAAGACCACGACGTGTATTTTTTGATCCACGCTTGCCCCACCTCCACAGGCACCATCAACAAAGAAGTTTCTTGCTCAGTGACAGCGCGGATGCTGCTCTTGCTTGCCCCCATGTACGTGCCCATGGACAACGCGCAGCTGTCTCCAGACTCCAGGAAGTACAGCAAGATCTCGTCGCCATCTTGGTCAAGCCTCATGATTTTGATGGCGCCGCTTAGCAGCAATGGAATGGCCTCCATCTGTTGGCCGACATCCATCAACATGGTTCCCTCTGGGACCAGCATGTGTTGGGCATGCGCCACAATCTCGTCCATCAATGCGGGTTCGAACACGCCCGCAAAGCGAGAAATCATGTCATTGTGCCAGGACGAGGATGCAGTCATGGGTGGCTTTTGGTTCCCCCAAGTTCGGAAACCAAAAGGCATAAAAAAAGCGAGAGTCTCACTCTCGCTTCTGTGCCCAGGGTGGGACTCGAACCCACACGCCCTAACGGACACATGGCCCTCAACCATGCCTGTCTACCAATTTCAGCACCTGGGCGGTGCAAGGCTTGAAATGCCTGTTGTGACCCGGCTGGGACTCGAACCCAGGACCCTCTCATTAAAAGTGAGATGCTCTAACCAGCTGAGCTACCAGGTCTTTTCCTCCATTGAGGGGGGCAAAGATAGTCAGTTTTTCTACCGCGCAAACTTTTGCGACATGAGATATGCAACGCATGGTTGTCTTTCAGCGATTAACTTGCACACGGCCTGAGCAGAACCAGGCCCAACCTCAACTTCAGCGAAGGATGACGACACGAATTTGGATGGGGTGTTTGGCCCTGATTGGATGCGCGTGGATTGCGCCAGGCGAGGCGTTTGGACAGAGCGCCTTGGACCTTCCTGGCATGGATGCGGTCATGATGCACCACGACTTGAGCACGACAACGTTGGACCGCACGTGGACTGAACACGTGCAGGCGGCGGTGTTGGTGTCCCAAGGATGGGTGGAAGTGGCCACCCCCAAGGCGGGCATCCCAGTGGAGGACCTGCAGGTTCTGCGCGGCCCCAATGTTCCTCAAGCGCTCCTTGCCATGCACATCCAACCGCGTGAAACGCCCGTGGCATACCCCACAGATCGCAACACCTTTGTGGTGGTGTCCAGCCAAGGCTTTATGGAGAAGTGGTCCGCCCGCTACCTCATCAACGCCCAAGCCCGATTGAAATGAGCAAGCGCATGATTCAGTGGAAGGTGTTGGCCGCGTGTGCCCTCGTGATGGGGGCATGGACCGGTTTGAATGCCCAAATTTCCATTTCCAGCACCGACCTGATTGAAGGTTGCGGAGACGCCTTGGTGGACTCGGGCAGCAGCACGGCGCCTTACGGTGCCAACGAAGACGAGATGGTGACGCTGTGCCCCACGGCTCCAGACACCACCATTTGGATTGAGTGGAGCGTGTTTGACCTCGACGCACAATCCCAAATCACCGTGCACGACGGAGACGACACCTTCTCACCCATCCTGGCACAAGGCAGCGGAGATCAATTGCAAGGGCTTGTTCAAATCGCGTCAGAAATGAACCCCACGGGGTGTTTGACCATTGTCTTCACCAGCGGGCCTGAAAGCACAGGGAACTTCGCCGCAGGCATCAATTGTGGTCAGCCTTGCGCTGTGCCCGTGCCAGTTGTCAACGTGGAAGACCCTGCGCCATACCGCGTGTGTCCAGGGGTGGAGGTGCCCTTCGACGGGGCCGATTCATACGCCACCGGAGATGCCGACATCACCATGTGGTATTGGGATTGGAACGGCGACGGTGTAGTGGACGATTCCACCGACAACGGATACGCCATCCATGTCTACGACGAGCCTGGCATTCACCGCATGCAATTGAGCCTGGTGGATGAAATCGGGTGCGAGAGCGTGCAGCTGACGAACTATCTGGTCTACGTGAGCAACGACCCTGTGTGGACGATGGAGCCGCTGAGCCAAGTGGCATGCACCGGAGAGCAAGTCGATTTGTCCGTGTCCGTGGAGGGTCAGCCGTTCACCTTGGAGCCCAGCGTCGACTTCGGCGGAGGGTTGTTCATTCCAGATGAGCCAGGACAGTGCTTTTCCAGCGAGTTGACGTTCACCCAATTCATCCCAGGCCAAACCATCGGGTCGGCCGCAGACGCCCTTGAAAGCTTCTACATCAATTTCGAGCACAGCTTCATGGGGGATTTGACGATCACCTTTGAATGCCCCAACGGCCAAAGCATGATGGTGCACCAGCAAGGCGGCGGCGGCACGTTTTTGGGGGTTCCTGTCGACAACGACGGAGACCCAGACACCCCTGGCGAAGGCTTCGATTACTTCTGGACACCCGACGCCACCAACGGGACCTGGGCGGAAAACACCACAGGCACGCTCCCTCCAGGAGAGTACGAAAGCGTCCAAACCTGGGGCAACCTCGACGGATGTCCCTTGAACGGCGTGTGGCAAATGGAAATCTGCGACTTGTGGGGTTCCGACAACGGATTCGTCTTCGACTGGGCCATCCAGTTTGCGGACAGCTTGTACCCCGCAGAACTGAGTTTCACCCCCACGTTTGGTCTGGAGTGCGACAGCACCTATTGGACCACGTTGGAACAAAACAGCCACATCGTCCTGGACGGGGCTTGGAACTGCGCCGACGTGGGCGTGACCATGACGACCTCAGGCCAACACATCTACACTGCCCACGCCACCAACAACTTCGGGTGTGAATACACCCAAGACGTGGAGGTGGAGTACGTGGCCTTCAGCCCAGCCATCGACGCCAACCCCGACGTGTACTGTGGCGGCCAGCCCGTGGAGTTGAACGCCTTTGTGAGCGACCCGGAAGCAGGCGATTTTACCGTGGTGTGGGGACCTGAAGAGTTCCTCTCAGACACGTTGGGCGAAACGGTTTATGCGTCAGGTATGGTGAATCCTGAATACTTCAACGTGCACGTGGTGCAGGAATTCGACGCGTTTGGAGGGTTGCTGTGTGAGGCGGACGCCGACATTTTGGTGGGCACATGTGAAATCACCATCCCCAATGTGATCAGCCCCTATCGCTCGAGTGGGGCGAACGACATGTTCCGCATTCCTGGTATCGAGACTTACGAGAACGTGGAGCTTGTCATCTTCAACCGGTGGGGCAACGTCGTTTATGAAAGCGACGATTTCGGCGCGAGTTCGTTCTGGGATGCGGAGGCCGATGGCGCCACCTCTGGGGTATACTACTACAAGCTGACCATCCCTGTGGAAGACGGCCCCCTTGTGGTCACGAGCATTGCCGGCAACGGCGTGGAGTATTACCCCGAGGAGGGGAAGCCTGTGGTGCTGGAAGGCACCGTCCAAATTGTGGACTGAGTTGGTCTTTTGAAGGAGGACGCGTTGGAGGTACTTACGGCCTGGACCCAGGCCTTGTTGGTGGAGCGGGATGAAGAACGCGCCCGCCTTCAATCTGTGCTGGAACACGCCTCGCTCAAACAACGCAGGGCGGAGGGGTTGTCCTGGTCGCCCGTCGCCGTCACGGCGGCTTCGTATGCATTTGGTGGGGCGCAGTGGTCGCTGGCGTGTGGGGAAGGAGGCGGGATGCCCAACGCCTTTCGTGTGGGCAGCGCGGTGTTGTTGAGCCCAGTGGGCGAAGACGAGGCGTCCAAGGCACTTGGGGTTTGGCCGGCGCGCGTGCGAAAGATGCGGGGACTGGACATGGAGGTGGTGTTGGAAGGAGACGGCCCAGAAGGCGTGTCGCCCCAGCATGTCAAGTGGACGGTGGACGCCAGGGCCGACGAGCGCAGCTACAATGCCATGGCCCATGCCCTCAGCCATTGGGTCAATGCCGATGCAGACACGGACAAAGCGTTTCGGGACCTTGCGCTTGGGGTGGCAGAGCGTTGGCCGGAACCTCACCCGGATGACGCGTTGGTCGGTGAGGCTTCCGGATTGAACGAGGGGCAACGACGGGCCGCCCAAAACATCTGGCGCCGCCCGCAAGTGTCTCTCTTGCACGGGCCTCCCGGCACCGGAAAAACAAGCACCTTGGTGGCGGCGGTGAAGGACTTGGTGGCGGCCGGGGACAAGGTCCTGGCAGCGGGACCTTCCAACATGGCGGTGGACGTCTTGGTGGAGCGCTTTCATCAGGCAGGCCTCAATGTGGTCCGGGTGGGGCACCCCATGCGGGTGCAGCAAGGGGTGCTTGAAAGGACCTTGGATGCGCAGATTCAGGACTTGCCAGAGTACGCTCGGGTGGTGAAAACGCGTCGCGATGCGGCCCAACAGCAGCGGGATGCCGACAGATACGTGCGCAACTTCGACGCGGCCCAGCGCGAGGCACGCAAGCAAGCCCGTGCCGAGGCCCGTGCCCTGCGGAAGGAAGCTGAGGAGCTCGAAGCTTACTTGGCGGAGAAGGTCCTTCGCGAAGCCGACGTCGTGTGCGCCACGTTGGTGGGGTGCGACGACCGACGTTTGCGGGGCGTGAAGTTTGATGTGGCGGTGGTCGACGAGGCGGCCCAGGCGCTTCCCCCGGCGACGTTGATCCCGATGAGGCGCGCCAAGCGCTTGGTGCTGTCAGGCGACCCGTGTCAGTTGCCTCCAACCGTGAAAAGCCAGAGGGCTCAGGTGTTGTCCACCACGTTGATGCAACGGTTGGTGGAGCGCCACCCAGACCAAACCCATTTCCTGCAGGTGCAGCACCGAATGCACGAAGGCATCATGGCTTTTGGCAACATGAAGTTTTACGGCGGCCAATTGAAGGCGCATCCCGACGTGGGAAGCCGAACTTTGGAAGGGCTCAAACCATGGGTGGTCGTTGACACCGCGGGTTGTGGGTTTGACGAGGTGCGTTCCGAAGAGGGCGGGAGCGTCTCCAACCTAGAGGAAGCGTCCTTCGTGTTGGACCGTGCCGTGGAATGGTTGAACCTGCACCCGGGCATGTCGCTCGGGATTGTGGCGCCTTACGCGGCCCAGGTGGAAACCCTTCGGGAAGGATGGTCAGAGCGCTTGCGCGCGCAGCCCACGTTGCGCCAAGCGGCCGTGAACATCCACACCGTGGATGGATTTCAAGGTCAGGAGCGTGACGCCATACTCGTGTCACTGACACGCAGCAACGACAAAGGCGAAGTCGGGTTCCTGAGCGAAAGCCGTCGGATTCACGTGGCCCAAACCCGGGCCAAAATGGCCTGCATGTTGGTGGGGGACAGCGCGACGTTGTCGACAGATGCCTTCCTGGCCGACCTTTTCGACCATGCCCAGGCGCACGGCGCGTACGACAGCGCGTGGAGTTGGATGGTGTGACTTCAGGTCAGGCTTCGACCATCGCCGCGCCTTCCTTGGGCTGTTCCTGGCCGTCCACGACTTGCCACTCGTCTTGGGGAAAGACTTCCACAATTTTCTGGTAAGCGATGGAGGGGATGACGTACCCCACGCCGAGTTGATTCATGTGGCCAGAGACTTTGTCGAAGGCGTCGCGCACGTCCATGGCGCTGAGCAGAATGTGTTGGTTGCTCTCCTTTTCTGTGCCCTTGTCGGCGTCGAACGTGGTCATGGCCACCTTGACCCGGAACCACTTGTCGCACTCCGGAAAGCGAATCACCTCGATGAGGTTGGTTTTGGTCAGCTGGGTGATTTCAAACGGCCGAATGCCCTCGTACTCGCAGATTTGGGTCATGCGTGTCTCCGCCTCGGTGTAGGTGTACGCGTCCAGCACAAACTGCTCGACCTTCTTCACTTCCGCCCCCTCGCTGTCCAACGACCGCGAGCTCACCTTGCAATTGAACCAGTGTTTCACCATGCCGCGAAGCTACAGGGAGGCCGAGTCGCTGTTCACCAACGCGCTGTGAAAATTGCCCACATGAAGTGCACATCTGCTGCAGTCGGAGGAGGTAGTTTGCGTCCATGCAATTGCCGGAGGACACGTACATGCACAAGGGGCAGAGGAGGAAGCTTTTGGAGGAGTTGCGGGACATGGGCATCCGGGACGAGCGTGTGCTTTCTGCCATGGACGAGGTTCCGCGGCACTTTTTCATGGATTCGGCCTTTTCGCAATTCGCCTACTCCAACAAGGCCTTTCCGATCGCCGCCGGCCAAACCATCAGCCAGCCCCACACCGTGGCCAAGCAAAGCGAGTTGCTCGAGGCCCACCCCGGGGATTCCATCTTGGAGATTGGAACCGGCAGCGGGTACCAGTGCGCCGTCTTGTGCGCGTTGGGCCTCAAGGTGCACAGCATCGAACGCCAAAAAGCGCTCTTCGACGCCGCTGGACCGTTGTTGAAAGCCATGGGCTGGAAGCCGGCCTTGTACTATGGGGACGGTTACAAAGGCAAGCCTGTGTTCGCTCCTTTCGACGGCATCATCATCACGTGCGGCGCGCCGGACGTGCCTCAAGCGTTGCTGGGCCAGTTGAAGGTGGGGGGGCGCATGGTCATCCCTGTGGGCGGAGGCGAGACCCAACGGATGTGGACCATCGACCGCATCAGCGAGCGGGAATTCACCAAGAAAGACCACGGCATGGCGGCCTTCGTGCCCATGCTGTCTGCCCGCGCCCGCGACTGAACGCAGACGCCGTCAGAGCAACCCGTCGACCGGTCCCAGCCCTTGGCGCACCAGCTCGGGTTCACCGCTTGTGCAATCGAGCACGGTGGAGGCTTCCAATTGGCCGATGCCCCCGTCGATGACCAAGTCCACCACATGGCCGTGTCGCTCGCAAATGAGCTCAGGGTCGGTGGTGTATTCCAGCAGGTCGTCGTCGTCATGGACGCTGCTCACGACCAACGGCGTGCCCAGTTCCTTCAGCACGTGAAGGGCCACAGGGTGGTCGGGCACGCGAATTCCAATTGTTTTCTTGCGGCTGCGGTAGAGTTTGGGGACCTCGCCGCTTGCAGGCAGGATGAAGGTGTAGGGCCCAGGCAGGGCGCGCTTCATCATCTTGAAGAGCGGATTGCTCAGGTGCTGGGCGTACTTGCTCAGGTCGCTCAAGTCCGCACAGAGCAAAGAAAATTCAGCCTTTTCTGGCTTGATGCCCTTGGCGCGCGCCAGACGTTCGAAGGCCTTGGGGCTGCCCAGCTTGGCGGCAAAACTGTACACCGTGTCGGTGGGGCACACCACCAGGCCGTCCCTGTCCAGCACGCGCAGCACCTCCTGCACCTTTCGAGGGTCAGGGTTGTGGTCGTGAAGTTTCAGCAAGTCCGCCAAAGCACCTCGGACTTCAGCCGTTCGACTTGGCGTGGTCTGCGAGGAATTTGGCCAAGCCAATGTCGGTCAACGGGTGCTTCATCAATCCTTCAATCGCGCTCAACGGCCCCGTCATCACGTCCGCGCCGAGCTTGGCACATTCAATCACGTGCATGGGGCCGCGTACGCTGGCCGCCAAGATTTCTGTGCCGAAGTCGTAGTTGTCAAAGATGTTGCGGATGTCTTCGATGAGGTCCATGCCGTCCGAGCTGATGTCGTCCAAGCGTCCGATGAATGGGCTCACGTAAGAAGCACCTGCCTTGGCAGCCACCAAGGCCTGGCCCGGGCTGAAGATCAACGTGCAGTTGGTCCGAATGCCGTGGTTGGTGAAATGGCTGATGGCCTTGATCCCTTCTTGAATCATCGGCACCTTCACCACGATGTTTTCATGCAAGGCAGCGAGGGCTTCACCTTCGCGGACCATGCCTTCGAAATCGGTGGAAATCACTTCTGCGCTGACGTCGCCGTCGACGATGTCGCAAATGGCCCTGTAGTGGGCCTGGACCGCCTCGTCACCTGAAATGCCTTCTTTGGCCATCAGGGAAGGATTGGTGGTCACTCCGTCGAGGATGCCCAGGGCTTGGGCTTCACGGATTTGATCAAGGTTGGCAGTGTCGATGAAAAACTTCATGGAGAAGAGGTTGGACGTTTGCCGGCAAAAGTAGGCCAAATCGATGCGCATGCGTCCTCCCCATAGCCCCTACCTTCGCGGTGTGAAACGGGGCCTTTGGATGTTCTGGGCAATTGCCCTGACAGGGTGCGATGTGTCGCAATGGGATCCGGGGGCGCCCGAGGTGCTCGAGGTGTCTTCGTACACCCTGACCACGACACCAGAACAAGGAACCAATTCCCACCGGGTGGAAGAGGTGTGGGTGTACGGCGCGGCGGATGTGCTGGGGGTGTATCCTTTGCCGGCCACCATCGCCCTCCCTCAAGGGGCACCACAGACCGTCACGTTGGTGCCGGGCATCCGAGCCAATGGGGTGGCCGCCACGCGTCGGACGTACCGGTACTACGACGTCAACACGGTGAGCCTCGACGGCGATCCAACCACGGTCGAGTCTGTCGATTTTGGTGGCGGGTACGTGGACCACAGTGGGTTGACCACCAAGGTCATCCTGGCAGAGGATTTCGAGTCGGCCAACCGGTTTGTGGCAGGGCCCAACAGCAACGCAGAAGTCATCCGTCAGACCGAGCCCAGCCAAGTGTTCGAAGGATCGGCTTCAGGGCACATCAAGCTGGACAGCACACACACGCAACTCAGCGCAGCCACGAACGAACAATTTTACAACCTGCCCAGGGACCGTGAGGTCTACCTCGAGTTCAACTACAAATGCGATGTCGGATTCTTCGTGGGGCTGGATGTGTTGGGCGGGAGCCAAGCCGGTCGGCTGCCCATTCTTGGCCTCAACCCGACCTGCGACGAGGAGGGGCTGTGCGCGTGGAAGAAGATGTACTTGGATTTGTACCCTGCCTTGTCCACGATGCAGGACGCGGCGGCGTTTGAAATTGCGCTGAACGCGAGCATCCCTGCGGACGGCAGCGAAGGCAACATTTGGTTGGACAACTTCAAATTCGTGCACTTTGCCGACTGACCGACAGCCTCAAGCCAGGCCTTGGACCTCTTGGGCGTGGCGGTACGTGGCGACCGACGCCCTGGCCTCAGCCGTGGCTTGGGCCGTCCTGTTCACGTTCCGCAAAGCTGTGGTGGAGCCCCGGCGGTTTGGGATGGAGATCAACGTCACGCCCGACGAGAATTTTTGGAAGGCGATGGTCGTGGTGCCACTCTTTTGGGTGGGGTTGCACGCGTGCATGGGGATGTACCTGGACGTGCGGCAACGTCACCGTGGATTGGAAGTGCGGCAGTCCTTCCGGTCCGCAGCGTTGGGCGGCGTCTTGCTCTTTTTCCTGTTGTTGCTCGACGACGTGACCCGAACCCATGTGGACCATTACGAGACGTTGGGCGTGTGGATGGGGACCCACTTGACTCTGATTTTGGGCTCCCGTTGGGCTTGGACGTCTAGGGTGGTGCGGAATGTTCAAAATGGAACATGGGCCTACCCGACGTTGGTGGTGGGCGATGAAGCGGGCAACGCCGCTTTCTTGAACGACGTGTCACGGACCCCAGGAAGGCTGGGGTGGGATGTGGTGGCGACGTGGACTCGCGAGGACCTCAAGGCAGGGCTCAAGTCGCTGGATTCGTGGCTGGACACGCATCCCGTGGACCGGGCGGTGTTGACCACGCGCGTGGGTGACGACCCTGCGACGTTGGGGTGGATCGCACTCTTGGAAGGACGTGGCGTGGACATCTTGGTGGTGCCAGGCGCCCTGGATTACATGGCGGGGACGGTGCGGTCGTCCAACTTGTTTGGGGTGCCGCTGGTGAACTTGAGTAAGCCCGGGTTGACGGCGGGCATGCGCGTGGTCAAGCGCGCGCTGGATGTGGTCCTTAGCGCGTTGGCCTTGGTGGTGCTTTCTCCGTTGCTGGTTGGGGTGGCAATTGCGGTGCGTCGGAGTTCGCCAGGCCCTGCGTTCTACCGCCAAGAGCGCCTCGGCCTGCACGGCACACCTTTCAAAATTGTGAAATTCCGAACCATGGTGGTGGATGCGGAAGGGGTGAAGCCGCGCCTCAGCTCGGACGACGACCCCAGAATCACTGCGGTGGGCAAGAGGCTTCGTCAAGCACGGGTGGACGAGTTGCCGCAGTTTTGGAACGTGTTGAAGGGAGACATGTCGCTGGTGGGCCCCCGTCCTGAGCGGGCGTTTTTCACAGACCAAATCGTCCGTCACAGTCCGCACTTTTTGAGGCTGCAGCAAGTTCGGCCAGGCATCACCTCGTGGGGCCAAGTGAAATATGGGTACGCGGAGAATGTGGACCAGATGCGTCAGCGCCTCAGGTACGACATCATGTACCTCGAAAACATCTCCCTGTTGCTGGACTTGAAGATCCTGCTTTACACCGTCCGTACGGTGGTTCGGAGGGAGGGTAAGTGATTTACATAAAATTACCGAAATTGCAGGCATGGAGACCATGCCATCGGCGCAGCGTGCCACGCGACGTGCCCGACGCATCTTGGGGTGCCTTGCCCTTGCAGGATGGTCCTGGCTTGCGCATGGTCAATCTTCTCAGGCCGGTTGGGTCGTCCAAGACCAAAAGGAAGGCACCCTGGTCGTCAACTATTACGCCAGTGCTCCGGACCCTGAATTGGAGCAGCTCCGTGCACTCACAGTGGACGCGTTGGGGGTGTATCTGCGGGGGCAAATTCTGTTGACCGACAGCGACCTGGGTTGGGCGGAGTCTGTGCGGTCGACCTCGCGAAGCATGGATCGGATTGTGTCCGACATGTTGCGCATCAGGTCGTTCGCGGGAACCGAAAAGTTTGACGGGTTTTCTCCCTTGGTGTCCGACTTGCTGTTGGACTTTGAAGAACTCGACCCCCGTGATGCGGAGCGGTTCCGAACTGGACAATCGAGAAGTTTCGAGGAGAACTTGTACGTCCTCGTGGAACAGCGCATCCAGGAAATCCTCCTTCAAGCGGGGGTGGAGCTCGGACGCTTTGTCAACCGAGGGCTGCTCCAGAAAATTGGCACCATCGAGCAAAGCGTGCCAGAGGACAACCTCGAGGAATGGATGGAACTCGGGGAGAACGAGGAACTCCAACCACTGGAGCTCAATTTCTCCTTGGAAACCATGTCGCTCCTCGACGGCGCCGAAGATGGAGGCTGGGACGACCTTGGAAACTCGTCTTCCTCCTCTGCCGCAGGCCTCGAGCAAATGATGCTCCGGGTGCTCGACTTGCTCGAAGACCAGAACGCGCGGATTTCGAGGCTTGAAAACCGGTCTCCCGGCGCCAGGGATTGGGCGGAGCGCGCTTGGACTCCATCGCGCACGTCGCCCGCGGCGGACGACGAATTGAAGGCCTTGAATCTGCCTGCGTCGTTCAGTGTTCAGTTTTACGAGGGAAGCACCCGGTTGACTTTGGCCGCGCAGTTGCAGTTGAATGAAGTTGTCGAAGTGATGGGAATTCACGGGCGACTGAGGGTGGTGTGCACTGGTCATGCCGACGTGAAAGGCGACCGAGCTGCGAATTTGGCCTTGTCGAAGCGTCGCGCGGAAACCGTCAGGACCCACCTGCTGGGAAGTGGCGTGGCCTCCACACGTGTCGTGCTCAATTACTTCGGGGAAGAGCGTGCCCAAAACCGCGGCGCCTTGGACAGGCGGGTGGAGGTGGCGTTCTTTGTGGAAGAATGAAGATCATCTGCATCGGACGCAACTACCTGCAGCACGCCAAGGAACTCGGGAACGCTGTGCCGTCGAAGCCCGTGGTGTTTCTGAAACCGCAGAGTGCCATCCTCAGCCACAAGCATCCCTTTTACATCCCCACCTGGACCCAGGAGGTGCATCACGAGGTGGAGTTGGTGGTCAAAATCAACCGCATTGGAAAAACCATTTCAGAACGTCACGCCCACCGATACTACGACGAAGTGGGGTTGGGCATCGATTTCACCGCGCGCGACGTGCAGGCTGAATTGAAGGAGAAAGGCCACCCATGGGAACGGGCCAAGGCGTTCGACGGATCGGCCGTGGTGGGCGGATTCGTGCCGTTGAAGGATCTGGGCAAGCCGGTCGATGACTTGGAGTTCACCTTGCACAACCACGACCAAATGGTGCAATCCGGCAATTCGTCAGACATGCTTTTCCCGGTGGATCGCTTGATTGCCGAAGTGTCCACCTTCATGACCCTGAAAATGGGTGACTTGATTTTCACTGGCACGCCCGCGGGGGTGTCTGCGGTGCAACCTGGAGACCGCCTCACAGGCCGGTTGGAAGGTCGCGAGTTGTTTGCCGTCAACGTCAAATGAACCGAGACATGCACCTTTCTTTGATTGGGTTCATGGGCAGCGGAAAGACCACAGTGGGCCAAGCGATGGCCACACGGTTGGGACGTCCGTTTCTCGACATCGATGCTCAGGTGGAACGCATGCTTGGCATACCCATTCCGCAGGTGTTCGCGGAGCTTGGCGAACCCGCTTTCCGCGAGGCCGAGCAAGATGCTTTGAGCGACGCCCTGCGCCCCAACGAACCCATTGTGTTGTCCACGGGGGGAGGAACCCCTTGCGCGGATGGGGCCATGGAGTGGATGCGTCGCAGGTCGTTGGTGGTGGCCCTGGCACCCCCACTCGAGGTGCTGTTGCCACGGCTGGAGTCTTCGTTGGACATCCGTCCCATGTTGAAAGGGAAATCAGGCCCGGCACTGGCGCAGCATGTCCAAAGAATGATGTTGACCCGCGCTGCGTGCTACGGTCAAGCCGACGTCACCTGGACCCAAGGGGAGTGGACCGAGGATGTCTTGGACGACGCATTGGCCCAGATTCGCTGGAGACTCGAAGGGAGATGACTCAATGCCAGGTGCGCTCCAGATGCACTGACGCGCAATCCGGGTCGGAAAGGTCGACCGCGATGTGTTGGTTGTGGTGGGTGCTCAACGTCAGGCCGCAGTAATCTGCCCGTATGGGGAAGGACCGGTGCTTTCGGTCAACAAGCACCGCGGTGTGCACCTCACGAGGGTGACCCTCCAGGACAAACCGAACGGCGTGAATCAACGTTCGGCCTGAATTCAGGACGTCGTCCACCACGATCACAATTTTGTCGTTCCAAGCCGCCATGTCCAGGTCGCAATGCAGCTCGTGCTCCAGCGGCAAGTCCTTGTGCATGTTCAGCGTGCCGGTCACCACCTCGAGGTCGGACAGGGCTTGAAGCCTTGAAGCCAGCGCCTCGCACAAAGCCACACCTTGACCGTCCACCCCGATGAGGACAAGGGTGGGCTCCTGGTAGTGCACCTCCAGAAGCTCCCGCGCCATGCGGTTCAATTTGCGAACCACCTTGTCGTGGGTCATGACCAAATCACGTTGTGCGCTCATGAGTCGAAGTTCGGGATTTTCTCCAACAATGCGACCGCTTCCACGTGGGCGGTGTGCGGGAATTGATCCACGAGTTTCAAGAGCTTCAATTCATAACCCTGGGTGCGCAATTCCACCAGGTCGCGGGCTTGGGTGGCGGGGTTGCAGCTCACGTACACAATTCGTCGGGCCTCGAGGCGCATGACCTTGCGAAGGGTCTTGGGGGAGATCCCGGCACGTGGCGGGTCGAGCACGACAGTGTGGAGCTTGCCTTTGTACTCAGGATGCTCCAAGAGGAACTTTCCGGCGTCCGCAGCGAAGAAGGTGACGTTGTCGATGCCGTTGCGGGTCGCCGCCTCGCGCGCGTCCTCAATGGCTTGGGGCACGATGTCCACGCCGACCACGGGCACGTTGGCGTGTTTGGCCAGGATTTGGCCGATGGTGCCGGTCCCACAAAACAGGTCCATGATGACTTGGCCGGGTCGGGTTTCTACCCCCTCCAGGGCGGCGGCCATGACCTCGGCATACAGCCGCTGGGCCGAGGCCGGGTTGGTCTGGAAGAACGAGGCCATGCTGATGCCAAACGACAATCCGTGAAGGACCTCGGTGACTGTGCTGTTGCCCCAAATGACTTGAGATTGTCCTTCTCGGGCCTCTACGCGCTCGCCAACATCGTCGTTGAGGGTGTGAAGGATGCCTTGCACCCGGTCGCCCCACAAGCCGCGAATCAACCCCACAAAACCGTCCACGTCCAGGGGGGCGTCTGACGTGGTCACCAGGTTGACAAGAAGGCCGCCGTCGGCGAGGCTCTTGCGGACCACAAGGAACCGGAAGAAGCCTTTGCGCTGAGGCGGGTGCCAGGCCGGGAGCCCTGTGGCTTCGCACCACGTCCGGACTTCGTGAAGCGTCGACTCGACCAAGGGGTCGAACAATCCGCTGTCCGCGTCCAAATTCTCCACCGCCCACCAGGTGCCTCGATGCTTGAAGCCCAGCCCGAAGTCGTCCACCTTTTCGTCGGTCTCGAGGTCGTGCCGGATCTCCGAGAAGCTGTACTCCATTTTGTTCCGGTAGTGCCAGGTCTCCGGAGAGGGCACAAGGCCTTGGAACACGTCATCCAAATTCTCCACCCCGCCGATTTTGCGGTACAGGTCCAGCGCCGTGGCGGTCTTCCATTCGTGTTGGCGCTCGATCGGCACCGTGGCATAGGGCGCCCCAGGGATGGCTTGGTGCTGCAGCTCCAGTTCAAAGTCCGCCTTTTCGAGCACCTTCAACAAGCGACATTCGGCGTGCTTGGACTTGCATTTCACGACCTGGGCCTCGACGGTTTGGCCTGGGAACGCGTTCTGAACGAAGACCACAAACGGACCCTTCTCCGTCTCCAGACGGGCGATGCCTTTGCCCCCGAACGCCATGTCTTGAATCTGCAGCGTCAGAATCTGTCCCTTGTGAAATGTCCGCTTCACACGTCGATGTCCTCCCATGTCCTTGGTTTGCCGCGAAGGTACTGTCCCGGGATGCGGTACCTTTGAGAGATGCCTCTTTCGTCCAAACAAATTTGTCGCTGCGCGCTTCTCGTGTGGAGTGCCTTGTGGAGCTTGACGCCTGCGTCAGCCCAAATGCGAGAAGGTGAGTGGTCTTTGGCCACCTTCAACGTGCGGTACGACAACCCGGGCGACCCCTTGACGTGGGAAGAACGACGAGACCAAGTGGCCCAAATCGTGGGGTTTTACGACGTCGTGGGCATCCAAGAGGCGCTTCCCCATCAGGTGGAGGACCTCGCAGCGCGACTTCCTTGGATGGCCCACGTTGGGCGAGGACGGGACGCCGACGGGGGCGGAGAAGCTTGTCTCATTTTTTACGACAAGAACAAGTGGGAGTTGCTCCAAAGCCAAACCCTCTGGCTGGCCCGAGATTGGAAAGCCCCAGGGGCCGTGCATCCGGCCGCGGATTTGCCGCGCATTGTGACGATGGCCACGCTGCATCACAAAGCGGACGGCAAGACGTTGCGCGTGTACAACACGCATTGGAGCCACGTGTCGGTGGACGCACGGGAATTCGCGGGGGACTTCCTCGCGGTGCTCGACGCGGCATGCGATGCGGACGCCACTGCGCTGCTGGGGGATTTCAACGAAGTGCAGGCCTCTCCCGGTCGGATGGCCTTGTCTGAGGCGGGTTTTGTGAACACCTACGACAACCCCAAAGTCCGGTGCCGACGAGAATTTCCCACCTACACCACCTTCAAGCCGGAAGGGTCGGCCGGCGGGCCTCGCATTGACGCCGTCTACGTCAAAGGACTGGAGGCCACCTGGACGTGCGTCGACGAAGTGATCGTCAAAGGCTTTTTCATCAGCGATCACATGCCCGTGCATGCCGTGGTCAAGTGGAACCCCAACGACAACGGCCGTCCATGACCCCGCAGGAAAACCTCAAGACGATGGGCACCTGGCCGGTGTTTTTGACGGCCATTTCCACCATTCTGGGGGCGATTTTGTTTTTGCGATTCGGGTACGCCGTCGCCCACGTCGGCTTGGTCTCCACGTTGATGATCGTCTTTGTGGGCCATTTGGTGACGGTGCCCACTGCCCTTGCCGTGGCCGAAATCGCCACGAATCAAAAAGTTGAGGGAGGGGGTGCTTACTACATGATTTCCAGGTCTTTTGGATTAAATATTGGAGGCGCCATCGGACTGGCGCTGTACTTGTCCCAGGCCATCAGCGTGGCGTTCTACGTCATTGCATTCACCGTGGCCTGCCGCGACTTGTTGCATTGGGCGGATGTGGCCCACGGGGTGGCCATCGACCCGATGTGGGTCAACCTCGGGGTGATGGCCTTGCTCACCGTGTTGATGGTGGGCAAGGGGGCCAACCTTGGGGTGAAGGCCTTGTACATCGTGGTTGTGTTGTTGTTCTCGGCGTTGGTTCTGTTCTTCCTGGGGAGTGGGCCAGGGAACCCCAACCTGAGTCCCTTTGCGACCATTCCTGACGTGTTGACCACTGCGTCGGGCGAAACTGTAAGCCGGTTCTCGTTTTTCGAAGTGTTCACCTTCATTTTTCCCGCATTCACGGGGATTGCTGCAGGGCTTGGGCTGAGTGGGGATTTGAAAGACCCACGTTCCAGCATTCCCAAAGGCACCATTTGGGCCACCGTGGTGGGCATTGTGATCTACATCGCCGTGGCCATCAAGTTGTGGTGGAGCGCCCCGCTCGAAGCCCTGGCGGCGGACGAGCTGTACATGGAAAACATCGCCCTTTGGGGTCCCATCATTCCCATTGGATTGGCCGCTGCTGCAATGAGCTCGGCCCTGGGCAGTGTGATGGTGGCGCCGCGGACGTTGCAGGCGATCGCCGCGGACGAGATCTTTCCGGCCGGCATGTCGACCTGGCTGAAGAAGGGCAGGGGTTCCCAAAACGAGCCGGTGCGTGCATCCTTGGCCACTTGCGCCATTGCGTTTGTGTTTGTCCTGATGGGCGACATCAACGCCGTGGCCGAGATCATCTCCATGTTCTTCATGGTGACCTACGGGGCCATTTGCCTGGTGTCGTTCTTGGAACACATGGCGGCCGACCCGAGTTATCGCCCCACCTTTCGGTCCCACTGGTCCATCAGCCTGATGGGTGCGGTCTTGTGTGTCGTGCTGATGTTTGGCATGAACCCGACTTATGCCACGGCGAGCTTGATCATCATGGTGCTCATCCACGCTTGGGTGTCCCGCCTCGGTGGTGGCCAGCGTGGGATGGTTCGGTTGTTCCGAGGAGTCATCTTCCAAGTCCAGCGCTTCCTTCAGTTGGCGTTGCAAATGAGCGACGATGACGACCTCGAAGAGTCCACGGGCTGGCGGCCATTTGTGTTGGCCATTTCCCCCGACACGTTTGACCGCCAGGAAGGGTTTGACATGGTGCGCTGGGTGGCGTACCGCCATGGATTTGGGACGTACATGCATTTCGTCAAAGGGTTCTTGTCCCAAGAGACCCAGGCGGAAGCCAGGAAGGCTCAAGCTCAACTGGTCAAGCGCGCCCGTGGCAACCGCAGTCGTGTTCACCTGGACACCATCATCAGCCCTTCCTACACTTCGGCGATCGCCCAATGCATCCAACTGCCTGGCATTTCAGGCAAGGGGAACAATCTGTTTTTGATGGAATATTCACCGGGCCAGCCGGCCAATCGCGACCAACTCATGGACAACTTTGGGCTTTTGGCCGCGTCTGGATTGGACCTGGCTTTGTTGCGGAGCAGCGGTCGGAAGTTTGGCAACAAGCACGACATCCATTTGTGGATCACGCCAGAGGACAGCATCAACTCAAGCTTGATGATTTTGCTTGCCTACATCTTGCAGGGGCACCCCGAATGGAGCGACGCGAGCATCAGTGTGTTCTTTCTTCACGACGGAGAAAATGCAGAAGAAGAGGAGGCCTTGCGCGCAAGCATCGTGGGGGGGCGCTTGCCCATTGCGGAGCAAAACATTGAGCACATCACCCATCACTCCAGTTCGGTGCAGACCATCAAGAACAAATCGGGTGGTGCAGACCTTGTCATTCTTGGATTCCAAGCGTCCGACTTCGAAACCATGGGCGAGGACGCCTTTGAGCGATTCAATGGCTTGGGAGAAGTGATGTTTGTCCACGGGATGAAACCCCTCGCCATCCAGTGATGACCAAAATTGCCCTCATCCACGGCCCCAACCTGAACCTCTTGGGCCAACGCAACCCGGAGGTTTACGGCGACGTGACGCTGGAGAAGCTCGAGGCTGCTGTGGCGGCACGTGCGGCCGAGCTTGGGGCTGAGCTTCAAGCTTTCCAGAGCAACCACGAAGGAGAATTGATTGACGCGCTCCACGCTGCGGGCGAATCTTGCCAAGGCGTGGTATTCAACCCAGGCGGATTCTCGCACACCTCTGTGGCGTTGCGTGACGCGGTGGAGGCCATTCAAATCCCAGTGGTCGAGGTGCACATTTCCAACATCCACGGCCGCGAGCACTTCCGCCGCACCAGCTTGACGGCGGCGGCTGCCAAGGCGTGCGTTTCAGGGTTGGGCCTTCAGGGTTATTTGTCTGCCTTGGAAGCGCTGTTGGATTGCTGATTGTCTCGAAGTTCCTGACCCAACAAACTCCACAGTCCAGAGGGTTGAGATTTCTTCGGCGGCTTGACAGGAGCTGGAGGCGAATTGCAAGGCGATCGCGGTCTTGGATCGGATGCGAAAACAGGGATGTTCGCAGCGACACCATTTCCATCCGACGGGCCTGAAAGTGAGGAAGGAACCTCTCCGGTCCACAACTCCATGCCCCATGAAGGGTCCCAACTGCATCCAGCAACCGTCCAGCTTGCAACTTCATCTGACGTAGAGCCATGGACAAACCCTTCGAATGCCCACCCCATGTGATTTGCGCCAGACATCAGAGGCAGGGGCGCATCGCTCAGCCAAAAATGCCATGCATTGAGGTCAAGCAAATTCCCACCACCTCCGCACTCAAAGGCCATGCAAAGCGTGGCGTCCCCTGAGGCATGGATTGCACCTCCGTCGCATTCCAGCCATGTGTTGCACTTCAACGTGACGGCAGTGTGGTCGACTTCGAGGCCCACACCTTGAATCCAAACGTTGTTTTCCATCCACACAGGGTTGCCATCCCCATGGGCAATGGACATCGTGGGTGTGGAGGCATGCCAGGGTGCCTGTAGGGTGTTGCCTGTGACTTTGAATGGGCTCAGTGGCGCCTCAATGCGAATGGAGGTATGAATGAAATCGTTGTCCCAAACATGCCCATGGCATTCGCTGAGGGTCAAGTGACTGTCTTCCCAATGGGAGTCATGGGCGAAAAAGGCTGAAGCCGACGAGGGCAAGGATGCTTGCCCCTGATGTTCCCACAAGATTCCGCCCACTTTTGAATGAACCAGCCGAATGCGTCCCTCCGAGAAGAGGCTGGGGCAACCCAGGTTTTCGGCGATGAATTCGCACTCCTCGACGGTCATGCGGCAGTTGGCGTGCAGGTGCCCATCGGTAAGCCATGAGGCCTTGAGGGCTTCGAGGAGGACATGGCCAGGTCCATGCCAGGCCACTGGGCCTGTCACATCCCAAAAGCCCGTATCGTTTCCATGGCACAACAGAGTGCTTTGCGACCCCAGCCAGAGTCGGCTTGACGCATGCCAATTGACACTTCCGAAAGCCATCCATTGTGCTTCTTGGTGGTCTGGGATGGACACCGTGCCATGCACGTCCACGAGTCCTGCTTCGTCTTGGACAAGCCACTCAGAGCCATCCTGAAGTTCCAGTCGACCGTTGTGTTCAATCCGAAGTTGGGCGTCCCCTTCGAGCACCAACCTTCCACCGCTCAGGGTCACTTCGCCGCCTGCTTGGATGACAAGTTCACACCCGGGGTGGACCCGCAATGTGCCTCCAGTTTCGACAGTCAATCCTGTCCCTGCAGAAATTTTCAGTACACTTGAAGAGGAAGGTGCGCCCACATGAATCACAGAATGAGCTCCCACCACGATGTCGCCTTCGCAAGGAGAGGTGTTCGCTTGGCACGGTGCGCTGGTGTCGGCAATCCACAAGGTGTCGCCTTCAGCCAGCCAAGTGCTGTGAATGAGTTGGGGGCCTGTGCCCTCTGTGCCCAAGACGACGGTCTCTGAGGTGCCAGGTTGATGGAAGAGCGGCACACATTCTGCCCACACGGCGTCAAGTTGGTCCAAAAGCCATCCTCGGTGATGAATCGGCAAGCTGGCGTGATCTTCCCGAGGTGCAGTGATGGGGGCCGCAGACACCGCGTCCCAAGGGCTGTTGGGTCCCCCAAGTGCACTTTCGTGGGGAACAAACGTCACATCTTCCTGGAGCTGCCAGTGGGTGATGGTCAAATCCACCTCTTGCGAAAGGCTCGAAGCCAACAGGGCCACATGGTCGCCGGAGGAGCCAGCGACTGATTCCCAATCGGTTTCCGACCACGTCCCCAGGGCCACATCCGCGTCGAGGATGCCGACGGATGTGCTGGGATTGAGGTCGCCC
The DNA here is from genome assembly GCA_049610985.1 of Flavobacteriales bacterium. GTDB lineage: Bacteria > Bacteroidota > Bacteroidia > Flavobacteriales_D > Sanyastnellaceae > UBA11663. The sequence goes on along the minus strand of JBMZAB010000001.1, from coordinate 81,316 downwards.
GGAAGGATGGCTGCAGCGAGAAATCCATTGTCGGTGTTCCACCTTTCCGCCCTCATCATGAACGACGGTTGCGACCACGATGAAAGCGCCCATTCCACATGCAACAGCGGATCTTCCGAAAGTGGAGCATTTCCCTGCGCATGGCTGTTCACGACATTCAAATTCTGGGTTTGTTCAGGCCATCCGAGGGTGTTGAGCAGCATCAAGACGTCCTGATGTGCGAGGGCATCCTCTATGTGGTTCCGGAGGAGCTGTTTGGCGGCAGGGGAATTGAACACCTCCCAGAATTGTGCGGCTTGGCTCGACTGGCCTGCAAGAATGGACATCAGACCTTGAAAGCCTTGGGGCAGCACAGCGCCCAAAAACGGGGCGTCGACGGCCACGAACGGACTGACACAGTGCCCTGAACCGGCTTCCGTCTCCCACTGGGCGAGCATCATTCTGGCAACCACACCTCCCATGCTGACGCCCACGACTGTCACGGGAGTGTTTCCAACCTTGGAAGACAAGACCAATTCCAGCAACCGACGCGCCAGTGCTGATTTACGCTCAAGACATGTGGTGCCGTCTTCGAAGTCGAGCATGATGACATCAGCGCCCCTGGCATAAAGGGAATCCAGCATGGGTCTGTAGCCTGCAGCCAGCGGGACTTGGGTCAAGTTGTTTCCAAACATGCTCCCCCAGTGCAAATCACCAAAACCCAGTTCGGGTGAAGCGACGGTCGCGGGGTTGAAGTCGATGCCCTCCAAGAGAACCACCGGCTTGTCGAACACGCCGTCGATTCCCAATCGACAATGTGCCACCCCATGGATCTCCGCGCCGTCGTGGGTGGCACTGATTTGGGCGTTGCAACCAGTCCCTTCGGGGCACCATGGAGGAGAATCTGGGGAAGGGATGACCCAGGGTTGGGCCAAGCCCTCGGCTACGGTCAGCACAACGAGTGTGGCACCTGTGAAGAACCTCATCATGGCTGGGTCGTTGAGGTGTCGAGGTCGTTCCAAGTCCAGGACCATCCGTCGTGTTTGCAAGTGGTCGTCGTCGTGTCGTGGATCACCTTCGGGGGATGACCGTCGTGCAGTCGAAGCAGCCGAAACGACCAGGGTCCTTCGCCCAGCGGAAGGTGCAAGACGCGCTGAATCATCCCGCGGTTCATGTTCCATGTTTCTGCCTTTTTCCAAGGTCCAACGCCCGCAGCCTTGAAGTCCAAGTGGTAGCCTGTAACTGGGGTGCCCAACGTTCGGTGCATTTTGCCAGACAGATGGAGCGTGGTCTGGCTGGTCATGCGGCATGTGTCGGTGGCGGCTGGAAACCGGTCAACCCGAGTTGTGCCAGCTTGGCACGGGTCGCTGGACTCAATGTGCCACCATGAATCCAATGGGACATGTGGCCATTCAAGTTCGCCAGTTGAGGGGTCCCACCTTAGGGTGTCGCTGAGCAGCGTCCACTGGTTGGGGCGCATGCCATCGTTGGGTGCAGCAGGTTGAACCAGCAAAGCGTGTCCTGATGCCGGCGGGGCACCGTGGATGTCCCACACGACGGTTTTGATGTGGGGGTCAGAAGAGGTGATTGGGTGGCAGGAGGCGAGGGCCAAGGAGAAAATGGATGCCGCGACTGGCCTGGTTGATAAGACGTTCATGGCGCAAGGGTCGACACCTTCTGAATGTCGTACCCAGCCCATTGCACAGCTGTGGGTGTTGGGTTGGCAGACGGGTCAGCCCTTCCTCAGCTGAGCCAAGTGCTTGTTGAACAGCGTCACGAGTTGCGACGCGTCTTTGGCTTCCAATTGCTTGCCAAACACAAGGGTCTTGGACGCTGCCCCCACGTGGATGCGGTCTCCACCGACGACCCAAAATTGATGGTCCATCGATTCGAGGAACGATTTGGGGTTGGGGGCGGGGGCTTCGGCCGGCTTCAATTCGTGCAGTGGAGCGTCTGTGGCTTTGCCAGGCTGTACCCCGTGGTCCAGTCGAATGGACAACCCGTCCTGGCTCAATTGGACCACTTCTTGGCCCGAACGACGCCAGCGCACGGCCTTCCACCCGCGCATCGCGAAGAAGGCCCAGAACCCCATGCAAATGAGGTAGAACTGACGCTCCCCGCCGGGGAATCTCCAAGCCCCGTAGGCCAACATGGCACCCAAGGCCCCCCATGCGCCCAGCCAGAGCTCGAGGCTCTGTCGCTGCCAATCCGGGATGGCGCCTGAAATGGTGGCCATCCACCGGTCGCCGGAGCGGCTGACCACAATGCGTTCCCCGATGCGGTGGCTTTTCATGACGGATGGTTGACTAGGGCCCGGCGGTAAAGGGCTTCGTATTGGGGCAGGATCCTGTGGATGTGGAATGCCTCGGCCCGGTCCAGTGCAGCCTCTTGGAACTGGGGGAAGTTGGCGCTGTCCAGCACGTGCAGGGCGTCTTCCGCCATACCTTCCACGTCTCCCACGGGACGGAGCATGCCTGTCCTGCCGTGCAGGTTGACTTCAGGCAGCCCTCCCACATCTGTCGAAATCACGGGGATCCCTGCGGCGAAGGCTTCCAGGGCCACCAGGCCAAAGCTCTCCGTCTCTGAAGGAAGCACCAACAAGTCGCTGATGAGCAAGGGTTCAATGGGATTCTTGACTTTGCCCAAAAACACGACGTCTTCGGCGACCTTCAATTCGAGGGCGCGCCGCTCTGCCGCTGCGCGGTCGGGGCCGTCCCCGACCATGAGGAGTTTGGCTTCTTTGGATGCCCGGAGGACTGCGAACATGGCCACCACGTCGCACACGCGCTTCACAGGTCGGAAGTTGCTGATGTGGCAAAGAACCGGTGCGCCAGAGGGCGAGAGTTCTTCCTTGAACGACGCGTTGGGTTCACGTTGGAAATGGCTTGGACAAATGAAATTGGGCACCACCTCGATTGGATGATCGCCGAACGTCTCCACAGACACCCGCTTCAAGTCGTCAGACACCGCGGTGACGACGTCGCTTTCCTCGATGGCGTCGCAAATCGATGGCTTGAACGACGCGTCCTGGCCGAGCAGGGTGATGTCTGTGCCGTGCAGGGTGGTGACCACAGGGAGGCGATGCCTTTGTTTGGCCAATATCCGCCGGGCATTCAACGCCGCACTCGCGTGGGGGATGGCGTAGTGCACGTGCAGCAAGTCGAGCGCATACGCCGTGGCCACTTCCACCATTTTGGACGTCAAGACCAGCTCGTAGGGAGGGTAGTCGAAGAGCGGGTACTTGGACACCTCCACCTCGTGGTAGAACACGCGTGGGTGAAACGACCCCAAGCGCACGGGTTGCGTGTAGGTGATGAAATGCACCTCGTGCCCCTGGTCTGCCAGGGCCTTGCCCAACTCCGTCGCCACCACGCCGCTCCCGCCATAGGTGGGGTAGCATACAATTCCAATGCGAAGTGGGGCAGCGGTCATGGCTCAAAAACGGCTTGTGGCTCCCAAATGTTCGAGCACCACGCGTTGAATCTCCGTCCTCGTGTCGAGGCGCAGCAGGGTTTTGTTGGACACATCCGGGTAGGTGCGGTTGCTCAAGAACACGTAGACCAAATCGTAGGTCGGGTCCACCCACACCAACGTGCCAGTGAAACCGCTGTGGCCAAAGCTCTCCCAGGACGCCAGGTCGCAGGTCGGGCCAGAATCGGGCTCCAGGGCGGGCTTGTCAAAGGCCATGCCCCGGCGGTTGTCGCCGTCCGCGAAGGCCCGACTGGCCCATTGCCAGAGCACGTCTTCCGGCACGATGCGAATGCCTTTGAAGACTCCGCCTCTGCGCCACGTCTCGGCGAGTTCCGCGAGGTCGTATGCGTTGGAGAAGAGCCCGGCATGGCATGCCACACCGCCCATCATCGCGGCCCCTGGATCGTGCACGGTGCCTCGCACTTTGCACTCCCTGAATTCTCGGTCCCATTCGCTCGGGGCGATGTTCGTCTCAGGCACCCCGTTCTCCAGCGGACGGTACCGCATGCTTTGCCATCCCATGGGGCCAGCCACGTGGTTGACCACCCAGTCCTCAATGTTCATGCCCCACGTGGACAGGACCTTGTCCCACATGTAGAAGCCCAGGTCGCTGTATCGGTAGACGCCAGGGGCGTCCAGCTCGGCGTCCAAAATGGTGTTCCAAATGGTGTCCAAATAGGCTTCTTTCATGAACATGCCTGGGCTCACAGGCACATGGCAAGAGGAGTCCGGCGCGTCGCAGAAGGCGCCCGTGGTGTCTTCCAGGGCACTTCGGTAGAAGGGGATCCAAGATGCGAGCCCTGCTTGGTGGCTCAACAGCTCGCGCGGGGAGCGGGTGCCCAGGGGATGCCCTTTCAACCCAGGCAGCAGGTCGTGCACCTGTCCATCTTCGTCCAAGAGCCCAAACCCTGCCATGTGCATGAGGGCGTTGCCCGTGGCGGCAACTTTGGTGATGGAGGCCAGGTCATAGACCGCATCTGGGGTCGTGGGATGTGTCCCATCCAAAGTTCCTACGGTGTGGTCCACCACGATTTGGCCTGCATGGGCGACCACGACCCTCGCACCTGGCATCGCGCGCTTGTTCAGGGCGTGCTTCAGCAGGCTGTCGACCTTCGCGTTGGGGCCGTCCCAAAACGTCAGGCGCCCCTCCACGGGGCGTCCCAAACGCATGGCGCCGTTCAAGTCCAGGCCGTCGCCCTCGCGCCATGGGGTGTCGAAAGGCGTGACGGGCAGCTTGCCGCCGATGGGGGTGACGCCGGCCACTGCGTCGGCCACGGCATGGCAGGTGCGTTCGTCGTCCTGGTACGCCACCAAGATCCCTGCGACGTGGGGCTGAAGCGCCACGAACTCCGGCAAGGCGTATGGGTTCCCCATCCACACCAACATGATGTTTCTTGGATCCAGATTGTGCTCGTCCAACAGGGCAGCCAAGCGCGCCAACCCTTCAGGCTGGACGCCAAAGTTTCGTGAGGGTCTGTGGCTCATTTCGGAGGCCGTAACCAGCACGTGGGTGGCTTGCGCGAGCGCCGATTGGACCTCGCGTTGACCCAGGCCGCTGCCGTCTTTGCCGACCACATGCCTCGACATGGTCCATCCTTCGCCCAGGTGCTTGGCGAGCTGGGTTTCGAGGGGGGCGCAGGACTTGGCGTGGTTGGCCAAATCCAACATCACCGCGCGGCCTTTCGTGGCCGACCAGGTCTTGGGGTAAGATGTGTGCCCCGGCAACATGGTCAGGCTTTGAGCGAGCAGTTCTCGGTGGACGAGTTCGGCATGCTTGGGTTCCCAGGTGGTGCCGGTGGCGGGCACGGTTTCTCCGGCGTTGGTCCAAAGTTTGGCCAACAGCACGCGGCGGCACCTCGTGTTGATGTCCAGGGTGTCCAAGGTGCCGTCCGCCATGGATAGCATGGCTTCCTCAATGGCAGCAACCGGGTCGCCAGGGAACAACAAGATGTCGTTGCCTGCCTTCAAAGCGTCTCGAATGCGACGCCGCTCGCCAGCAAAGTCCGCAAACCCTTTCATGCTCATGGCGTCTGTGAACGCCAAGCCTTGGAAGCCCATCTCTTGGCGCAACAAGGTGTCCACAATGGCCGGGGAGAGGGTGGAGGGTTGGGCCTGGGTGCTGTCCAAACCAGGCACATCCAAGTGGGCAACCATCACCCCGCCCATGCCATGGTCGAAGGCGTGTTGGAACGGGGCCAACTCCACCGAGTCCAACCTTGCCCGGTCGTGCAAAATGGACGGCAAGGTGGCGTGAGAATCGCTGTCGCTGTCACCATGTCCGGGAAAATGCTTGGCGGTGGCCAGCACCCCCTGGTCTTGCAGGCCGTCGGCGTAGGCTTGTCCCAACTTGGACACCCACTCCACGGACTCGCCAAAGCTTCGGCTGCCAATCACCGGGTTGATTGGGTTGGAGTTGACGTCCACCACTGGGGCGAAGTTGACATGGACGCCTGTGGCGCGAAGACTTTGTCCCACCACTTGCCCAAACATCCTGACCAATTCCTCGTTTCGCGTGGCGCCCAAGGTCATCGCCCGCGGAAAGGAGCGCGTGCTGTCCAGACGCATGCCCAATCCCCATTCGGCGTCGGACGACACCATCAACGGGACAGAGGCCAAAGCCTGCAAGCGCTTCAATCGGACGCGTTGGTGATCAGGACCACCTTGCATACAAATTACGCCGCCCAACCCCAGGTCACGGGTCCATCGCTCGGCCTCTCCCCAGCCTGCAGTGTCGGTGCGGGCGTAGATGGGGACCATGAGCAATTGGGCCACGCGCTGCTCCATGGTCAACGTGGCCATCAAGCTGTCCACAACATCCCTCGGGCCGTCCAGGAACTCCGGTGGTTTGGGCGAAGAAGTCAGGGAAGGGTGTTGGCCAAAGTGGCAGCCCAAAAAGGCAAATAGCGCCCCAAAGGTCAACGCAAGACGGGCCATCAACTGCAGTCCGCCATGCGGGTTCGCGCCATGGAGAGCAGGAAGTTGAACTGCTCTTCCACGGTCAAGTCGCTGTTGTCGACCACGACGGCGTCTTCGGCTTGGCGCAGGGGCGCCACCGCACGCTCAGAGTCGATGCGGTCGCGGCTGAGGACGTTGTCCAAGACGTCGCCGTAGGACACGTCTTTGCCCGCCAACTGCAATTCGCGCAACCGCCTGTAGGCACGCGTTTCAGGATCCGCCGTCATGAAGACCTTCAGTTCGGCGTCGGGCAGCACCACCGTGCCGATGTCCCGGCCGTCCATGACCACCCCGCCGGCCTCGGCCATGCGTTGTTGGATGGCCACGAGTTTGGTTCTCACTTCAGGCACCCGCGCCACCAGGCTCACCTTGTTGGCCACGTCCATGCTTCGGATTTCCTTCTCGACATTCACGCCGTTCAAATGGATCTCAGACTGTTCCGTCTTGGGATTGTATTTGAAGGCCAAGAACATGCGCTCCAACCCGGCACGCAAACCCACTTCATTCACTTTGGTGTCGACCACGCTGCGCTCTTTCATGGCGTGAAGTGTGGCGGCACGGTACATCGCTCCCGTGTCGATGTAGACGTAATTGAGTTCTTTGGCCAAGGATTTGGCCATGGTGCTTTTTCCAGCACTCGAGTGCCCGTCAATGGCAATGTTGATGCGACTGCGACCCATGCGCCGAAGATAACTTGCCCCAAGCAACAATCAGGGCTGATTGCGCCCAGATTCGCGGCCTTGTTGAGGCACCTGAATCGCCAGGGCTAAATGTGTGGAAGTTCCTGCGAAGTGGTACACGCTTCTGGCCACGCTGTAGCGGAGCGCTTTGAACTGACCTTGAAGCCCCATGGACAGCCCATTCAACCCCGTCCGACCTGCAGCAACCATGGTTTTTTGCCGTTGGTGGTTGTACCCCAAATGCCCCGTCAATTGCGGCCCCAGCTTCAGTGTGACCCCGCCGGTCAGGTGCCGGGCTAGTTGGTCTCCCCATTCCCAAATGTCGTTGGGGATGACTTCTCCGGTCAGCGGGTCGTAGGCGTCGTCGTAGGTGCCTTCAGGCGCAAGCTCCCACGTGTTCAGCATCTGCATCCTCAAGTGGAAGGTGAAGGGTGCATTGGGGAAGGTCTGGGTCCAACCCACCTGCACGTTGTGGGGCAGCCGCCCTTGGGGCATGATGCCCGAGAAGTCCTCTTGCACGCCAAAGTTGCTCACGACGAAACCAAGGGCGCCCATGCCGTTTCGGGTGCGTCGAAGCGCCGCCAAATCCGCCGCCAACACGCCTGCATTGACTTGCGCGAGATTTCGAAGTCCTGCCCACCCGGTGACCCCCAAAGTCCATTGCGAACCCAAGGCCCAAGAGGTGCCATACTGGGCGATGTAGTCTCCGCCGGAGAAATTTCCTGATTCGAGCCCAGCGGCGGTGGTGCCTTCGAACGTCCCGAACGTCGCAAAGCGGATGCCCACATGGGACGCGCGCAGGCCACGGTGGGCCAAGGGCCAGGTGACGGCACCGGCGCGGATGCCTGCGAAGAAGTCCAAGTAGGAAGTGTACACGTCGCGTTCCACCGTGGAGTCCAGTGCACATGGGTGCACGGCCACCGACCATCCGTCCGCTTCGAGGGGCGCCACGTCCAAGCCGCCCAGCGCGGCGTGGCGAGGGGCGGCGACCACGTCCCAGGCCAGGGATGTGGGAACGTCCTGCGCGCACAACGATTGGAGTCCAAGCGTCAGGTTGAACAACGCGACATGGCGGAACCAGGAGATTGAGGGCATGAGGGCAAGTTACGAGGCGACGACACGCAGGGGGTTGTCCACTTGCTGGCCCAGCATGGCCCTGTCCACCACCTGGCGCATGTGAGTGACGTAGGTGAAGCTGAGGCCCTTGATGTAGCGGGGATTGATGTCGTCAACGTCTTTCCGGTTGCGCTCGCAGAGGATGATTTCCTTGATGCCTGCTCGCTTGGCGGCCAGGATTTTTTCTTTGATGCCTCCCACCGGCAACACTTGGCCACGCAACGTGATTTCACCACTCATGGCCAAATATTTGCGGACCTTCCGTTGGGTAAATGCGCTGGCCAACGCAGTGAGCATGGTGATGCCTGCGCTTGGGCCATCCTTCGGAATGGCGCCTTGGGGCACGTGGATGTGAACGTCCCACTTGTCGAACACGTCGGGGGTCAACCCCAACCAATCGGCGTGGGCCTTGAGGTGTTGCAGCGCAATTGCGGCGGATTCTTTCATGACTGTGCCTAAATTGCCGGTCAACGTCAGCTTGCCTTTGCCTGGAGTCAAGGACGATTCGATGAAGAGGATGTCGCCACCTCGGGGCGTCCAGGCCAGGCCCGTCACCACACCTGCGACGTCGTTGCCCTCGTACTTGTCCTTTTCTCTTGCAATGCCCAAAATGTCATGGAGGTGCTCTGTACCCACGCTCACGTCGTGGGCTTCTTCAAGTGCAATCTGCTTGGCACGGTGGCGAACGAGTTTGGCCAAACGCTTGTCCAGCCCTCGCACCCCACTTTCGTTCGTGTATTGTTCCACCACCGCCTGGATGGTGGTCACGGGCACCTTGAGGCTGGCCGGTGCCAACCCTGAAGCGTTGAGATGCTTGGGCAGGAGGTGTTGCTTTCCGATTTGGACCTTCTCTTCCAGCGTGTATCCGCTGACGTCGATGATTTCCATTCGATCCCTCAACGCGGGCTGAATGGTGCTCAAGTCGTTGCACGTGGCCAAGAACATGACCTTGCTCAGGTCATAGTCCAAATCGAGGTAGTTGTCGTGGAAGGTGTGGTTCTGCTCTGGGTCGAGCACCTCAAGTAGGGCGGAGGAGGGGTCCCCGTGGTGGTCTCTTCCCAACTTGTCGATTTCGTCCAAGATGAACAGCGGGTTGCTTGTGCCCGCTTTTTTGAGGTTTTGAAGCACGCGCCCAGGCATGGCGCCGATGTAAGTCTTGCGGTGGCCACGGATTTCGGCTTCGTCGCGCAACCCGCCCAAACTCATGCGGACGTATTTCCGTCCGAGGGCTTCCGCGATGCTTCGCCCCAAGGAGGTCTTGCCCACGCCTGGAGGGCCGTACAGGCAAAGGATGGGGGCCTTCATGTCGCCCTTGATTTTGAGCACCGCCAGGTGTTCAATGATGCGCTCCTTTACTTTTTCCAGCCCGTGGTGGTCTTGGTCCAGCACCGCTTGGGCGTGGGTCAAATCGAAGTTGTCGTCGGAGACTTCATTCCAAGGAAGCTCGAGCATCACGTCCAAATAGTTGGACTGCACGCTGTACTCACTGCCTTGAGGGTTCATCCGTTCCAGCTTTCCAAGCTCTTTGTCAAAGGCTTTGCGGGCGTGGTCGGGCCAGTTTTTGTCCGCCGCTTTGGCGCGCTTCTCCTGAATTTCTTCCTTCAACGGGTTGGCTCCCAGCTCATCCTGGATGGTCTTCATCTGTTGGTGGAGGAAGAATTCGCGCTGCTGTTGGTCGAGGTCGGTCTTGACTTTGGCGTGGATGTCCTGCTTCAGGGAGAGCATGTGCTTCTCCTTGTGGAGCAACTCCATCACCGTCTGGGCGCGTTTGCCCAAATCCACTTCTTCCAGAATGCGCTGCTTCTCGTCCACCTTCACCTGCATGTTGCTGCCAATGAAATTGACCAAAAACCCCAGCCGGTTGATGCCCTTGATGGCCTCTGCCGCCTCCGTGGGGATGTTGGGGTTCATTTCAATGAGCTCGGCGGCCAAATCGCGCAAGCTCTCCACCATGGCTTGGCTTTCCTTTTCGGGCAGGGGCTCTTCGATTCCCCCGTAGGAGGAGACATTCGCTTTGAGGTAGGGTTCTTCCTGGATGACGTCGTCCCACGTGAAACGCTGCTGTCCCTGAAGGATCACAGTGTTGGTGCCGTCGGGCATCTTCAGCATTTTCATGATGCGGGCGACGGTGCCAACGCGATTTAAATCGGTCGGGCCGGGCACCTCGGTGTCGTCCTCTTTTTGGCTCACCACCCCAATCACCTGCCCGGCCTTGTTGGCCTCCTTGATGAGCCGCACCGACCTGTCGCGCCCCACACTGATGGGAATCACGACGCCAGGAAAAAGCACCGTATTTCGAAGCGACAACAGTGGAAGCACCTCCGGAATGTCGGTTTCCTGCATGGCCGTTTCATCCTCTTCGGTCAGGATGGGGATGAACTCTTGGTCCTGGGTGTCGCTCAGTTTGATGTTCATGGTCGGGGCGTATGTGGACATGCACAGGTCAAACGCCGTGCCACCCGACTTGTTGCGACAGCTTGTCAGACTTATTTCGAAAAGAGTGTCCGAATGGCATGTTCCTCGTCGGCAGACATGGTCTGCTTGCGCCGCGCCATGACTTTTCGCGCCACGTCAAGCCCTTTTTCGAGGTCAATCTTGACGTCGCCATCCACCCCCCATTGGAAGCTTGGGACGTGGCGTGGCGGGGTTCGCTCTCCAAACACGTTGGCCATCACGCCCACCACGGTGGCCGTAGAAAAGGCGGTGTGAATGGCGGTTTTGCTGTGGTCGCCCATCAACAATCCACAGAATTGGCGTCCCTTGGGCTGGAAGGACTGGCTGCTTTCAGACCACTCCGCAATCACGCCGTATGTGTTTTTCAAATTGCTGCACGTGGTCTCGGCCCCGAGGTTGCACCACGACCCGAGCACCGCGTTGCCCAAAAAGCCCCCATGAGCCTTGTTGGACCAGTCGTGTACCACCACGTTGCTCAACTCGCCGCCCAATTTGCAGCCCTGGCCCACGGTGGTCGCACCGTACACCAACGTGCCCATGCGCAGTTGAGAGCCTTCCCCCAGTGCAAAGGGGCCGCGGACGCGACATCCCTCCATGATTTCTGCATCGGGCCCCACCACGACAGGGCCTTGTTCTGTGTTCAAGCTGACGTCGCGCAACACGGCCCCAGGGGCCAGCCATACGTTGGACGTGGGGCCATGGATCCTCACGCCTTGGGCTTGCCAAGCGTCGCGTTCCTCTTCCTGAAGCGAACGAAGTCGCCACGCGAGTTGAAGCCTCGACAAGTCCTCCTCCAACCCCAATCCGCAGAGCTCGAAGAGGTGGGCGGCGTCCATCAGCCAGAGGGCGTCGTCCGGCAATTCCTTCACTTTCTCAGCTTCGCCGCCGCGCCTGGCGACCAACTCCCCGTCTCGGGTCCAACCTTCTCCGTCGGACAGCCCCAAAACTGCCGAGACGTTCTGCCGGGTGGGCATCAGCCTAGAGTGAATTCGAATGTGGGGGTTGTCCCGCAAGATTTCTTGCCATTGTTTTGCAATGGTCCGTACTCCAAAATGAAGCTCTTGCACCCCCTTAAGAGTGTTCAATGGATAGAAATCGGCCGAATCACCGTTGTCCAAGAACCTGGAATCTGTCATGGAGCAAAATTATGATGTGAACCAAAGGCCCACGAAGGGTGTTCACATTTTTGCACCGCATTACAATGTGCAGGAGGACCGCGTGAAGCAAGAATTTTCAATCAAGGATTTGGAAAACCTCTCGGGGGTCAAGGCGCATACCATTCGCGCTTGGGAACAGAGGTATGCATTGTTGAACCCCAACAGATCGTCCACGAACATCCGAACTTATGGCGGGGAGGACTTGAAGAAGCTTCTCAACGTCGCACTTCTTCTTGAGCGCGGCCTGAAAATCTCCAAAATTGCGGGGTTGTCGACCACACAATTGGGTCAAATGGTGGCGGAAGGCCCGAGTGTGTCGGACGAAGGTGGAGAGGCATTGGCCAAGCAGCGATTGAAACTGGCCATGATGACCTTCGACGAGGTGCTGTTTCGAGGAACCATGGAAGAGTGTGTGGACCGGTTGACCTTCGATGGCGCGGTCTTGAATGTGGCGCTGCCGTTCCTGGCTGAGGTGGGAGTGCTCTGGTTGACAGACACCATTTGCCCTGCCCACGAACACTTCATGAGCAACCTTCTGCGGCAAATGCTCTTTGCGGAAATTCACAATGCCCCCATCCCTCAGCCCGAGGAAAAGGGGAAGGTGATTGTGCTGTTTTTGCCCGAGAGAGAGATCCACGACATCTCTTTGTTGTTCCTGCACCATTTGTGTCGTTCGGCACGACGACAGAGTGTGTTCTTGGGCCAAAGCGTGCCTTTCGACGACTTGGTGAACGTGGCCGCCCAATTCGAGGAGGTCTGCTTTGTGTCTTACTGCACCACTTCTCCTGCAGCGGATCAGGCCCAGGATTACGTCGACCGCATCGACCGAACCTTTGCCGGGTCGGAGGTCACGTTCCACCTCGGAGGTGGGGTGTTCAAGCAGGCGACTGAAGGCGTCAACACCACCGTCCACACCGACGGAGCCAGCCTTGTGCAAAAGATTTTGCACTGAACCGTCAGTTTTGAGGTACGTTTAACACATTGATTTTCAGAATCCCCTGAAAAAATGTTGAGCGTTTTTTGAAAAACGTTGAACAAAAAGTTGGCAGGAGGAGGGGTTTGTTTAATCTTTGCTTCAGTTCGTTAAACAAAAAACGGTTTGTGATGAGCACCCTCGAATTCAATCAACTCCTGGTCAGCCAGTCTGACTTCTTGCGTGGTTTCGCCCTCGGTTTCACCCGAAATGGGGCCGATGCCGACGATTTGGTTCAAGACACCATGGTGAAGGCCCTGCGCTACAAAAACAACTTCAAGGAGGGGACCAACATGAAAGGGTGGCTGTACACCATCATGCGGAACATCTTCATCAACAACTACAAGCGCAAGAAGTTCCAGAACACCGTGCTTGACAGCACCGAGAACCAATACTTCATCAACGCCAGTCAAGACTACCGTGTGGACACCGTGACCACCGAGATCAACCAATCTGACATCTTGGGGGCGATCAACGAATTGAAGCCCGACTTCCGCAAGCCGTTCACAATGTTCCTTGATGGATACCACTACGACGAGATTGCCGCGGAGATGGAGATTCCCATGGGCACGGTGAAATCGCGAATTTTCCACGCACGCAAAAAGCTGTCGGCCTCCCTCGTGGACTACCAAAACTGAGTCGCGCCCTCACGTCGCTTCTTCTCGTATCTTGTCGGCAGAGTTGATCACCTGCCATGCTTGAACATTCCAATCGCCTCCCAGGGACTTGCTGGATTACCCTGGTGTTGTGCCTTTTGGCCCTGCTCCCGTTGGGCGCTCTGGGTCAGGTGGATGTGGACCAAAGCTTTACCATCGAGCAATATGTCAACGACGTGTTGCTTGGGGAAGGGGTCAGCGCCACCAACATCAACTTCATTGGTTCCACCGAACAAATCGGCTACATGACCGGCGGTGACGACGTGGGTTTTCCGATTGACGGTGGCCTGGTGCTGAGTTCGGGCAACGCCGCAGACGCTTTCTGCGCAGGAGCGGGTTGTTTGAATTGTTCAGGAGGGACCCCGACCGACAACGATCTTTTGGACATCGCCAACAGCGTTCCTCCTTTGATTGGACAGGCTTTTTCGGTGACCAGCGTCAACGATTTGTGTGTGCTGGAGTTCGACTTTGACCCAGCGGGGGATTACGTGTCGTTTAATTATGTCTTTGGATCGAGTGAATACGAAGCCTGGGAAAATTCCCAGTACAACGACATTTTCGCCTTCTTCCTGTCCGGGGCAGGCATCAATGGTCCTTACAACGCGCCTGGGGCGTTTCCCGGACAAGCCATCAACATCGCCAGCGTTCCCGATTCAGACCCCGAATTGCCGATCACCATCAGTTCGGTCAACGGTGCCCTGAATGCGGAGTATTACATCTTGAATGAAGCGCCAGATGACGTGTGCATGAACGGCTACACGACCGTATTGACCGCGGTGTACCCCGTCATCTGTGGGGAGACCTACCACATCAAGTTGGCCATCGGCGATGGCACAGACACCATTTTGGACTCTGTGGTGATTTTGGAGGAAGGCAGCTTTGGTTCACCGATTCCGACGACGTACGAGTCGCAAGCGGCTCCGGAATGCGATCCTGACCCCAACGACGACCAAATCATTTACTGCTCATGGGAGGATTGCGGTCCTGCCACCATCACCATCAGCCGACCTTGTGCAGTGTCGTCGCTCTTTCCGTTCCCATTTGATCTGACGGCGGCGCCAGGATCGGAAGCGACCCTGGATGAAGACTTGCTTGGGTTGCCGTCGTCGGCGGCCATCCCTGTGGGGGAATACGGCATCTCCCTGACCTTTGAGGTGCCCCAAGACAACATCGACGAAGGCACCGAGACGCTGTATTTGAAGGTGACGAGTGGGACGATTGAGAGCGAGATCACCATCATCATCTACGATACTCCTCCGTTTGAGGCGACCATGCCTGAACTCGTGACCGTGCCATGCGACCAATCGGAAGAGGTGTGCATCGAGTTGATTCAGGATCCAGCTTACGCTTATCCACCCGTGGACTATTACTGGACCATCAACGGGGTGGATTTCGGTTCGGACCAATGTGTCACATACCAGTCTTTGACGAGTTCGTTGATGGAGGTTTACATGGAAGACGGGTGCGGCAGGGAGGTCTACCTGCAGGGATTGTTCGAAGTGCCGTACGACGCCCTGGAGCTGACCATGCCCAACGACACTTTGTTGTGCAATGGTGCAGCGGCGGTCATGGAGCTCGAGATTGAGGGCGGTCAACCACCTTACCAAATTCAATGGGACGACTTCACCGATGAGGAATTGGTCCATGTGGTAGATCCCGAGGAGAGCACCGAGTATGAAGTTGTGGTGGTCGACAACTGCGATTACTCAGAGTTTGCGTCGACCAAGGTGGACGTGCAGACGGTGAAAACCACCATCGTTCGGGAGAGTCTCGGCGACGACACCTACGCTTTTGACGTCTTGACGGATCCTGTGGAGCCTTTTGAAGGGGCGTATTTTTACGTGTGGGAATTTGGAGACGGCAATGTGGCCTATGAGCGGGCGCCCACCCACACTTACGATGGACTGTCACAGTATGAGGCCAAAGTCTACGTCACGACCAACATCGGTTGTTCTGACGACGCCGTGATGGACATCTATGGAGACGTGCTGTTTTACATTCCCACGGCGTTCACCCCTGACAACGACGGGTTGAACGATGCCCTGAAAATCACAGGCCGTCAGGTGAGGTTGTTTGAGATTTGGATCTACAACCGCTGGGGCGAGGAGGTCTACCACAGCAACGACATGGATGCGGCGTGGATGGGTGACGTGGATGGAGGCACACATTTCGCACCCAATGGGGTTTACCATTGGGTGATCAAGGCCGCCGGTTTCGACACGGACGCTCAGGAATTCCGCGGCTTCGTGCATTTGATGCGATAACACCTTACCACCATTCTCATGACCCATTCCAATGTTGGCCGCAATTTGCGCGGCGCCTTTGTGGCAGTCACCTCCCTGTTTTTCATGTGGGGCTTCATCACCGTCCTGGTGGATGCGTTGATTCCTCGCTTGAAGGACGTCTTCGAATTGACCTTTCTTCAAGCAGGGCTCGTCCAATTCGCTTGGTTCGCAGCGTACGGGTTGCTCTCCATCCCGGGCGGAAATCTGATTTCCAAGATTGGATACCAAAAAGGGATTTTGGTCGGATTGGCCACGGCGGGTGCCGGATGCTTGTTGTTTTACCCCGCGGCGGCTACACGGCTGTACCCTTTGTTTTTATTGGCGTTGTTTGTGGTGGCAGGCGGCATCACAGTGCTTCAAGTGGCAGCGAATCCGTACATCAGTGTGCTTGGCCCAGAGGAATCTGCATCGGCCAGGCTCAATCTGTCCCAAGCGTTCAATTCCTTCGGCACGACCATCGCGCCTGTGGTGGCGGCGAGCTTCCTCCTGGGGGACCAAATTTTGAGTGGCGAGGCCATCGACGCCTTGACAGACAGCGAGCGCCTGGCGTATTTCGCTGCGGAAGCTTCAGCTGTGCAGGTGCCATTTGTATTGCTGGCGTTGGCTTTTTTCTTGCTGGCTGGTGTGGTGAGGGTCATCAAGCTTCCTAAGATCTTGGGCAACCAAGAAGAGGGCACCAAGACAACCTACGGTCAGGTGTTACAGAACAGAAAGTTGCGCTTTGGAGCCATGGCCATTTTTGTGTACGTTGGGGCCGAGGTGGCCTTGGGCTCTTACATGGTCAGCTACGGCTTGTCGTTGAACATTCTGGAAGACATCCAGTCCAGCGAGGTGCTCGGTTCCATGGCTGGGGTGGCGGCTTTCATCAAAGGCATTGACGTGTCCGGGCTCGATGCCAAAGGGGTGTTGGGCGCATTGTTGACGTTCTATTGGGGAGGGGCGATGCTGGGCCGATTCGCAGGGTCTGGACTGATGGGGTGGGTGTCTCCATCCCGTCTGTTGACGTGTGCAGGCTTGTGCGCAGTGGCGTTGATTGGCTTGTCGACTTTGTCCTCCGGGGTGCCCGCGTTGTTGTACTTGTTGGCAGTGGGTTTCTTCAACAGCATCATGTTTCCCACCATTTTCACGTTGGCCATTGAAGATCTTGGAGAAGGCAAGCCTCAAGGCTCGGGTCTGCTATGCACAGCCATTGTAGGCGGAGCCTTCATTCCTCCTGCAGTCGGAGCCTTGGCCGACGGAGGCAGTTTCGAAGTGGCATTCATGTTGCCCATGATTTGCTATTTGTACATCGCGTGGTTCGCAGGTCGGTTGGTGCCCCAAGCAACTTGACGGAGAGACAGAACAACGTCAAGATTCCTTAACGACGTTGTCGAGTTTTTGAACAGAAGGCAACTTTTTCGTCGCAAATAGAGTTATCTAGCAGCATCCCATTGGGAAAAGATCTATAGACATGGCCAGAAGAAAAAAGTCCGCCAAGGAATTGCAGCCCAACATTAAGGTTCGCTTGGACCGCCGCACCGTGATTACCGTGCGAGACGAGAGCAAATTGGCCTACTGGAAAGAGAAATTCCCTGGCCTTGAAATCTTGGAAGAATCCTGAGTTGAGCTCGCATCAGAGCATCAAAAAAGGCGATCCCACAGGATCGCCTTTTTTGTTTGCAGTTGTCTGAGTTCAGTCTTGGACAGCCTCTTGCTTCCAAGGAGCGAGCGCCAATTGCTCACGGCCCTTTTTGGTCAACGCGTAGCCATCTTTGTTTTGGATGAGTCCGTCGAGGTACAAGTTGGTGATGCGCTCACCAATGCGGGCTTTGCCCACATGCAAGTTGGTGTCTTCTTCAATGCGCTTCCAAAAGTTGCGCTCCAGCACGGCCAAACGGATGTGACATTGATTCTCAACCTTGTGCATGTGAATGATGTCGAGAATCATGTGGTCGTATTTGTCCAAGGATTTCATGGGTTCAGGCGTTTGGTTGATGAGAGATTTGAATAGCAAGAAAGGACTTTTCCTCTGGAGCTGTGGAAAATCGTGCGTCCCCGTTGTTCACGGGTTTTCCACGGGTTTTTTGAGATTGTGAACAACCTGTGGATAGCCTCCTCAAATCACTCATAATCAGAGCGTTTATTCAAGAAGTACTTGAAGTACCGGGACATGTAATGCACGTCTCGCTCTGCGTGCTTCGACGGTTTGAAGGGCGCATGGACGTGGAAGAAGCGCCGTTCGGATTCCCACGCGCACAACGTGACGCGCGCCCCGCATGCCTTTGCCCAAGCTTGGGCTTGCCCCATTTGGGTTGGACTGCCATCGGTTTGAAAAACGACACATTTTCCGGCAGACCACGCCTCCATGAGCGCAAGCTCGTCGAAATGTCGGTCGACCCGGATGGATTCGACAGGATACAACCACTTGGCCAACAAGACTTGCCAAGGTTGTGGGGCATGCATCACCACGAGAGTGCGCCAAAACGGCTTGGGAAACTTTCCGCGCACGCGCCATCCTCGCAACCGCAATGCGCGCAACACAAGCCACTGGGTCCACCCGGCGCGAAGACGTGGCTGAATGGCCTCCCTGGTCTTGTCGGCAGTCATGCGTTCAAGTGGTGTTCGTGGGGGGTCCATGGCCCTTTCATGGTGGGTGCGGCGTGAAGAAACAGGTTCAGCTGGGTTTGAAACTGCGCCCGGGGCCATGGCACGGCGCCCAAAGAGGCGAGGTGTGGGTTCATGATTTGGCAATCCACAGGCCCAAACCCGTTCAAGGCCAGCCAGCGCACCAACTGAATGAACGCCACTTTGCTCGCGTTGGAGTGGGTGGAAAACATGCTTTCGCCAAAAAAGATCCGTCCCAAGGAGACGCCATAAAGGCCGCCCACCAGCTCGTTGTTGCGCCAGGCTTCCACCGAGTGCGCAACCCCGAGGTCGTGCAGTGCCACGTACGCTTCGACGATGTCGTCCGTGATCCAAGTGCCTTCGCCGTCGCGTGGGGCCTTCTGGCATTGCCTCACCACCTCCTCAAAGCAACGGTCCATGGTGATTCGGAAGGGCCGGCGGTTGAGGATGTTCCGCATGCTTTTGGTCACCTTCAAGCCCTGGGCAGGCAACACTGCACGCTCGGGTGGGGCCCACCACATGATGGGCTCGTCTTCCATGAACCACGGAAAAGTGCCGTGTTCGTAGGCCGCCATCAAACGCGCAGGGGAAAGATCCCCTCCAACCGCAAGCAACCCGTGGTCGCCTGCGGCGGACACGGGAGGGAAGTGGAGGTCTGCGTCGAGCAGGTGAATCTTCATGCGGCAAAGAAACGGCCTTCATCCGTGCGTTCCTTTGCATCATGTCTCGGGATTTTGAACGACCGGCAGGGGCCACGATCAAGCTCCTTCGTGGCCACCTGACGTCCTGTGGTTTGCCCGGGTGGTCGGCCCAGAAATTGGCGTGTCCCCCAGGACGACCCAAGGAGGGGATGACAGAGGAGCGCGCAGAACGGCGCGCTGGGGTGGTGGCCTTGTTGTGTCCCAATGCCGAAGGCCAGTGGTCCTTGGTGTTCATGCGTCGCACCCTTGACGACTCACCCCACAGCGGCCAACTTTCGTTCCCTGGCGGGGCCGAGGAGACTGTGGACGATGGAGATTTGATTCGAACGGCCCTCCGAGAATGTGAGGAGGAGGTGGGGGTGGCCTTGAACGCGTCCCACCTGGTGGGGGCCATGACCCCGTTGTACATCCCTCCAAGTTCGTTTTGGGTGCAACCTGTGTTGGCGGTGGCGGAGGAGTTGCCTCATTTTGTCAAAGAGCCGACCGAGGTGGCCGACATTTTGGTCACGCCCCTGTCGGAGCTGCCTGCCGCAGGTGAAGCCTGGCCCACAACACGCTTTGAAGGACAACGCGGCACGTTCGTGTCGCCGGGTTGGGACGTCGGCGGGACTGTCCTTTGGGGCGCCACCGCCATGATGACGGCGGAGGTGCTGAGTCTTTGCGCTGAAGCCGGTTTTCCCCCTTCCTTTGCAAACTGAATGTTTCAGCCATGAGCAAGCACATTTTGGGGTTGACCAGCAAAGAGGACGGGGTGGTGTCCAAAGCCCTCAAGACCATCCACGACAAAGGGACCCAAGCGTCCATTCGCCCGTTGCTTGAGGCTTTTGCGGCGCGCAAGGACGACGCCCTGCGTGAAGAAATGCTGGGCATGCTGTCCTCCATGAAGCTTTCGGCGGCGGAAGACATTTTCTTGGAAGCCCTCAGCGACCCCAAGCTGGCGCATGTGGCTGGCGACATCCTTCAATGTCTGTGGAGCTGCGGATTCATGTGCGATGGCCGATTGGCGTTGGTGGCGGAAGTGGCCTGTCAAGGGGATTTCAAGCAAGCCATGGAAGGCGCCACGCTGTTGGAGCAAGTGGAAACCGTGCAGGACGAGAAAGACCTGCTCGAGGCCCAGGTGATCGTGGGCGAAGCCATGGGAGACACCTCCAAGAAGGGCATTGCCCCATTTTTGGAAGGCATGAAGGCCCACTTGGCCATGCTTCAAGACACGTTGATGTGAGGTTCAGCGGCGTTCGGATGCGTCGCGTTCAACCCGTCGCTTTTCAATCCGTTCCAATGGGCCTGGGCACGTGCCCAAGTGACAATTTTTGCAGGCGTCCACAACGTGGTTGAACGCTTCTGCGCCAGGCGAAGCGTTGAATTGGGCGATGGCCTGGCGGTACAGAGGAGCGTGGTCCTCAAAGTGGCGGTTGACCATGGAGCCGTCTGTGGGGTGACGTTCGAGCAGGCTGTGTGCGTCCAGAGACTGGTTCTCCCATGAAAACCCAGTTTCATCCATGTTCTCGAGGATGCGTGCCAATTGATCGTCCATGGCGACCATGGTGCCTGCCAATTCGGACAGGCCGTTGGGCTGACTTGGAGCCAACCGAGGTTGCAGGGACGACGGTGCAGGTTCGGAGGCGCATCCAAACGCCAGGATCAGGCCCGCGCAGCAGGCGAACGTCACCAGGGTCTTCATCTCAGCCTTCGATCATGACTCCAGTCGCGGTGAATGCCAAGCGCAATTCTGGTTCTGTGATGGCGTCGATTTCTGCTTGGCTCTTGCCCGCATCTTCGGCGTAGTGCTTCAACATGGGCACAGTCAGGGTGTCGTAAAACGCTTCGCCCTGGACGACCGTGCGTTTGCCTTCTGCGCCTTCGGTCGGCACGAAGAAGCTGTAATCCAGGAACCGGACGAACACCGTGTCGCTGCCCGAGGCCACGTCCATCCAGCATCCTTTTTTGGCGCAAGTGGCGGTCACCTCGCCCTCGAACGTCAGCGACGCACGTCCATCTTCTGCGAGGACTTCTCGGACATCTTGGGCCTTGAGGGCTCCATCGGTCTCGATGACCGACCCGTAAAACGTTTGAGGCACACCAGCCACGTCGGTTTGTCCTGCAGGTGGAGGGGGGGCACAACCTGCGGCCAGGGAAGCGAGGACAAGGACGGCGATGGAGCGAAGAGAAATCATGGTTGGTGGGTCAGTTGAGTTGTGAAATCAGTGGGTGCGGGTCATTTGCGCTTGGGTCAGCAGCAGGAAGTCGGCCCGGTTCAAGGCCGTGCTGTCTGGGGTCCACACGTCGACCTGGGTGTCGCCGTGAATGGTGAGGACGTTCAAGTCGGGCTGGGCCTCGCGGAGGTACCACACAATGCCTTCCCAATCCTGGCTGTGGTAGGACCCGTTGACGTGCACGAAGGGTTGGCCTTCTGTGCGGGTTTGCAAAATCCAGTGGGCCATGGTGGCGTCTTTGATGGCCTGTGCCATGGGCAGGGTTTCCCCGCCGTGCCCTCCGGCCATGGCCAACATGGCGTCGTAACCAGGCAGCGTGGGGTCGTACGCCACAGGCAACGAGGGCAGGTAGGCTTGGGCGTCCGGGGTCAAGTCTTCCAGGCCGTCGAGGCCGTGCTTGTAGACCCACGAGGCATACCGGCGCGGCACGTTGGTGGCGGTCATGGTCAGACCATGTTCTTTCGCCAAGTCCACCAAAGGCTGGTAGTCGGTGGCGTGGTTGGGCCAAAGGTTGGCCGCCGCCTCGAGCTTGTCCAGGTTGACGACGCCTGCGAGGTATTCATTCACCACGAGCTGGTCGTCCGCTTCCAACATCTCGGCCCCCAAGCTGGGGTGTGCTCCTTGTGCCAACAAGCTGCGCACGAGTTCCTGCTGCAACCAGTGCATGACAGCGTCGTCGTGCAATTCTCCAAAGCACACCACGTCGGCCTCCAAGACTTCCGCCACCAAATCGGCCCACGTGGACGGTGTGCCGTCTCCATGGTACAGGGCGTAGGCGGCCGGGTTGTCCCGCATGGACTTGGTTTGGGCTTTGGTCTGGGACCATCCCACGCCAACGGACAGGATGGAAAGAAGGAGAAAGAGGGCGGGGTGTTTCATGGTCGATTCTGTCAAGTTTGCATGACCCCGGGTCGGAATGTGGCATCGATGGGCGCCTCGTTTGCAGCTTCGATGCCCATGGAAATCCAAGACCGGGTGTGGTTGGGGTCGATGATGGCGTCCACCCACAGCCGCGCTGCGGCGTACACAGGCTCGGTTTGCTCGTCGTACCGTTGGGTGATGGTGTCAAGAAGGGCCTGCTCCTCGGCTTCGGAAGGGGCCTTTCCTTGTTTCTTCAAGGAGGCCTTTTCAATCTGCAGGAGCACCTTGGCCGCTTGGGTGCCGCCCATCACCGCCAAACGTGCGGTGGGCCAAGCCACGATGAGCCTTGGGTCGTACGCCTTGCCGCACATGGCGTAATTCCCGGCACCGTAGCTGTTGCCCACCACGACGGTGAACTTCGGGACCACGCTGTTGGCGACCGCGTTGACCATTTTGGCGCCGTCCTTGATGATGCCGCCATGTTCCGATTTGGACCCGACCATGAATCCGGTGACGTCTTGCAAGAACACCAGCGGCACGTTGCGCTGGTTGCAGGTCATGATGAAACGGGCGGCTTTGTCTGCGCTGTCGGAGTAAATCACCCCGCCAAACTGAAGGCCGTCCTTCTTGCTTTTCACCACCGTGCGTTGGTTGGCCACGATGCCCACGCTCCAGCCGTCGATGCGGGCGTATCCGCAAACCAGGGTCTTGCCGTATCCGGATTTGTACTCGGTGAAACTGTCTTGGTCCACGAGTGCGTCGAGAAGGTCACGTATGTCGTAGGGTTCCGTTCGGGCATCGGGCACGACCCCACAAATGGAGGGAGAAGCCGGCGACAAGGCCGCGTTTCGCTGGAATCCGGCTTTGGGACCCAAGTCGCCCCAGTGCGAGGCGAGCTTGCGAATGTGATCCAGCGCCTCCTCTTCGTTGGCGCACTTGTAGTCGGTCACGCCAGAAATTTCGTCGTGGGTTTGGGCCCCGCCGAGGGTTTCGTTGTCGATGTCTTCGCCAATGGCGGCCTTCACGAGGTAGCTCCCCGCCAGGAAGATGGAGCCCGTGCCCTCCACGATGATGCTTTCGTCGCTCATGATGGGGAGGTACGCTCCCCCGGCCACGCAACTTCCCATCACGGCGGCGATCTGTGGGATGCCGGCAGAAGAGAGTTTGGCGTTGTTTCTGAACATCCGCCCGAAGTGTTCCTTGTCTGGGAAGATCTCGTCTTGCATGGGCAAGTACACCCCGGCGCTGTCCACCAAATAGATAATCGGCAAGCGGTTCTCCAGGGCAATTTCCTGGGCGCGGAGGTTCTTTTTTCCTGTGATGGGAAACCACGCGCCGGCCTTCACTGTGGCGTCGTTTGCCACGACCAGGCACAGTTTGCCGTGGATGCGTCCGAGCTCCACCACCACACCGCCTGAAGGGCATCCGCCTTCTTCCTCGTACATGCCATGGCCCGCCAGCGCGCCAATCTCCAGGCGTTCGCACCCCGGGTCAAACAACTTGTTGAGCCGCTCACGGGCGGTCCATTTGCCTTTGGCGTGCTCTTTGTCGATGCGGGCTTGCCCACCGCCTTGGCGAACACGGGCCAGCAACCGCTCCAAGTCCGCCACACGCATGCGCATTCGGTCTTCGTTGAGGTTCCGCGCCAAGTCGTTTTCGGATGCCATGACTCGAAGGTACTTCAAGGCTCCTACCTTTGGTCTTGTGAGAAGGCAAACCTTGATGGCTCTGACGTGGGGCACTGCCCTGCTCTGTGTGGGGCTCTTGGGGTGCCAAACCTCGGCCTCCACAACGCCCCGCAGCGCTTGGTCTACCCTTAACGCCCCACAACACGCCAAAGGCCACTCCTGGCATGTGAATGGCTCAGGACAAGTGACCTTGGTGTTGTCCAACCCGCGTTCTGGAGAAGCCTTGTGTGCAGTGGTGCACGGGCAGTGGAGGGGTGGAAGTCTGGACATTCCCTGCGTGGAGCTGGCGCCTGAGCCTGACGTGGTCACCTCCAGCACAACCCATGCCCACTTGCTTCAAGCTGGCGTGGGCCTGGGCCGTTGGGCCGGGTGCAATTCCCTGAATTACCTCGCAGAAGGCCCTGTGCTTCATCACGCAAGACAACATGGGGTGGTGGATGTGGCCGGCGACGGTGGGTGGAACGTGGAGCGCATGGAAGCGCTGTCTCCAGAATTGGTGTTGGGCAGTCCAGCCTACGATTTGTCCACCCGAGGCTGGCCCATGGTTCCCATCACGGAGTACCTGGAGGCCCACCCGTTGGGACGTGCGGAGTGGATGGTTCCTATAGCTTGGATGATGGGAGATTCGGTGGCCGGTGCCGAGGCATTTGCCGGCGTCCGCGACCGGTACGAGGCCCTATTGGGTCATGGGATGAAGGGTTCGCAAGCGCCCAAAGTTCTCATGGGCAGCGTGGCAGATGGGGTATGGCATGCCCCAGGCCAAAACACCTTCGTCGCCCGTTGGGTCGAAGACGCAGGTGGGCAATATGCACTGTTGGAAGAGGACCATGACAGCAACGTGGCGCTCGGGTTGGAGCAAGTCTTGGAGCACGCCGCGCAGTGCGACCTGTGGATGATGGTGGTTCACGACCCCGATTCATTCACCGTGTCAGACTTGCTGGCCCAAGACCCCAAACATCGGGCACTGCTGGAAGCGACCGATGAGGTGTGGGTGTGCAACACCGCCAAGCACGACTACTTCGGGGCGTTGGTGGTGCAACCTGATTTGATCCTCGAAGATCTTCGTTCGGCCATGAAATTGGGCCGGGTGGGACCACATGGCATCTTTCAACCTCTTTCCTCGCCATGAACCATCGTTCCCCCGTGGCCATGATGTTTGCCTGCATCATGTTGTTGTGCTTGGCCTTTCTTCACCTGAGGTGGGGAGAGGTCCCGATGGACGCGGCCGAGTGGTGGGGGGCGCTCTGTGGGACAGGCCGACCTTCGTCTCTCCACACCACCATCCTGTGGGAGGTGCGCATGCCTCGAATGCTCACGGCCATTGCGGCGGGCGTGTTGTTGGGATGGCTAGGCATGTTGCTTCAAACATGGTTCAGGAATCCCCTTGCCGGTCCGGGGGTGCTCGGCATCACGTCTGGCGGGTCCTTGGGGGTGGCGCTCGCCGTGCTGACAGGCCTGACCATGCCCACCTGGATCGCGGCGTCTTCAGGGTGTTTGACGGTGCTGGTGTTTATTGCGGCTGCGGCCAAGCGGTTTGTGTCCCCGGTGACCACGTTGGTCTTCGGATTGATGGTGAGTTACGCCGTGGGATCAGCCGTGACGTTGTTGCAGGCTTCGGCGTCCGCTGAATCCTTACAATCCTTCATCTTTTGGGGCATGGGCACGTTTGGCAAGTCCACCATGTGGCAGGCTGGATCTCTTGGGGCCCTTGTGCTGGTGTCCGCCCTCTGGGTTGTGCGCCGTTCTGGCTGGTTGGACATGTGGACACTTGGGGAAGACATGGCCCAAACCATGGGCGTTCCACCCGCCCAATTCCAGGGCGAATTGCTTTTGTTGTCTGGAATTGTGGTGGGGTGGGTCACCTCGTTGTGTGGTCCCCTGGCGTTCCTCGGATTGGCAACCCCCCACGTGCACAAGTTTTTCAGCAAAGCCAGAAGCCACCGCGCCATGATGGGGGGCGTGGCCATGTGGGGTGCGGTCCTGGCCCTGTTGTCAGATGGGGTGGTGCGTGTCACCGACGCGGGAGGCGCCCATTGGCCCCTCAACGCCGTGTTGGCCTTGTTTGGGGCGCCGGTGGTGGTGGCGGTGTTGTGGAAACGAAACCTGGATTGGTCATGAATTTGACGGCGTCGAATTTGGTGGTGGGGCACAGCCAAAAGCATGTGTTGCTTGGCCCACTCGACCATGTCTGGAAGGCAGGTGGGATGCACCTGGTGTTGGGTGGCAATGGATCTGGAAAATCCACCTTGTTGCGCACGCTGGTTCAAGCTCTTCCAGCCTTGACGGGAAAGGTCTCGATGTCCGACGGCAACCAAGAACTCCGACCAAAGGAGGGCGTCAGGTGGACCAAGTCGATCGCCTTTGTGTCGTCGCGTCCTCCTCAACAAGTCGGGTTGACTGTGAAGGAGGTTTGGGCGTTGTCAGGAAATCCGTCGGAGGTCGAGGAATGGCACCCCGACCTCATGGGGTTGGCGGCGTCCAAGTTGTCCGAATTGAGCGACGGGCAAGCCCAGCAGGTGATGGTTGCGCGCGCCATGTTGCAGTCGAACCGGTGGTTGGTGTTGGACGAGCCGACGGCGTTCCTGGATGTGCGAGCCCAACGCAGGCTCTGGAGCATGTTGGATGTTCATTTGGGCCGCGGAGGGGGGGTGTTGATGGCCACCCACGATTTGTGGGGGGTGGAACGTTGGTCGGAAGCCCAGTCCCAGGCCACGTTGACCTTGAGTTCTCTGAACGTGATCCGACAAGGGAGCCTGCACGAATTGCCGCTGCATTCCTCGAAGGAAGACCTTTCGGAATTGTTGGCCTGAGGGTTGAACAAACCGGTCTGAACGCGGGTACTTTTGCACATGCTTGAACGCCTTCTCATCGGCCTCACATTCGTGGCGGGTTTTTTCTTCGTGATTGAGTTCTTCACGTACCGGGCCCTTTGTAAGGCGTACAAGGCCAAAACGTGGTGGAAGACTGCCCGGAGAGGGTGGTGGGGTGTCCACGTGGTCGCCTGGGCGGCCTTTTTGGCGGCCTTTTTCATGTGGCCCACATGGCGAGGCACGCATCCGGTGCTGTTGAAGACGATCTTGGGGGGCACCTTCGCCTTGACCATTCCCAAGTTTTTCGTCGTGGCCATTCAGTTGGTCGATGAGTTGCGAGCAGCGGGTGTGTGGGCCTGGCTCAAGTTGAGTGGGAAGCCCACCGATGGCGCCATGGCTCGGGGGTCGTTTTTGAACATCCTCGCGCAGGGCGTGGGCGCCGCGGCGTTCATGGGCATGGGCTACGGCATCACCAAAGGGAAGTACGCTTACAAAGTGAGGGACATCAAGGTTTCGCACCCCAACGTGCCTGAAGCGTTCGACGGTTTGAGGTTGGTTCAATTGAGCGACGCGCACCTTGGGTCGTTTGACGGCACGCCAGAACCGGTGCTGGCCGCGTTGGAGAAGGTGCAATCTCTCCAGTCCGATGCCGTGTTGTTTACAGGAGACCTCGTGAACGAACTGGCGGACGAAGCCACCCCATGGGTCGAGGCGTTCGCTCAAATCACGGCGCCCTTGGGGAAGTTCAGCGTCATGGGCAACCACGACTACGCAGACTATGGCCCGTTCACCGACGAGCAGAGGGAGGCCAGCATCGCCCAGTTGAAGCAGCATCAGCGAGACATGGGTTTCACCATGCTGGACAACGCCCACGTGGTGTGGACCAAAGACGGCGAGTCCATGGTGTTGGCGGGTGTGGAAAATTGGGGCAAGGGCTTCCGCAAGAGCGGCGATTTGGTGAAAGCGTTGAAAAACAGCGGTGCCGACACACGGTTCACGGTGCTGATGAGCCACGACCCGACCCACTACGAGTTGGGCATCATGGAGGACCGCGCCCCGGTGGAGTTGACCCTCAGCGGCCACACGCACGGGATGCAAATGGGCATTGAAATTCCATGGCTTGGCATCAAGTGGTCGCCTTCGTCGATTTCCTACAAACGTTGGGGAGGACTTTACCTGGAGGGGAATCAGTACCTGCACGTCAACCGAGGCTTTGGGGTGCTCGGCTTTCCTGGTCGGGTCGGCATGCCGCCCGAAATCACCTTGCTCACCTTGGTTCGAGGCGAAGCCAGGGCCTAACTTCGTGCAGGGCTGAACGGGCCCTTCATTTTGCAATCCATTCCAACGCATGTCTGACGACAAAAAGGTCATTTTCAGCATGGTGCGGGTCAACAAGACGACCCCCACCGGCAAGCACATTTTGAAAGACATCTACCTGTCTTTCTTCTACGGCGCCAAAATTGGCATCATCGGAAACAACGGGGCAGGCAAGTCCACGGTGATGAAGATCATCGCCGGATTGGACGACGCTTACCAAGGCGAGGTGGTGTGGTCGGACGGGTACACCGTGGGCTACCTGTCTCAGGAGCCGGAGTTGGACGAGTCCAAAACCGTGCGTGAGGTGGTTGAAGAAGGCACCCAGGAAATTGTGGATGTCCTGAAGGAGTATGAGGAGATCAACATGAAGTTCATGGACGAAGCGATCCTGAACGACCCAGATAAAATGCAGAAGCTGATGGACCGTCAAGCGGCGGTTCAGGACAAAATTGACGCTTTAGATGCGTGGGAACTCGACACCAAGTTGAGCATCGCCATGGACGCCTTGCGCTGTCCTCCAGACGACCAAAAGATTGCGGAACTGAGCGGAGGGGAGCGACGTCGTGTGGCCTTGTGCCGGTTGTTGTTGCAGCAGCCCGACGTGCTGCTCCTCGACGAACCGACCAACCACCTTGACGCAGAATCCATCGATTGGCTGGAACAGCATTTGGAGCAGTACAAAGGCACGGTTCTGTGCGTGACGCACGACCGTTACTTCTTGGACAACGTGGCAGGATGGATTTTGGAGTTGGACCGCGGAGAGGGCATCCCGTACGAGGGCAACTACGCGTCCTGGTTGGAGCAGAAGAGCAAGCGTTTGGCCCAAGAGGAGAAGCACGAGAGCAAGCGGAGAAAGGAGCTCGACCGCGAGTTGGATTGGATCCGTCAAAGCCCCAAGGGAAGGCGCGCCAAGAACAAGGCTCGGATCAACAACTACGAGAGCATGTTGGCAGAGGGCACGAAGGAGAAAGATGCCCGTCTGAACATCCCGATTCCCAACGGCCCACGTCTTGGCAACAAGGTGATCGAAGCAAGTGGCCTGACCAAGGCATTTGGGGACAAGCTCCTCGTGGAAGGTCTGAGTTTCCAATTGCCTCCCGCGGGCATCGTGGGCATCATCGGCCCCAATGGGGCGGGAAAAACCACGCTGTTCCGCATGATGATGGGGGAGGAAACGCCCGATGGCGGCGCCATCGACATGGGGGAGACCGTGAAGATTGGCTACGTCGACCAGCGTCACCAGGACATCGATCCCAACAAAACCGTGTGGGAGGTTGTGTCCGGAGGCAACGAGCAAATTGAAATCGGTGGCCAACTCTTCAACAGCCGGGCTTACGTCAGCAAATTCAACTTCAACGGATCGGACCAGCAGAAAAAATGTGGGGTGCTGTCCGGCGGGGAACGCAACCGTTTGCACCTCGCCATGACCCTCAAAACCGAGGCCAACGTGCTGTTGCTTGACGAGCCCACGAACGACATCGACGTGAACACGTTGCGTGCGTTGGAGGAAGGCATTGAAGGTTTTGCGGGGTGTGCGGTGGTCATCAGCCACGACCGTTATTTCTTGGATCGCATCTGCACGCACATTTTGGCCTTCGAAGGAGACAGCCAGGCCTATTGGTTCGAGGGGACCTACAGCGAATACGAAGAGAACCGCAAGAAGCGTTTGGGCGACGAAGGTCCCAAGCGCATCAAGTACCGCAAACTCGTGCGGGGATGACCACTCGTCAGCCGTACGTCGGGCGCTTTGCGCCATCACCGACGGGGCGGTTGCACATGGGATCCATGGTGGCGGCGCTGGCCAGTTGGCTGGACGCCAGGTCCCAGAACGGGACGTGGTTGCTCCGCATGGAAGATTTGGATCCACCCCGGGAAGTGCCCGGTGCGGCCGACGACATCCTTCGCACCCTCGAAGCGTTTGGCTTGACATGGGATGGTCAAGTGGTTTACCAAAGCCAAAGGCACGCACTGTACGCCCAGGCCTTGGACGCGCTGAAGCGCGAGGGCCGCGCATTTGGCTGCATCTGCACCCGAAAAGATTTGGCTTCGATGTCGGCGAATGGCCTGTACCCAGGCACGTGCAAAGCGGGTTTGCCTCAAGGCGAGACGCCACGTTCTTGGCGGTTCGACATGCCTGTGCAGGCGCAGAGCTGGATGGACCATGGACTTGGGGTGTCGACGGTGGCTGGCGAGGTGATGGGTGACTTCGTTCTCAAACGTGCAGACGGCCACTGGGCCTATCATTTGGCGGTGGTGGTCGACGATGCCGCACAGAGCGTCACACGCGTGGTTCGAGGTGCAGACCTTTGGACGTCCACGGCCGCCCACATGGCGTTGCAACACGCATTGAATTTGCAGACTCCAGAGTACGTTCATGTTCCTTTGGTCACCAACGACCAGGGCCAAAAACTGTCCAAACAGACTCGCGCCCAACCGGTCTTGCCGGGGGACGCGGCCCGCGTGCTGGCCACGGCACTTCGTACCCTTGGTCAGCCCGTTCCAAATCTGGACGAGCCGCATGCCATGTTGCAGGAAGCCGTCGCATCCTGGGACGTCTCGAAACTCAGGGGTGAATCAGGTCAGACGACCTCTTGATTCGAGGCGGTTGACTCGGCCATGTTGTCTTCGGCCTTGTCGCTCCGGGGGTGGAATTTGGTCACCTGGTCCTTGAGGAACCGGCTGTCCAGGTGGGTGTAAATCTCCGTGGTGCTGATTTGGGCGTGTCCGAGCATTTCTTGCACGGCACGGAGGTCGGCCCCAGACTCGATCAGGTGGGTGGCGAAGCTGTGTCTGAAGGTGTGCGGGCTCACGTTCTTGCGGATGCCTGCGGCAATGACGCTGCGCTTGAGCATCGTGAACGCCATTTGCCGTGTCATGCCGCGCCCCTGGCGACCGAGGAACAAGGTATCCTCATGTCCTTTCAGAGGGATGACATCTGCCCGGTAGTGGCTCAAGTAGTCGTCGATCGCGTCGCACGCTTGCTGCCCAATGGGGATGACACGCTCTTTGTTGCCTTTGCCGACCACCTTGACCACACCGTCGATGAGGTCCACCCGAGACATTTTCAATTCAATCAATTCAGACACCCGGAGTCCGCAGGAGTACAACACCTCGAGCATGGCCCTGTTGCGCACGCCTTCCCGACGGCTCATGTTCACGGCGCCGATGATGCTTTCAATCTCCTCTACGGAGAGCACATCAGGGAGCTTGCGCTCTGGCTTGGGTGCCTGAATGAGCTGGACAGGGTCTGAGTCCATCACCCCTTCGATGCGCAGGTACTTGCAGAAGCTGCGCACCCCACTGAGCATGCGAGCTTGGCTGTTTCGTGCCAGCCCTTTGTCGTAGAGGTGACCCAAGAAACGCTCCACATGGGGAAGCTCGATGTCCGTAGGGCGCTTGACATTTTCCTCGTTGGTGGCGAAGTCCCGAAACTGGTGAATGTCGCGCATGTATGCCAAAACCGAGTTTTTGCTCAATCCGCGCTCAAGCACGAGGTAGTCCTTGTAGCCTTGTACGGAAGAATTCCAGTCTGTGGTCTTGCTTGCCATGTTGTTTAAGGAATCCAGGTTTGGTTGGAGAGGAGGAGGGCTTCCTGAACAGTGATGCGCTGTCCCTCCAATTGTGCTGTCACAAATGCGTCTTGCGCCTGGGTGGTGGCCCAAATGTGGTTCCGTGAGGAACGCGCCTTGGCGTAGGAGTCTTGGCTGTCAGTCACGTATTTGTGCCATCCGTTCAGCCGCTCCATGTGCAGCGGTTTGGTGTAACCAAGGAAGTCCACAAGTTCGTCTTGGGTCAACTCACGGTGGTTGGCCAACAACTGAACAGCGAACGACACACTTGGAGAGGTGCGGGAGCGCGCCGATGCGGTTGGGGCTTCCGGTGCGGCAGAGACTGCCTCCGACTTGTTCGCCGTGATCTGCGGGGATTCCATGATTTCATTGCGCTCCGTAGGTGGAGCCTTCCATTCAACTCCCGCAATATGGTAAGTATTTGTGCCCGTTCCAAATGCCACCTCCGCCATTCCGTCAAAAGTCAGGCTGCGGTTATCCACATTGTCTGGGCAACGCAGACTGTAACTGGGATTCAGACCTCGAGAAACCTGCACTTCAAACCACAGGAAAATCAATTCAGTCGCAGTTTGTCGAGGAGAGCTGCCGTCTGCGTCAAGAATGGTGCACGTGCATCCCTCGGGAATGTATTCGCTCCATTTCACAAAAGATCCTTGCTGCACTTCAGGCATGAGTAAAAACACCGTGGCAGTGCCGTTTGCTGCAGATGTAGCTTCTCGGAATCCGTGCAGATCGGAGGCCACATAGGACGATGGGGAGGGGGGGGGTGAAAGGGCCACGGAGCCCAGATGCCAGGACTGTCTTGCTGCAGAGGCCACTTGTTCCCACGCCAAATCGATCGACGGGGTCGTCCCGTGTTCACATGACTCCCACGTCAAATTGAAATCGAGCGTCATGGGAGGCACGACACCGTTCCACATCCAATTCCACGTATTGTTGCGTTTCCACTGGTCGGACGGCTTGGCCGAAGTGTGACTTGAGACCTCAAGGCCACGGAGATGAATTGGTGCGATGAGGGACAATTTGGCCAAATCCACATCGTCTGCCCCACCCACCAGGTCGAGGTGAACCGTGCACGAATGTTCGGACGTGTGGACCACGGACCATTCCGCCACGGGGTTGCCAGTGTGAAACAGGGCGTGGAAAAACATGAAGAGGGGCAGGAGAACAGGCGCCAGCATGTGTGCAAGGTCGAATTCAGTTCAGAAGCCCTCATGGCTTCAGCAGGTTCAGTATCCCCAAGCGTTCGTGGGAAAGTCTGGGAAAGAAAAATCCCGCTCCGACGTTTCGGAGCGGGACCAACTTAACCAAATTATCACTTGATGCTTAGCTTCCGCTAAACTCACTTTAACACACGCAATATAGGCGCCTTCGGTTCCAAAGCAGCGCCGAGGAAGGCTTTTTTTATTTCATTGGCTTCAGTGACAAGCCCGTGACAATTTCACAGCTCGGGCAGAGTTGTCGGTTTGAGCGAAGTGAACTACATTTGCACCCCCAATTACGCGACATGAAAGACGGCATCCACCCAGACAACTACCGCATGGTGGTATTCAAGGACATGAGCAACGATTATGCATTCGTGAGCAAGTCCGCGGCTGAAACCAAAGAAACCATTCAGTGGGAAGACGGCAACGAATACCCTCTGGTGAAAATCGAAGTGAGCCACAAGAGCCACCCTTTCTACACTGGCAAGGCACAGTTCGTGGATACCGCAGGCCGGATTGACAAGTTCCGCCAGAAGTACGCCAAGTTCAACAAAGGCGACAAAGCCGAGGGCTAAACCTTCGGGTCGGACCACAAAAAAAGCCTGCCCATTCGGCAGGCTTTTTTGTTGCCCGGTTGTGCAGGTGGGCGAGGTCAGTCCACACTCAGAGGCAAAACCTCTAGAATCGAAAGTCCATAGCCAACGTCGCCCAAGGCGTGAGGTGAGTTGCTAAGCAGCGTCATGTTTTGGACCCCAACCTTCCGAAGAATTTGCGCGCCGATGCCGCGGTCCTTGGAGTCCAGTTTGTTGAAGTACTGCTGACCGTCGTGTTGGTTGACCTTGGCGTATGCCGCCAGCTCGGCGGCCATGCCGTCGTTGGGCAAGCTCTTGTTGAGGTAAACGACCACCCCTTTGCCGACGTGTTCCATGTGTTTCATCGCGGCATGGAGCAGAGGGCCTTTGCCGAAGTCGTTCACTTGGAAAATGTCTCCGACCATGGTGGAGGCATGCACCCGGACGGGCACAGGTTCGCCTTCCGCCCACAAGCCTTTCACCAAGGCAATGTGATCTACGTCGTTGGTGGTTTGATTGAAGCTGATGGCGCGAAAGGTGCCGAAGCTGGTGTTCAAGGTCACCTCGCCCGTTCGTTCCACCAGGCTTTCATGTTCCAGGCGGTAGGCAATCAAATCGGCGATGGACACCAACTTCATGTTGTGCTCTTTTGCCAATTCAATCAATTCGGGCAGCCGCGCCATTGAGCCATCCTCGTTCATGATTTCAACGATCACGCCGGCAGGCTCAAATCCCGCCAAACGAGAGAAATCGACCGCAGCTTCGGTGTGGCCTGGGCGGCGCAACACGCCGCCGGCTTTGGCGCGAAGGGGGAAGATGTGTCCAGGTCGTCCCAATTCCTCGGGCCGCGTGAGCGGGTTGATCAGGGCTTGGATGGTTTTGGCACGGTCGCTGGCTGAAATGCCTGTGGTGCAACCATGGCCAATCAAATCCACCGACACGGTGAAGGGTGTCTCGAAGGTTGCGTTGTTGCGTTCGACCATCAAGCCCAGGTCCAATTCGTCGCAACGGGCCTCGAGGAGGGGCGCGCAAATGAGGCCCCGACCGTGGGTGGCCATGAAATTGACCACATCTGGCGTGGCATGCCGGGCAGCGATCAAAAAGTCCCCCTCATTCTCTCGGTCCTCGTCGTCGACCACGATGATGATTTCACCTTGACGAATGGCCTCAATGGCTTCCGGAATGCTGTGGAGTTCGGACATGGTTCAAAGGTACTTGTCCTGATGCCTGTGCTGCGCCCCAAACCTATCTTTGTGACATGATTCGAGCCATCGTTGCCTACGGCGATCCTGTTCTCAAAAAGGAAGCCGACGAAGTGCAGGAAAACCACCCCGACCTGGGGCAGTTGATTGAAGACATGTGGGAGACCATGTACGAGGCGGATGGCGTGGGACTCGCGGCCCCGCAGATCGGGTTGTCCCTTCGGTTGTTTGTGGCCGACGGGTCGCCATTTGGAGAAGGGGAAGACGGCGACCCTGGGTGCGTGGGGTTCAAGCGGGTGATGATCAATCCCGTGCTCTTTGACCTTTCGGATGAAACGTCCTCCATGGACGAAGGCTGCTTGTCCATTCCTGGTGTTCGCGAGCCTGTCACACGGCCAGAGCGTGTGGGCGTAGAGTATTACGACCAGGACTGGAATTTGGTTGAGGAGCATTTGGAGGGGCTCGCGGCGCGCATCGTGCAACATGAAAACGACCACCTCGACGGCACGATGATTCCCGATCACATTCCCGCCGCCAAGCGGATGCTGCTGCATGGCAAGCTTCGCGACATCGGGTTGGGCAAGGTGCCGGTGGACTACAAGATGAGGTTTCCCAAAACCCGTCGGCGTTGAAACCGGGGTCGGTCGCCCTCTTGATTTTGATGGGGCTTGGGGTTGGATGCGGCCAAGTCGAGCCTGCGTTGTTGAAGGACATTCAAGCGCTTGAACAGCGGGCTTTCGACGGCGACAACATGGTGGCAGACGTGCGAACCGCGCTCCTCATGTCCTACGGCGATTTCGCCCGATTGCATGCGGACCATGCCTTCGCGCCAGAAGCGTTGTTCCGTCGGGCCGATTTGCTCGTGTCTGCTGGGAAATTTGAGCAAGCTGTGTTGCAATACCAGGATTTGCATGACGGGTATCCCAAATTCGACAAGCGTCCCGATTGCGCCTTGTTGATCGCCTTTGTGTACGACGTCCATTTGAATGACAAACCTTTGGCCCGTCGAGCCTACCTCAGGACAGCGGCCATCCACCCCGGCACACCTCAGGCTGAAACGGCGCTTCAGAGCGTGGCGTGGATGGATGGACAAGGGACGCTTCCCGCGGAGATGCTGCCCTGAAGGGTTAGGATGGTGTGAATCTGACAAGTATTTTCGCGCCGAAACACAACCACGATCATGTCGAAATTTCCTGCCGGTGTCTTGACAGGCACCCAAGTGTCCGACGTTTGGGCACACGCCAAAGCCCACCGCTACGCCCTCCCTGCCGTCAACGTCATTGGAAGCAACAGCATCAACTCGGTGCTTGAAACCGCCAAGGCTGAGAACGCCCCAGTGATCATCCAGTTTTCCAACGGAGGCGCCAAGTTCAACGCGGGCAAGTCCTTGTCCTTGGACAACCAGCAATCTGCGGTTTTGGGTGCCATCGCTGGTGCGCACCACGTGCACACCATGGCTGAAGCGTATGGCGTGAGCGTGATCTTGCACACCGACCACTGCGCGCGCAATTTGTTGCCTTGGGTCGACGGATTGTTGGACGCGGGCGAAGCGCATTACGCCAAGACGGGCAAGCCTTTGTTCAGTTCGCACATGATAGACTTGAGCGAGGAAAGCCTGGAAGAGAATTTGGAGACTTGCGCGGGGTACCTCAAGCGAATGGCCGCCATCGACATGCACCTCGAAATTGAACTTGGGGTGACGGGAGGAGAAGAGGACGGTGTGGACAACACCGACATCGACAGCAGCCGGTTGTACACCCAGCCCGAGGAGGTGGCTGAAGCGTACAAAATCCTCAGTGCGATTTCGCCCAACTTTACAGTGGCTGCGGCGTTTGGTAACGTGCACGGGGTGTACAAGCCAGGCAACGTGGAATTGCGCCCGAGCATTTTGAACGACTGCCAAAAGCACATCGAAGAGACCTTCAAAACCAGTCCAGAGCCTGTGGAATTCGTGTTCCACGGCGGCAGCGGCAGCTCTTTGGATGAAATCCGTGAAGCCATTGGATACGGCACCATCAAAATGAACATTGACACCGACATGCAATGGGCGTTTTTGAGTGGTGTGCGCGATTACATCAACGGTAAGCAAAGCTATTTGGAGGCCCAAATCGGCAACCCCGAGGGAGACGATGTGCCCAACAAGAAGCACTACGACCCGCGCGTTTGGTTGCGCAAGGGGGAGGACGCTTTTGTGGCGCGTCTGACCCAAGCCTTTGAGGATTTGAACGCCACTGGCGCACAATCCAAGTGAGCATGGGTGCCTCTACATCCGATTGGCAGTCTTTCCGCCTGGACCAATCCAGCGCCGAAGCTGACCTGCAACGACTTGGCCAGACCAAGGCTGGACTTGACGTCCGAGAGGCACTGGGCCAGGACGCCGCCCGGCTGGAGACATTGTCTTGGGAGCTGCCAGGGCTGTACGTGGACGCGTCCAAGCAGCGCTGGGACGGCGAAGTGGTGGAGGCCTTGCTTCGGTTGGCGAACGAGGCCGGCGTGTCGCAGGCCATCGCCGACCAGTTTGGGGGAGCGCCCATCAACCACACCGAGGGGCGTGCCGTCATGCACATGGCCCTTCGCGGACAGGCCGCGGACGGTTACGACGTGGCTGGGCACGCTGTCATGCCAGGCGTGCTCGAGGTGAGAGGTCGGATGCTGGAATTTGTGGACCAGGTCCATCAAGCACACGACTTGGGTCGCGTCACCGACGTGGTGAACATAGGCATCGGTGGCTCGGACCTCGGTCCTGCGATGGCATGCAAAGCGCTGCGCCGGTTTCACAAGGGGCCACGAACCCATTTCGTGAGCAACGTAGATGGGGCGCACATCGAGGCTGTGTTGGAAGGGTTGGATCCAGCGACGACCTACGTCGTGGTGGTGAGCAAGACGTTCACAACCCAGGAGACCATGGCCAATGCGGCCATCGCCAAAGCTTGGCTCGAAGCGGGGGGGGGCACGCTTTCAGAGCAGCTCGTGGCGGTGTCCACCAACTTGGAGGCCACCCAAGCTTTCGGGGTGGTCCCGGCGCAGACGTTTGGTTTTGAGAACTGGGTCGGTGGCCGTTATTCGATGTGGGGACCCGTGGGGCTGTGCATTGCGGTCGCGGTAGGCAGGGCCAACTTCGAGTTGTTCCTCGAGGGCGCGCGTGACATGGACTTGCATTTCAAGACCACGCCTTTGCAAGACAACGTGCCTGTCATGCTTGCGTTGCTCGGCCATTGGAACCAAAACGTGATGGGGTGGCGCTCCCACGCAGTCATCCCCTATGCCGAGGACCTGAATCGCTTGCCGGCCTATTTGCAGCAGGCGGACATGGAGAGCAACGGCAAATCTGTGGGCCGCACAGGCGAGCGGATTTCTTGGAATTCAGGCGCCGTGGTATGGGGTGAGCCTGGCACAAACAGCCAACATGCCTTCTTCCAATTGTTGCACCAGGGGACTGAAATCCACCCCGTGGACTTCGTGGCCTTCAAGGCGCCCACAAGCGGGCACGCCCGGATGCACGAGTTGTTGTTGTCCAACGCCATTGCGCAGTCGGAGGCGTTGCTCACCGGCAAAACCCCTGCTGCTGAGGAGCCCCATCGGTCATTTGAGGGAAATCGGCCGTCGACCTTCATGTTGTTCGATGCGCTGACCCCAAGAGCTCTCGGGCAACTGATTGCAATGCATGAGCACCGCATTTTTGTCCAAGGCGTTCTTTGGGGCATTGCAAGCTTCGACCAGTGGGGCGTGGAGCTTGGGAAGGCCCTGGCCAACGCCTTGATTCCTGAAATTCGGGGGGCTGTTGCCGAGAGCAAGCACGATCCGTCCACGTCCAAATTGGTCTCGTTGGTCCGACGTTGACCTCGGTTGGTCGGGAGAAGTATTTCATTGGTCCCAACGTTGTTGGGGTAGAATGTCGTAGATTTCGAAAAGGAAATGTCCGTTGTGATTCAACGGATTGGCCTCCGTATAACCAGAAATCAAACCAAAACCCAATGAAACACTTCTTCTCAGCCTGCCTTTTGGCGTTGGCATCCTCCCTTGCCTGGGGTGGATTCGTAGGTGTGGATTACGAGACCGTCGGCGAATCTGAATTCGGTACGACGTATCGTGTCTACGCGACATTCGACAACCCCACCGACGAGTTGGTGGCCGTGTACGCCCTCGAGTTGGCGCCTATGGTTTTGGATGTGACGACTTCGTTTTACCAAGATCCATTTGGAGGAGCGTTGGCCCAAAGCATCAACCCTTTGTTGTTCGGAGCATTTCCATCGTTGGTTTATGACAGCTGGTTCACCATCGGGTCTGAAGATGCAGAAGGCACCAGCGAGGCCCAGCAGGTGGGCATGGATGCCTACTTCTCATCGTTTGAAGCTGGGGGAGGTTTCACCATCGACTCCTTCTTAGGTGGCTCATGGTTCTTGATTCCCGGCCAAAGCGCCGACGCCGTCGCCGGAGGCGACAACCGCGTGTTGGTGGGCCAATTCACCACCGACGGAGTGGTGAACATGACCCTGAACCTTCAGTGGGATGACGCTGCATCCAACACCTTCAACTCCGAAGGATACAGTCTGGTGTTCCCCGAGGTTCCTGTCCCCGGATGCACTTCAGAAACAGCGGACAACTACAATCCTGTGGCGAATGAAGACGACGGTTCATGCATTTTCGCAAGCTTGTGCACAGGTTTGAGCTACGAGCTCGTGGCCGCCGACCCACTCGGTACGGGAGAAGACACCTACCGCATATACGCCAACTTCAGCACGAACGATGTGGAGGTTACGGCAGTGTACGGCACCGACACCGCGCCTTGGACGTTGGTGGGTGAGGAGGCCTTTTACCAAGACGACTTTGGTTCTGACTTCGGAGGAAGTGTGAACCCCTTGCTCTTTGGTACATTCCCGTCGTTGAATTACGACACGTGGTGGACCATTGGTGCTGAGCCAGGAGAAGACGACGGGTTGAACTCTGCGTTCGATGCTGCGTTGTCCTCGTTTGACGATTGGAATGCCGGCGGAGACTTTGTCGTCAACACCTTCGTGGGTGGTTCCATTTTCATCGTGCCTGGTGCCAACGCCCAAGGCCTTCCCGTGGATGGCAAGGTGTTGTTGGGACAGGTGACCACTTCGGGCATTACAGAGGCTTTGGTCAATGTGCAGTTCCGCGATGCAAGCCAAGATTCGTTCTACGCTGAGGGCATGCCCTTGGTGTTCCCTTTGGCTGGCGCAGGTTGCAACGACGAAATGGCATGCAACTACAACCCACTTGACGAGGGCGATGGCGATTGCATTTTCCCTGCTGAATTCTACGATTGCGACGGTTGCTTGAGCGACACCGACGGAGACGGTGTGTGCGACGAGCTGGAGGTTGTGGGATGCACGTCACCAACAGCGAACAATTTCTCACCTGCAGCCACAGACGAAGGCCCATGCGAATACGGCAATGGTCTATGCACTGGTTTGAGCTACGACTTGGTGGCCAGTGACCCTTTGGGAACAGGTCAATCCACGTACCGCATCTACGCCAACTTCAGCAGCTCCGACGTTGAAGTGACAGCGATTTACGGAACAGACACTCAGCCCTGGTTGCTGGAGGGAGATGCACCGTTCTACCAGGATGGTTTCGGTTCCGATTTTGGTGGCAGCGTGAACCCATTGTTGTTCGACGCATTCCCAGCGCTCCAATACGACACATGGTGGACCATTGGTGCAGAGCCTGGAGACGACGACGGATTGAACTCCGCATTTGACGCGGCGTTGACGTCGTTCGACGATTGGAACAACGATGGCGACTTTGTTGTGAACACATTCATTGGAGGTTCCCTCTTCATTGTACCTGGGGCCAACGGCCAAGGGAACCCCATCAACGGACGGGTGTTGCTCGCCCAAGTCACCACTTCAGGCACAACTGAAGCGTTGATCAACATTCAGTACCGAGATGCCAGTCAGGAATCTTTCCAGGCGGCGGGCATGCCGTTGGTGTTCCCTGTGGCTGGCGCAGGTTGCAACGACGAAATGGCGTGCAACTACAATCCCGAAGCTGAAGGGGACGGGGATTGTGTCTTCCCAGAAACGTATTACGACTGTGACGGATGCATCAACGATGCGGACGGCGACGGCGTGTGTGACGAACTCGAGGTCTCAGGTTGCACCCTGGACTTGGCGTGCAACTTCGACATCAACGCCACGGATGACGACGGCTCCTGCGAGTTCCCTGCCCAATATTACACTTGCGACGGTTGCATCAACGATGCAGACGGAGACGGCGTGTGCGACGAGCTGGAAGTGCCCGGCTGCACAGACGCCATGGCTTGCAACTACAACGCGGAGGCCACAGACGAGGACGG
Organism: Flavobacteriales bacterium; assembly: GCA_049610985.1. Classification (GTDB taxonomy): domain Bacteria; phylum Bacteroidota; class Bacteroidia; order Flavobacteriales_D; family Sanyastnellaceae; genus UBA11663. The sequence continues at coordinate 40,526 of JBMZAB010000001.1, read as the reverse complement.
ATCATGTTTGTCACTTGACTTGTGCGGTGTTTGCGGAGGAGACAACAGCTCCTGTTCAGGTTGTACGGACAGCGACGCAATCAACTTCGATCCGACTGCGACCCTGGACGACGGTTCGTGCATTTTCGAGGGCTGCACCGACCCTGCGGCGGACAACTACGATCCCAATGCGGATGTGGACGATGGGTCATGCATCATCAGCGGTTGCACCAACCCACTCGCAGACAACTACGACCCTGACGCCAACACCGACGACGGTTCTTGTGTGGGCGCAGGATGCACTTACGCGGGTGCGGACAACTACGACGCAGTGTACACCGTGGAAGATGGCTCTTGCGTGTTCTCTGGATGCACGGATGCATCGGCAGAGAACTACGTCGCTTTCGCCAACAACGACGATGGGTCATGCATTTTCGAGCCTTGCACAGGTGAGTCAGCCTGTCCGTTCGACTCGAACGGTGACGGAGAGATTGGTTCTGCCGACTTGCTGGACTTCTTGGTTGCGTACGGCGCAGCTTGCTCCGATCTCTGATTCGGAGTCCCATCGGATGGAGAAACGCCGGGCATGTGTCCGGCGTTTTTTTGTGCCACATTCTGAGGGGACAAGACCCGCGAGACGGGGAAAGTGTCATTTGCACACGAAGTGGCGTGAGGGTATTTTTGGAGCCTTACGACACCACATCAAGACACCTTCACAATGGAAAAAAGGAATTTGAGTTTCTGGGAAATCTGGAACATGAGTTTTGGGTTCATGGGCATCCAGTTTGGATGGGGCTTGCAAATGGCCAACATGAGTCCGATTTACGAGTACCTCGGCGCCCAACCTGAAGAAATCCCCATGCTGTGGTTGGCCGCGCCGTTGACCGGCTTGGTGGTTCAGCCCATCATTGGGGCATGGAGTGACAAGACTTGGACCAAGTTGGGGCGGAGGAAGCCCTTCTTTTTGGTGGGGGCCATCTTGAGCAGCATTGCGTTGGTGTTCATGCCCAATTCCACTGCATTGTGGATGGCGGCGGGCTTGCTCTGGATTCTGGACGCAAGCATCAACGTGAGCATGGAGCCCTTCCGCGCATTTGTGGTGGACATGTTGCCAGAAAAGCAACACAGCAAAGGATTTGCCATGCAGAGCTTCATGATTGGCGTGGGGGCTGTTGTGGCCTCCGCACTGCCCTGGTTGCTCGGAAATGTGTTTGGTGTCGTGAACGACTCGGAAGCTGGGGGCATCCCTGCCACCGTCAAATGGTCGTTTTACTTGGGTGCTGTGGCCTTTTTGGGTGCTGTGCTTTGGACGGTTTTCAAGACCAAGCCGCATCCCCCGTCAGAAGAGGAGCTGGCCGCCATGCAAGAAAGCAAAGGCGTTGTTGAGGTGGCCAAGGAGGTCTGGCATGGCATCACCCACATGCCTTCGGTGATGAAACGCGTGGCGTTGGTGCAGTTTTTCACTTGGCCTGGTTTGTTTCTGATGTGGTTTTACTACAGCTCTGCCGTGGCGGTGGATGTGTTTCAAGCTGCACCAGCGAGTCCACAGTACACAGAAGGGGTGGAGTTTGCTGGGTTGACCTTGGCGTTTTACAACCTTGTCACCTTCCTGTTTGCGTTGGCCTTGCCCAAAATGGCTTCGTCGTTGGGCAAGCGCATGACGCATGCCGTATGCTTGCTCATGGGGGCGGCTGGTCTGATGTCGGTCAGCGTGGTTCCAAGCGCATCGTGGTTGTTCGTGTCCATGACTGGTGTGGGCGTGGCATGGGCCAGCATCCTCTCCATGCCTTACGCCATGCTGGCTCCGAGCTTGCCGCCGGCCAAAGTCGGCATGTTCATGGGCATCTTTAACTTTTTCATTGTCTTGCCAGAGATCATCGCTTCCTTGGGATTTGGGTGGTTGATGGAGCACGTACTGGACGGCAATCGCATGGCTGCGGTGATGATTGGAGGTGGCCTCATGGCGCTCGCGGCGGTGTTGTCATTCCGTGTTCCGACGAGCGTGGATGTGGAAAAACTGTGACCCGAAACAAACAACTTACGGCAGTGTTCAATTGACACCAAAATTGAATTTCCTATATTTGTAATCTGGGGAAAATGAGTCCTCGTCCCGTTTTTTCACCAATTCGTCGAGAACTCGATTCTCTGCTCGACTCTAAAAACCTTTCTCTTATGCGTTATTATCTCATGCTTGCATGCGCCATGTTCAGCTTTGGCCTTCAAGCGCAAACAACATTCAACGTCGACATGACGTGTGCCCCAGAGGGCTTCACAGACGTCTTCGTCACAGGCCCTTGGTGTGGTTGGTGTGCGAACGACACGTACAACACCATGACCGACGACGACGGTGATGGTATTTACTCTGTTACTGTGGCTGATTTGATTGGCCTGGTGGAATACAAGTATGCCATCAACGGTTTTGCAGATCAGGAAAACTTGGTCAACGACATGGTGGATGGCGCTTCATGTGCGCCTGTGACCGACTACGCTGGTTACGCCAACCGTCAAATTGAAGCCAACAGCACTGCCAACGACTCATACGGCACCTGCGACGGCACTTGCAACGATGGCGTTGCACCACCGTCTTCCGACGTCGACGTGACGTTCCAGGTGGACATGAGCGACTACACAGGCTCTTACGGAGCTGTGAATCTGAACGGTTCTTTCACAGGATGGTGCGGTTCTTGTGTGGAGATGACCGATGGCGACGGCGATGGCGTTTATGACGTCACAGTGGCCTTGGCTCCGGGTACCTACGAGTACAAATTCACCTTGGACGGTTGGACAGCTCAGGAGGAATTTGTGGCTGATGCTCAAGCATGCACCTCCACCATTGATGGGTTCACCAACCGTTCTGTGGAGGTGACTGAATCGACCACCTTGGGTGTGGTCTGCTACAACAGCTGCGACGCGTGCACTGGCACAGGCGGCGGTGGCGACCCTGTTGAGAGCGTTGACGTGACCTTCAATGTCAACATGAACAATGAAACCGTGGACGCTGCAGGCGTCTATCTTGCTGGAGGCACATTCTTTGGATGGCCTGGAGACAACCCCATGTCCGACGAGGATGGAGATGGAACGTGGTCCATCACGATGAGCATTCCCGTGGGAACCACAAGCAACTACACTTTCCTGAACGGCAACTGCGGAGACTGGAGCTGCAAGGAAGACTTGACAGGACAAGCCTGCGCTGATCCCAACAACTACAACGACCGCACGATTGTGGTCGACGGCGCCATGACCGTGAGCACTTGTTTTGGCTCTTGCACGGACGATGGTTCTTGTCCAGCCCCTCCCTCTGTGTTCCACGACGTGACGTTCAACGTCAACATGGAGAACGAGACGTTGTCTGCAGAAGGCTTGTTCCTTGCAGGCGGAGCCATGTTCGGATTCCCAGGGGATTACCCCATGACCGACCCAGACGGCGACAACGTGTACAGCATCACAGTCTCTGTGCCTGACGGGTACACCGGCGACTACACCTTTGTGAACGGTCCTGATTGGTGGGCCAAAGAGAACATTGAGGGTCAAGATTGTGCGGTTCCTCCGTACAATGATCGTCGTTTGACGGACATCACTGAAGACACTGTGATCAACACGTGCTTCGGATTCTGCACCACGGACGGTTCTTGCGGGACGCCAGAGCCCACCGCCATGGTGACTTTCCAGGTGAACATGGCGTCTTACGCCGGCACTTACGGCTCAGTCAATTTGAACGGTTCGTTCAACGGCTGGTGCGGTTCTTGCAACCCGATGGAAGATGCCGACGGCGACGGCATTTACGATTTGACCATTGCGTTGCCGCTCGACACCATTGAGTACAAGTTCACTGTGGACGGATGGAACGACCAAGAAACCTTCGCCGAGGGAACGTCTTGCACTTCCACCATCGACGGGTACACCAACCGCAGTCTGATCATTGCCGGTGATGTTGCACTCGATGCAGTGTGCTGGAACAGCTGTGACTCGGATTGTGAAGCTGCTTCCACCGATGAATACAGCGTCACCTTCCGGGTTGACATGAGCCAGGAGACCACAAACCCAATTGGAGTCTTCATCGCAGGCTCCTTCCAAGGATGGGCCGATGGTGCCACTGCCATGTCGGACGAAGATGGAGACGACATCTGGGAGTACACAGCCACATTTGTTGAAGGTCAAACGTTGGAATTCAAATACATCAACGGACCCAACTGGGGCCTCGATGAAGCCATTCCGGCAGAATGCGCCAGCAACAACAACCGCGTTCACATCGTGGGTTCGGCAGACGCCATTCTTGATGCAGTGTGTTTTGGAAGCTGCGCGGCTTGTGCGTCAGAAGGAGCTGGTGTGACGTTCAACGTGGACGTGTCTTGCGCTCCCGCATTCGACAACCTGTTCGTCACCGGTCCATGGTGTGGCTGGTGCGCCAACGATGAATACAACACCATGAGCGACGAAGATGGTGATGGCATTTACTCCGTGACCATTTCTGACTTGACCGGCACTGTGGAGTACAAGTACGCCATCAACGGATTTGCCGACCAGGAGAACTTGGTGAACGACATGGTGGATGGCGCAAGCTGTGCACCAATCACCGACTTCAACGGGTACGCAAACCGGACTGTGGAGGCTGGCAGTTCGACCAACGACTACTACGGCACCTGCGACGGCACGTGCAACGACGAAGTGGCTGAAGTTGGAGGCACCGTGCTTTTCCAGGTTGACATGTCTGAGTACGCTGGCGCATACAGCCAGGTGAACTTGAACGGTTCATTCAACGGCTGGTGCGGTTCATGTGCGGTCATGACCGACGACAACGCAGACGGCATCTACGAATTGGCAGTGGAGCTTGCTGCCGACACCGTCGAGTACAAGTTCACGGTGGACGGATGGTCCGCCCAAGAGGAATTTGCGGACGGTACAGCGTGCACTTCCACCATCGATGGGTACACCAACCGCAGCTACGTCGTGACTGGCGACGCCACACTTGATGTGGTGTGCTGGAACAGCTGTTCTGCATGCGACGGATCTGGAGGTGGTGGTGACCCTGTTGATACCGTCAGCTTGACCTTCAACGTCAACACCGCGAGCATCGAAGTGGGTCCCAACGGCATCTACCTCGGCGGTGGTGTGTTCGGTGATGCCCAGGCACACGCCATGAACGACGACGACAACGACGGTGTGTGGACCGTGACCTTGGAGGTGGCCAGCGGATTGTCTGGCAACTACATCTTCCTCAACAGCCCCAACGATGGGGGTGACTGGGGTGCGAAAGAGCAGTTGGCTGGATTGGAATGCTCCGATCCGGCGAACTGGGACGACCGCATCTTGGCTCCTGTGACGGAAGACACCGTGTTGAGCACATGCTTCGGCCAATGCTCTACCGACGGCTCATGTGCGGCACCTCCTGTCACTTACGACGTGACCTTCCGCGTGGACATGTCCACCTACGAGGCAGCGTACGGCACCGTGAACCTCAACGGCAGCTTCAACGGCTGGTGCGGTGGATGTGCCGAGATGACCGACAACGACGGTGACATGGTGTACGAAGTGACTGTGGCTTTGGCTGAGGGCGCGTTCGAATACAAGTTCACTTTGGACGGATGGACCGCGCAAGAAGAATTCGACGGTTCTGAGGCTTGCGTCAGCACCATCGATGGCTTCAACAACCGCTCTTTGGAAGTGGTTGGAGAAGCTGTGCTCGACGTGGTTTGCTGGAACAGCTGCGAGGCTTGTGTGTCGACCCCAGAAGTGCTCGGGTGCACCAACCCAGAGTTCTTGGAGTTCGATCCGTACGCGACTGCAGACGACGGCTCTTGCAGCAACTTGGTTGTGCTCGGTTGCATGTACGAGAACGCGACCAACTACAACCCGTTGGCCAACGATGACGACAACTCTTGTGAGTTCGAAGACGGTGGAAACAACGACTGCCCTGCTGACCTCGATGGCGACGGTGCGGTGACCACGGCTGACTTGTTGTCCTTCTTGGCCGAATTTGGAGCTACTTGCTCTTGATTCGACCGAATCTGCATTGAGGAAGGGGGAGCCTGCGGGCTCCCCCTTTTTTGTTTGTCCCTTGAGCGGTACAGCGGACACAGGAGGGCAAGTATCTTTGCGTTATGAAGCCATTGGCCAAAGCGCAGCTGCCCACAGAGTCGGGATCTTTTGAGGTGAGGGCCTACGACAGTGGTTTTCGCGACTTCCCTCACTTGGTGATGCGGTCGAAGGCTGAGGTGAAGGCAGGTGAAGTGCCGTTGGTTCGGATTCATTCTGAGTGTTGGACAGGAGACGTGGTGGGATCCTTGAAGTGCGATTGCGGCCCGCAATTGGACGCTTCACTCAAGCGCGTGGCGCGAGATGGCGGTGCGGTGTTGTACCTCAGGCAAGAGGGAAGGGGCATTGGACTGGTGGAAAAGCTCAAAGCCTACAACCTCCAGGATCAGGGGCTTGACACTTACGAGGCGAACGAGCAATTGGGCCATCAACGCGATGCGAGGAAGTTTGACGTCGCGGCGAAACTCTTGGAGGACTTGGGCTGGACCGAAGTGAGGCTCATGACCAACAACCCTGACAAGGTGAACGCTTTGCGCGCCGAGGGGATTCGGGTGACGGAGGTGGTGCCCATTCAGTTTGAGCCCAACGAGCACAACGCCGCCTATTTGGCCGCCAAGGTCAAGGAAGCTGGAGGCACCGTTTGACGCCCAAAAGGACCAGCGCACGTCACATGGAGATGGCGTGCATCCATTCCATGCAAAGGATGGCGCCCACGGTGCCCACGGCGTAGCCCAAGACGGCAAGCAACACGCCCACAGGGGCCAAGGCTGGTGAAAAGGCGCTGGCCACGATGGGTGCGGAGGCTGCGCCCCCGACGTTGGCCTGCGAGCCCACCGCGACGAAGAAGAAGGGGGCGCGGATCAGCTTGGCCACAACAAGCAAGACCACGATGTGGACGAGCATCCACAAAAGGCCTATGGTGACGGCCGAGCCGTACATCGCCCAGTTCTCAATCAGGCTTCCAATGTCCATTTTCATGCCGATTGTGGCCACCAATACATACAAGAAGACCGACCCCATCTTGCTCGCGCCGGCACCCTCGTATTCTTTGGCGGGCGTGAAACTCAGGGCGATGCCGATGGCGGTGGCCACAACCACCAGCCAGAAGAAGCCTTTGGTGATGGAGGACAAATAAATGGCCATGCTGTCTGGGTTGACGGCCAAGGTGTTCTCGAGCCAGGCGGTGAATTCCACCGAAGCCAGGTCTGCCACGAAGTGGGCCACTGCCACGCCTCCGAAGGCCAGCGCCACCATCACCATCCAGTCCGGGAAAGACGCAACGCGAGCCGATTTGGCTTGAAGCTGCTCCACGCGGTCCTGCAGCTCGTCCACCGCGGTGGCGTCCGCATTCAACCACCCGTCGATGCGTTCACGGATGCCTGCCCCGAACAACAGGAAGGGCATCCACAGGTTCGCCACGAACACGTCCACAATGAGCATGATGGAAAATTGGCTGTCCAGGGTGTCTGAAATTTCTTTCAGGGCCGCTTGGTTGGCCCCGCCGCCGATCCACGAACCCGCCACAGTTGACAAACCTCGCCAATATGCGTCTGGAGCATCGCCACCCAAGACTTCAGGGTTGCCCGTGCTGACCAGCCACAATGCCAGTGGACCACCCACCACAATGCCGAGCGTCGCCGCAAAGAACATGACAATGGCCTTGGGGCCAAGATTGTAGATGCCTTTGAGGTCGATGGACAGACAGAGCAGAATCAGGCTGGCGGGCAACAAGTACCGCGAGGCGACGAAGTAGAGGTTGCTTTCCTCTCCGTTGACGACCCCAAGTGAATTCAGCGCAGCGGGAATGAAATAGCACATGAGCAGCGCCGGCACGAACGTGTAGAACTTCTTGAAGCGGGGCAGGCTGTGCGTGTAAAACACGAGGCCGAGCGCACCCACGAGCAGGCCTAGCACGATGGCGTCGTTGGCGATGGGGAAGAAGTTCAAGAGGGGGGAGGCGAAGGTCATGGTGGAGGTGTTTGAGGCTAAAATAAAACGGCCCGCGCAGAGCGCAGGCCGTTTCTCTTCTTCGGCTCCTGGCAGAGCCACCCTTTCACCAGACCGTCAATGGGGTCATGCCGGATGGGGGTACGGACACGGTCCAATGTCAGGGACTCGCCAGCGGAAAGAGGGGGTGAGATTCGTTACGGGCAAGCCTGGGAAAAAGTTGCAATCCCTTTTGAAAAGGCAAGAAAAAACCCTGGACAAGGCGTCCAGGGTTCAAGACGTGGCGCAACTGACGTAGGGTCAGGGCTTGACGTTGACTTTGATGAGTTCCACCTCAAACACCAAGGCGGCGTAGGGAGGAATGGCGCCACCGGGTGCCGGGCGGGCACCGTAGGCCAGCTCTTGTGGGATGTAGAAAGTGGTTTTGCCGCCTTCTTGCATCAGCTGGAGGCCTTCAGTCCAGCCACGGATGACCCCATTGAGGGGGAACGAAATGGGTTCGCCGCGCTTGTAGCTGCTGTCAAATTCTTCGCCATTCAAGAGGGTGCCACGGTAGTGGACGGTCACTTCGTCGTTGGCGTCGGGGGCGGCGCCAGTGCCAACAACTTCGTGACGATACTGCAATCCAGATTCGGTGGTTTGAATGCCGTCTCTCTTGCAGTTCTCCGCAAGGAAATCCTCACCTTCTTGCTTGGTCACCAAGGCCATCTGCTCCTTGATTTGAGCCATTTGGGATTGAACGACGGCGTTCGCTTCGTCGGCGCTCATGGCAGATTCGCCAGCCAACGTGGCTTCAAATCCAGTCTTGAGGGCGTCGCCGTCCACCTGTTTGAGTCCTTCGTTGCTGAGGTTGGTGGCGAACAACACGCCGAGGGCGTAGGAGAGAGAATCCATGGTTTGGGTTTGGTCTTTCTTGGGTTTCTTGTTGCGTTGGGCATGGGCCGACGTTGTGGGGCCCAAAGCCAGGGCCAGGGCGCACGTCAAAAAGGCGACCAAGGTCCAGATGCGGTGGTGCATGATGTTCATGGCCGCGAAGGTCGGGTGAAAACCAGCAATCCGGACGCACTCTTTTCGGGATTGTGAGTGTACCCCAATTCGCGAAATCCCACCAGTTCTTCCGGAGATTGGAGGTCGTGCTCGAGGACGTGGCGGGCCATGGCCCCCCGAGCGGCTTTGGCGAAGGCGGACACGCTCCGGAGTTTGCCGCCTTTGTCCTCCAAAAATTGGCAGGTGACCACCTCATCAGTGGGCCTGCCGTGCAGGGCGGTTTGGCTGTATTCGGCGCTGGCCAAATTCAAAATCCACGGCTGACCGGTTTCAACCAGATGGCGCCCGACCATTTCGGGCAACCATGTTTTCCAATGTTGGTGCATGTTGGCGCAGTCTGCCATCGGAGACCAGGGTTGTGCCATTTCCAGCCGCACAGGGGCGTATTGGTCCAGCGGACGCAATAGGCCGTACACGGCATGCACAATCCGCAACCGCAACTGCGCACGTCGGACCACTTCCTCAGAAGCAGAAGCCAAATCCAAGGACTTGAAGGCGTCGCCTTTGAAGGTCCATCCCGCAGCGAAGTCGGAATCCGGCTGCCAACCTTGGTGCCAGCGGTGGACTTTCTCGGCCAACGTGGGGCTGAGTTTCATGCGCTGGGCCAATTCCTTTTGTGACCAGGTCTTCAACGCAGACACAATGGAAGTTGCGATGTCCGAGCCTTCCGCCTGGGTGAGCGCGGCGTCCAACTGACCAGGGAGGGGTGCAGAAGGGGCCAAGGTTTTGGCAGGGGAAAGCAAAATGAGCATGGGACAAAATTCTGGGAGATGCCCTTAACTTCCACGTCATGAAACAAGCCCTTTTTCTCTCTTGCCGAACGCTCCTTGTGCTCTCTGGGGGCTTGTACACTCATCACGCACTTGCCCAATGCGATGGCGATTCTGTGTCGGTCTCGTTGGACATCACCACAGACGCGTGGGGATATGAAATGTATTGGGAGTTGATCCCGGAAGGGGGAAGCTGCGGAGATGGGTCGGCCGTGTTGTGGGGTGGCAACCCCGACGTGGGGTGTGGGGACGACACCCCAGGCTTGGGGGGCGAGGTCTACGGCAACAACTTGGCGGTGTCCAGTTCGACGGTGTGCGTGGCAGAGGGTAGTGAACTCGTGTTGGTCCACCGCGACAGTTACGGCGATGGCGGGTCGGGCTTCGGGGTGGTGCTCAACGGCGCCCCAGTCTTGGGCTTCCAGGGCACTGGCACAGGCAACGACTGGCCCATTTCGCTGGACATTCTCGACGAGTTGCAAGGTCAATTGCCCTGCATGCCCCTGCCTGTAGTGGCCAATGGGGTCAACTGGGTAGGGTCCAACGAGGGGGCTTCTGTGTTGCCGGGAGAAGTGACGCCGCCTGCCATCGCCTGCAACGTGTACGGCAGCTGGTGTCCCTCTGACCCCAACGCAACCAACACGTTGTGGCTGAGTTGGGACGTGCCCGATGAGGGTGGGGCCTACCGCATTTCCACGTGCGAGGATTCCACGTCTTTCGACACGCAAATTGCCCTTTGGTCGGCTATAGATTGTGCGGATTGGGAGACGTACACTCTGATCAACGCCAGCGACGACCACGGCTGTGAAGCGGCTTATCGGAGCACCATGTTGACCCCATGCTTTGATGGAGGGGAATCCTTGTTGATTCAAATCGACGGATGGGGAGGCCAAACCGGAACTGTGGAATTGTCCATCCAGTCGACCGACTTGAGCGAATCCTTTGTGGTCGGCGCGAGCGTGTCAGGGCTTTCTTGCAATTTGGCAGAAGGCTTCAACCCCAACGGAGCCATCACCTTGAACCCCAACGTCGGCCCGCTGGGCGCGTCGTGGAGTTGGATTGGCGCCTTTGGCAGCACCTACCAAGGCACAAGCCTGTCTGGATTGATGCCAGGCACGTACGTCGTGGATGCAGACGTGTGTGGCATTTCGTACAGCGAGACCTTCGAAGTGGAGGAGCCGGAAGCCCTCTCATTGACTGTCTCCTTGGAGCCGGATTGCGAAGCTGGGGCCATGGGGGCTTCTGTGAGTGTGGGTGAATTGGAAGAGTTCGATTCCGTGACGTGGCAGGTGGGACTTAATGAGTTTGAAGGCACGGTCGTGTCCAATTTGCCCTCCGGCCTGTGTGAGGTGTCAGTGGTTTCGCTGGAAGGGTGTGAGGTCTCCGAATACGTGTGGGTCGATGCAGTGGGCGTGCCTGAGTTCAACCTTGGCCCGGATGTCCTTGCCTGCGCGGGCGACCTGATCACCTTGTTGGGGCCATTGGGTGATGGACTGAATTACAACTGGTCGACCGGCGCGTCGGCCCCGTTGCTTCAATTCGAAGCAGAATCTGGCACAACCGTGCTCGGCCTCGAAGTCACCGACGCCACGGGATGTTCCGATTCGGACGTCATGGTGTTGACTGTGGACGATTGCACAAGCGGCCTGTCAAATCTGTCAGGCGGTGCCTTGGAGGCCACCTCGTGGGAGGGCGTGCTTGCCGTGCCCAACCCATTCATGGGCAGGACCTCGTTGGTTGGGGTGTCCGACGTGGATGTGGCCTCGTGGCAACTTTGGGACGCCCAAGGACGTCATGTGGACGCCAAGTGGGTGTTGCTTGGAACCGAGGTCGCGTTGACTTCGGCCTTGCCGGCGGGCATATACACCTTGATCAGCCCCACGCGACGTGGCGCACTCAGGCTTGTGGCACAGTAAGTCGGACCTTCGCGATGCGGCGGCACGCCTCGTGCACGTCGTCAGAGGTCATGTCCAGGTGGGTGACGAGCCTGATTTTGTTGGGTCCAAACGCGAAGCAACCCACGCCAACTTCTGCGAGCGCTCGGACGGCCTCGTTGGCGTGGTTTCCGTGCAATGAAAAAATGACAATGTTGGTTTCCACGGGGTCGACCGATGCGACATCCGCGTGCGCGGCCAAGGTGGCCTCGAGCTGCTTGGCGTGTGCGTGGTCGTTCGCCAGGCGCGCCACGTGGTGCTCCAACGCGTGAAGGCCCGCGGCCGCCAAGCTCCCTGCCTGACGCATGCCGCCGCCCATCACTTTGCGGACGCGGTGGGCTTCTTGGATGAAGGGTTGAGGTCCGACCAGCACCGAGCCCACGGGACAACCCAGGCCTTTGCTCAAGCAAAGTGAAATGCTGTCGAACAAGTCGCCGTATGCCTTGAGCGCGTCAGAGTCGCCCCACTGCCCGCGGGCCACGAACGCGTTCCATGCGCGGGCGCCGTCCAGGTGGAAAGCCAAGCCCCGGGCGCGCACTTCCTTGGACAGCGCCTCCAACTCCTCGAGCTCCCACACCGAGCCGCCGCCTTTGTTGCACGTGTCTTCCACAGCCACAAGGGTGGTTCTGGCGTAGTGGCTGTCAGGAGGGTTGATGTTGTCGAGGCACTCGTTCAAGCTGAATCGTCCACGGTCACCGTGAAGGAGTCGCACGGAGGCTCCTGCATTGCGGGCGATGCCGCCCCCTTCGTAGTTGTAGATGTGGGCGAGTCGGTCGCACACGACTTCGTCGCCAGGCTTGGTGTGGACTTGAATGGCAATTTGGTTGGTCATGGTGCCGGATGGACAAAACAGCGCCGCCTCGTGCCCCATCAATTCCGCACAACGCAACTCAAGCGCGCGAATGCTGGGATCCTCCGCGAAGACGTCGTCGCCGACCTCTGCGGCGTGCATGGCCGCTTTCATGGCGTCGGTCGGGCGCGTGACGGTGTCGCTCCTCAAGTCCACGAGCAAGTCGGAGGGGAGGGGCTGAAGCTGGGAGTTGGAACTGGATTGTGCCATGGCACGAAAGTAGTTGAGCCGTTGGACCCGTCGATGCCCCTGGGGTATCTTGGACGCATGAAGACATGGACATGGAAAGGCGCGTTGGCGCTGTGTTTGGCCTTGGTGGCCTCGGCCCAAACTTCCGCGAAGGAAGGCATGTGGATTCCCACCTTGCTCAAAGTGGTGGAAGGAGACATGCAGGCGATGGGCTTGAAGCTGACGGCGGAAGACATTTACAGCATCAACCACAGCAGCTTGAAGGACGCGGTGGTGCATTTCAACGGCGGCTGCACCGCCGAGATGGTGAGTGCGGAAGGGCTGTTGTTGACCAACCACCACTGCGGTTATGGCCAAATCCAACAGCACAGCACCGTGGACAACGATTTGTTGACGGATGGGTTTTGGGCCATGACGCGGGCGGAGGAATTGCCCAATCCCGACCTCACGTGCACCTTCATTGACCGCATTGAGGACGTGACTGAGCGGCTTGTGGCAGCATGCGAAGGGCTGGCAGGCGATGATCGCGAAGCCCGCTGGAAAGAGGAAGTGGCGGCGATTGTGAAGGAAGCCACCGAGGGTCAAGGGTTGGAAGGTGAAGTGGTGGAGTTCGACTACGGGAACAGCCACTTTCTCATCACCAGCAAGGTCTTCCGCGACGTCCGCCTTGTGGGCGCGCCTCCTTCTGCGGTGGGCAAATTCGGGGGGGACACTGACAATTGGGTTTGGCCGCGTCATACCGGCGATTTCAGCGTGTTCCGTATTTATGCGGACCGCGACAACAAGCCTGCGGCGTACGCTTCGGACAACGTTCCCTACGCCCCTGAGCATCACTTCCCCGTGGATGTGTCAGGTGTTCAGGATGGCGATTTCACCATGGTGTTTGGGTTTCCCGGACGGACCGAGCAGTACCTCACCTCGGATGCGGTGGAACACGTGATCGAGCGGCTCAACCCCATGCGCATCGCGATGCGCGACAAAGGGCTTGCCGTCATCAACGCGGCCCGGGCGTCCAGCGACGCCCTGCGCATCGCCTACGCCGCCAAGCAGAGCAGCGTGGCCAATGCCTGGAAGAAGTGGAAAGGTCAAAACCGCGGCCTCACGGAACTTCGTGCCATCGACAAGAAGCGGACGTTGGAAGCTGAATTGAAGAAAGTCTCAGGCTCCCAGGTGGTGGAAGACATTGCCTCGTTGAACGCCCAATACTTTCCTTTCTTGGAGGCGCGTTCGCTGTTCATTGAGTTGGCCTATTACGGTCCGGAGGTCTTGAACTACGCCCACGGATTCTCCGCGTTGATCGAAGGCAAGACCGAGGGGGAGGCGAGGGAATCGCTTCTGGCCAGGCTGCGCGATGCAGAGGACGGTTTCCGACGGGATTACGACGCGGGGGTCGACGAGCGTTTGCTCGGTCGCCTTGTGGAAGAATACCTCGAGTGGATTCCAACCCACTTGGCCCCGGATGGGTTGGCTGCAGAAGTGGCTGGTGCGGGAGGAGGGTTGGCTTGGGCCGACAAAGTCTTCGCCAAGAGTGTGTTCGACGACGCGGACGACATGGCCAAGTTGTTGGAGAACGACAACCCCAAATCGTGGAAGAAACTCGCGAAGGACCCCGCGTACGTGTGGATTGAAAAGCTGCGTGCGAACTACTTCGCGGAGGTGGCCCCCGAGTATGGCCGCCTGCGGGGAGAGATTGCCACGGCCTCCGCAGCTTACACCCAGGCCTTGAGGGAAGCGTTCCCAGACCGCGTGTTCCCCGTCGATGCCAACAGCACGTTAAGGTTGACGTACGGCAAGGTGGAGGGAAGTGCCCCCTACGACGGCATGCAGTACAACCCACTCAGCACGGCGCGAGGCATCTTGCAGAAGTACGTGCCTGGAGACCCAGACTTCGACATGCCTTCGCGGCTCGTGGAGCTGCTGAAAGCGGAAGAGTACGGGGACTACGCCAACGAAGAGGGAGACCTCGTGGTGTGCTTCACAGGGTCCAACCACACGACAGGAGGCAACTCAGGCTCGCCTGCGTTGAACGACATGGGGCACCTCGTGGGCATCAACTTCGACCGAAGCTGGGAAAGCACCATGAGCGACGTCTTGTTCGACGGGTCGCGCTGCCGGAACATCATGGTGGACATCCGTTACGTCCTCTGGGTGATGGACGTTTACGCAGGCGCGGGTCACCTCGTCGAGGAGATGACCTTGGTGCAGGGCAGGTGAGTGGAAAGGGTCTCCCGAATCAGGAGGCCATCATGCCAATCGCCACGACAACGATGGCGAAGAGGAAGAGGGCGAAAACAACTGGCCCGCCGATTTCGTTTTGTTCGGGCTCGAGGTGGTCGTGGTGATCGTGTGCCATGGCTCAAAAATACGCCATGGCGTCCAGTGACGCGCATCCATGCAACCTGAGAACCGCGAAAAGTGTCTCCATAGTGGATGACCTATCTTGCGGCGGCTCGCGCGCGAGAGCCAACCTCTTGAAACCTGCACGCCATGAACCTTTTTCACCCTTGCAAAGCTGCGTCTGCCTTGTGTGCGACGCTCGTTTTGTGGACACTTTCATTCGACGCGTTCGCCCAGTGCGAAGCGGACGAAAGCACCCTGATTGTGGACATCCTGACCGACAGCTATCCCGGGGAAACTTCCTGGGAAGTCACGCTCGATGGCGCTGTGGTGTTGGCGGGTGGCCCTTACGACGAGGGGGACGCTGTGTATGCAGACACCCTCTGCATTCCCGCGTCGGAAGAGCCATGCATTCAATTTGAAATTTTCGACTCCTTCGGGGACGGGATGTGCTGCGGCTACGGTGAAGGCCAATACGTGGTGACGCTGGATGGCCAAACCATGGCCTCCGGTGGCGATTTTGGAGAGTCCGCAGGCGCCATTTTTGCCTGCGCTCCAGGCGAAACGTGCAACGACGCCATTCCGTTGACGTCGGCAGACTACGGCACCGTGACCTCTCCGTCGTCCTCGTTTTGGTACACATTTACCCCCGAGGGCAACGGCATGCACTCCTTCAGCTCATGCGGCAACGGATGCGACACCCGCTTGTACATCTACGATTACTGCCAAATGGGCAACTTCGACGACACGAACGAAGGGTCCATTTACTTCGACGACAACCAAGGGGGGTGTGGTGAAGAGGCTCAGCTGACGGTGCTGCTCGAAGCTGGCGTGACGTATTGGGTGCGTTGGGCGTCGTTTGACGGCCCCTGCACCCAGGATTGGGGCTGGGAATTTGACTTTGTGGGGCCACCGACCGGGTGCACAGATCCCGAGGCATGCAACTACAGCCCCATGGCCGAACTCGACAACGGCTCGTGCGTGTACCCTGGCGACCCTGAGTGCAACGGTCCCGATTTGGTTGTGGTGGAAGAGGCCATCATCAACAGCTTGTCGACGGAAGTCATGCAGGTGAATGAGTCGGATTGCTACATTGACGAGGGATGCTTGAATGGCTACGGCGCCCGAGAGTTGGTCCGATTCACCACCCACATCAAAAACATCGGCGACCTCGATTACTACATCGGGGTGCCCACCCAAGAAGGGAACAACCAATTCGAATGGGGCGATTGCCACGGCCACTGGCACCACAACGGCTACGCCAAGTACGATTTGTTTGACTTGGACGGCGGCTTGATCCCCATCGGGTTCAAGAACGGCTTCTGCGTCATGGACCTCGAGTGCAGCGGGGGCGGCACGGGCCAATACGGCTGCGGCAACATGGGGATTTCTGCGGGATGTGGCGACATCTACGGGGCGGGCTTGAGCTGCCAGTGGATTGACGTGACCAACGTGGAGGATGGTACCTACTACTTGGTGGTTCGAGCCAACTACGAATTCATCCCCGACGCCTTGGGCCGTGCGGAGAATTCCTACGAAAACAACCACGCTGCGGTGTGCATCCAGCTCGACCGCAGCAGCGGCGCCCTGGTGGTAGACCACGTGGATGGCTGCGAGCCGTTCTACGATTGCAACGGGGTGTTGTTTGGCACCGCCGAGATGGATTGCAACGGCGAATGCGGAGGCACCGCGCTGGTGGGCGACCTGGACAACAACGACGCCCAGGAATTCGCCGATGCGGTGGCTTACGTGGAAGGCATCCTTGGCAACGATTTGGCCCCGTCCACCTGCACGGACATCGACCAGGACGGCGAGATCACCGTGAGCGATGCGGCCTTGATGTCCCAATGCCAGTGGTTCAACGAGGCGCACATGCACCCTGACAGCAGTGGCGTGCACGACAAGTGCCAATTCCCGGTGCAGGAGATCACCAACATCTTCGACACTGTGCATTTCATGGTGGCGGATGTCAACTGGGACATGAACTACTTCGACGTGCACGTGCTCAACGAGTACAACCGCATCGTCGGGTACGAACTCGATTTCACGGGTGTCCAAATCAGCGACGCCATCAGCCTGGCCGACCCCATTGGGTACAACATCACACCATCGTTTGTGCCTGGAGGCCAAAAGGTGGTGGGGCTCAGCTACGAAGGCGACTCCTTCCACAAAAACCTCGATTGGGTGCCGTTCCTCCGGGTGTACTGGACGGAGGCGGACAACGAATTGTGCCTGGCCGAAGTGGTGGATGTGGTGAACGAGAACTATGAAAACACGTTGCACACCATGGTGGACGGATGCGTGATGTCCGTGACGTCACTTGACGCGGCGGCGGCCATTCAGGTGGCGCCCAATCCCATGGGCGACCACAGCACCGTCACGTTCCCACTTGGATCGTGGAAGATGGACGTGATGGACATGCAGGGACGCCTTGTTCTTCAGCGACGTGTGAATGGCCGTGCTGCCCAACTCTCGCGGTCAGAGCTCGGGGCAGGCAGTTACGTGCTTCGCTTGGTGAATGAACATGCGTCGGCGGTGGTGAGGTTTGAAGTGAAGTGAACTGCAAGAAATCATTGTCCATGGGTCAACGAAACTGGATGACACGAGGCTTGACGTTGTTGATGGCGTGGGGGGTGGCATTGGGGGCCACGGCCCAGGTGGTCGTCAATGAATTTTCGTGCAGCAACTACACCCTTGGGGTGGGGGGCGACAACGAAGATTTTGTCGAATTCTACAACCCCACTGGGGCGGACGTGGACTTGGGAGGCTATTTCCTCTCGGACAACCTCGCCAACGTGGACAAATTCGAAATCCCTGCAGGCACCGTGGTGCCCGCGGGCGGTTACCTGGTGGTGATGTGCTCAGCTGAAGGGGAGTTGCCGACCAACTTGTACGTGGGTGGATTCCTCAACACCAACTTCAAGATCAACCAATGCCAGGGAGAGTCGCTGGTGTTCGCAGATCCTGCGGAGAACGTCCTGGAGTCCTTTACCTACGGCACGGAATTCAGCACCACCCAAGCAGACCACAGTTGGGCCAGAAATGTGGACGGCGGCGCCAGCTGGGAAGTTTGTATGACGCCTTCGCCCGGAGGGGCCAACGGTGCGAACCCGTTCGACATGTACACCGGCTATGCCCCGACGCCTACGTTTGACGCGGAGTCTGGTTACCATGCGGGTGCACTTTCTGTGTCGTTGTCTGTGCAGGGCAACTTCGACATCTACTACACCCTGGACGGCTACACGCCCACGGAAGGAAGCACGCTGTACACAGGCCCCATCGACATCACCGAGACGACGGTGGTTCGGGCGGTGGCGTTCGATCCAGACGACGATGTGCCCCCGAGCAAAGCGCCGAGCTACATCGCGACCAACACCTACTTCTTGGGGGCCGACGCGCACACGATTCCCGTGGTGTCTGTCAGCGGCAACGGCCAGGAGGACGGAACGTGGGGCTGGGGCAACGGGGAAGGCGCCCACATCGAGTTCTTTCACGCCGACGGCACGTTTTGGGTGGAAGCGACTGGCGACAGCAACGAACACGGCAACGACAGCAACGCATATGGACAGCGTGGCTTTGATTACATCACCCGGGACCAGATGGGCTACAACTATGCCCTGGAAGCCGAGATGTTCCACGTCAAATCGCGGGATGAATACCAACGCTTGATTTTCAAGGCGGCCGCGAACGACAACTATCCTTTTGAGCCAGGGGCGCACATCCGTGACGCGTACGTGCACACCTTAAGCCACCTGGCGGATTTGAAGCTCGACGAGCGCACGAACGAGAGCTGCATCGTGTACCTCAACGGCCAATACTGGGGTGTGTACGAGTACCGTGAAAAGGTGGATGACGTCGATTTCACCGAGGAGTATTACGACCAGCCGCGGCACTTTGTGGATTTCCTCAAGACGTGGGGAGGCACCTGGGAAGAGTACGGAACAGGAGACGATTGGTACGATTTTGTCAACTTCTGCACCACGCAGGACATGACCGACGCGGCGAACTACGACTACGCCATCACCCAGCTGAATCCGCTGTCGCTCATCGATTACTTCATCCTGAACAGTTACATCGTCTCGGCCGACTGGCTCAACTGGAACACCGCATGGTGGCGCGGTCGTCATCCTGACGGAAACGCCAAGCGCTGGCGCTACGCGTTGTGGGACATGGACGCCAGTTTTGGGCACTACATCAACTACTCTGGGGTGCCGGACACTGGACCCACGGCCGATCCGTGCAACCCGGAGAGCATGGGCAACCTTGGGGGGCAAGGCCACATCCCTGTGCTCAACGCGTTGCTAGGCAACGAGACTTTTTGGAACACCTACATCAACCGCTGGGCCGACCTGGGCAACACCGCTTTTTCATGTCCCAACATGCACGCGGTCCTCGACAGCATGGTGGCGGTCATTGAACCGGAGATGCCCCGTCAACTTGACCGGTGGGGAGGCTCCATGGCAGGGTGGCAAAATGAACTTCAGGAGCTCCGGGACTTCATCGACAGCCGTTGCGAGGACGAAGTGGTTGGTGGCATGGAAGACTGCTACGACATCGAGCAGGTCAACCTGACCATCGACATTGTGGGCCAGGGAGAGGTGGAAATCAATACCGTGGACATCACCCCAGCCATGGCCCCCTTCAACGGTTGGTACTTCTCTGAGGTGCCGATTGTCCTCGAGGCTGAAGAAGCGTACGGCGTGAGTTTCTTGTATTGGCAGGTGGTTTCCGGAGACGTGACCATCGCCAACGTCAACGATCCCTTGTTGCCGTTGACGCTGACAGGCGATGCGCACCTGGTGGCGCACTTCGGGATTCCCGTGCCGCCAGAAGACGTCATGTTCAACGTGTCGCCAGAGGGAGCTGGATTTGTGGTGTTGGACGGCTTGACCTTGCAAGACAACCCCAGCTTGGAGACCATGAATGTGGGCATGCACAGCTTGATGGCCGACCCCAACGATTGGTGGGCGTTCTCGCATTGGTCGTGGAATGGCAACACGCTTGGGCCTCATGCGGAAGCGTTGAACGCCGACTACGAAGTGTTTGAAGCGGGAATGGTGACCGCGCACTTCGTGGAAATTCCACACACCGACCTCACCGTCGTGGTGTCTCCACAGCAAGCTGGCAAGGTACGGGTGGAAAACATGGCCATGGTGGACGCGACGTGGTTCACGTCCTTCGAGCCGACGGGGCCTGTGGTCTTCGAAGCCATTTCTGAAGAGGAGTGGCAGTTCAGCCATTGGGAGGTGGCCGTGTCGGAACCGTCGCCAGAAGCAAAGGCCAATCCGATGGCCCTGGATTTGACCGACGTCCCTGCGGAAATTGTGACGGCCCACTTTGAGCCAGTTGAATTCCACATGTACGTGCCCAACGCCTTCACGCCAGACAACGACGGTGTGAACGACGCGTTCCACCCCTTGGGGTCGGGATACGAAGGCGAGATGTTCTGGTACGGCATCTTCAACCGTTGGGGGGAATTGGTTTTCGAAACCACCGCCTCTGACGTGTCTTGGTACGGACAAGACCAACGCGGCGACGGCACCCACTTTGTGCCCGACGGCGTGTACGGATATAGCGTCAACGTGAAAGGCTTCCACGACTTGGTGCCCACGTTCTTGCGTGGCACCGTCACGGTGGTGCGGTGAGGCGTGGCCTGGCGGCCATGTTGGCCTCTGTGGTGCTCTACACGAGTGCCAACTTGTGCGTGAAGGAATTGGCGGGGTTGGGCACGTTTCAATTGGTGTTCCTCCGGTCTGCGCTGTCCTTGGCCGTGTGTTTGGTCTACCTCAAGGCCCACAACCTTCCCATCTTGGGCCACAACCGGATGTGGCTTGTGGTCCGTGGACTTGCCGGCACGGTGGGCTTGTCAGGGTTCTTCCACACGGTGCGCCACATCCCTTTGGCCAGCGCCACGGTCATTCAATACTTCAGCCCCGTGTTCACGGTGGTGTTGGCGCTTCTTTTCATGGGGGAAAGGGTTCAGAAAAAGCAATGGCTTCTGCTCGGCGGCGCCTTGGTGGGCATCGTCATGGTCAAGGGATTTGACCCCCGTGTGTCCTGGGGCATGTGGGGACTCGGACTGATGTCGGCGGCCGCCGCCGCCGTGGCGTACCTGGCGACCATGAAATGCCGCGACTCCGACCACCCGGTGGGGGTGGTGGTGTGGTTTCACCTGTTGGCGTTCCCGATCATGGGAGCGCTGAGTTTGCCCCAATGGACCCCCATGACCATGCCGATGTGGGGGCTGGCTGCCTTGGTGGGTTTGCTGAGCATCGCCGCCCAGATTCTGATGACAGTGGCCCTTCACAAAGAGGACGCGGGCATGGTCATGCCGTTCAAATACCTCGGGGCAGTGATGGCGTTGTCCGCCGGATGGCTCCTGTACGGCGAGACGATGTCCTTGTTGAGTCTCCTGGGCATGGGGCTTGTGGTGGTGTGCATCGCCACCAACACGTGGGTCAAATCGAAGTCGCGTTCGACGTCTTCCTGATTCGCAATCCCACACAAAAGCTGAGCCAAAGCGTCGCCGCGGTGGTGGCCAACGCCAGGACCGTCCACGGGGCCGGGTGGGGGACCCGCCACATGTCGAAGGCCACTCCCAATCCCATCAAGGCTCCAAATGCCAGGCCGTCTCGTCTGGCGCGAGGCGCATTGACCGTCAGAAGGACGGTGGCCACAGCCAAGCCCAGTGCATGCCCACCCAGTCGTGCCACGTGGGCTTGCCACGGCAATTGGGTCAAAAACATGTGGAGGGCCTCCGGGTCAAGAGATTTGGGCCTCGACACCTCGGGCGCCATCCAATCTTGTGCGTTCTGGCCCAGCCACCATCCGAATCCGACCGAAACCAAGGCGCACGAAGCCACCCATCCGAGCGACTTTATCCAGGTCATGATTGGGGCAATGGGGTGAAGGGGATGTGCAGGGCGTAGGCATCTTGAAGGGCTTGGGTCACCGGCCCGGGAGGTGTGCCTGGTCCGGTCCCAATCGCTCGTCCGTCCACTTCAACAATGTGGGCCAACCCGCCCATGGTGCCTGTGGTGAATGCTTCGTCGGCGTTGTACAGCTCGGTCAAGCTGAAGTCGCCCTCTCGGACGTCGATCCCAAGTTGGCTTGCGAGGTTCAAGGTGTAGCCTCGGGTGATGCCCGGCAAGCAAGCGTGGCCAAACGGCGTGCACAAGACCCCGTCGCGCACCAAGAACAAATTCGTGGCGTTGGTCTCGGCCAAGAACCCGCGCTCGTCGAGCATCACGGCGTCGTCGGCACCTGCGTGGTTGGCCTGGATCTTGGCCAGGATGTTGTTGAGCAGGTTGTTGTGGTGGATCTTGGAATCCAAGAACGAGGGGGCATTCCGACGAATGGCGCTGGTCACAAGCTTCAATTGGCCTGAGCCGTAGACGGCGCCTTTGTATTCCGGCAGCACGATGAGGGTGCTGCCAAACACGTTCAACCGAGGGTCCATGCCGGACGTGGATTTCATTCCGCGGCTAAGTGTCAAGCGGATGTGCACGCCGTCGGTCATGCCGTTTTTCGTGAGCACATTGAAGACGGCCTGCCGAACCTCTTCCACAGAGGGGATGTCTGCAAACTGCAGGGCGTGGGCGCTGTCCACCAGGCGCTTCAGATGCTCATCCATTTGGTAGATGCAGCCGTCGGACACGCGCAAGCCTTCCCACACGGCGTCGCCCCCCTGGACCACGCTGTCCAGGACGCTCACTTTCGCATCCTCTCGCAGGACGAGTCCATTGACCCAGCACCAGGTGCCTTCGTTTCGCGGGTCGGGTTGGTTGAATTTGGCCATGTCAAATGGAGATTTCGAGGTCTTTCAAAGCAAGGTAATGCGACACGCATTCCTCGCGCAACGAGGCCAAACGCGCTGGCACTTCGCCGCGTTTCAACGTCCGGGGTTCCCATCCCGAGCTGGCATGGACGCCGTGGTACCAGTGCTTGGCCCACACCCCGTCTTCAGGCCGGGCGCCAGGCGTCCAGGAGAGCATGCGCGCGTCCCAAGGCAGGTCGAGTTCCTTGCACAGCGCTTTCAAAGTGGCCTCGGGCTTGGCTTGCAGGGATTCGGCCGTCACGACCAAGACGCGGTCGGGGATGCGCTTCACCAGGTCGAGCTGATGGGCGTAGCCCAAATCCGACATGGTGGGGTGGCTGATGTGGGCGCCGTAGGAGGGAAGCACGCCGTCCGGGTGGCGGGTCAGCACCACGTGCATGTGACTCGGGCCATCGACGTCCCTCCAATCCAACCCTTCGTGGTGGTTGGCCATGTGCTTCAGGAACAACACTTGGTCGCCGGAACGCGGGGCGACAGACGCCAGGGCATCGTCGGCCGTGACAGGCATGGTGCGCAACACGTCTTCGCGGGAAGGGCGGTCCACACCCGTGAAGGCCAAGAAGTGCCCGAACAGGGGCTCGTCCATC
The DNA here is from genome assembly GCA_049610985.1 of Flavobacteriales bacterium. Taxonomy (GTDB): domain Bacteria; phylum Bacteroidota; class Bacteroidia; order Flavobacteriales_D; family Sanyastnellaceae; genus UBA11663. The sequence goes on along the minus strand of JBMZAB010000001.1, from coordinate 17,019 downwards.
ACGCGGGTGTCCAGGCGCTGGGCGAAGCTGTACATCAGGGCGGTGCTCCCGTTTCTGGGGCCGGCCCACAAGGCGACGGTGCGGGCGGCCATCCAGTCAGAGGTTGGGGCCTTTCAAGCGCAGGACGAGCATGGCCCCCAACCACCCCATGGGCAGGTACAGGGCCACGTCGAGGACCATCAACCACATCGGTTGGCCAGGGAGCATGAATGCGTTCATGGCGCCACCCAGCAGGCCAAACCCGCCGAGCACCCAGCCTGAAGTGGGCTTGGGAGAAGCGGAGACAAGGGTGGCCAGTGAAGCCGCCAAAAATGTGCCGCCCCAATGCGCCGCCGAGGCTGACAGCAGTTCTAAAACGGTGAGGCTTTCCATGAAGGCTTGCCAAACTTCCGGCGCCTCTTGCGGCGAGACGGAGGGGGCTTGAGTCACCCCTGCCAAGGCAAAGAGTCCATGGCCCATGGTGACCAGAACGGGAAAGGACACGCACCCTGCGACAATGCCGAGGACATTTCGGGCCGGGTGGACCCAGGTGTGAGAAGAATCGTGAGGCATGGCGGCAAGATACCTTGCCGTGGATTACATGTTTCGGCGGTAGGCCCCACCCACGTCGAACATGGCGTCGGTCAGTTGCCCCAACGAGCAACTCTTGGTGGCCTCCATCAACACGTCGAACATGTTTTCGCCAGACGTTGCGGCCGTTTGCATGCGCGCCAACACCTCAGACGAGGTGTCTTCCGCCATGTCGTGCAACGCCTTGAGGTTGCCCAGTTGTCGTTGCTTTTCTTCCTCGGTGGCGCGGATGATTTCTCCAGGAACCAAGGTGGGCGAACCTTCTTTGCTGAGGAAGGTGTTGACGCCCACAATGGGGTATTCTCCGGTATGCTTGAGCATCTCGTAGTGCAAGCTTTCCTCTTGAATGCGCGAGCGCTGGTACATGGTTTCCATGGCGCCCAGCACCCCGCCGCGTTCGGTGATGCGGTCAAATTCGCTGAGCACCGCCTCCTCGACCAATTCCGTCAATTGCTCAATGATGAAGGCGCCTTGCAGCGGGTTTTCATTCTTGGCCAAGCCCAGCTCTTTGTTGATGATGAGCTGGATGGCCATGGCCCGGCGCACACTGCCTTCGGTTGGCGTGGTGATGGCCTCGTCGTAGGCGTTGGTGTGCAACGAGTTGCAGTTGTCGTAGATCGCGTACAGCGCCTGCAACGTGGTGCGGATGTCGTTGAAGTCGATTTCCTGGGCGTGCAGCGAGCGGCCGGACGTTTGGATGTGGTACTTCAACATCTGCGCCCGGGCGGAGGCCCCGTATTTCTCGCGCATGGCCTTGGCCCAAATCCGGCGGGCCACACGACCGATCACCGCATACTCGGGGTCGATGCCATTCGAGAAGAAGAAGCTCAGGTTGGGCCCAAACTTGTCGATGTCCATGCCGCGGCTCAGGTAGTACTCCACGTAGGTGAATCCGTTGGCCAGGGTGAACGCCAATTGGGTGATGGGGTTTGCGCCGGCCTCGGCGATGTGGTAGCCGCTGATGGAGACCGAGTAGAAGTTCCGGACGTTGTGTCGGATGAAGTGGTCCTGCACGTCGCCCATCAACCGAAGTGCAAACTCCGTGGAGAAGATGCACGTGTTTTGGGCTTGGTCCTCCTTCAAAATGTCCGCCTGCACTGTGCCCCGCACGCTGGACAAGGCCTCGGCCTTGATCGTGTTGTAGGTCGCTGCGTCGAGGACCTCGTCGCCCGTGCACCCCAAGAGCAGCAGCCCCAGCCCGTCGTTGCCTTCAGGCAAATCGCCGTGGTACTTGGGGCGGAGCAGCCCGCGGTCGTCCCATTTCGCTTTGAGCACGGCCTCCACCTGGGCTTCCAGGCCGTTTTCGCGGAGGTGTTTTTCGCACCGCTGGTCGATTGCGGCGTTCAAGAAGAACCCGAGCAGCACAGGTGCAGGGCCGTTGATGGTCATGGACACGCTGGTGTTGGGCGCACACAGGTCGAACCCGCTGTAGAGTTTCTTGGCGTCGTCCAGGCAGCAGATGCTGACCCCAGAGTTTCCGACTTTCCCGTAGATATCCGGTCTGAGGTGGGGGTCGCGGCCGTAGAGGGTCACCGAGTCAAACGCCGTCGACAACCGCTTTGCGGGCATGCCGAGGGAGACATAGTGGAAACGTTTGTTGGTCCGCTCTGGCCCGCCTTCTCCAGCAAACATCCGTGTGGGATCCTCGCCCTCCCGCTTGAAGGGGTAGATGCCTGCGGTGAACGGGAAGGAGCCCGGCAGGTTCTCTTGCAAATGCCACTTGGCCAAGTCTTGCCATCCGGTCAGGGAGGGCAGGGCGACTTTGGGGATGTCTTGGTGGGACAAGCTCTTGCTCGAGGTGGGAATCTTGATGTCCTTGCCCCGCACTTGGAAGACGTACTCGTCAGCTTCGTAGCGAGCGCGCAGCTCAGGCCATCCTTCGAGCCATTCCTTGAGGCGCGCATCCAAATCCAGTTGGATGTGCTTGCTCCGGTCGGCCAGGGCGTCGGCCGCGTCTCCGTCGACCAAGTCGGCTGCAGTGGTCAAGGCTTGGAGTTTTCCCGCCAGGTCGGCCTGCTTTTCCGCCCACCGGTCGTAGGCCCGGTTGGATTCCGCAATCTCACTGAGGTACCGCGTCCGGGCAGGGGGGATGATGAACACCTTCTCGCTGGCGCCCAGGTCCGCCGCGAAATTGGACGACAACGACGCGCCGGTCTTGTCCGCCAGTGTGTTCATCATGCGGCGGTAGAGCTCGTTGGTCCCAGGGTCGTTGAATTGGGACGCGATGGTGCCCACGACTGGGAGGTCGTCGTCGTGGGCTTCCCACAAGTCGTGGTTGCGCTTGAACTGCTTTCGCACGTCGCGCAGCGCGTCTTGGGCGCCTCGTTTGTCAAATTTGTTGATGGCCACCACGTCGGCGAAGTCGAGCATGTCGATTTTCTCCAACTGCGTTGCCGCCCCAAACTCGGGGGTCATCACGTACAGCGACACGTCGCTGTGGTCCATGATCTCGGTGTCGCTTTGGCCAATGCCGCTGGTCTCCAACACAATCAAGTCGAATTCCGCCGCCTTGAGGATGTCGAGCGCTTCTTGCACATGACGCGACAAGGCCAAGTTCGACTGGCGTGTGGCCAAAGAACGCATGTACACCCGGTTCGAGTGGATGGCGTTCATGCGGATGCGGTCGCCGAGCAACGCGCCCCCGGTTTTCCGCTTGGACGGATCGACGCTCACCAAAGCGATGCGCTTCTCGGGAAAGTCGATCAAAAACCGGCGCACGAGCTCGTCCACCATGGACGATTTGCCCGCCCCTCCAGTGCCGGTGATGCCCAGCACGGGAACGACCGGCAGGTTGGCCTTGACATCCGCGAACGCTGCACCGAAAGCCTCCGAGTTGTTTTCGGCGGCTGTGATGCACCGGGCCAAGTCGCGCACGTTGCGCTGGGCCAACCTCGTGGTGGCGCCGTCCAAGGCCTCCAAGTCCGGCACCGTATTGAAGTCTGCGCGTTGGATCAGGTCGTTGATCATCCCTTGCAACCCCATGGCCCTTCCGTCGTCGGGATGGTAGATCCGTTCAATGCCGTAGTCGTGCAATTCTTGGATTTCCTCCGGAAGGATGGTGCCTCCGCCGCCGCCAAAGATGCGGATGTGTCCCGCACCCCGTTCGTCCAACAAGTCCTTCATGTATTTGAAGTACTCCATGTGCCCCCCTTGGTAGGAGGTCATGGCGATGGCTTGGGCGTCTTCTTGGATGGCCGTGGTGACCACCTCGTCCACGCTGCGGTCGTGCCCCAAGTGGATCACCTCGCATCCTGTTTTCTGCATGATCCGCCGCATGATGTTGATGGCGGCGTCGTGGCCGTCAAACAGGCTCGCGGCGGTGACGATGCGGACTTTGTGCTGGGGCTTGTAGGGGGCTTGTTGTTCCATGTCGTTGCGTGGCTCCACGCGAAATTAGCCCAAACCCGGTGCCGTCCTTGAAGCGCCCTACGTCACTGTCACTCCATGCGTCCGGGGCACGTCAGAGAGGTCGCCCTCCCAGGACCAGCTGTCCAACAATGCATCCCATTTTTTGGGCACCGCTGCCTGGGCGTGAAGCGTGTCGCGCTCCCCTGGGAGTTGGACCGTGAGCCTGCCAGCATGAAGCATGAGTGTGTCGGTCCCGGTGCTGGAGGCCACCGCGCGGTTGTGCCGTTTGTCGCCGTAGCGAGAGTCGCCGACGATGGGATGCCGAAGGTGGCGAAAGTGAAGCCTGATTTGGTGGAATCGTCCGGTTTCTGGGCGGCATTCAACCAGGCTGTAGCGAGACGTTTCGTAGGGGCCCACAGGCACGTTCAACTCCGTCCTGGCCAGCGTGGTGTAACGGGTGACCGCCTCCTTGGGTTTGGGGTTGTGCGCCGTGGGGAGCGGTTTCTCGACCACGCCCTCGTCTTCTGTCCACCCCCGAACAACGGCCCAATACACCTTGGTGGTTCGCCGGTGCACGAACTCAAGTTTCAAGTCGTTCAGGGCGTCGCCTGGCGCGGCAAAGAGGACAATGCCGCTCGTGGGTTTGTCCAACCGGTGCACAGGTTGCATCCACTGGTCCCTTGGGCGTTCCGCATTCACCAAGTCCCGCAAATTGAACCGCTCGTGGAAATCGATGTCTGTGCGGTGCACCAAAAGCCGGTTGGGTTTGACCACCGCCAAGACGCCCTGTTCCTCGAACAACGAATCAAATGTGGGTTCTGCACGTGGGGCGGTTGACGCCATGGCGTTTGGGCTGGTTGAACAAGCGCTGAAAACCGCTAATTTGCATGCCAAATCGCGAAAACGACGCATCCTGCATGAAGCGACATCTACAATTTCCTTTGGCTGGCCTTGTCCTCTTGATGATGGGCATGGTTTGGTCGGCCTCTGCGACAGCCCAAATGACTGGTTTTGTGGTGGAAGTCGACACCGTCTTCTACGGCGCCGACACACCAACGCCTGACGACACCTTCGACCCAGAGGGCATCTTGGACGGGTACGCCTCGTTCATTGTGTATGCCGAGTTCACCAACCCCACCGATTTCCTGAGTGCAGTGTATGCGGACACCACCAATGGGGGCTCTTTGCCCATGGGCATCGATGCACCTTGTGGTTGTCACAACCCTGTAGACGTCGATTTCGTAATGACCTTTGGGAATCAAGCCAGTAATTGGCCCTTCTTGCCGTTGGAGCAGTACGACACGTTCTGGACCATCGGCATGCTCAGCGGCGACGCGACCGTCGACGGCGTCGACGGGGTGTTGCCGAGCAAGATGGGAGACACCGGTAGCAGCGAGGCGGGCGAGAACATCTGTTCACATCAGGTGGAAAACGGATTGTTATTCCTCCTGCCAGTTACGGATTCAGGCACAGGAGACGTGGTTGGGCCACCTAACGCATTCGCAGGGAACGACTTACGCGTAGAAGTGGCACGGGTGACCACATGCGGCGACTGGACGTTTTCTGCGAATTGCCAAGTGTTTGTGAATGGCGACCAAGAACAAGAAGAGGTATGGTTAATCGAGGAGCAAGCCGTTTCGGGCGCGATTGAGGTGTCTCACCCGTGCTTGGATTACGCCTCGGAAGAAGCCGACGTGTCTGGGGTGCTGACGACCTGCCCTGGCGACAACGCCGAGGTTTCGTTGGAATTCCTCGGCAGCACGGATGTGCCCAACACCGCGTACGACTTGTACGCCTTTCCTGAGGGGTTCGCCTTCTCAGACGTGGAGGAAACCATCCTGGATTTCACCGACGGCGCTTTGGTGGCCGAAACCAACGTCAACAGCTTCTCGGACGTCGAGCCTGGGGACTACGCGGTCTTGGTGCTTGACGCCTACGGGTGCATGGACACCACCCGGTTCACGGTGGTGGCACCTGATGCCATTGAGGCCATGCCAAGCATCGGCGACCAGAACTCGTGCTTTGGCGAGGCGAACGCCTCCATCGTCATCCCAAACTCTTCGCTCGTGGGAGGCACGGGTAATTTGAACGTCACAGTGTTGAGTCCAGCTGGCAACCCCATGGACGGCGGCACCTTCACCGACGAAGGCTTTGAATTGTCTGGCCTCGTGTGTTTGAATGGGGACGGCACGTACGAAGTGACCACGACCGACGACAACGGGTGTTCCCGCGTGGACACCGTGTACGTCAACTGCCCTGAACCCATTGAATGGACTGTGGATTGGACGGATGTGGTTTGTGCCGGCGCTTCGGACGGAACCATTGTGGCGGAGGCCTCTGGAGGTTCTGGCGGCGAACTCTATTTGACGAACAACCTATCTACACCTGTCTTGCTCTCGGCTGCGGCGGACTCCTTGCCGTTGACGGCGTCCATCGGAGACCTGGGTCCCACGCTTTACCAGGTGTGGGTGTACGACGTCTTGAACTGCACCTCGGACACGGCACTCATCACCGTGGAGGAGCCTGCGCCGATCGAACTTTCCATCGCAAACGTGACCGATTTGACCTGTGCGTCGGACTGCGATGGGTCTGTGGAGTTTAGTGCAATCGGGGGCAGTGGCCAATTGGACATAGATTTCGTTTCAATGCCGATGGGAATTTCTGTTGATGAAAGCCTCGGTCTTTGTGCTGGAGATTTTCTCTTGCAGGTCACGGATACATCAGGATGCCAGAATGTGTTGGCGTTTGCAGTTGATGCGCCTCCCCCTTTGTCCTTTGCTCAAGGTTTTACGGAATCGATCACCCCAGTAACATGCACAGGCATGAGTGATGGCTCCATTGACATCTTTGGAGCAGGTGGCACTGTAACACTTGAAGAGTGGTCCTGGTATGTGGTTGACACTGCTGGTCAACAAGTCGCAACCAATTTGAATCAAAACGGTCTAAACAATTTGAGTGAGATGACATACACAGCTCATATCACTGACCAGATTGGATGCACGCATGACTCGACATTTGTGATTGGCGTTCTGAATGAAACCGACATGGAGCTGTCCACCTTGACCTCGCCGGTGACGTGCTGGGGCGCGGCCGACGGCACAGCCACGGTCAGCGTCAATGGAGGAGAAGCCCCGTTCACCTTCGAGTGGAGCGACCCGTTTGGCCAAACGGCGTCGACTGCAGTGGGCTTGACGGAAGACACCTACACCGTGGTGGTGACCGACGCGCTGGGCTGCCGTCGTTCGGCGTCCCAAGCGGTGGAGGCCATTGAGGGTTGCTTGTTCATCGCCGACGCCCTGACCCCCAACAACGATGGCAAAAACGACGATTGGGTCGTGGGCGGTTTGGAGGACTTCCCGCAGTCGCGGGTTGTGGTGGTCAACCGCTGGGGACAGCGTGTGTTTGAGACGCAAGGCGGGCTAGAGCGCTGGGACGGCCGTTTCAGCGGTCAGCGTCTGCCAGTGGCAGATTACTACTACACCATTGAGTTGAACCCTGGAACGCTGCCCATCCGTGGCACGGTGACCATCAAATACTGAGCAAGATGAAAAAGCACTTGACCAGCCTGGCCTTGGTGGCATTCTCCGCAGGATCTGTGGTTTGGGGGCAGCAGCAATGGCGTCGCTCTCAGTTCATCACCAACACTTACTTGGCCAACCCGGCTGTGGCCGGCACCGAGCCTGGCACTGTGTTGTCGTCGAGCTACCGCCAACAGTGGGCCGGCTTCGACGGGGCGCCGACCACCAAGTTGTTGAGTGGCCACCAAGCTGTTCCTGGCGGAGGTGGCGTGGGCTTTGTGCTCTACAACGATGACATGGGAGGCGCCATCAAACAAACGGGCATTGAATTGACCGGAGCGTACAGCGTGCTGCTCAGCAACCAAGATGCCGTGTCTTTTGGTTTGAGCATGCGTGGCAACCAGTTTGTGTTTGACGGCACCGGTCTGAACGTGTGGCAAACGGGAGACCAGAGCTTGCCCCAAACCATTGAATCCACCTTTGGTGTGGATTTCAACGCTGGGATGATGGTGTACGGCAAAAACTACTACTTCGGGATGTCTGTTTACAACCTGTTGGAAGACAAGCTGAACCTAAGTGGGGTCGACGACGACGCCAACCGGATGTTCCGCCACTACAACTTCATGGCGTCCTACTTGTACAAGGTGACGCAACTGTTTTCGTTGCAGCCCAGTGCGCTGATGCGCATGACTGAAGCGACGCCAGGTCAATTGGATTTCCACCTTCGTGCCATCTACAACGGCACCTATTGGGCAGGCATGGGCCTGCGGCCGCAGGATGCTTTCGTGATTGGCACGGGCATCAACTACGGCGCCTTCACTTTGGCGTACAACTACGACATCACCTTGGGCGACAATTACCTTAGCGCCCATTCACATGAATTGTCGTTTGGGTACTTCTTGCCCGTGCGCTCTGCGTTCCGGAGTCGCCCTGGCAGCGGACGCAAAGCCCGCGCCAACGACCGCATCTTGAAATAACCAACTCTGAATTATCTTAGGAGAACATGAAGAATTTGAGAAACACAGGTTTGGCCCTCGCGGCAGTCTGCATGGCGTCCACTGCAGTGGCCCAGTTTTCCCACCTGGAGGTGGATTACATCGACAACGGAGGGGTCGTCCCAGGTGACACCTACCGCGTGTATGCGGTGATGGAGAACGAAGGCGACATCCTCGACGCCATTTACGGCGAGAAGTCTGCTCCGATGAAGATCACATCGACCGCGCCGTTCTTCCAGCACTTGAAAGGAGGCGCGTTGTCTGCGGACATCCAGCGATACGACACCACCAAAGACCCCACTTTGTTGTACGACTCGTGGGTGACCATCGGTGCTGAGGACAACTACATGAACGCCGTCTCTGGTTTCATCATGAATTTTGAATCGTTCAACGCCGGTGGCGAGCTGGCCACCAACGACGGCGCGTGGTTCGTGACCCCGGACAAGCGTCAAGCTGCCGCACCTCCCTCAAAGCGCATTTTGCTCATGCAATTGACCACTGCAGGTGAAGTGGAAGGGGTGTTGAATGTGCACGGGCGGACCCGTCCTGTGACCGATGCCGACGGCAACTTGGTTGGAGGCCAAGAGGTCATCCAGAGCGAAGGCCTCACCTTCGTGTGCAAGAAGCCCAAGCGCTGACAGACGGAAGCACCCACAAAAAAGGCGTCCCCTGCGGACGCCTTTTTTGTTGCGCAACTACGCAGGTCACTTCGGGGCCTGCTTCAGCAGGATGCCCACGCTGTCTCTCGGCACAAAATCCAGCGCCACGCTGTTGATGCAGTAGCGAAGACCGGTGGGAGGGGGGCCGTCCTCAAACACGTGGCCCAAGTGGCCGTCGCATGCGGCGCACACGACTTCCATGCGGCGCATGCCGTGGCTGAGGTCCATGCGGGCGTCGACTGCTGTGTCGCCCGCAGACTGGTAAAAGCTGGGCCATCCGCTGTTGCTTTTGAATTTGGTGCCAGAGTCGAACAGCCGGGCACCGCAGCTCATGCAGACGTAGACGCCGTCTTCGTCATGCAGCCAGAACTCGCCTGAAAATCGGGGCTCTGTTCCTTGTTCTCGGAGCACGCGGTACGCGTCGGGGCTCAATTCGCCACACCAACTCGAGGCACGGCTGCTGTCCTGTGGTTCTTGCGCTTGGCAGCTTGCCGCGAGGAGGGTCCAAGAGGCGAGGAAGAAGGTGCGCAATGTCATGAGGCAGAAGAGAGTTTGGGAGCGAGGTGCTTGCCGGTGACAGATTGGGGACACTCGGCCAACGACTCGGGCGTGCCGGCGTGCACGAGTTGACCGCCGTGTTCGCCGCCACCGGGACCGAGGTCGATCACCCAGTCGGCGGACTTGAGGATGTCCAAGTGGTGCTCGATGACCACGATGGAATGACCTTGGCTGAGCAAGGCACGGAACGAGTCCAGGAGCTTGGCCACGTCGTGGACGTGAAGGCCTGTGGTGGGTTCGTCGAACACGAACAGCGTGTGCCCTTGCCGATCGCCTCGGGCGAGAAAGGCGGCGAGCTTGATGCGCTGGGCCTCGCCGCCGCTGAGGGTGTTGGAGCCCTGGCCCAAGGTGATGTAGCCCAGGCCGACGTCGTGCAAGGGTTGAAGTTTGGCGAGGAGTCGCCGGATGGCGGCCGGGGGTTTCTTTTGGTCTTCAGGGGCGAAGAACAACAGCGCATCGTCGACCGTCATGGACAAAATCTCATGGACGTTTCTCCCCTTGTAGGTGACTTCGAGCACGTGGTCCTGGAAGCGCTTGCCGCCGCAATCCTCGCAGGGCAGCTTCAGGTCTGCCATGAACTGCATGCCGACGGTGACGTGGCCCTCGCCTTCGCAAGTTTCACAGCGGCCGCCGGAGATGTTGAAGCTGAAATGGGAAGGCTTGAGTCCGCGCGCTTTGGCGTGGGCGCTCTCGGCAAGGAGCGTGCGGATTTCGTCGAAGGCTTTGACGTAGGTGACGGGGTTGGAGCGAGAGCTTTTGCCGATTGGGTTTTGGTCGACAAACTCCAAATGCTCCAGCGTGCCCAAGTCGCCTTCGAGGGCTTCGAAGCCTTTGGTTTGGCCGCCGAATCCATCGAGCTGGGCCTGGACGGCTGGAACGAGAAGCTGGGTGATCAAGGTGCTCTTGCCTGAGCCGCTCACGCCCGATACGGCCACCAAGTTGCGAAGGGGAACGTCCACGTCGAAGCCCCTCAGGTTGTGGGTGTGCACGTTGCGCATGGTCAGCTTGTCTTGGGACGTGCGACGTTGCTCCGGAACTGGAATGGCCATGTGTCCATTGCGGTACGCCGCGGTCAAAGAGGGGTGCGTGTCGTCGCATTGGGACAAGCCGTCTTGCGGCCCGCTGAACACAACTTCGCCACCAAAGGAACCCGCTTGCGGCCCCATGTCCACCACGAAGTCGGCGGCCGTCACGATGTCGTCGTCGTGCTCGACGACCACCACGGTGTTGCCTTGGTTGCGGAGCCGTTCCAGGACAGAGATGAGCCGTTGGGTGTCTTCCGGGTGGAGCCCGATGCTGGGTTCGTCCAGCACGTAGGTGCTGCCGACAAGCGCGCTGCCCACGCACGTGCTCAAGGCGATGCGTTGGGATTCGCCGCCGCTCAGGGTGGGGCTGCTGCGCATGAGGGACAAGTACCCAAGGCCCAAATCCATCAGGCAGGTCAGCCTGTGTTTCACCTCCCACAGCAGCCGCTCAGCGATGGCTTGATCTGCCGAGGTCAACGCCAGGCTGTCTTGCCAAGCCAAGGCTTCCTCCACAGTCATGCGCAAGACGTCGTGGATGGTTTGGCCACCCACGAACACGTGTCGAGCGTCCGGTCCGATTCGTGTGCCGTGGCACGTGGTGCACTTGGTCCGGCCTCTGTACCGGCTGATCATCACGCGGTTTTGAATTTTGTAGCTCTTGGCCTCGAGCATGTTGAAGAAGGCGTGGATGCCCTTGAAGTGGGCGCATCCGTTCCAGACCAACTCCCGCTGGGCGTCGGTCAGCGTTTGCCAAGGCGCATGCACTGGAAGGTCCACGGCACCGGCGGCCATGACCAGGCGTTCACGCCACCGACCTGTGCGTTCGCCTCGCCACGGGGCGACAGCCCCGTCGTACAAGCTCCGGGTCGGGTCGGGCACGACCTTGTCGGGGTCGATGCCGAGCACGTGGCCGTATCCTTCGCAGGTCCCGCACGCCCCGACAGGGCTGTTGAAGTTGAACATGTCCGGGGTGGGCTCAGGGAAGACCATGCCGTCCCGTTCGAAGCGGTCGTTGAATTCCACGGACTCAGCCTTGCCGTCCTTGGAGGTCGTCCACACTTGGCATCGTCCGCCCCCTTCGAAGAGGGCTGTTTCGACGCTGTCCGCCACGCGGCCTTCGTCCTCGGCGGCGGATTGCGGGGAAAAGCGGTCGACGACCAGGCCCAAGACGTCGTGGCCCTCGAGGCTGTCCATGCGCATGGCGCCTTCCGCAGTCCAAACCCTGGTGTACCCTTGCTGCTGCAACACCCGAAGTTGGTCTTCCGGGCTGCGGTCGTCTCTCGGAGCGAGGGGCGCCACGAGGATCATGCGTTCTGCACCGCACGCGAGAATGTGGTCCACCACGTCTGTCACGCGGTCTTTCCGCACCACCTCGCCGGAGATGGGGGACTTGGTGACCCCGATCCGTGCGAAGAGCATGCGCAAGTGGTCCATGATCTCGGTGCGTGTGGCGACTGTAGAGCGTGGACCGCCCGAGGCGCTCCGCTGTTCAATGGCCACGGCAGGGGAGAGCCCGTCGATGCGGTCGACATCGGGTTTGTCCAAGCGACCTAAAAATTGGCGCGCGTAACTGCTGAGACTTTCCACGTAGCGGCGCTGGCCTTCCGCGTAGAGGGTGTCGAATGCCAAACTGCTTTTTCCCGACCCGCTCAAGCCTGTCACCACCGTGAGTTTCTCTTTGGGAATGCTCACGTCGACGTCCTTCAAGTTGTGGACTTTCGCCCCGTGGATGTCAATCTTCATTGCAGTTTTTAACAGCGTGAAGGTACCTGAGGTTTGGCGTCCTTGAGGAAAAGGGCTACTTTAGTGAGAGTTTGATCCCAAACAGACGCGCATCGACACATTCTACCCTTGTTCCATTTCATGAAGCCTTGAGCCGGGAGAGTCCCGGAAGAGAGGTGTGAAGTAAACAGAGGTGTCATGCGAGCTTCTTTGTCCGACCGCGACTTGATTCGTGCCTACCGTGAAGGTGACGAACGCGCATTCGAAACGTTGTTGAACCGTTACCAGTCTGGGGTATTCTCCAAGATCGTCTTCGTGGTCCGCGACCACGAGGTGGCGAACGACCTGTTCCAGGACACGTGGATCAAGGTGGTCAAGGTGCTCAAGTCGGGCAAGTACGTGGAGGAGGGGAAGTTTGGCCCTTGGGTGATGCGCATTGCCCACAACGCAGCCATCGACCACTTCCGGCGCAACCGCAAGAGGCGCATGGTGCGTCCGACCGACGAGTTTGACATTTTCGACACGCTCGCCCACGACGCGCCAAACGCCATGGACACCATGGTGCAGGAGGAAGTGCTCGCGGAGTTGCGTCAGTTGATCCCCGCACTTCCCGAAGAGCAGCGGGAGGTGGTCAAGATGCGCCTGGAGCAGCAATACAGCTTCAAAGAGATTGCAGAGGAGACGGGGGTGAGCATCAACACGGCCTTGGGCCGCATGCGCTATGCCTTGATCAACCTCAGGCGCATGGTCGACGAGCAGCAGCTCGTGCTCACCACGGGCTGACGCGAGACAGGCCAGAAATGAAAAAAAGAGAGGCGGACACAATAGGGTCCGCCTCTTGTCGTTTGAGGGAGGAACAACACAACACCATTGCATGGATTCATTCGACCCTCTGACGTTTTCTTGCCCCGATTTCACCACCGTTGAACTGCTGCCCAAGCCTTCCACGGTCCAAGCCATTCTGTCCTTCTCGAAAGCCACTGCGCACGTCCCCTCCCGCGTGGGCGACGGTTGGGTGAATCAGAATTGAGGGCCTGTCATTTCGTCTCAACCCAAATGAGGTCCGGAGACAAGCTTTGAAAAAATTGTTTGGCAACCCGTTGTGGTTGGTGTCACCCAAAGTGTCACCAAGATGCCGAGTGTCGCCAACTCGGGGATACGTTTTCTGCAACCTACACTGAGACGCTCGGCGGGCCAGACCGTTGGAATTGTGAAGGAACAATCATGGGCGGGCACCTCTGCTGCGCCCCACATTATCCTTCTTCACAAATGTCACCGAACTCAGAAAGCAGGAGCAACAAATCACCAGTTCCAACCTGGCCGTTGGCATCAATGTCCGATGGGCATGTCTCGATCGGGCCTTCCTGATTGGCTTCTTCCTCAAAGGCAGCAATGGCTCGCTCGGCCACTTGACTTCCAACAACCCGGCCACGAATGTCATCCATGGGAGGATGAATGCCACCCCAAATTCGGCTCAGTGCGCACTGGTCTGCAGCATCCTTGTAGGTTGCCCATTGCAATGTGAATGACTCAGTTGGACCTGACTCAAAGGCCAAAAAGTCATTGGCCCCAATGTCGTACGTACCCAAACCACCCGGGAAGTACATTGAACCGGTGGCGTAGGTCAGGACCTCAGCTGCCGCCCTCGAGAAGGTGGAGTGACCACTGACATAACCAGCGAAAGGAGGTGTGACAAAAGTGGGGCGTTGGTAGGGCCACCATGAACAGCCTGTGCGCCACTCGAAGGATGGAACTCCAGTTTCGAGGTTGGGCACCCACTGATGAACTTTAACCATGCCCAGGGCCTGCGGTTGACTGTCTAAAATGGGGTCACCAGCCTCAACAATTTCGAAGACGTTGTCGATCAACGGCACACCTTCGGGACTGAAATTTTCTTTTGTTGGGTCTGAACATTGTCCTTGAGCAAGCATGAAACGGATGGCGGAAATCGGCCGCACGAAGTCGTAGTAGCCTTTGATGCTCCAAGCTGCGATTGCGGCGTCATGCATGGCACCGCCCAAAAGACGGTATGCCCGCGCCAACCACGCGCCGTGTTCCAACACCTCGCCTTGACCGTTCCAACGCCAATCGAATTCTGGATGCAAAGTCGCTTCATTCAGAATGGAAAACCAGTGGCCTGGTGGCGTTTCTGAGTCGGGTCCATCCGCCCAAAATTCTGCAAGCACCCGCGTGAAGTTGCCTCTCAGCACCAATTCTGGCTCATAAGGCTCCCCAGTGATTGGATTGAATGCATGCCCCGGCCCGATGTCACCACCCTCGTGCTCGTTGTAGAGGAAGTCTGGAACCTCGGGATCGGCGTTCAAGTTGCCTACACTTTTCGGACTGATGTCCACGACCACAGAGTCTTCAATGTTCAGTTGGGTTTGCCATTTCGCCACAAAGGCGAATCCATGTTGCCAGTTGTTCAGGCTTTCGTCTTCCTCACCCAGCAGCACTGGGGACCCTGGGTCAAAGTAGACGGGGTACTCGCAGCCATCACGGTTGAACAAACTTGCGTCTCCGCTCTGCAATGCAAATGGCGTCACATTTCCCCAATTGGCTCCACTGAAGGGCACGACATCTTCGAAAGTCTCGTTCCCTGCTTGGTCCACAAAGCTTCCTCCAAACGAGAGTGGTTGCCAGCGATCCGGGTTTTCTAAGGAGAAATCGCAGAGCCCTTCTGCCGTGACATCGAGTGGGTTGTTCGCAGGTTGATAACAGTCATTCTCGTAGTTGTTCGCCTGGTTGGAACCATCGTTCATGTAGGCTGAATTGATGGCATTGGCCACGTCAAATCCGTAAGCCGCTGCCGTGGAATTGTTCAAAATGACGTTTGGGGTTGTTCCAGTGGTGCTGTTGAAGTTTGCCTCAAGTTCCTCGAGAGTCTCGCCCCATCCAGGCGAGTTCTCGTAGCGCAATGAGATAAATCGAAAGGCATAGGAAGCCATCATGTCCCGATACTCATTTGTGCCAGGCACCCAGGAGGACACGTCCTCAGGGACCTCGGGCCAGCTGACGTTGCCATCTGCCATTGTTCCATTGTGGCCCTCTGTCAGCATGTGAAGCGCGTACTGCCCTGTGCTGAAGTGGAACAAATTCCGGGCGTGCACGTTGGGCCGGGCGAGGTCGTTTCTGATTGCTTCGAGCAACATTTTGTTCCACTGCTGCACTGGTGGCTCAATGGATTGTCCCCAAGTTGAGATGTCCACCAAGAACATGTTCAGACACACGACGCCTAAAAGTGTAGACCTTTTCATGGGTACACAACCTCTCCCCAAGACTCAAGGTTTACACGTCGGCATGAATTGGCCTTCAACAGGAATAGACCTTGTTGCCCCCAGAATCACTTGCCTCGATGTCCGATTTGACAAGGACGACTGACAGCTGAACCTCACGATGTTACAGTCACAAAAAACCTATGATCCGTGTACATGGATGTCGGTCACAAGGTGAGTGAGTTGTTGGTATAGACTCAACTTTTTTGTAGACAAATGGCGAATATTTAGCTATGTAAAGAAATTAATAGTACTTTTTTCACTTAAAATTGTAGTCATGAGGGTTGTCTTTTCTTTTCTCGCTCTATTCGTTGCGTCCTTGACCTTTGCCCAAGGAACATGTCCTGCCTTGCTGCACGACTCCAATGACAATTCATCTGTTGAGATAGCAGATGTCTTATCGATATTGTCGTTCTTCGGCGCTTCAGTGGAGAATGAAGCATGTCCTTTGCTTCATGACTCTAACGACAATGGGACCATTGACATCTCAGATATCTTGTCCATTTTGTCTCTATTTGGTGTCTCAGACTCTGATGAAGACAGTTTGTGGGATAACGCAGACGATTGCACCGACACATTTGCAGCGAATTACATTGGAGACCAGGGCACATGCACATACTGTGCGTCAATGAATGACCTGAATAGTTCTACTGAAGAGCAATTCACGATTGGCTCCGGTTTGTCCAACGTTCACATGAACGTTGGTATCGACGTATGCAATGGAATCACATCATCCTTAGGTGTGGTGGAGCGATACGTAGGTAACGTGGAGCCTCAGATTGATAACTTGACAAACTACTTGGTCAACAGTGGACATGCGGATTTGCCAGAAGGCGTTGCAGCGGGCGCACGTTGGAATTACTTGTTGAGTATCAATTTGGGTGAACATACGTTTGAGGACCTGGACGTAAAGTTTGGTTTGGACTTTGATCCAGCCGATAATTTTGACGCTTCTAACCCCGAAAGCTCTTACACCATTTTCGGGTCCTTCTCTGAAGCATTCCAATTTGTGGAAACAGATACGGACATTGACTATGCTCAGGAGAGCATTTTCCAGGATAGTCAGAATTTCGATTTTGGCTTCTGGTCTGAACTTTCCGCAGCAGCGGATCTTGATTTTGACCCCAACGCTTTGGGTGTGTACAACATCGGAGTGTATGTATTTACGTTGGAAGGCGTGCTGTTGACTTCTTCTGAGATTTCAGTTCAGGTCATCCAAGATTCTGAGTGATTTTACATTCACAAAAACCCTAGGCTCCGTGTAAATGGATGTCGGTCTCAGGGTGGGTGAACTTGTCACCCATTTTGTCACCCAAACGTATTCACAGTCCCGCGTAAACACTGGGTTT